>MWCR01000005.1 GCA_002070095.1 Parcubacteria group bacterium ADurb.Bin192 | reverse complement strand
AGGCCGGCTGCTGCGAGGGCTCGTGCACCCACGTCTGGAACTACGCCTACGCCCTGCCCTTCCTGTTCCCGGCGCTCGAGCGCAGCCTGCGGGAACTCGACTACCGCTACAACCTGCGGCCCGACGGCGGCATGCCCTTCCGCCTGCAGTTGCCGCCATGACTTCGACCGTCACGGTCGCCTCGGTCGAGACGTCGCTGCCGTCATCGACGGTGAATGTGAACGCCTCGGTTCCTTCGAATCCGGGAGCGGGGACGTACTGACCTTCGCCCGTGTCCTCGTCGAAGTTACCGAATGTGCCCTCGGCGGGCGCAGTTACGATGGTGAAGTGCATCGTTCCTGCGCAGGTGCCGGTCAACTGGAAGTCGACCGGCGTGTCGGTGGTGGTCGTGATGGTCGCGTCGTCGGCGACCGGCGTTCCTGCAAAGGGAGCTGCCATTTCAATCCTCCTCGTTCGTGCCGGCCTATGAGGTCGTACACGAAAAAAAATTGTTGCGTTGTCAAAACCTGTTCGAGCTGGGCTCAAAAACAGGGATCCACGCGCCCGGCCGCCCACATGGAGGCCGAGTATGGAACGCGTCAATGTAGCATAAAAAGCCCAAATTGTCAAGACTATTATCCATCCAAAAACCAATATTCGTAATTTTTAATTCGTAATTCGTAATTATCTTTAAATTTAGTCCTTTAGGTTAGCCAAAAATCCACTTGTTCATTGGTCGCATTGCGGGTATGATTAATACTTGAATATTATGTCTCCTTGTTATAAACAAGCGCCCAAGGCCAAGGGCAAGCTTTGCCGGGGTCCGGTGGTGCTCTTAATTTGGGATGGCTTCGGTTATTCCAAAAACAAAGCGGGTAACGCGGTCATGGCCGCCAAAATGCCTAATTGGCATCATTTATGGGGCAATCATCTGCATACTTTGCTCAAGGCCGACGGCCCGGCCGTGGGTTTGCCCGTGGGCGAAACCGGCAACAGTGAGGCCGGGCACTCAACTTTGGGCGCTGGCCGGCCCGTGGTCAGTGATAAAGTTAAAATCAATAAAACCATCAGCAAGAAAATTTTTGAAGATAACCCGGCTTTTACCCAAGCCGCTTTGCATGTTTTGCGCCGTAACAGCACCTTGCATTTGATTGGTATGTTGACCAATCATCAAAGCGGACACGCTGATTTTGGCCATATTCTGGCTTCGGTGGAGTTTGCCAAACGTCTCAAACTGCCCAAGGTAGCTTTGCATTTGTTTACGGATGGACGTGACACAGCTCCTTATCACGCGTCCAAATTGTTATTGGAGCTGGAAAGACATCTGACGCCTAACATGCGTATTGCCACCATCATGGGCAGATTCTATGCCATGGATAGGGATCGTAATTGGAAGCGCACGGAATTGGCTTATAATTGTATGTGTCTCGGCCAAGGCGTGGTGGCCGAAACCCCGATTCAAGCCATAGAACAAGCTTATGCCAGAGGCGAGAGCGATGAATTCATGTTGCCCACGGTTATCACTTATGACAGCCAAAAGCCGGTGACGGTCAACCATCATGATGCGGTTATTTTTTGGAATTTGCGCAGTGACAGGGCACGTCAAATGGTCAAACCGTTTATTCAAAAAGAATTTGCCCGGCGCAATAAGCATGCTTTTACGCGCCAAAAATTTTGCCAAGACATGTATTTCGCTACTATGACTGAATTCGGCAAACAGATTGACGGCGCGGTGCCGGCTTTTCCGCACCATGAATTGTCTTGCACCCTGGTGGAAGCTTTGCGTTCCAAGCGGCAGATTTATATCGCCGAATCGGAAAAATATTCTCAAGTCACGTATTTCTTTAATGGCGGTTATGACACCCCTAAGTTTGATGAAGAGCGTGTGCGTATTCAATCCATCCGCACGGCTGCGCTGGAAAAACATCCGCGCATGAAAGCACCGGAAGTGGCCAAGGCCGTGATTTCCGCGGTCAAGAAAAAGTATGATTTTGTGTGCGCCAATTTCGCCAATGCGGATATGATTGGGCACACGGGTGATTTTGAGGCCACCGTTAAAGCTTGTGAGGCTTTGGACGAGCCATTGGGTAAGATTTGGCAAGCCGTCAAGCAGGCTAATGGCTGTTTGATGATTACGGCCGATCATGGCAATGCCGAGCAATTGTTCGGCGCGCACGGTGAGCGCGATACACAGCATAATCCCAACCCGGTGCCTTTCTTGATCTGTTGCGCGTCCAAAGACAAGAAACTTAAAGTGGGCACTTTGGCCGATGTGGCGCCTACTATTTTGGCCGCTTTGTGCGTCAGTCAGCCGGACGAAATGAAGGGGCGGAATTTATTATCATGATTATGTATTGGGTTATTGCTTATTGCAGATTGAATATTGACTATTCGTATGAGACCTAAACCCGTTGTCTTATTGATTTTGGACGGCTTTGGCGCGGCGCCGGATGCCGAAGGCAATGCCGTGACCAGGGCCAACATGCCGCATTACAAACATCTGGTGGAAACTTATCCGGCCATGACTGTGCGTGCCAACGGCGAGGCCGTGGGTTTGTCTTGGGGGCAGATGGGCAATTCCGAAGTGGGGCATTTGACCATCGGCGCGGGCAAGATTTTTTTTCAAAGTCTGCCTCGCATTAGTTTGAGCATTGAAGACGGATCTTTTTATAAAAATACGGGTTTATTGGGAGCTATTGAGCAGGCTAAAAAAAATAAATCCACTTTGCATTTAATGGGCCTGTGTTCTCCGGGCGGAGTACATGCGCATACTGATCATCTTTATGCGTTGCTGGACTTATGCCGGATGCAGGATTTTAAAAACGTGGCCATTCATGCTTTTTTGGACGGACGCGACACCATTTTTAACAGCGGGTTGGGTTTTATCACGGAATTGGAACAAAAGATTAAAGAAGTTAAGCTGGGGACCATTGCCACTTTAGGCGGACGTTTTTACGGCATGGACCGTGACAGCCGTTGGGATCGTTTGGAAAAAATGTATCGGGCCATGGTTTTAGGTCAGGGAGAAGAAGCCTCTTCCGCGGTTGAAGCCATAGAAAAGTCTTACGCGGCCGGGGTGTATGATGAAGAATTGGTGCCCACGGTCATCACCAAAGGGGGCAAGCCGATAGCCACTATCAAAGACGGTGATTCGGCTGTTTTTTTCAATTTTCGTCCTGACCGCGCGCGCGAGCTGACCAAGGCTTTGGTTTTGCCGGACTTTGATAAATTTGAGCGCACGGTTTTTCAGGATTTCAGATTGGTGACCATGACCGAATATGAAAAAGATTTGCCCGTGGAAGTGGCTTTTCCTCCGCAGGCCGTTGAATCATGTCTGGCTAAAGTTATTTCAGACGCGGGTTTGAGGCAATTGCATATCGCGGAAACAGAAAAGTACGCTCATGTGACTTTCTTTTTTAACGGCATGCGCGAAGATGAATTTCCGGGAGAGGAGAGAGTGATTATACCTTCACCGCGTGTTTCCAGTTATGACACGGTACCGGAAATGTCCACCCCACAAATTACCGAAAGAATAGTTAAGGATATCGCAGGCGGGCAGTTTGATTTTATGGTGGCCAATTTTGCCAACCCGGACATGGTGGCGCATACGGGCAATTTTGAAGCTACGGTCAAGGCGCATGAGTCCGTGGATGTGGCTTTGGGCAAGATTACGGACGCGGCTTTGGCCGTGGGCGGAGTGGTGCTGATTACAGCTGATCATGGCAATTCAGAAGAGGTGGTAAATTTAACCACCGGGGCCATAGACAAAGAACATTCCACTAATCCCGTACCGTTGATTATTATTGGTAAAGCCTACGAGGGTTTGCGTGCTCCCACGGGTGACGTGATTGGCGGAGATCTAAGCATGACTCCGCCGGTGGGCATGTTGGCTGATGTGGCACCCACGATTTTAAAAATAATGGAATTACCCCAATCACCGGATATGTTGGGCAGACCGCTTATATAGTATGTAACATGGAGGGTGAGTGAGTCTGATGCGTGTTACGAGTTACATGTTACATGATATAATGCGTGCATGTTCGAAGCACAGTTGGTGGTAGCGATTCAGAGTGTTTTTTTGGTTTCTATTTTAGGCGAGTGGATGGCTATTTTTTTAGCCAGGGTTTTAATTTTCGCTTATGTGCCTTTGTTGCTTTGGATTTGGGTTTATGGTCATAAGGTGCAACAACATATAGCCAAAGAAGCGGTTTGGGCCGCGGGTTTGGCTATCTTGATCGGCGAGAGTTTGTCTTTGCTGGTCTTGCGCGTCAGGCCGTTTTTGTTTTGGGACAATGTAGTGGTGCTTATTCCTCCGCCTTTAACCGGTTCTTGGCCGTCCATCCATACGGCCACAGCCTTGGCCATGACCACGGCCTTGTTTATGATTAACAAAAAACTAGGCTGGTTTGGTTTATTGCTGGCCGCGGGCGTGGCCTTGGGCAGAGTGGCGGCCGGGGTTCATTATCCGACCGATATTTTGTCCGGCGCTCTGATTGGATTTTTGGCGTATTGCTTGGTACGCTTGGGTCACAATGCGTTGAAAAAAATCAGAGTATGAAGAAAATAGCTTTGCTGTTGGGAGTATTCTTTTTGTTGTTGGCCGGTTTTTTGGCTTGGTTCGTGCCGTCCGCTTTTTTTGGCACGCCCGGGTCTTCCGTGGTCAGCATCAACTTGCCTGAAGGCATCGATTCCAAACAAACCGCTGAAATACTGGAACAAAAAGGCGTAATTGCCTCAGCTTGGGGTTATGAAATTTACGCTTTGATCGATCAACAGGCCGATAAACCCAAACCCGGTGATTATATGGTTGCGCCCGGGGCATCCTACCGAGATTTGGCGCGCGTGTTTATTTTGGGGCCAAAGCGCGACGAGATAGCTATCCGCATATTGGAGGGGCAGACTTTGGATGACGTAGCCAAGGAATTGTCGACTTATGGAGTTGCCATGGAAGAGTATTCGGATCTGGTCGGCAGTCGGACGCTTGAAAAGAGTTTTGCGCCGGCTCTACGCGAACAGTTTGAGTTTTTGTCAGACTTGCCGCCCGATGCAACCCTAGAGGGTTATTTATTTCCCGACACTTATCGAGTCTGGAAAGATCAACTGCCTTTGGGTTTTGTACTTAAACAGCTTCAGGCTTTTGCTAAGAATACTGAAGGGTTTGTCGAGGAAGCGGATGCTCAAGATCGCGGTTTGCACGAAATAGTCATTATGGCGTCTTTGATTGAAAAGGAGGGACGTACTCCGGAAGAACGCAGAATGATTGCGGGCATAATTCAAAATCGGCTGAAAGCGGGTATGCGATTACAGCTTGACTCGACCATTAATTATTTGACCGGTTCGGGACGGGCCAGGTCTTCTTTGCAGGACTTGGAGATTGTTTCGCCTTATAATACCTATAAAAACGCGGGTTTGCCTCCGGGGCCGATTTGCAATCCGGGCAAAGATTCCCTTGAAGCGGCTCTGAATCCAAAAGCCAGCAATTATTATTTTTATCTGCACGATGATCAAGGCAAGATTTATTACGCCCGCAATTTGGAAGAGCATAAAATCAACCGTTATCAAGCATATGGGGCTGAATAATTATCAAATATAAAATGCTTAAATATCAAATCCAGTAAATTAATTAATAACTTCGGTTGTCATTCCCGGCAAAATTATTAAAAAACTAAAAAGCGCCAAATAATTAAATCGGTCCCGACACTCGTGAATAATAATAATATACTCGCGGTGCCTACCATCGCCTTGACGTAGGTGGGATCGGGATCCCGATAGAATCATCGGGAGAATCTAACTAAATGATTAATTCTTGCTAAGATTATGCGTTTGCAAAAAGCCATAGCCGACTCAGGTTATTGTTCTAGACGTAAAGCCGAGGAATTGATAACGGCCGGGCTGGTCAGAGTTAATGGTCAAAGAGCGAAAATCGGGCAGAGCGTAGAACTCGATGATGAGATTTTGGTTGACGGGCGTCCCTTAAAAACTGAAAAAAGACTCGTGTATATCGCTTTGAATAAACCGGAGGGCTACACTTGTACCAACCGATTTTTTAGAGGTGAAAAAAATATTTTTGATTTGGTGGAAAGTTCGGATCGGTTGTTTGTGGTCGGTCGTTTAGACAAAAGAAGCCGCGGTTTGGTTATTCTGACCAATGATGGAGATTATGCCCAAAAAATGGCTCATCCGCGTTATGAGCACGAAAAAGAATATGAGGTTACGGTCAACAGCCGGAATGTGGGCCGCGGCCCGGAAGCGCTGTGGGCCAAAGAAATTCAAAATAAACTGCTTAAAGGTGTGGTTGATGAAGGTGAATTGCTGACGGCCAAGAAAGTCGCGTATGTAAATAATTACAAATTCAAACTGGTTTTAACTCAAGGCAGAAAGCGTCAGATTCGGCGTATGTTTCAGGTCTTGGGCTTGAGAGTGTCCGATCTTTTACGTGTGCGCATAGGTCAGATTGATTTGGCCGGTCTCAAGCCCGGAGAGTATAAGAAATTTGATATAAAAAAATAACCCTTGTCAGGGGTCGGTGCGCGAGAAGAAGCCGGGCGCGGGCTTGATTTTTCTTTTGAGTTCGGCCAGCCTTTCAGGGTGGTGAGGGTGGACCGGAACGCCGAAGTTACCAATGGATTCTATGATCCAGGCGTCCAGGAGCATCTCGGCTTCGTCCAAACGGCCTTGGAAAAAGATTCTGGCCAGCTTGCCGTATCCCTGGTACCGGGTGGTCGGACAGCACATATCAGAAACATGCAGACAGCGTGCCATGAGGCACATGTTGGGGTATTCGCCGGCGTGTTCGGCAATGGCCGCGTAAAAGTCGCGGTCTCTGTCCGCCAGTCCTAGGGCATGTCTGACATAGACAGAGGCGGCCGGGCCATGCAGGTAAGTCGGGCATCCGTGCAGATGAGCGGGAATGTCATCCAGTAAACTCGCTTTGTGCCGGTTGATCCACCAAAGCATGGTTGAGAGGCTCGCCTCCTTGAGCACGTCGTGCAACAGGCCGGCCAGGATCCAGTCCTGAACAGCGGTGCCGCTTTGTGGATAGATATGGTGCGCTTTGGCCATGCATTGTGCTACGCCTAGGCAGTGTTGGAATCGGGCCGGGGTTAGCATTAGTTCGATGAAGTCGATGTATGGCTTGTAAACCGTCGGAAAGTCCCGGGCGGTGAGTTCCTGGTTCATTGTTCACCTCCGTTTTTGGTGATGGTAATTAAGCAATTTTTTGGGTTTGTGTCAACCGTGTCCGCTTGCTAAACTCTCGTGGCGTAAGACATGTAGCATGTAACATGTAGCATGTAACATAAAACAAGAAGCGAGTAGTAAGGTTGCTATATGCTACATGTTACATGCTACATGCAAAGATATGATTGATTTTAATAAAGAACTTAATCAAGAACAATTGGAAGCTGTCTTGCACGGAGATGGTCCTTGCTTGGTTTTGGCCGGTGCCGGATCCGGTAAAACGCGGACCGTCACTTATCGTGTGGCTTATTTATTGGAACAGGGCGCGGACCCATCATCCATCTTATTGCTGACCTTCACCAACAAAGCGGCGCGGGAAATGCTGGACAGGATAGGTCAATTGGCGGGCCCGGCGGCCAGAGGTGTTTGGGGAGGTACTTTTCATGCGGTGGCCAATCGTTTATTGCGTTCCTTTGCACCTAATTTGGGCTACACATCCCAATTCACCATTTTGGATGAAGAGGATGCCAGAAGTTTGATTAAAGCCGTGCTTAAAGACGCTAAAATAGATCCCAAGGCCAGACGCTTTCCGTCGCCGTCCGTTATTCAGCATCTCTATTCTTATGGCCGGAACACGGGTTTGTCTTTGCAGGAGGTTTTAGAGGTCAAATATTCCAATTTTTCAGATTGCGCCCATGATTTGGATTTTGTTTTAAAAAATTATCAGCAAAGAAAAATGCGGGCCAATGCCATGGATTTTGATGATATGCTGGCCAATTGGCTGCGGGTCATGGAGGAACAGCCCCAGGCTGCGGCCATGATCAGCGGGCGTTTTCGTTATGTTTTGGTGGATGAGTATCAAGATACCAATGCTTTACAGTCTCGGCTGGTGGGCAGTTTGGGGCAGGTGCACGGCAATGTGTTTGCCGTGGGCGATGACGCGCAATCCATTTATGCGTTTCGCGGAGCGGACGTTAAAAATATTTTGGCTTTTCCCAAGCAATGGCCGGAAGCTAAAATATTTAAGCTTTTGAGTAATTATCGCAGCACGCCTCAAATTTTGGAGGTGGCCAATGAATCTTTGAAAAACAATGTCAATCAATACGCCAAAGATTTGATTGGTCTCAAAGAGCAGGGTCTTAAACCCACACTCATAGCTTGTCCTTCGGCGCGTCAGGAAGCGGCTGTCATCGCGGACAAGATTTTGACTTTGCGCTCACAAGGAGTGGCTTTGGGCAACATGGCCGTGCTTTTCAGGGCCACGGCTCACTCGCAGGCTTTGGAATTTGAATTGATGAAAAGGGACGTGCCTTATGAATACCGCGGAGGCGTGCGTTTTTTTGAAAGAGCTCATATTAAAGATATTTTGGCTTTTGTCAGAATAGCCGAGAACGTTAAAGATGAAACCGCCTGGATCAGGGTATTGAATATGCAAGCCGGCATCGGAGCGGCTTCAGCTTCTCAAATAATTGCCAATTTGCGCGGTCTAGATCGTGTATCGGATATTTTTGGGTTGGCCGAAGGGTCCGTGCCGGCGCGCGCGCAGAGCGGCTGGCAAGATGCTTTAAGTGTTTTTCAGCCGTTAAGTACCGAAGCGGTTAAGCCCGGGCAAATGGTGCGTGTTTTTGTGAGCTCGGTCATGTATCGCAATTACTTGGAACGTGAATATCCGGACTGGAAAGAACGCTTGGAGGACTTGGAACAATTGGCTGCGTTCGCTGACGCTTATCCTGATATGGGTTCATTTTTGGCTGATTCGGTGCTTGAGGGCGCGGGTTTTGTTTCGCAAAAAGGTCATGGTTTGCAGGCGGATGAACGCATGGTTTTATCCACCATTCACCAGGCTAAGGGTTTGGAGTGGGATACGGTTTTTGTGATTCATCTAACCAATTTGGGTTTCCCCAGCCCGCGGGCTTTGGAAGAAGATACCATCGAAGAAGAACGGCGGCTGTTTTACGTGGCCGTCACTCGGGCCCGCAATCATTTGTTTTTATCTTATCCGCAAACAGCCGGTTATGATGCCATGACTTTTTGCCGGCCATCCATGTTTATTGAGGAGCTTTCACCTCATCTTTTTGACCGTCTGAATGTGCCTTCAGGGTCGTCGGAACATCGGAGTTCATGGAAATCGGGGCGAGCCGAATATACCGGTTATGAAGAACCGTCCATTCAATTGGACGGGAACGGCGAATACCGCCGACCAGCGGTTTCAATCCATCAATCCGAGCCAAAAACCGTTTCTGTTTGGAAAAAAATTGATTCCAATAAGCCGGCGCCCAAGATTACTTATTTAAGAGAAGTGGACGACATGTAGCCGGCTCGGACTTGCTCTGGTTTTGATAGACGGGTAGGCTAAGGCGGTTATGCGTTTAGCCAGAGCGCCCTTGATTGGCGAGCCGAATAATTTGTGTGATTTTTTAGCAGCCGGCATAGCCGAAGAGTATTTGCGCCGGGATCCCAATTCCAGAATCAGATGTTCCGTATCCGGAGGTAGAGGAGCTTTGTTCGTGACCGGGGAATATGTGTCTGAGGCGGATTTTGATATTTCGCTTTTGGTCAGGCGTTTGTTGGGCACCTGCGGTGTTTACGATGATTTTGAAATTTTTGTGTCGCTTGAGCCGGCCGTGGGTGAATCGGTGGGCAGATTGCGTCAGTCTTGTGAGTTTCCGACTCTGATCAATGGTTATGCCGCCAAAGAAACTCCGGATTACTTGCCCGGGCCGGTTTATTGGTCCAAAAAAATAGCCGGTTTATTGGATGATAAAAGGCGTCATGACCCGGATTGGTTTTGGTTGGGCGCGAGCGGAGATGTTTCTGTCATCAGTAAAAACAACAAGGATCTTGAGGTGGTTATCAGTGTGGATCATGGCACCCAGCCCTTGGATCAAGTCAGAGGCTGGCTTGAGCGGATAATGGATGATCTGAAGGCGGGTTGCGAGATAAAGATCAAGATTAATCCTTTGGGCGCGCGTGAAAACACGGGTCTGGGATTCAGTATGGGCCGGTCTGGCGGTTTATATTTTCCTTATGGTTATTCTTTGCCCTCCACGGCTTATTCGGGCGCGGATTGGCATTCATCCGGGGTTTACGGCTATTTTTTGGCCAGATTTTTAGCCATGCAAGTTTTAAAACAAAGCTCCTCTCAAGCTGTCATGATTGAATTATTGTTTTTGCCCGGTGATGTTTTGCCGGCCGTTATTAAAGCTCGGGATGAACGCGGGCGCGATTTGTCTCAAAGCATGCTTGAAGGAGATGATTTTTATATGCAAAAGATAAGACAATGGCAGTCCGCGAATTGTCTTTTGGACAGCATAAAAACACGTTCGGGCTTGGCGCCGTCTTTACCCTGGGAAAATTAGTTTATCCACTATGCCGGCCCGCGGGCATAGTATAAAATACGGGCGCTATGCCAATAAAACGTTATGCTTCATGGTCTTTTTTCTTCGGTCTTTTTTCTTTAGTCTTTTTGGGTCTGGGTTGCAGTCCGGACGAATCGCCCGTGGCTTTGAATAAATATCAGTCTCCGGTTCCGGGTCAGAGCCAGCCGGCCGACAGTTTGACGGTTCCTCAACAGGCTGATGGTCAAACTGCTTATGATACGTCAACCGAACAGCCGGAAGCCGCGTCCGTCCCGGTCAACGATCAGGTTCAGCCACCCGTTACCTCCACTAATCCATCTTTAGACAATAATCAACCTCCAATTATGGAAAATACTCAGCCAGAAATTTTAGCTTTCCCCGGCATCTTACCCGAGTCTGAATTGGCCAATAAACAGGTTCGCATTAAAACCGCCAAAGGCGATATCGTTTTTGAACTTTTGCCCAAAGAAGGGCCAAAGGCCGCCTCCAATTATTATTATTTGGTCAACAAAGGTTTTTACAATGGTTTGAATTTTCACAGGGTGGAACCCGGCTTTGTGATTCAAGGTGGAGATCCTTTGGGTAATGGCACGGGCGGTCCGGGTTATAAGTTTGAAGACGATAAGGTTAATCTGCCGTACACCGAAGGCATCGTGGCCATGGCCAACGCGGGCCCCAATACCAACGGTTCGCAGTTCTTTATTATGCTGGGAGATACCCCCTTGCCGCCGAGTTACAGTATTTTTGGCAAAGTCATTTCGGGTATGGAAGTGGTTAAAAAAATAGCCGTGGGAGACGTGATGGACAGCGTGCAGATTGAAGCTTTGAAAAAATAATTTCAGGTCTTAAAAAAGAGGTTTGAAAATAAGCCTCTTTTTTGTTATGCTGATCTAAGCTTATGAAGAAAAAATATTATTTAGCCGGAGGCTTGTTGGTTGGTTTTTTATTGTTAACCGGGTTCTTGGGCAGGCACTGGCTTATAAGCTTGTGGGAAGAGTATAACCGTCCCAGTTTGCCCGCGGCCGTGGCTTTTCAGGAAAAGGCCAGAACCGGCGGTACGGATTTAGCTCAAGCTCCGCCTTCGCCCATAGAGGGCGGCACGGCTGTTTCGGAAAATTTTATTTTGGAATCCAGTCCCCAAAATGAATCTCCGCTGGCAGATCCTTTACAGGTACTGGTGGACATACCTCCGGAGATAAACCTGGCTGTCCCCTGGATGAGCCAGGCGCCTCATGCCAATTGGGATTTTCCGTACCAGGAAGCTTGCGAAGAAGCTTCCATAATCATGGTGGATGCTTTCTACAAAGGTTTGACCAAGCGTCTGGATCCTGACGCGGCCGATGAGGCTATCAAGAAATTGGTCACTTATCAAAATGATAAATACGGCGATTACAAAGATACGGATGCCTCGCAGACCGCTAAAATCATTAAAGATTATTTTGGTTACAAAGATGTCAGGGTCTTGTCCTTCAAGACCACGGAAGATATTAAGAATATCTTGGCCAGGGGTTACCCGGTGATTGTTCCTTTTTCGGGCAAGGCTTTGAAAAACCCTAATTATCGCAACGGCGGACCTTTGTACCATATGCTGGTGATCAAGGGTTATACGGATGACGGTTTGTTTATTACCGGAGATCCCGGAACCCGCAAAGGAGAAGATTATGTTTATCCTTACAGCCGCATCATAGAAGCGGCGCACGACTGGAACGGCGGTGATGTGATGAACGGCGCCAAGTTAATGATAGTGGTTTTGCCCAATACTTAAGTTTATGACTCAGCCGGTTAAGATAATCGGTTTGACGGCTTTGATTTTACTGCTGGCCGGTTCTTTATGGATAGCCAATAACAGCTGGCACGGCCTTAAGCGGAAAGATCAAACATCGGTTCAGCCGGTGGGGTCAGCTGACGGTCTTCAGAGTATGACAACCGGTACGTCGCCGGCAGATTTTGCTTTGGAGCACCGGGTTCTAATTTCCATGGATTTATCTCGGCCCCTGCCCAATCCTTTTGTTTTGTCCGGAATCTTATTGCAGCTGGAGGCCGCGGATTGGGTCTTGGAAGACTCGGACGGCATTCGGTTGGCCGAGGGTCGGGTGACGCAAGATGATGGTATTTGGAATGAGGTTATTTGGTACGAACAAATACCGCGGACACAGAGCGGTTTTTTGAAATTTTACGCAACCGCGCATAAAACCGAGCCTTTGGTGAGTTACGAGGTTGAATTGGAGACGCAAATACAAACCGTGGAATTGTTTTTCAAACGGCGGGCGGCGGATATGGATTGTAGCGAGGTGCTGGCGGTTAAGCGGGATTTGGTATCAACCTCCGGTCATAAACTGAATTATTATGAAGCTGTCCTGCATGAATTGGTCAAAGGCCCGACCTCGGAAGAGGCGGAACAGGGCTGGCTGTCAGCCATCCCGGAAGGGGTGCGAGTCAGGCGGGTTGGAGTGGACGAAAAAGGCAGGCTGGTCGGTGATTTTTCAGAAAATTTGTTTGATGATCCGATGGATGACTGTCGAAAGTCGGCTGTTTTAGCTCAAATTGAGCAAACTTTGGCTACCGTACCGGTTAATGGCCGTAGAATGCCGGGCAAGGTCTACGTTGAGGGGCAGGAGGTCGGTTTTTAGCTTGGTTGTCATAAATCAAGGCAGGTGTCATTATATGTGGTATATGACAAGCAAACTCTATTTATCAGCCGCCTTTTGTTTTTTAGCGGTTTTTGTGTTTTTTGGATCAGGCTGCAGTGACGGAGCGGGCGATTATTCGGCCGTGATCAAGGAAGGGGAAAATTCCAACCCCGGTCAATTAGTGAACGAAGATTTGGTCGTTTTGCGCGAACTGTTTTTTGAAAATAAAGAAACCAACACCACTCTGACCATGACGGTCGGGACGGATAGAGAGAGCGGCAAGCCGGTTTTGACCAGTCCTTTTGTGTTGAGCGGTTTGACTTTTGTTTTTGAGAACAGTTTTCTGTGGCGTGTTAAAGACGGTAATGGAGACATGGTGGCCGGAGGCATGGCTCAAGCTGATAGCCCGGATATTGGCATACCCGGTCCTTATAAGATTAAAGGCTTTTTTGATATCTTGCCTCAAACCAAAGATGGTTTGCTGGAGATTTACTACGGATCATTTAAAGATGGTTCGGATGTCATCCTGCTCTCCGTGCCTGTAGTTTTTGGACAGATGCAAACCAAAGAGGTTGAAGTATTTTTCAGCAACGTGAAAAAAGATCCTGATATGCTGGACTGTTCCAAGGTGTATGCGGTTAAACGTACGGCCGTGGTCACTGATCCGATTCAGGCCGTTGCCATGCACGAGCTGTTGCTTGGGCCGACAGTGGCTGAAAAAGACGCGGGCTATGTCACCAGCTTGCCGGATTATGTTAATCAGCCTGAAGTTTATTGGCAGGGTGAGGGTTTGTTTATGAATTTTGATGAAACATTACAATCCGGGGTAGCCGGTTCGTGCCGCGTGGCGGCTATCAGGGCTCAAATCGAAAATACCATGGGTGATGTTTGTACTGATCTGGGCGCTTGTTACATCATGGTCAACGGTAGCTCAGAAGAAGTTTTGCAGCCATGAAAAATCATTGGTTATTAATGACGGCCTTGGGGGGCGGTCTGTTGTGCGGGTTGGGTGCCGGTTTTTTATGGATGTCTTTGATTTTCAACGCCCCTTCTGATCAGCTGGCGATCATGGCTGGTCAGGATGAGCCGGGAACAGATAATCAACCCAAGGTCCAAGCATCTGTTAAACCGGTGATTAAGGATTACACCCATCTTTTGGGTGACAGTCTTTCGCCTTCTCTTCTGGAGAGTGCCGTTCAAGCCAAGCATGACTGGCGGGTGGCTCCGGGCACGCGTATTATTTTAGTCCCGCATCATCTGGTTGCGGCTCGAGAAATAGTTTCTTTGATATCGGCCGTGCCTCAACCCAAAAGAGTTTATCTGACGGTACCCGATCATTTTGGAGCTTGCCGATATAAAATTTGCTCACCCATGGATTTGACGGTTGATGGTCAAGAGCCGTGGCCGCAAAATCAAACCGAATATCAGAAGGAACTGGCTTTATCGGCTCTGGCGCCCATTATCCGGCATGTTTGGGGGGAAGAAGTGGAAATAGTGCCGATCATGGTTTGGCCGGAGGCCGGAGAAGAGGTTACGCGATCTTTGTCTGATTTATTGTCCGCCAGATTAAGGCTTGAGCCCGAGTCTGTGTTGATTGGCAGTATAGATGCCTCGCATTATTTGCCGGCCGAG
The DNA here is from genome assembly GCA_002070095.1 of Parcubacteria group bacterium ADurb.Bin192. Classification (GTDB taxonomy): domain Bacteria; phylum Patescibacteriota; class Patescibacteriia; order 2-12-FULL-60-25; family 2-12-FULL-60-25; genus MWCR01. The sequence continues at coordinate 74,321 of MWCR01000005.1, read as the reverse complement.
GCGGCTGATTTTCATGACAGATTGACGGTTGATGTGATTAAGGCTTTGGCGTACAAGGAGGTTGAAAGTACGGAGATAGATGCTCCGTCTGTTTTGCGGATTGTTTTACAAGCGGCGCGTGATTTGGAGTTGGGCCGGGTTACCGTGCACGCTCAAACCAATTCTTTGCGGTTGATGCAAGCCGAGTTGAGTCAGGATTCTACCAGTCATATTTCAGCTTCCTTTTCACCCGGAGCTGTTCAAGATCAGCAAAATATCACCCTGCTGTTGGTGGGCGATATGATGTTTGACCGCAATGTGGCGGATCGCAGTGCGCGTGCCGGAAGTATGGATTATCCTTTGGAGCGTATCCGCGGAGCGGAAGATAGATTTTTCAAAGGACAGGATTTGGTGATTGGTAATTTAGAGGGCCCGGTAACAACCAAGAGAGGTGCTCCGGATAAAGGCGAAGTGGATTTCATGTTTGACCCTAAGGTCTTAGAGGTTTTGAAGCAGGTTGGTTTTGATGCTTTGTCTCAAGCTAATAATCACACTTACGACCAAGGTAAGGTTGAAGCACAGAGTTCTCGTCTGGCCATAGCCGAAGCCGGCATCAAGGTTTTTGGAGATCAGGTTTTGGATGATGCAGAAAATGCCATGACCATGGTGGAAAGGCGTGGTCGTAAAATCGCTTTGTTGGCTTTTAATACCACGGACAATCCTTTGGATAAACAGGCTGCCGAACAAGCTGTAAAATCAGCCTTAGAACAAGCTGATTACGCGGTGGTGTATATCCATTGGGGCAATGAATATCAGGCCAAGCCGCATGTGAGCCAGGTGGATTTGGCTCATTGGCTGATTGATTTGGGAGTGGATGCGGTTATTGGTTCGCATCCGCATTGGATGCAGTCCGTGGAGGTTTATAAAGAGCGTCCCATTGCTTATTCATTAGGAAATTTTATCTTTGATCAAGATTGGTCCAAAGAGACTAATTTGGGTTTAGTCGTGGGCTTAGTGCTGGCAGGTGAGGCCTGGGAGATGCATCTTTTCCCCATACAAATAGACAAGAGCCAGCCCTTGTTATTGACCGGTGATGCCAGACGGCTGCGTTTGGAGTATCTGGCTTCCATTTCCCACGAAAATCTGTCATTTCAGATAAAAAACGGGGTTATTAGATCAATTAAATAATTATTATTGTCATTTTTTTGATTCATATGTCTGATAGACTAACCAAATTAAAAGAAGTGTTCATGTCCAAGCCTGTGCCCGTCTGGGGTATAGTGGCGGTTTTTGCCGTGGGTTTGCTGTTGGGTTTGGGAGCTTTTGTTTTTTTAACAGATCAGAAACAAGAATCCATTGGGACTGTTCAGTCTCCGGCGGTCACGGATGAATTGGAAGTGGTTAAAGCTGAAGATTCTGAAAGTCTATCCGAGACGGATACCGGGAACGGACAACCGGCGGATTATAATCCCGAAGAAGTGTACATTAAGGAATTCAAAGAATCATTTGTGACTGAGGCTGTGGCCGGGACTGAAGTTTTGGAGGTTGAGTGGCAAAAGATCAGACGGTTGAACTGGCCGGAAGCTGATAAATTATTACGTTCATCCTTTGAGGCGGCGGCCAATACTTCCACAGCCGCGGTTGAGGAGCTTTTGAAAAACTCTTTGGGCATGTCAACTGTGTGGCAGACCGGGGTGGTGCGGGGAGGAGCCTATGACGGATCAGCGGTTTATCTTTGGAAACAAGATCCGCCGATTTATGATTTGGGCAGTCCCGGACCGTCATATCATCGTTTGGTTATGCCCAAAGGAGACAGCAAGCCTTTGTTGCTGACAGCGCACGCGGTGGGTGATTATTGGTATACTGATTTTTCAAAATATTTGAGGCCGGCCAATGATATGCGGATAAAGGATTTGGATTCCATGCCCCAAGTTTTGATCTTGGAAAACAATAAGCGTCTTATTCGGTCCGATGTCAGAGGTCCTTATATCAAGACGGATTTGTTTTTACATGAATATCCCAATGATGAATCGGCCGTTATATTGATAGGCGAAACCCGGGACGGTAGAAAAGTGTACGCCAGGTCGCAAAAAAGTTATGCCAAGACCGAGGGTTGTGTGTATGTTTATGGACCGGATGGCTTGGCTTATGCTTTTTCCTCGGTGATTGATGAGGGTCAGGTTAACGGCTCTGAAGATATCGTGTGGCAGGACGGCCGGTTTGGAGGGGCTTATGATCCTTACATGCTTAATGGTTGCGGCGGACATGATTGTACGGATATCGTAGAGGTCAATTCAATCAGGGCGGATGACTTGGTGGAGGCCGGCCAGACCAAGCAGGGCGAGCCTGTGTATGTCTTAAAAAATCCCTTGGATGATGAAGGTTTTCGTTTGGCTTATGATGCTTGGTATGTTCCGGAAGGCAAGCCTAGCATTGAACAATTGGTTCAAAGTAAAAAAGTGCCCATGTTTTTTTGGGAGGATGCTTTTGGCCGGTGGGTAAGATATACGGATAAGGACTTACAGCCTTTGGGTGAGTGCGGTAAGCCGGTCATCTATCTTTATCCCGAACAGAGTGCTGAAGTATCGGTCAGACTGCCAAGATTTATTGAAGTGACAGTCAGTGAGCCGGCCTATCCGGCCACGGGTTGGCGGGTGATGGCTCATCCGGATGGTCGCTTGGACTACTCGGACGGCAAGACTTACGGCTCGTTATACTGGGAGGGTTTGGGCGTGGGTTATCAAACTCCCAAACAAGGCTTTGTGGTCAAAGATGGAGAACAGGCTGAATTTTTAGAAGATATTTTACCGAAATATGGTCTGAATGAGGTTGAAGCGCGTGAGTTTATGGAATTTTGGTTGCCTGAAATGCAGGGCGCCCCATATTACAGGCTTTCCTTTTTGACCGATGAATGGAACAAAGCCGCTCCGCTCTATGTGACTCCCACACCGGATATGAGTATTCGCATTTTTATGGACTGGCAAAAATTGTCCGCTCCTATATCTTTGGAGGCGCCTGAGATTGTTACGCCTGAAAGAAAAGGTTTTACCTTGGTTGAATGGGGCGGTCTTCTTTACTAAACAGATGGGTCTAAAAAAATCAAAGACAGACGCTTCGGCGTCTGTCTTTGATATGGACAAGATCAGCAAGATGTGTTAGTTTTGGCGCGTTGATTTTTACCAGGAGGACGAAGGTGAAGGATAGATGCGTCAGACGCAGAATCTGTGCCATGAGCATGGCGGACCGGTCTCACACCTCTAGCTCGTAAAGCGGAGGCGGTACATGAACCATCCATCCATTCTGTTCATCTGCAGTCAGTGCCAAAAGCACGTGCCTCGCGAGAAATACTGCTTTGCCTGCGAACTTTGTTTGATTTGTTGTTGGCATGGATGGAAGAACCGGGTAGATCAGGGTTTGGAGGTCTTTGAGGGAGTTGAGGTGGTTCATCATCCTTGTCCGGCCTGCGGCTGGGTTTATCGGGCCTATGAGATGTGCGTCTCGTGCGGCCGCTGCCCGGTTTGCTGTGAAGGTTGTGCTTTGGGTTAGCTCATTCTTGGCTCGCGTTTGATCGGCGTGGGCTTTTTTATTTGCTTAGGTTTTGTGCGCGTGGCATCCTATCAACATGACGGTTTTCAGTGTCAGTGATTTTATCGCACATGTAAACGATGTTTTGGATCGTTCATGGGACGCGCAGGAGCTGTGCGTGGAAGGTGAAGTATCAAGCTTTAGAATCTCTCAAGGTCAATGGGTTAATTTTGATTTGAAAGACGAACAGGGTCTGGTTAATGTTTTTATGACCGTTTGGCAGCTGCGCGTACCGGTTGAAGACGGCATGAAGGTCAGGGTTTATGGCTCTCCGCGCATATACGCCAAATTCGGCAAATTTTCGTTAACCGCCTCCAAGGTGGAATTGACGGGCGAGGGAGCTTTGAAAAAAGCTTTGGCCGCGCTTAGAGCACGTTTGGAAGCCGAGGGTCTTTTTGATGTTTCGCGCAAACGGACTTTGCCGGTTTTTCCAAACCGGATTGCGCTGATCGCCTCACGCGAAAGCGCGGCTTATGGGGATTTTGTCAGGGTTTTGAAAGAAAGATGGAGCGGTTTGGAGATTGATTTGTATCACGTAAAAGTGCAGGGCCTGGGCGCGCCCGAAGATCTAATCAAGGCTATTACTTTGGCAAATAAATTTTCGGATAAATATGATGTTTTGGTAATGACCAGGGGAGGAGGTTCGCTCGAAGAATTGATGGCTTTCAACGACGAGTTTGTGGTGCGCGCGGTGTATGCCTCCAAAATTCCAACCTTGATCGGCATCGGTCATGAAAGGGATTTGTCTTTGGTGGAATTGGCGGCTGATGAGCGGGCTTCCACGCCCACGGATTGCGCCAGGAGAGTAGTGCTTGATAAAAAAGATGTTTTAAGAGACTTGGCTTATCGGACAGGGGATATAGAAAAAAGAGTTAAAGACCTGATAGCCTCCCGTCAGGATTTGTTGTCGCGTTCCTTGAGCTTGCCCGCCGTTTGGTTAACCAATCAAAAGGCACTGCTTAATCAGCTGTCGTTTTTGTGCGGTTCCAACGCGAAACAGTGGCTGGACAGTGTCCGGGAAAGATTACAGTCCAGTCTGCGTTTATTGCGATCTTTGGATCCTAAGAATGTTTTGTTGCGCGGATACGCCATTTTAACCGATGAGCAGGGCCGGGCCGTTGCTTCTATCAAGTCCGTATCCAGAGGAAGTGTGGTTGGTTTCACTCTGCAAGACGGATCGGGCACCGCGCAGATTAAAGACTTGGAATTGCATAAACAGTTAAAACAGTCTAAATTATTTTAATATGACCGAAAAAAAGCATAAAAAGGAAAAGTTGGATGTGAGCCAGGCTTTTGCCGAGCTTGAAGCCATCACCGCTTGGTTTGAGAAGGGAGAAACGGATTTGGAGCTGGGTTTGAAAAAATACGAACAAGCCATGGAACTGGCCAAGGCTTTGCAATTGAAGCTGGAACAGGCTGAAAATAAAATCAATGAAATACAAAATCTGAATAAATAACCAATCATTTAATAACCAATAACCAATAATCAAATGATCAATCACTTAATAACCAATATTCAATAATTAATAAACAATAAATGGCGATGCCTTAATTGGTGATTGGGATTTGGTTATTGGTCATTAATTCATAATTTATATTTGTATGTTAATAGTCAGATGGGTAGTTAATACTTTAGCTGTTATGCTGGCCGCTTATTTGGTGCCCGGCGTATATGTACAGAATTTTTGGTCGGCTTTGATTACGGCCTTGGTCATGGGCTTGATCAATGCCATTATTCGTCCTTTGGTGGTTTTGCTGACCCTGCCGGTAAATATTGTAACCTTGGGCTTATTCACTTTGGTCATCAATGCTCTGATGTTCTGGCTGGCCGCCTACTTGGTGCCGGGCTTTGATGTGCATGGTTTTTGGGCCGCGTTTGGCGGTGCTTTGATTTTTTGGGCCGTGTCTTGGGTGTCCAACACTTTACTAAGAGAAGAGAAAAAATAAAACATGAAAAAAGGCGATTTATTTGTCATATCTCTGGGCGGATCCATTTTGGTGCCCAATGGTGGCGTAGATCTGGATTTTTTAAAAGGCTTTGCTCGTTTAATCAAATCGCGTATTACGAAAGGAGACAGATTCGTGATAGTGGTCGGCGGCGGTTCGACGGCCCGTTTTTATCAGCGTGCCGCCCGGGCGGTTGGCCGGCTGGCTGACGAAGACGTGGATTGGCTGGGCATCCATGCCACCAGATTAAACGCTCATTTATTGCGCTCTGTTTTTAGGGAGCAGGCTTTGCACCGGGTTATCAAAGATCCGCGTGAACCGCTTAATTGGAACAAGTCTTTACTGATCGCGGCCGGCTGGAAACCGGGTTGGAGTACGGACTACGTGGCTGTGAGATTGGCCAAGAGGTTCGCGGCCCGGCAGGTGATTAATTTGAGCAACGTATCCGTGGTGTACGATAAAGATCCGAACGCGCATGCGGATGCCAGGCCCATCAATCAGATTAAATGGACGGAATTTTGTAGATTGGTGGGTTCTAAATGGATACCGGGTATGAACGTGCCGTTTGATCCCATTGCCTCAAAAGCCGCTTCCAAATGGCGAATGCAAGCTGTGATTGCCAATGGCCGGGATCTGAAGAATTTGCAAAAAATTTTTAACGGCCAAAAATTTGTGGGCACGGTTATTTCTTAAACACCAAATCCAAAACCGGCAGACAAGCGGCCAAGGGGATTTTTAAAGTCTTTAACAGCAGTTCACTTAATTTAAGAACAGGGGAGAGAGCGGCTCTGTTGGGTTTTAAGGATATTTTCCAACGAGCGTCACCGCCTTGCAGGTTGAGGCAAACCGCTTCGGGCAGGGCTTTTTTGATTTGCCAAAAAGAACTGCCGACTATGCCTTCGGCGATGTATTGTTCTTTGGTTAAGCCGCGCGGTGAATTGCGCGAATATTTTTTAGCCAAACTTACGGCCCAGTTGAGCGGGAGCCAGGGCAGGAAAGGCAGATGAGTCGTGTGCCCGTCGTAGGGGAAGATTTTGTTGGGGGTTTCTGTGATTACCAGCAAGCCGCCTGGTTTTAAACAACGCCAAGCCTCTTGGAGGATAGCCGGTCTTTTTTGAGGTTCGATGTGTTCGAGAACGGCATTAAAAGTTATGAGGTCGAATTTATGATTATCAAACGGCAAGTTGGAGGTATCGGTTATTTGAACGAAGTTGGTTTTATCCGCCAAATTTTCTTCTTGGGCGCGTTGATTGGCCAGCGCCACAAAATCAGGGTTTGGTTCCACGCCGTGCACGGATTGAGCTCCGCTGTCCAACATAACCAAGGCTGAAGATCCGCTGCCCGAGCCAATATCCAGTACTTTGGCGCCTGACAGATCTCCAAAACGTTTTATTAAACCTTCCAGCCTTTGGCGTATGTACTTGGGGTTGCTGCGTCTTTCGAGTTCGTCCAGCCACCAGTCGCCTTTGAGTTTGACCAGCAGGCGCAGGGTTGCCAGCGTATATGGAGTGTCAATGGTTTCAATGGCCGAGGTTTTTTGGCCGTTATGCACAGCTGTTCCTTTAACGAATATGCGGCGCAGCGCTCCCAGATCCAATACGCGCAATTCCGCGGAAGGAGCTTGAATGAATTGAGTTTCCATATTGTGAGTTTAAGTATCTCATGCTTGGGATGGGTTTAACAATGTTCAAGATCTTGACAGGCTCTCCGGGTCGGCCTATACTTTGGCTCAACACAAGCATCCATAGACAGTAGGGCTCCGCCAAAAAAGGAGTTAAACGCCCAGGCAAGCAGGTCTTGACCGAGGGACACCCTACCGAGGACATAAATTTCGCTTATTAGAGCGGATATTTAACCCCCACAGGATGCTGTGGGTATTTTATAATCAATTTCAACTGCCAATATTGGTTATTGGATAGATTGGACATTGGTTATTCGCGCCAAAGGTCGAATCAATTAATGAATTTGAAGTAAATAATTATGGCAAAAACCAAGCAACAAAAGTCAGACGCGAAAGATAAATTGGTCCGGCTGTTTAAAGACAGTCAGGCGGTAGTGTTTGCGGACTATCAGGGCTTGAATGTGTCCAAGGCCGATGTTCTGCGCAAAAAGATGTTTGAGCAGAATCTGAATTATGTGGTGGCTAAAAAGAGCATCATTAATTTGGCGGCTAAAGAAGCGGGTCTTGAGTTGGATGCCAAGGCTTTGCCCGGCATGATCGGAGTGGCTTTCAGCAGTGAAGATGAGGTGGCGCCGGCTAAGATTTTGGGCGATATGTCCAAAGAATCAACCCTTAAATTGGTTGGCGGAATTTACGGCAAACAAGCGGTTGATCAGGCTTATGTGGTTAATTTATCCACCTTGCCGTCCAAGCAACAGTTGTATGGCATGTTTGTGGGCGTGATCAACGGTCCGGTCTCCGGTTTTGTCAGAGCGCTGGATGCTATCCGTCAACAAAAAGAAGCGGTTGAGACTGCCGCCTAAATCAGTTCTTATTAATTCGTGATTTAATTTGTATTGCATACATATGTCAGACGAACAAAAAGTCGTGGAGGTGCCGGAGAAGTTCAAGGCCCTCGTGGAACAAGTTGAAAAATTATCGGTTTTGGATCTGTCCGAGCTGGTTAAAGTTTTGGAAGAAAAATTCGGAGTCAGTGCCGCGGCCCCGGTGATGGCCATGGCCGCTCCCGGAGCCGCCGGCGCGGCCGCTGAAGAGAAATCTGATTTTAACGTTGAGTTGACAGAGGCCGGCTCCAACAAGATCGGAGTTATCAAAGTGGTGCGCGAGGTGACCGGTTTGGGCTTGAAAGAAGCCAAGGATATGGTTGACGGCGCTCCCAAGGTTATCAAAGAAGCTGCTCCCAAAGCCGAAGCTGAAGAGATTAAAAAGAAAATTGAAGAGGCCGGCGGTAAAGCCACTCTTAAATAAATCAAGATGGTTTAAAAAATCCGTACCCCGGGGTACGGATTTTTTTATGGCAGAGGCACGATGAGCAGCCGGTTGCCGCTGACCACCAGGGCTCTTTTTTCGCCCAAGCGCCCGGTAACATCCCGCAAAGCTGTGAATTCAGGGGAGGAAAGCTGGGCTGATAATAAACCGTTTTTATCGAATATCAATAGTCTTTTTTCGGCCGGATCGGTCGCCAGCAAACGGCTGTCGTCCGTTTCTGTCCAGATGGCGGATAGTGATTTGAGGGGCGGATCCACGGTTCCGAGCGAGAAGGGTTCTTGTTTGCCGGATAATAATTTGACCACGGTGCCGTCGCTTTTACCCACATAAACATTACTGTCTATGGCCAGGCTGACGCCGTTCACGGCCGAGTTCTCACCCGCCGCCGTGTAGTTGGCGGGAGATCCAAAGCCGGCGCCGGTTTTTGATAATCTGTGAATTTGTCCTTGGACGCCATCCAAGATGTAGGCTCTTTGATTATAGATGGCCAGGTCTTGGGTGGAGGTGGTTTTGTTGAATTGGTTGAGGGCTTGAATGGCGTCCGTCTCCAGGTTCAGGGCTATAAATTGCCCGCTGTCATCCAAGAAGACCAAGGATTTGTCGCCAATAGCGCCGCTGACTATTTTGGTTGCTTTTTCGGGCAGGGCTATGTTTAGGGCGGCTCGGCTGTTCAGGTCGATTTTAACGATCAGCCGGTTGGTGTTGTCCGCGATATAGGCTGATTTTTCCGTCAAAACAGGAGCTGATAATTGGCCGTCAGGCGCGGTCGCCGGCAAAGAGTAAAGCTCTATAATGCCCGAAGCCGTGTAAGCTTTGCGCAGTTTCTCTTTGATTTGATCCAATTCGCTCTGGAGCTTCGCCGTTCTTTCCTGCCTGTCCGGCGTAGACAGATCCAGCCCGGCGATTATTTCTTCGCTGGATTTAATTTCTGATTTGGTCTGGCTGTCTCGCGCGTACATCAGAGAACTTTCCGCCCGGTTGCGGAAATCCGCGGCTTGGTTGAAAGCCTCTTCCCATTGGGTTTGTTCGGCAGCCACTTCTTTATTATGTTTGACCGTGGAGTAGGTGATGACTGAAACCGCCATTAAAATTGCCAGGGCGCCGATGGCGATTTTGCGGCCCGTGGTAAACAGGTTTTTGTGGCCCGCGTCCAATCCGCGCATGGTTGTTTCAGCGGCCGGTGTGAGGGGCGGAGTTTTAGCTTTTTTAATTTTTTTGAGTTTACCCAGCCAAATCCATAACCAAGAATTTCCGGAGCCGTTTTTTGCGGGGGGAACGGAGGCGGGTGCCGGCGCAAGGGATGAGGGCTTGTTGTTTTTTACGGGGTTTAACAGGGGCGCCAAGGTTTGACTGGTGTTAAGCTCGTTATCAATCAGCTGCCGCATTGATTCTTGCGCCTGATTTTTTTTGGGTTGTTCGGCCGGCTGACTTTTGCCCGCTTGATTGGCCGCGTGGCAAGAAATGATAATGCCCGCGAAATCATCCGGTATGCCGGCTTTTTCCAGACCTTGCTTGATTTCCATGGCCGCGGAAATGGGCGGCTCGGTCATCAGTTTTTGTTTGATGCTCAATTCTTCTTTCAGGCGGTCAAAATTGGATGAGCCCAAAAAGAACAAGTCGCCCGGTTTCATGTCCCCGCACAAAACCGAAGAAAATATTTTTTTGGAGTCTGCGGCGGCCGGCTGTTCCAATGAACCGCAAAGATCAAAAGCTTGATAAGTTTTGTCTTCTTTATGCTGCAAATAGATGTTCATCAATGAACCATGTCCGCTGACGCAGAGCTGGCCCTGTGAACATTCGACGATCATGATATTGACCCGGCTCCAGTTGATGGGTGTGGGTTCTTTTTCTTCAAAACTTTGGACGGCTTCGTTGATGCGCTGAATGAGTTTTTCAAATCGGGCGAAAGCATCGATGGTCATGCCGGACGTTAAAGCGCGGGATTGGTCCACGGTGGTGCTGATCAGATCCAGCAGACGCTCGTAGGCGTAGAGAGTTGAAAAGACTTCGGCCACCACAATGTGCTGGGGCCCTTGTTTGTTATTCTGCTGTTCGAAGCGAAATACGCCCACGATTTTTTCATCGGCCGGACTGTTGCCGTATTCTATTTCGGCAAAGCGGAAGTGCGTGTCAGTCATGTTGAGCGTTTTAACAAGTATACGCAAAAAGCCATGGTTTCGTCTATATTCTTAGCATATTTTCGGTACGCCCGGCGGGTCTTGTCAAGAGTGGGTAAAAAGGGCAGGATATAGTTGTCCTTATGCTTGAACACCTTTTTGGGTCAAAGACGCGAGTCAAGCTCATGATGTTATTCCTCAATCAACCGGAAGAGGCTTTTTTTATCAGAGAATTGACACGCAGGATCAATACGCAAATCAACGCGGTCAGACGGGAGATAGAAAACCTGTCCCGTTTTGGTTTGATTACGGAAATGGAAGAAGCTGACAGCGGCCAGGCCAAGCGCCCGGGGTTGAAGCGTAAATACTATAAGATCAATCCTAATTTTCCCTTGCTGCTCGAAATCAAATCTTTGATGATCAAGTCCCATTTATTAATGGATAAGACCTTGCATCGCGAAATCGCCTCCATTGGCAACGTGGAATATTTGGCTTTTATGGGCACGTTTTTGGGGCAAAAAGATCCGGTGGATTTGTTTATCGTGGGCACGCTGGACGGGGACAAGATGCAACAGTTGATCAACAAAGCTGAAAGAGACATGAACGCCCAGATTAATTTTACATGTCTGTCCCCTCAGGAGTTTGCTTACCGGCGCGAAATTACGGATCGTTTTTTGATTTCCGTTCTTAACGGCAATAAATGCGTGGCCATCGATAAATTGAATTTGGAAAAAGAAAAGAAAGAGACGCTGTTATGAAGTCTTGGCTGTATATAGATACGCGGACACGCGCTTCCGCCGAATTCGGTTGGATAAGTCCGGCGGGGCATATCAAATTATGGAAGGTTAAGCCCGGTGCTCCGGGCCTGATGTCGTCTTTGGCCGCCAAAATCAAGCTTCATGATTTGCGCGGCGCCCTGGGTATTTGTTTGGTGAGCGGTCCGGGATCTTTTTCCAGTGTCAGAATGGGGGCTTTGGCGGCTAATCTTTTGGCCGATTTCGGTTCTTTGCCTCTGTACGCCTTGACGGCTCAAGAAAAGTTTCAGGTCTCTCAAGTGCCGGTTTTAATTTCAGGTCTTAAGCCGGTCGCCTATGCGCCTCCGATTTATGATCAAGAGCCCAACATAACCATTAAATGATCGTATGAATTTGCTTAGGCTGGAAAAAAGAATCTACGAAATTATACCGGGCGCTCTGGTTTGGACGACCATCATATTGAGTTTGATTTTGTCTTATCATCGTCCGCTGTGGATGGTTTATTTCATTATTGTCTACGATTTATACTGGCTGTTCAGGGTGGCTTATTTTTTGCCTTTTTCCATCATTTCTTGGTTCAAGTACAAGACGCATATCAAAAAAGATTGGCTGGCCATGGCGCGCGCGCAAACCGGCTTTGAAGAGGTTTATCATGTGATTTTATTGCCCACGGTCAAAGAAGATATCGTGGTATTGAGAGACTGTTTGAATTCTTTGCTGGCGTCAGCCTATCCCAAGGAGAAGATGATAGTGGTGCTGGGCGGCGAAGAAAGGGCGCGCGAGGCCTTTGAGCCCAAGGCCGAGATTATCAGGCATGAATACGCGGATAAGTTTTTCGGTTTTCTGACCACCCTGCATCCCAAGGATTTACCCGGTGAAATCGTGGGCAAAGGTTCCAATGTAAATTGGATGGGGCACCGGGTTTTGGATGAAGTGCAAAGATTGGGTTTGGATATCGATAAAATAATCGTTTCCTCTTTTGACGTGGACACGGTCACGCATCCGCAGTATTTCGCCTGCGTCACTTATAATTTTCTGACCATTGAAGATCCGCACAGAAGTTCTTATCAGCCCGTGGTTTTATATAACAATAATCTGTGGGAATCGCCGGCGCCCGTGCGCGTGGCCATGTTCGGCACCACTTTTTGGCTGATGACCGAGCTGGCCAGGCCCGAAGGCATGATGACTTTTTCTTCGCACTCCATGAGCATGCGCATGCTGGTGGACGTGGATTTTTGGCAAAAAGATATTGTGAGCGAAGATTCGCGTATTTTTCTGCAGGGCTTGATGCGCTATCATGGAGATTATCGGGTGACACCCATTTATTTGCCGGTATCCATGGACACGGTCATGTCAGGTTCGTATACACGGGCTTTATCGGCTTTGTATAAACAATTGAGAAGGTGGGCCTGGGGCGTGGAGAACTTTCCTTTTATGGCCATGGCTTTCGCCAGAGACCGCAAAATGCCTGTTTTGACCAAAGTCAGTTTTTTATGGAAGCAATTGGAGGGTATGTACACTTGGGCTACGGTCCCGATTTTAGTCTTTTTATTGGGACGTCTGCCTTTTTGGCTGGCTCCGGAAACTTTTCGGAGTTACGCCGTGTTTCAAAATACGCCTTTTACTCTGGAATGGCTGATGCGTTTCGCCATGATCGGCGTTTTCGTGTCCGCCACTTTATCCGCCACGCTATTGCCCCGCAGGCCTTCTCATGTGTCCCGCTGGCAAACCTTGGTGGTGACGGTTTTTCAGTGGATTCTTTTGCCCGTTACTTTTGTGTTGTTTGGCGCCATCCCGGCCATCGACGCGCAAACCCGTTTAATGCTGGGCAAAGGGCGTTTGGGTTTTAATGTTTCGCCCAAACGCGTATCCGGCCAAGAAATACCAAATAAATAATATGGAAAATAATCCCGAGGCCGTGGTGGCCGTCAATATCGTGGCCTGGAATTCCATGAATTATCTGCCCGCGTTATTTAACTCTTTGGACGATCAAGATATGCCTTTGCGCGTAACCGTGGTGGACAATGCTTCCACTGACGGCTGCGGTCAGTGGCTCGGCGGAGAATATCCTTTTGTGGGCGTTCTGCGCAACATGCGTAATTACGGTTTTGCCAGAGCGCATAATCAGGCGATACTCTTGGCTTTATCGTGGTGGAAAGAAGCGGATTTGAGCAAAAGATATATTTTGGTTTGCAATCCTGACGTTGAACTGGCGCCTGACTGTTTGCGTCATATGTATGATTATCTGGAAAGCCATCCGGAAATTCAAGCCTGCAACCCCAAGCTATGGCGTGCCCATCTCAAGTATAATGACAGTGATCAAAAAGAAACCGTCAAAACCAAGGTGATTGATGCCATGGGTTTGTTTTTAAGCCGATCTTTGCGCCCATATGACCGCGGAGCCGAAGAGGAAGATCACGGACAGTACGATGAAAAAACCGATATTTTCGGCTGTACGGGCGCGTGTGCTTTGTATCGCGCGTCCGCTGTGCTGGCGGCCAGTGAAGATCAGCAATTTTTTGATGAAGATTTTTTTGCCTATCAGGAAGATGTGGACGTGGCCTGGCGTATGCGTCATTTGGGCATGCGGGCCGCTTTGGTGCCCCGGGCCGTGGCTTGGCATCACCGGGGCGCTCCTTCGAGCGGCAAGAGCGGCTGGCTGTCCGCTTGGATCAGGAGGCGCAACAAACCGGCTTTTATCAATTTTCTATCCACCAGGAATCATGTTTGGGTTTTGGTCAAAAATTTAACGGGCCGGGAATTTTGGCATTGTCTGTTGTGGCTGATGCCTTATGAACTGGCAAAATTAGCGGCCGCTTTATTTTCTTGGGCCGCGCTTAAGGGCTACTGGACGGCTCTGGCAGGCTTGCCAAAAATGCTAAAAAAGCGTAAGAAGTGGCTGTCTGTAATGCATACAACCTATAAAAATCAATCTCCTTGGTTTACTTAGGTTGGCTTCGGATATGATATGCCGGAAAGACCCAGCAACATCAGTCAGCCGCTTGGACCGAATCCAAAAGTCAGTTTTGTGACAGTTTGTTACAAGACTCCGGGTTTGATCAGGCTGTTATTGAAAGGCGTGGAAGCCTCTGATTTTAAATTTGATTTTGAGTTTTTTTTGGTGGACAATGCTCCGGGCGACGGCACGGGTGACATGGTCAGACAGCGTTTCCCCTGGGTGCAGGTGATAGACGCGCCCAGAAATATCGGTTTTGGGGCGGGCAATAATCTGGCCATCAAAAAAGCTCTGGGTCAATATATTATGCTGCTTAATCCGGATATCACGGTTTTTGCCGGTGAACTGGAAAAATTGGTTAAGTTCATGGATGAACATCCGGACGTGGCTTTTTGCGGGCCGGCTTTGAATAACCCGGATGGGACCAGGCAGGACTCTTGTTACCGTTTTCCTCATTGGACCATACCTTTTTATCGTCGGACTGTTTTGGGCCGGTTGCCGCGCGGCCGTAGAGCGGTGTCCCGTTATTTGATGAGAGACGTTATGCCGGTTCAAAAGCCCATTGAAACCGATGCTTTGATGGGTTCGGCTATCATGATGAAAAAAACGGTTCTGGATGAGATAGGTTTGTTTGATGAAAAGTATTTCATGTATTTTGAAGAGCTGGACATTTGCCGGCGGGCTTGGGAGAAGAGGTGGCGGGTGGTGTATTTTCCGCACAGCCGATTGGTTCATTATCATCGCCGTGAAAGCAAGGTGGAGTGGCCCTGGAAAATAATTACCAACAGGCCCGCGCGCGCTCATATCGTAAGTGCGCTATACTATTTCCGTAAGTACTGGGGCAAACCAAATCCGCATGCCAACGAACGCCCGGTTTTTTAAGCCAGCATGAAAAAACCCGCGCCCAATTTTCTCACCTGTCCGGCGGCGGCCGAATTACCGCCTCCCCGCGAATCCGGGGATTCTTCGGTTGCATCCAAACCGCCTGCCGGACCGGCAGGCAAACCCAAAAAAAAGATAAAATTATTTTTAATGATCGTTTTATTCGCGTTATTGGGACTGGCGATATTTTTAATTCCTCCGACTTACGCCTTTGGCAAGGCTTTGCTGGCCGGACGAGACGTGAAAACGGCTTTGGATACTTTGAAAATCAATTTGGAACAAGGGGATTACGAGGCCGCGCAAGATGAGGCCGGACGGGCGCGCGCTGCGCTTGATATTTTCAGAAATTCTTTACAGGGCGTGGGATTCTTCAGGGATCTGCCTTATGTCGGCACTCAAGTTCGAGCCTTGCAGGACGTGGCCGCGGTGGGAGTCCATTCATTGGACAGCTTGGAAGATTTGTTGCACGTGGCCGTAGCCATGTCCGATGCTCTGCAGAGCGCGGGCGTGAAACCTGAAGTCGGGGTCGCTGATGACCGGAGCTGGCAGGATCTGTCACCTCAAGAAAAACGCGGTTTGCTATCGGCTTTGGACAAATCCCTGCCCGAGATCAGGTTGGCCAGGGACAAAATAGATCTGGCTTTGGCTTTATGGCAGGACATCCCGCAGGATCGCTTGCTGCCGTCCATGCGGCAGGCTCTGAATCCGGTGGCCGAACTGCTGCCCGTTATGAGGCTGGCTTTGGACCAGAGCGTGCCTTTACTCGAAGCGGCTATTCCTTTGGCCGGTTATCCGGCGCCGGTTGAGTATTTGGTCGTTCTACAGAATTCAGATGAGATGAGGCCGTCCGGAGGATTTATTGGCAATGTGGGCAAAATAAAAATTGACGCGGGCGAAATCACGGATTTTCAATTCACGGATGTTTACAATATAGATAACCCCGTTTCCGGGGTCTGGAATGAAACGCCCCCCGAACCCTTGGCCAAACATCTGGGAGTTAAAGCTTGGTTTATGCGGGATGCTAATTGGTCGCCGGATTTTGTTGAATCAGCTTCCAGGGTATTGGATTTTTTTATCAGAGAAACCGCTTTGTTGGGTTTGAACGAAAATCCCCAGGGAGTGGTGGCTTTACAGCCCGAGTTTTTCAGGCGTCTTTTGCGCCTGACCGGTCCTATCAGCGTGGGCGGTCAGACATATGACCATAATAATTTTATGGATCTGATTGAATATGAGGTTGAAATCGGTTTTTTACAGCAGGGCATTAAAGTTGAAGACCGCAAAGCTTTGATTAATGAAATCGGGATTCAGTTATCGCAAAAAATTCAAGCTTTGCCGCGTTCCGAATGGCCAAAGTTGATCAATTTGGTATCCGTGGCTTTGGATGAAAAACAAATCATGATTTACGCGCGCGATCCGTCTTTGCAGTCTTTGGTGGACAAGCGTGATTGGAGCGGGCGAGCCAAACCCACGGTGTGTGATTTTTTGTGGGTGGTGGATGCCAATTTGGCGGCTCTTAAAACCGACGGCAAGATGGTTAAAAGCGCTGTTTACCAGCTGGACGCGCGCGATCCTAACAAACCTTTGGCCACGCTTAAATTGAAGTATCAAAATACCACGTCCAAGATTGACTGGCGCTATACCAGATATAGAAGTTATACGCGCGTGTATGTGCCCGAGGGCAGTACTTTTATGTCTTCGTCCGGCGCCATGCAGGGCGACTTATTGCAAACCGGCGGCCGGTTTGTGCCCGGCAAAGTGGATATCATGAAAGAATTGGGCAAAACCGTTTTCGGTGCTTTTTGGGCCATTGAACCGGGGAAGACGGGGGAACTGTCTTTTACTTATGCTTTGCCGGCCGAAGCTTCGGCTTGTTTGAGCCGCGGGGAATATGTTTTGGATTGGCTGAAACAGCCGGGGGTGGATCAACTGCAGATGGAAGTGGAGATATTATTGCCGGGCCGGGTATTGGAAGCTGATCCGCCCGAAGCTGATACGCGCTGGGGAGACGCGGTTTATCAAGTGGAAGCCGACTCCCGAGATGACCAAAGATTTAAAGTGAAATTTTAACTTATCAAGACTTGTCTTTTGCGTGCGTGAATGGTGAGATGAGGGCACGTTGTTTTTGTTTTATTTAATAAATTGCATACCTTTAGTGTTCATTTTTGGATGCAAAGCTGTTAATTTCATGTTTTATGCTGGCAAAAAAAGTTGCTATTGATTTGGGCACGACCACTGTTTTGGTGTATATCCCCAAAAAAGGCATTGTTATCAACGAGCCGTCCGTAGTGGCTGTTTCGGTGGCGGATAAAAGGGTTTTGGCCGTGGGTAAAGAAGCCAAGGACATGATCGGACGCACTCCGGATACTATTGTGGCGCGCCGGCCCTTAAAAGACGGGGTAATCGCGGACTATCACACCACCGAAGCCATGTTGCGATATTTTTTAAACAAAGCTTTGGGCAGTATCAGATTTTTCAGACCCGAAGTCATGGTGGCTGTGCCCGGCGGGATTACTTCCACGGAACGGCGTGCCGTGATCGATGCCACTATCGCGGCCGGAGCGCGCGCGGCTTATATCATCAAAGAACCGATTGTGGCGGCCATCGGAGCGGATATTCCCATTGGATCACCCTCGGGTCACATGATTACGGACATCGGAGGAGGTACGAGTGAGATCGCGGTTATTTCTTTGGGAGGGATTGTTTCTTCCTCATCCGTACGTATCGGAGGCAATAAGCTGGATTTGGCCATTCAAGAGCATGTGCGCCGCAAGTACGGTTTGGCTATCGGCGAACGCACGGCCGAAGAAGCCAAGATCAGGATTGGTTCGGCTTTGTATTTGGAGAATAAATTGGAAATGGAAATCAAGGGCCGCGACATGATCAGCGGTCTGCCTCGCATTGTGGGCATTAGTTCGGATGATATAACGGATGCCATTCAACACGAATTGCACGGCATAATCGATACCATGAAAGAAGTTCTGCGCAACACGCCGCCCGAGCTGTCGGCTGATGTGATGGAAAAAGGCGTAGTTTTATCCGGCGGCAGTTCGCAGTTGCGCAATTTGGATCGGATTATATCCGAAGCCACGGGCATTCCGGCTTTTGTGGCTGATGAACCTCAATATTGCGTGGCCAAGGGCACGGGCGTGGCGCTGGAGAATTTGGATTCATATAAACGAAGTATTTTGGGCAACTCGTAACATATATAACGTCCTACGTCGCACGTCCCAATCGTCCCGCGTTAGCGAACCTTCGTCATCCTCGCGCCTTGTCCCACGAAGCTGAATCCATCGAAGCTTTATGCGAAGTTGGGTCAGCGGAGTGGGGAACGCGGGGTTTTGGTTTATAAACTCACCCTGCCCTCTCTTAAGTCTGCCCTGAGCGCAGTCGAAGGGATTAAGAGAGGGTTCCCTGGCTCCGTGGATTCCTGCCTCCGCAGGAATGACAAAACAACAATCATGTCATTGCGAGCGAGTCCGACGAGCACGGTACGGCGTTCGCGAACGCCGTACCGTGGTACGGCACTCGCGAGTGCCGTACCGTGGCAATCTCGCTAATTAGCCAGTTGTCTAAGCAGATTGCCGCGCTCCGCCTACGCTCCGCTCGCAATGACAATGTTAGTTTTGTTGTAGGGTGTTGTTGCATGTTACGTGCTGCATGTTTCGTGAATATGTTATACTGTTGACATGATTATCGGGATAGACGCTTCGCGCGCCAATAAAAAGAATAAAACCGGGGTGGAGTGGTATGCCTGGCATCTGATACAGGAGCTGAAAAAGATGACTCAAGGCGACCAGAACTCTTGGATTCTATATACCAATGAGATGCTGCATGGAGGTTTGGAGCAATTGCCTGATAATTGGTATGAAGTGCGCGCGCGCTGGTTTTTGCAAAAGGGCTGGACCCAACTGCGTCTAAGCTGGGAGATGCTCCGTCGTCCGTCCGATGTTTTATTTGTGCCGGCGCATGTTTTGCCGCGCGTTATCCCCAAAAAAACCGTGGTTACGGTGCATGATGTAGGCTTTCATCGTTTTCCTCATTTGTATAAAGCACGGGACCGTCAATTTCATGAAATAAGCACCAAGGATATTGCTAAAAAAGCCTCACGCGTGGCAACAGTCTCCGAATTTTCCGGCCGAGAGATAGCCGAGTGCTACGGCATTCCTCCGGAAAAAATCGCCATCACTCCCAACGGCGTGGATCATGATGTTTACCGTCCGATTTCCGATCAGCAAGCCTTGGATGAAAGGTTGAGCCGTTATCGTCTTAACCGTCCTTATTTTATAACCATCGGCCGTTTGGAAGCTAAAAAGAATACGGTTAATTTAATCAAAGCCTTTTCTTTGTTTAAAGCCCGGCGCGGAGTGGGGGATCCGAATAATTTGGTATTGGTGGGTAACCCGGGTTTTGGTTATGAGGAAATCAAAAAGGCGATTGCCGCGTCTTCATACAAAGATTCCATTATTCAGTTGGGCTATGTGCCCGAAGCCGATATGCCATATCTGATTAACGCGGCTCAAGCTTTGATCCATCCGGCTTGGTATGAGGGTTTTGGTATTCCGCCCGTGCAGGCCATGGCCTGCGGTTGTCCGGTTTTATCTTCCAATGTGGGAGCTTTGGTGGAAGTTATCGGTCCTGAATCAGCTGTCTTTTTCCCGCCCGCCGAACCCGAAGCCATGGTAGTGGCCATGAATCGCTTGATCGATGAACCTGGCTTGGCGCAAAAATTGCGTATGGCCGGTATTGCCCGCGCTTCCAAATACACCTGGAAGGTGACGGCTCAAAAGACCTTGCCGGTTTTAACGCAATGGTGATGACTGATTTGAAGATTTGTTAATTGATATTTAATTTTAGATGGTTATGAAAGAATTAATTGAACGTTTAGCTGAATATGGCTTGTCTGACAAGGAGTCTTTGGTTTATTTAGCCATGCTGGAACTGGGGCCGGCCAGTGTGCAGGATATCGCCAAAAAAGCCGGAGTCAACCGCGCCACCACCTATGTTATGATTGAGGCTTTAAAGCGCCGGGGTTTGATGGCTACGTTTGAAAAAGGCAAAAAGACCATGTTTGTGGCCGAGTCCCCGGATGTGCTGAAAAAACTGACCGATCAAGAGAAAAAAGCTATTCAGGAAAAAGAAAACAGATTGCAGGAGGCTCTGCCTTTGTTTATGGCCTTGTTTAATTCGGCCGGCAGCAGCAAGCCCATGGTTAAGTTTTTTGAAGGTGCGGAAGGCGTGAGCACTTGCCGTGCCATGATCGGTGAGGCCAAGGGTGAGGTTTTGAATTTTGTGGCGCGCGACGAAGGCACGGTTAAACTGTCCAAGGTTAACGAACAAGAAAGAGTGAATTTGACCAGCCGGGCGCATGGCCGGGCCATCGTAGCCATCAAGCCGGGCATGCCTGACCCGCCGTATGATAAAAACATGTGGCAAAAAAGAACCATTCCTTACGATAAATATACTTTTACCGGCGACATGGTGTTTGTGGACGGCAAGATTTTTATTTTTTTCATGAAAGATATTCCCTACGTGTTTTTGATTGAAAGCCAGGAAATGTACAACATGCTTAAAGCTATGTTTGAAGCTGTCTGGGAAACGGCTACACCGGAAGCTGAGTAAAAAAATAAGCGCCCCTTTAGTTGGGGTCGCGGGGAGGGTTGAAATTGTCGGCCGGGAAGGCGTATGCCGCCTTCCATGCAGTTGGCTACCGGGCGCAGGCCCCAGCGTTGGTTGATGGGTGAGGCGGGCAGGTAGAGTAAAATCGTAGGCTGGAATCCGATGTTGATATCGGGCCAAGGCAGACTGTTGGAAGTTCTGCCGGACGATTGGAGTTGTGAATACAACCAGAGTAGAAACATGGCCAGGGTGGTGAGTAGTGCCAAGATCAGCATGACTCACCTCCAAGGTAACCGAGCTGGCTTCCGAAACAACGTATCGTATGGGCCACCGGATGGATCATGTCAGCCTCTTTCTCCAGCCAGGTCTTTTAGAAAGTTCCCTTTCTAAGGCCGTTTTGCGTAGCCGTTCGTTGGTACGAACGGTTGTTTCTTGATCGCGCAGAGGCCTTCCCTGGTGGTGTCGCCTGCAATGCCGGAGCCTTGAGGCCGTACCCCCGTTTTTTGGTGTCTTTTTGGGAGCAAATTGACTATACCATTTTTGAAGCATTTGTCAACCGTCCGAGACAACTAATTGACCTAATTTTAGGCTAAATATTGATATTTTTGTCAGCCGATTAACAAGATGATGTTTTTTTGTCTTGCTACGGTTGACAAAAACGCTTTTTTATGCTATATTTGTTGGTTCTTTTCGGGTGAAAACCGCCTGGATAAGGCCGGTTACCCGAGAAGGTGCACCTTAACGGCGCACCTTGAAAATTGAGTTCAACTAACAAGCGGTGCCTCATCAGGAGCTCTGCGTAATATTTGGGAGGATTTTATGAATCAGAAGGGTTTGCGCGGGTTTGAGTTGATGGTTTTGATTTTGGCGGTAGCGATATTTATTGCAATGGCGGTGTTTCGCTTCCGTTCGTTGGGGTGCTTTTAGCCCCCGTTCGCGGCTCAACAACAGCGCAACAAGGCGGCTGGCCAAGATGGTTCAGACCGCGTAAGTTCAAGGAGATACCGATGAAAAGCATCAAGATGTTGGCGGTCCTGTTTGTGGTGACGATGTACGGCAACACCATGACCACGAACCCGCCGGCCAACGACTGCGAAGGGCGTTGCTCGTCTGGCACCTCGTGTGTCGACGGGCAGTGCGTTGCTAGTGGCACAGGCGGAACGGGTGGTTCGACCACCAATCCGCCCAGCGGTACCGGCGGCACCAACAACACGGCTGGCACCGGCGGAAGTTCGGGCAGCGGTGGAGTCGCTGGTTCCGGTGGTTCGTCCAACACGGGCGGATCTTCTGGCGCCAGCGGAACGGCGGGCTCGGCTGGCACGGCAGGTTCGGGTGGTAACACGACCGAGCCTTGCGGCGGCGCTTGCGCTACGGGCACGCACTGCGACGCCAATACCGACCAGTGTGTGGCCGACGAGCCGTGCGGCGGCAAGTGCGCCACGGGCACGTCCTGCATCAACGGACAGTGCGTGGCCGAGCAGGGGACTGGCGGCACTGGCGGAAGCTCGGGTACGGGCGGTTCGGCCGGATGCGCCGGTGAAGCCGGTGCGGCCGGTACGGGTGGCACGACCAACGACGCCGGCACCGATTCCTGTGGCAACCACTGTGGCGAAGGAACCCACTGCGACGAGGCGACCGGAACCTGCAAGCTCAACGAAGCCGATGCGGGTACCGGTGGTTCGGCTGGCAGCGACGCCGGCACGGATGCCAACACCGACCCCTGCAACGGCATGTGCGGCGAAGGCACCCACTGCGATGAGCAGTCGGGGACCTGCAAGCTCGACGAGCAGGATGCCGGCATGGATGCTGACACCGGAACCGACGCAGATGCGGCCGACCCCTGCAACAACATGTGCGGGACCGACACCCACTGCGAAGCTGGTGTTTGCGTCCTCGACACGGTCGACGCCGGAACGGGCGGCACGGGCGGAAGCTCGGGAGCTGGTGGTTCTGGCGGTACGGCTGGCACGGGCGGCAGTGACTCGGGCGTTCAAGCCCAGCCCGTCACGGTCGAGTGTCAAATCACTCACCCGGATAACCAGTCCGCGAAGTACTACACGTACATCTCGGACGAGGGGATTCCTGACGGGGCCAATGGCTACTACCACTTGCTCACCGACTGGGAGCAGTGGGGCGCAAACGGTCAACCGTACACCGCCACGGCCGTGACTCAGCACATCACGTTCACGTCCGAATGGGGATCTTACATCAAGATCAACACGGCCGTGAATCCTGAGCCTGGGAACTTCTGGAAAAACTCGGGCTGCACGTCCGATCCTTTGGCTCCGGCGCTCAAGTACGAGTGCTGGGTGACCAAGGACGGCCAGAAGAAGCATGCGGCCTGGCCCGAGGCTAAGCTCCACACCAACAACGACGGCGGATGCGATCTCTACTTCACCGCCAAGTGGGCTGAAACCTCGGCCAACGACGCGGATGGCGACGGATCGTTGGTGGGCACGGACTGCAATGATGCAGATTACCTGCGTCGCCCGGGCAACGTCGAAGTCGTGGAGGACGGCATCGACAACGATTGCTACAAGGGCGACCTCAAGAAGGTTCGCATCATCATGGACGCGCCCTCTGGCATCGGGTCAGACGTCCACGTCACGGATTGGGACAAGACCGTTCCCATGACGTACAGCTCGGCCGAAGGCGGCTGGGTCACGGCACTTTTGCCCCCCAGTCAGATGCCGGTCAAGTTCCTCGTGGAGTACACGGGCACGGTTGGCGCTTGCTATCAAGGCATGTGCTACGACTGCCGACAGGTCAACGGGGTCTGCTCGCCCCAGTACAACGTGTACGGCGAGACGTCCACCAGCCAGCCAGTCGCCGTGACTTTGCCGACCAACCCCTACAGCGAGGGTTGCCGGCGGGTGTGGGATCCTTACAACCAATAGGGTCCACGTCGCTCGTCGCACGTCCCGCGTCCTGCGTAGGGATGGGGGACAATCGCGCAGTTGAACTCAACTCAAACGTCCCGCGGTATTGCGGGACAAGGAGGTGACTCGAGGCGGCTTACTACAAGCCGCCTCTATTTTTTTATAGGAACAACCAAATTGTTACGCTAAGCTATTTCGTCATCCTGAACCTATCAGCCATCCTGCTTCTTCCGTCATGCTGAATTTACGTGCCCCTCGAAGTCGTAAGACATAGTGGGGGTTCAGCATCTCACTCCTATTATCCTGTTTCTCCTTTCGTCATCCTGAACTTGTTTCAGGATCTCTTCACCAAATCACCATCAGCATCATAATCTGTTATACTTTTATCATGCCAAAAAACATGTATGTTTACATCATGACTAATTCAGTCAATACCGTATTTTATATCGGGGTAACTAATGATTTGTTGAGAAGGGTAGACGAACATAAAAGAGGTTTAGTCCAAGGTTTCACCAAGAAATATAACATTACTAAATTGGTTTATTATGAAATCGCCAATAGTCCTATCGTGGCCATTGAAAGAGAAAAACAACTGAAAAGATGGCACAGAGATTGGAAGATTAATTTAGTCTTAAAAGACAATCCTTGTTTTGAAGATTTGTTTGGTGGATTGGTTGGAGATCCTGAAACAAGTTCAGGATGACGATTTGGGAGTTCGGGATGACCGTGGGTGGCGTGTGATGACGATTGGGGGCTGATTCCTTCTTCCGTCATGCTGAATTCAGTTCAGCATCTCACTCCTATTATCCTGTTTCTCCTTCTGTCATCCTGAATTCAGTTCAGGATCTAACTCCTAATCATACTGAATAACAGTGGTTATTGAGTTTAGAGATCCTGAAACAAGTTCAGGATGACCGTGGGTGGCATGTGATGACGATAGGGGGTTAGATTTATTCTTCCGTCATGCTGAATTCAGTTCAGCATCTCACTCCTATTATCCTGTTTCTCCTTTCGTCATCCTGAACTTGTTTCAGGATCTCTTCACCAAATCACCATCAGCATCATAATCTGTTATACTTTTATCATGCCAAAAAACATGTATGTTTACATCATGACTAATTCAGTCAATACCGTATTTTATATCGGGGTAACTAATGATTTGTTGAGAAGGGTAGACGAACATAAAAGAGGTTTAGTCCAAGGTTTCACCAAGAAATATAACATTACTAAATTGGTTTATTATGAAATCGCCAATAGTCCTATCGTGGCCATTGAAAGAGAAAAACAACTGAAAAGATGGCACAGAGATTGGAAGATTAATTTAGTCTTAAAAGACAATCCTTGTTTTGAAGATTTGTTTGGTGGATTGGTTGGAGATCCTGAAACAAGTTCAGGATGACGATTTGGGAGTTCGGGATGACCGTGGGTGGCGTGTGATGACGATTGGGGGCTGATTCCTTCTTCCGTCATGCTGAATTCAGTTCAGCATCTCACTCCTATTATCCTGTTTCTCCTTCTGTCATCCTGAATTCAGTTCAGGATCTAACTCCTAATCATACTGAATAACAGTGGTTATTGAGTTCAGAGATCCTGAAACAAGTTCAGGATGACGATTTGGTGGTCAGGATGACGACTGGAGGTTCAGGATGACAACCGGAAGTCAGGATGACGAAGAGTTTATAGGATTACGGCTTTGTTAATAAAGGCATCGGCAGTTTATACAAAAATAATAGGCCGCCTGCACCGAGTCGCGAGAATGCGATCGATACAGGGGCCTAGAGGTTGAGCGGGGTGCTCACGTGAGCACCCCGTGTTGAGGTTGTCGAGGACTAGGGGAGCGTGCAGCGGACGTTCAGCCCCCAATCATCGGGGTAGTTGTCGAAGCAGTACGTGCCGCCGGTGGTGAACGCTCCGTCTTCGAAGACCGCTAGAGGAGTGTTCTTCTTGCCGTCGCACAGGATGTACTTGTCCGTCGCGTCGCAGCCGCCGGTCTGCCCGCAACGCAGGTCCCAGCCCATGACGTTGTTGTCCGTGGTGGGCGCGAAGCCCACGGTGAACGTGATCACCGCGTCCTTGGCGTAGACGGCGTCGTCGCCGTCCACGTCCTTGAGCACGGCCGCCATCTGGCTGACGTTGACCGCGCCGTGGTTCACGTACCACGTCTCGTCCGTGTCGAGCGGGTATTCGACTCTGGAGTAGGTGGCGAGCGCCTCGCCGAGGGGCGGGTTCTCACCCGTCTGGACGATGATGGAGAGCTTGTTGTCCGTGCCCAGCTGGGGGCACCCGCTGGTGTTGTTCCAGCAGGTGGGGTTCCACCCGAGATCCTCGTCCTTTTCGGACATGATCCCGCCCTGGCAGTAGTACTCCACACCGCCGGATTGGCAGTAGTGGCACTCCTGCCAGCCGTAGAGCGAGCAGAGCTCGCCCGGATGGCACTCGTTGACCGTACCCGCGTCCGTGCCTCCGGTTCCACCGGTTCCGCCCGTTCCGCCTGTGCCTCCGGTTCCGCCCGTACCACCCACGCCGCCATCGGGCGGATAGTACTCGCAAAGGTTGGTCTGCTCGTTGCACACGGTTCCGGGTCCGCACATGCCGTTGCAGGGCTCCGATGGCAGGCACTTGTCCGTGACCGGATCGCAGTAGGTGCCCGGCCCGCAGAGGCCGTCGCAGGGGAGTCCGGCGTCGACGGTCGTTCCGCCTGTGCCTCCGGTTCCACCGGTGCCATCGGGCACGCAGGTGTTGGTGACCGGGTCGCACTTGGTTCCGGTCGAACAGAGCCCGTCGCAGTCGTTGGGCACGCACTTGTTGGTGGTTTCGTCGCACTTGGTTCCGATCGAACACAATCCGTCGCAGGGAAGTCCTGCGTCAGCTCCGCCCGTGCCTCCGGTACCACCTGTTCCACCAGTACCGCCCGTGCCTCCGGTGCCTGCGTCCTGCTCGTCAGCCACGCACTTGTTGGTGGCTTGGTCGCAGTGGGTTCCTGTACCGCACAGCCCGTCGCAGGGAAGTCCTGCGTCAGCTCCGCCCGTGCCTCCGGTGCCGCCCATTCCTCCAGTCCCGCCCGTGCCTCCGGTTCCGCCCGTGCCAGCATCCTGACCGTTCAGCTCCGGGCAGTTCTTGTACACGAAATTCGGGTTGTACAGGGTGGCCGCGGCGGCCAGGACATCTTCCACGGCCAGCCGGTCCACGCAGACCGCGGTCGCGCCGCTGTCCGTCTGGATGAACTTCCCGTTCTCCTCGCAGGTGCAGCCGTACTCGCCGCGCTCGATGGCTTCCTTCTGCGAGCCTGTGGGCTCGAGCGTGTCCAAGTTGCCGCAGGCGCTCGTCTGGATCATGAATCCGCCGAGCACTGCCGCACCGCCAACGCTTCCGAGCAAGCTCACTGCCTTGACCATCTTCATTCGGTTCGTTCCCATGATGGGCTCCTCCTCGTTGTTGTCCTCGATGTCGAGGTACGAAATGTGTTGACACTTAAGGCTAAAATTGGGTTTTTGTCAAGCCCCGCGGGTGCTTGAGCAGAGTTGTTCAGCCTTAAGCATTCAGAACCTGTAACGCGGATATAATATGGATATGATATAATGACCGTCAATGGAGGATGAAAATGGCCAAAATAAAGCTAAAAACAGCCTTTCCAATAACTGGCGGAGTTTGTTTTGGGTGATATTTTTAGTCTTGTTTTTAGGCAGTTTATTGGTGGCTTTTGGGCTCAACTTAGCCCCATTTTTTTTAGTCACATGTTTAATCGGTATCTTATTCGCCTGGCGTTTTACGTATTTTACGCTTTATTTAGCCATTTTTTTCTTGCCTTTTTTGGGTTTTACCGTCTCCATTCCCACCGGCAGTCTTAAGTTCGGAGAGAGAGCTTTTGGCGGATCCATAGACTTGTTTTTAGGGGAGACCATCTTGCTGTTTGTGCTGGGGGCCTGGGCCATCAAGATTTTTTATCTTTGGTATAAGCGGCGGGACAGTAATTGGCAGCCGATCTTGCCTTTGTGGCAACCATATTTGGCTTTGACCGGAGCTCATTTGATATCGGTTTTCAGTTCGTACGCACCCGATCCGGTGATGGTTTTGAAATTTGTTTTACGACCCGTTTTGTTTTGCTACGTGGCTTTTGTGGTCATGCCCGTTAACTTGATCCGTTCGCGCCGCCGGCTGAAAGCGGTTTTGGGTATTTTGACCGTGGTGGGCGTGCTGGCCTCTTTGAACGGACTATTGTCTTTGGCCAGTGTTGAATCAATCGGTTCGTTTGTGAGGCGGGCGCATCCCATAGCTTTGTTCGGTTTGAGCCCGATCGGGGAAAATCATAACGTATTGGCCGAACTGCTTTTAATGACCGGGCCCTTGTCCATGGCTTTGGCTGTGTTGGCCAAGAAAGATCGTTGGAAAAGTCTTTTGTTCGGCCTGGCCGGGTTACAGCTGTTGGTGGCTTTGATGACTTTCGCGCGCACGGCTTGGATTGTGTTTTTCGCGCAGGCCGTGTTTATGCTGGCCACGGTTTGGCGGCCCATGGTCAAAAAATATATCAGTGAATTGTTGTTTTTAATTATCTTGCTGATACCTTTGGCTTTAATTCAGATTCAATTCAGTTTTTCGCACGTGGCCCAAAGTTCCAATTCCACGCGTTGGATGCTGACCGACATTGCTTACCAAGCTTTTTTAGAGCACCCCATTATCGGCAGCGGGGCCGGAACCTATGTGTGGCGGGTGGGCAGTGCCCAAGTTTTTATTCAAGAATTCGGCGATCCTTTGGACGCGCACGGCTTTTGGCAGAAGCTCATGACAGAAACCGGATTATTGGGTATATTGACCTATGCGTGGTTATTGCTGGCCGGAGTTGAAATGATCAGGCATACGCTGAAATTCATACCCAAAAACAAACAGTTGGCGGCCTATGCCCTGGTCTGTTCGGCGGGCGGCGCGATCTTGTATCAATTCCTGAACACCGCTTATTGGACGGCTCACATGTGGCTGCCCGTGGGTATTATGCTGGCCGGTATTTCCATTTTGCGGCATGCGGATCGTGAGCTTGAACCGCCTTCACTTATTTAACATGCGTCCTTCGCGTCCCTATCACGCGGTTACCGCTTATCATCGCGAACCAGGAGGTCTGCGCCGTTTGGATTTTTTCATGGACCGAGTTCAAGCTTTTGCCGGAGATGATGATCCGGCTGAATATAAGATATTGGATATAGGTTGCGGCAACGGCAATATTTCCATACCTTTGGCGGCCATGGGTTTTCAGGTGGTGGGCATGGATTTTTCGGACGCGGCCGTTAAAGCGGCCGCGCAAGCCGCGGAAGAAGCCGGAGTGATGGCCACTTTTGTGGTGGGTGATGAAACCGCGGTGCCGGATAACAGTTTTGATATCATAATTTGCTCCGAAGTTTTGGAACATCAAAGCCGGCCCGAAGTATTTTTACAAACCATCAAGAAAAAGCTCACGCCTCATGGTCTGGTTTTATTCTCATTGCCCAATGGACAAAGCTTGGAAGAGCGTATCCGCCGTTTGTTGGACAGGAATCAGGGCGGGCGCTGGGTTAAAAAGATTATCAAGCGTCTGATTGGCATTTCCACCATCCAGAGTTTGGCGCAGGATCCGCACAAACAGTTTTATTCTTACCGCCGGCTGATCAAGCAACTCAAAGACGCGGGTTTCATGGTGGTGTTTTCGGATAACGCGTCGGTTTGGTTTAAAGAATTTTTTTATCTCATGGGCCGGATCTGGATGCGGCGCGGGAGCCGGTGTTTTCATGTGCTGGATGCTTGGGACAATGTCATGAGTGATTATTGGCCCAGAAAAACGGCTGACGGCTGGCTGTTGGAAACCCGGTTGTCTCAAGCCCAGCCCTTGGCCGTGCAAATCATTCCCACGCTGGAACTGGGAGGAGCCGAGATCATTGTCACTCAATTGGCCGAATTGTTGCCGGAACGAGGGTTTAGCGTGGCGGTTTTGGCGCATGTCAGAACAGGTCAATTACATAAGATTTTAAAGAGCAAACATGTGCCGTGCACGGTCATGGAAAGGCGGGGATTTTTGGGGCGTTGGAAATCTTTTTGGAACATGCGCCAGTGGCTGATGGATGTTAGGCCTGAGGTGGTGCATACGCATCTTTTTGGCGGTGATACTTGGGGGCGGCTGGCCGCGCGCTTGGCCGGGCTGAAAAACATCGTCACTACGGAGCACAACGTCAATCCTGATTACAGCCGGACACGGTCTTTGGTTTTGCGTTTGATGGCCGGCTTTTCGGTTAAGTACGCGGCCATCTCCAAGATGGTAAGTGTTTATCTGCAAGACCGGGTAGGCGTGCCTCAAACAAAAATACGTTTGATTTACAATGGTTTGGATCTGTCCAAAATAAAAAAAAGATCAGGTACGTTGTTGCACGATATTCCCCGCATAATTTATGTGGGGCGCTTGGAAGAGCAAAAAAATCCCGAGCTGTTATTGCGCGCTTTGTCTTATATCAAACAGCCTTGGCAATTGACCGTGGTGGGGGACGGCAGTTTGCGGCAAAAATTGTGCAACTTGGCTTATGAACTGCGCCTCGCGCCCCGGGTCAGTTTTTTGGGGGTCAGAGAAGATGTGCCTGATTTGCTGGCTGATCATGATTTGTTTTGTTTTCCGTCCAAATGGGAGGGTTTTGGTTTGGCGGTGATCGAAGCCGCGGCCGCCGGTATTCCGGTTTTGTGCAGCGACTTACCGGTTTTAAGAGAATTGCTGGATGATTCGCAGGTTACTTTTGTGCCTTCGGATGATATTCAGGCCTGGAGCCAGGCTGTTAGAAGCGTTTTGATAGATCCTGCGCCTTATACGGAAAAAGCCCGGCGCGCCGCGGAGTCTGATTGGCAAAAATTTGAACAGCGGAACATGGCGGCCGCTTACGCGGAGTTGTATCAAGAGGTTTTGGCTGAAGGTTTAAAATCCAAAGCCGTATGAAGATTTTGCACGTTAATAAATTTTTTGATTTGAATGGGGGAGCTGAAGTTTATTTGCATTCCTTGATTAAAAAACAACAGGAGGCGGGGCATGAGGTGCACGCTTTTTCAACCCGGTCAGAGCGCAATTTGCCAACTGTGGATAAAAATTATTTTGTCACTCGTTACGCGTACGATAAAGCGGAAGGCGCGGTTTTGGATTTGAAAAAGGCTAAAAATTTTGTGTGGAATACGGAAGCTGAAAAATCTTTTGAAAGACAGATTTCCGATCTGAAGCCGGACGTGGTGCATTTGCATAATATTTATCATCACTTATCCACCAGCCTCTTGAGGGTGATTAACCGGCACTCTATCCCCTGTTTTCAAACTTTACACGATTACAAACTGGCTTGTCCCAACTATAAAATGTTTGTCGGCGGACGGCCATGCGAGCGGTGCCGGGGCGGTAAGTATTACAACGCTGTTTGCCATGGCTGTTTGGGTGGATTTTGGCCCAGCTTGCTGGCCTCTTCCGAAATGTACATGACCAAGTTTTTTCAGAGCTATGAAAAAGCGGTCACGCGTTTTATTTGTCCTTCGGAATTCATGCGCCGAAAAATGGAAGACTGGGGAGAGCCGCCCGGAAAATTGGTTTATCTGCCCAATCCGGTTGAGCAAGTCAAGCAGTTATCCGCGGAACGCGGCACGGGTGATTATGTGTATGTGGGCCGGTTGTCAGCTGAAAAAGGCCCGGAGATTTTGATCAGGGCTTTTTTGCGCGCCAATACACAAAGCAGGCTGTTGATTATCGGTGACGGGCCGCAAAAACATGAATTGCATAAATTGGTTGAGCAATCAGGTTCGGATAAAGTTGAGTTTTTGGGTTTTTTGGACAGCGCTTTGGTCGCGGAGCAGGTATCCAAGGCCAAGGCTTTGATTCAGCCGACTTTGATGTACGAAAATTCTTCCTTGTCTATTTTGGAAGCCATGGCTTTGGGTACGCCCGTGATAGCTTCCAACTTGGGAGGCATTCCGGAACTCGCGCAGGATGGTATCAATGGTTTTTTGGTTGACCCCGGCAAGATAGAATCTTTGATCGAGGCGATTAATCAAATGGAAACTTTTAGTCCGGAACAAAGATTGGAAATGGGTGATGCGGGCCGGGAGTTGGTTAATCAAAAACATACTTGGGAAAAACATTTGGCCGGGTTGGAACGGATTTACGGAAATTATTAGCGTATTTAACGTCGCTCGTCGCACGTCCTACGTCGCACGTCCCAGTCGTCCTACGACAGAGCTGTGCTCCACTTTCGAGCTTACTTTCCCTCTCTTAATCTTAAGAGAGGGTTAGGGTGAGTTTATAAACTGGATCCCCGCCTACGCGAGGATGACAAAAAGAGGGACGTCATCACTAAATCATTAAAATGCCACCATGTCATTGCGAGGAGTCCGACGACGCGGCAATCTCGCTTATTGGCTAGTCGTCTAAGCAGATTGCCACGTCATGATTACATTCCTCGCAATGACATGATTGTTGTTTTCTTATGAAAACGGGAATCCACAAAGCTAAACCTTTGGCGGCTCGGGCGGGCGGGGGGCGAATTTGGGGTTTTTGATTTTCCATTTTTCCACCCATTGACCCAAGCCTTTAGCATCTCTTTTTTTGGCCACTTGGGGATTGTACTGTGACCAGTTGAGCACAGATTCGAAATTCAATTGGTAGCGGTTGCGCACCACGATATATCGGATTTGTTTTAGGGCCAGGGCCCGGCGGATGGTGCGATCAGAAACTCCGAAAAGTTTGGCGGCTTGCGAAACGCTTAATCTAAGGTCTTGGGTATCCATATTATGTATGATTTATAGCTTTAAAATAGACTTTTGTCAACACTATATTGGACAAATATGGGAATACACCAAGTCACAGCTCTCTCCCGGGGTTGGCGGGGCCGGAAAACCGGGTTGAATAATTGTTATTTTTACGCATTTGTGGCAAGCTACCAGTCACCTGTATTTTGCGTTTGTTAGGTTAACTTAGCCCCAATTCATGACGCAATTGATTGATCGCTACCTACTCTACCGACTGAAGATCAAAAGAGATCCGGATGCTTTTGCCAAGATATATGATAGACATATTGAATCTATCTATCGTTTTGTAATTATCAAATTACCGCGTAAAGAAGACGCGCAGGATATTACGGCTGAGACTTTTACCCGCTTGTGGCAACATCTGCAGAATCAAAAAGAGATTACCAATCTTAGAGCTTTTTTGTACCAAATCGCGCGTAATTTGGTGGCGGATTTTTATCGCAACAGAGATGTTATATCCGAAGCGCAGACTGAAGATGTAACGTTTGGCCTGGATTTAACGTCTAATGTAACACAGACGGACATGGGCCGGGGCAAAGATCAGATCGAGGCCCGTACCGAGCTGGCCTTGGTGCTTAAGCAGGTGGACAAGCTGAAAGACGATTTCCGGGATGTGCTGGCTTTGAGGCTGATAGATGGGCTGAAATTTTCAGACATCGCCACCATCTTAAACAAAGACGTGGGACATGTCAGAGTTATCTACCATCGCGCTTTAAAGGCCATCAAAGATCTGAATTAATCAAACCATGAGCTATTATCAGCTGTTAAAAAAGATTCGTAAGATCAAAGCTATAGTTCAGCGATCCAAGCCGGATCCGGTTTGGTTATTATCCACGCGCTCAACCTTGCTCATGCAGGTGAAAAATACTCTGCCCGTGGAAGCGCCTCGTAAAAAAGAAGTGGCCGGTGAATTATATAAATTCGTATCACCGTTTTTTAATTTTTCAAAAATGATTCGCAAACCGGTTTTTGCCGGGTTGGCCGTGATTGTCACCTTGTTCGGCGGATCTTTGTTTTCCGTGTCCGCGGCCGAACAGTCTTTGCCCGGAGATTTTTTATACAGTGTTAAACTGGCCACCGAACAGGCGCGTTTGGCCATGGCCAAAGATTCGAAAGATAAAGTCAAACTGAAAACCGAATTTACGGAACGCAGAGTGGATGAAATGAAAAAGGTGATAGCCGCGCCCGATGCCAATAAAAAAGAAAAGGTTATCCAAACGGCCGAGGTTTTGAAGCGCGACATGGATACCATTAAACAACAGTTGGGAGATATGCAGGGCAAGGCCGGCGCTCAAGATATAAAAGACACGGCCAAAATGATCGATCAAAAGACCAGCGCCGTGGTGCAGGCTCTGCAGGATTCCAAGCTGGAAATGTCGCCTGAAGAAAAAGCCAAGATCACGGAAGCTCAAGAAGCGGCTTCCAGTGCGTCGGTTAAGGCGATTGAGATTTTAGCTGATACGCATAAGACAGACGGAGATGTGGTTTCGCAACAAGATGTGGCCGACGTTTTAAAAACGCACGGTGAGATGGTGTCCAAAACCATGTCCCAGTCTTTTGGTTCGATGCCCGCGATAGACGCGGCCAGTTCTACTACTTTAGGTTCGGCCAGCGGAACGGCCATGACGACCACTACTTCATCCAATTTGCAAAAAGTGACGGAAGCGCAAAAATCTTTATCCGAAGTCGATCAATTGGCTGATGAGAATAAGATGGATGAAGCTATTGCCAAGTTGAAAGTGGGAACTCAACAGGCTTTTGATGCGCAAAAAACTTTAGAACAACAAGCACCGACAACAGGTACGGCGGTAATTAATGAACCGGCTTTGCCGAGCGCCAGCTCCACGGAACCGGTTCAAAACACCACTACTACGCCAGACGCTTCAACTTCAACTCTTGAGAGTTCGGAGGTTGATACGGGCCAGGGAGGATGACGGCCGGTTTTTGGCCTCTCACGCTGAACAGGGCATCTGTCTTTATATAGAGGGATGTCCTGACGGGCGGGGGAACCCCGAATCAGTTTCATGTCTCATGTCAAAGTGAGGCCTGAAAAATGATACGAAAAATGTTGCATGTTACTTGTTACAAGCTACATGTATCATGCGCCGGTTCCCATGGGATCTCGAACTCCAGCGCCCGAAATGTAAAATCCTCGCCAAGATCCTCTAATCAAGGTCGATGCCGGCGCCAGCCGGTAAGAGTGATCACCTCATTCATAACAATCTTATCGCGGGGTCAGCATTCCAAAAGGATGCCCCTCGCACAGAATCGTGTGTCGCAAGACACTCGATAACAATCCAATAGTTAATCTATGGGTAATTACTTAAAGAAAGCTTTCTCTTCATTCGTCGCTTTTGTAACCATTTTTGGTTCCGTGGGCGTCGGTGCTTTGGCTTTCCCGGTAACAGCTCAAGCCGCCACGCTTAATGCCGGCGATTTGATCAAGGCCTCCGGCCCGGCTGTTTACTTTTACGCCAACGACGGAATGCGCTATGTATTCCCGAACGAGAAAACCTTTTTCTCATGGTTCTCAGATTTCTCATCCGTTAAGACCATTACGGATGCAGAACTCGCAGCCATCTCTCTTGGAAAGAACGTGACCATGCGCCCGGGTACCAACCTGGTCAAAATCACCACGGATCCCCAGACTTATGCGGTCACCAAATGCGGTACTTTGCACTGGATCGAATCCGAAGCCATTGCCAAGGCCCTTTACGGTGATGCTTGGAACACGCGCGTCGTGGACGTGCCGGATGCTTATTTCGGCGACTACACGGTGGGCGCTTCCATTGCCAGCAACGTTCATCCGAACGGTCAGCTGATTTCTTATTCCGGCGACACTGAAAAGTATGTTGTCTGGGATGGTTTGAAGCGCAAGATCGCGGGTGATGCGGCTTTTGCGGCCAACAAATGGAACATGACCAACATGGTCATGACCGAAATCGCTTACACCAACGGCACGGACGTTACGACCGCTGAACCGGATAATTTCTGGACAGTGGCTTGCGGCGGCGCCGCCCCGGTTGTAGGCGGTGATGTGACTGTTTCTTTGGCTTCCGATACGCCAGCCGGCGCCACGGTGCCTAAGAACGCCATGTCAGTTCCGATGATCAAAGTCAACTTAACCGCTGGCAGCACCGGCGCCAATGTAAGTGGTTTGCACTTCCATCGCGTGGGTGTGGGTGTGACGTCGGATTTCGCCAACGTCTACTTGTATGATTCAGCCGGCAACCGTTTAACCACGGGCCGCTCGGTCAACGCCACCACCAACAAGGTTGAGTTCAATTCTTTGAACATCTCCATTCCGGCCAACACCACCAAGTCCTATTACATCTATGCTGATTTTAATTCAGCTGGTGATACCGGAGGCAACCATGCTTTCGAATTGGGTGACGCGGCCAGTGTAGTGCTTTCCGGCACGGGCACGGTCAGCGGTTCTTTCCCGGTCCGCGGCAACGTGTTTGTCAAGGGTACGGCTTTGGCCGGCGCGGTTGACATCCAAAAGGGTCCTCAACCCGCCAACCCGAACATTGGCGCCAAGGATGCTGAAATTTCCAGCTTCAAGCTCACGGCCAGCACCAATGATTTGCGCATTCATCGCGTAACCTTGTACCAAGGCGGCGACATCAACAACGCTGATCTCAAGAACTTCGCCTTATATCAAGGCACAACCAAGGTGGCTTCGTCCGCCGCGGTTAGCTCCAAGGGTCAAATCGTGTTGAATTTCGACACCCCGTATCTGCTTCCCAATGGTGTAACCCGCGTGTTCTCGCTCCGCGCCGATGTGGCCGGACGCGCCGGACGCAAGATCCGCACCTATGTGGAATATGCCACGGACATCTACGCGGTTGACACTGTTTACAATTCAGGCGCGGCTGTGACCATCGCCAACTTCGACAACTCGGGTTCCAACTACATCGAAGTTACCACGCAAGGCGGTCAATTGACCTTTGCGTACAATGGTCCGGCAGCTTCCAACATTGCCAAGGGCAGATTGGGCACAGTTCTGTACAAGTTCTCGCTCACCTCACCTGACAATGATTTGGAAATCCGCAACTTGCGCATGCAATTGCAGGCTGTCAGCGGTCAATTGTACAACGGTTCAACCTTGTTCTTCCGCAACCTCAAAGTAGTCAACTTGGCCAATGATAAGACTTTGGTCGGTCCTAAGGAACTCTCGACCTCCGGCAATACCACGTTGCAAGACCTCGTGTTCAACGAGACCTTCAACATCAAGGCCGGCGAGACCATGGACTTGGCTTTAGTCGCTGACTTGGCCAACTCGGATGACGCTTTGTACATCGACAAACAATATCGCGGTATCTTCCAGCGTTTTGAGTTGGGCGATGTCAAGATAGTTGACACTGGCGAGAACTTGGATATCACCACCAAGATCGTGCCGAATGCTGTTACCAACGGTAACAACATGACTGTCAAAGCTTCCAGCTTGGAAGTTGGTTTGTCTTCCACCCCGTATTCCGGCACTTTGGTGAAAAAGGCTCAAGATAAGCCCGTCACCGGTCTTACCTTAACTGCCGGTTCACAATCAGATGTGACCATCACCAACTTGTTGCTGAAATGTCAGGCCGATATCGGTGCTGATGATTTCGGTTCAGATAACGCTTTGGTCAACTGCGACGAGCGTGTGACTTCATTGTCCGTTTGGGACGGTGACACGCAAGTCGGTTTGGCTCGCGTGCCTGACACCAAAACGGGTGAAGCTTCCATCACCAACATGAACCTCAAGATTGCCAAGGGCACGACCAAGAATTTGACGGTCAAGGCCACCTTGAGTTCGGCCGCCTCCACCACTCACCAGGACAAACTGGCTGTGGGCTTGGCTTCGACCAATGGTGTAACAGCTCAAGACGAGGATGCTAATACCATCACTCCGACCATCGACGCTAAATTAACCGGAACAGCGGCGGGCCAACAATTTGGCACCACGCCTTCGGTTTATCATGTGATTTTGAACTCCGGTTCCATCACGGTTGCGGCTGAAGGTCATCCGGCTCAAGCCATCGTGATTGCCCGCGGTTTGGAAAAGGACGTTTGGGTACCGTTTGCCAAATATAAGGTAACGGCTCAATTCGAGGACATGAACATTGATTTGGTTCGCGTCCACTCCTTGGCTGGTGGCGACAACGCCAACTTCCGCATGGTAGCCATCGCTCAAAACGGCGATGTTAAGGGTACGGCTCAATTTGAGTCCGGTGCCACGGGTGAAAAAGACGTTCAACTCACAGGCAGTGAAATCACGGTTCCCAAGGATGGCAGTGCCTCCTTTGAATTGTGGGCTAAGATGAGCAACATCGAAGCTTCTTCCACTGTTAACGGAGCTTTGACCGGCGTGACCCGCACGGGTCATCAACCGGGCTTAGGTTTGGTCAGCACCGTCACCACCACTGGTGATTGGGACGCCAACTACACCGGCAAGATCAACATCCGCACCACGGGTGCCGCTTCCGGCGAACGTGTTTACTTCACTTCAGGCGACTTGGATGCTAACAACATGGTGCTCCGCAAGAGCAAACCGGTTGTTACCAGACAGAGCTTGACCAACACGGTCTTCAACTCGGGCAGTGAACAAGAACTGTACCGCGTGCAGATCGGCGCTGATTCAGCCGGCACTGTTGCCCTGAAACAGATTGTCTTCAATGTATCCAAATCAGCCAATGTGTCTTTGAGCGGCTTCAAGGTGTACCGCAACGCTTCAGAGATCACGGCTGCTGACTACACTGTTTACAATGCGGAAACCGGTGCGGACTTAAAGACCACCGGCGTTCCGGCCGCCACCTCTTCAGTTAGAGTTGCCGTAGCCTTTACGACCTCCAACTCGCAAGAGAGCTCAATCGCCGGTTCGGGCAACACCTACTCGCTGCGCGCGACGGTCAGCTCAACCTCCGGTTCGGGCAACAACGTAACCACGTCGTTCTTCCGCGATCCGACCCCGACGGTTGTGGCTCGCGCGTACCTCAAGAACAGCTCACCTGTGACTTCCGGCGGTACAACCTTTGTGTCCAATGCCAATGTTTGGAACTTGGATACAGGTGCCGTTAATGGCGCCCCGGATGGCACGGCTGATTACTTGGGTACCTTCCTGTGGTCCGATAACTCGGAAATCAACCACTCGTCAGCTGATCAGACTTCATTCGACTGGACAAATGACTTGTTAGTCGAGGATCTGACTCAGACCTCTTCAGTGAGCAACTAATTCGGACTTCAGACCCGGCTTTCGGCTTTGGCTGAAAGCGCCCCTCTCCCCGCATGGGGAGAGGGGATGGGCTGAAGAAAGAATCGGACGTTCGGTGCTCCGGATTAGTCTGGAGCAATCTCCAAAAGCTTCGTGCCTTTGGACTGAAAGCTAATCTTGAAATATCAAGGTTAAATCATCGGACCCATGGTCCGGTGCCAACCCCCCTTCGCTAAAGCTTCGGGGGGTTTTGGTTTGGATGAGCGTTTGTGCTATTCTATGGGGCATATGCAACGTCAAACCGCCATTAAAATACTCAAAACCATTGTTTATGGAGGCATCTACGGAGGCCTGCTCATGCCTCTCATGTTCGTACCCGTAGTTATTTTTCCTTTTGTCTTTTCCAAGCTGATTTTTTTTCAAATTCTGATCGGTCTGACCTTTCCGGCTTACGCGGTCTTGGCCTGGATCGAACCCAAATATCGGCCCCGCTGGTCTTATCTGTATTTGGCCATAGGCGCGTATTTTGTAGCTTTGCTGTTGTCCGTCATCTTCGCGGTGGATCCTATCCGGGCCTGGTGGGGCAATCAGGAGCGCATGAACGGTTTGTTTACACTGCTGCATTTTCTGATGTGGCTGACCATGACCACCTCGCTCATCAAAACCTGGGATCAATGGAAAACCTTGTTGAATTATCAAATTATCTTGGGCGTGTTCATGGCTTGCGTGGCTTTATTGCAAAAACCTTTCCCCAAATTGTTGATGTTCCCGGCCGGTCCGCGCGTGGGCGGGTTGCTGGATAATCCGATTTATTCAGGGGCCTATCAGTTGTTTATTTTGTTTTTTATCGCGCTCTTATGGTTTAAAACCAAAAGCAACGGCTGGAAAACTTGGTATGTGATCGCTTTTATCACCTCATTAACCGCTTTGTTCGCGGCCGGTTCGCGCGGTCCGTTTATGGGCCTGATTTTTGCCATGGTCATCTCGGCCGCCACGGTCGGTTTATTGCATCACAGCAAAAAAATCAGGATTGGCATTATCGGCGCGATTTTGGCCTGCGCCTTTTTGTATATCGGTATAGTGACCGTGGGCGTCAAAACCCCGGCCTTTGAATCTTTTGCCAAATCTTTTCCCACGGCCAGCCGCATCTTTTCTTTGCAGACGGGCACGGCCGGGCGCTTTATTGCCTGGGACATCGCCTGGCAAGGATTTTTAGAGCGCCCGCTCACGGGCTGGGGTTTGGATGATTTTCACATCCTGTTTAACCGCAAGTACAATCCCGAGTCTTTGCGGGCCGGCTATTATGAAACTTGGTTTGACCGCGCGCATAACACGGTCATGGATGTGTTCAGCATGACGGGCATTGTGGGTTTTGTGACTTTTTTGGGCCTGTGGATCATGTTGTATGTCACCATTATCAAGGCCCGCCTCAAAAAGCACATAGATATTCCCACTACGGCCGTGCTCATGGGCTTGCCGGCCGGTTATTTTTTGCAAAATATTTTTGTGTTCGATCACCCGGCGGCTTTCAGTATGAGCTATCTGTTGTACGCGCTGGTCATTTGCATCGGGTTTCCGGTGTTCGCGGGCAAAGAAGAACTTCAGGTTAAAGATGAGAAGCCGGCCCCCACCAACCCCGTGCCTT
Source organism: Parcubacteria group bacterium ADurb.Bin192 (assembly GCA_002070095.1). Taxonomy (GTDB): domain Bacteria; phylum Patescibacteriota; class Patescibacteriia; order 2-12-FULL-60-25; family 2-12-FULL-60-25; genus MWCR01. Next base: position 34,033 of record MWCR01000005.1, on the reverse strand, counting down.
GGGTGGCTTACGGTTTATTGCAGGCCGTGTTTATCTTGCTTATTTGGTTGACTTCGGTTATGCCGGCTTATGCTTCTTATTTGGTCATCAAGGGCAATACTTATTTTGGAGCCGGCAATTTAAGCGAATGGTTGAATTATTCCAAAAAAGCGGCCGCCATTCAGACGCCTTATCTGGATGAACAGACTTTCTTGCATTCCAGAAATTTAATCAGTTTGGCGGACAGCGGACGTTTAACTCAATGGCCAGAGTGGCGCGCCATGTTTGATCTGGCCCGGGAAGTATCGGACAGGCATTTGGTGACGCACGGCATCAACGCGCATCCGCGTTTTATCTACGCCAATTTACTGCAGTCTGTGGGGCGCGCGGTTAAAGATCCGGACATCCAAAAGCAGGCCGAGGATCAGTTTTTGGAAGCCATTAAAGAAAGTCCCAAGCGCCAGCAATTATTTTTCAGCTACGGCCGTCTGCTGACCGAAATGGGCCGGCCGCAAGAAGCTGTGGAGCAATTCAGGCGGGCTGTGTCTTTTGACGAAGAAATTGGAGAAGCTTGGTGGTATTTGGGTATCAGCCAATGGTATGACGTCAGGGACATTGAAAACGGCGCGGACAGCCTTATTAAGTCCATGCGCGTCAGCCGGCCGTATATTATGCGCGGCGCGCAAGATGCTATGATGGTGGCTCAAGCTTATGGTCTGAAAGGGGATAAAGACGGGTTAAAATCACTGATTGAAATTTTGCCTACCTTGCCGGCTGCTCCGGCCGCCACTTATCTGCAGATTGCTCAAATTATGGAAACGCATGGTTTGATGGAAGAAAGAAATTTGATTTTGGGAGCCGTGGTGCAAATGGATCCCAAATCCAAAGCTCAATTACAACCTTTAATCGACGGCAGAGCGACTACCATAGAGCAGTCCCTGGAAATGTCGACTGCCAGTGCCACACCGGCCGTGACTCCGCCCGCAGTGACTAATACGGTTACTACAACTGAAGGTGAGTATAAGGGACCGAGGAGGTGAGCTGATTAACGTCGCACGTCTAAACCAATATTGTCATTGCGAGCGGAGCGTGGCAATCTCGCTTATGAGTTAGCTGTCTAAGCAGATTGCCGCGACACGGCGTTCGCGAACGCCGTGTCGCGTCGTCGGACTCCTCGCAATGACATGACCGTCATTTTGTCATTCCCGTGCTGTGCCCACCAGAGCTTTGTTAGTGAAGCGTAGGTGGGGAAACGGGAATCCACGGAGCTGGGGGCGGCACCCTCACCCCTCCTCGCAGAACTGCGAGGAGGTCCTCTCCCGGTTCCGGGAGAGGGTAGGTTTAGAGGAGTTCTTTTATGGTCTGATCAGCGGTATTTTGCCAGGTAAAATTTTGAGTAACTTTTTGGTAGGCTTGTTGGCCCAGTTTTTGGCGTTTATCCGCGTCATCCGTCAAATCCAGAATGGTTTGAGTCAAGGTTGATAAATCATTGGGCGGGACAATCAGGCCCGCGTCCGGCTCGAGCATCAGGCGGCAGGCGCCCACATCCGTGGCGATAATCGGCAGTTTGGCGGCCATGGCCTCTAAGATAGTGATGGGCATGCCTTCTTTGCTCGAGGGCAAAACAAAAATATCAAAAGCTTGATAAATACCGGCCGGGTCTAATCTGCCGGTCAGTAAAACATATTCTTCTTGCTCAAGTGCCCGGTGTTTGGCTTTTAATTCTTCCATTTGCGGACCATCGCCCGCAATCACAAAACGGATATCAGGATCCTTAGCGTGCACAGCTTGGCACACCTCCAAATACCAAAGCAGGTTTTTGGGCGGATAGGCGTTGGCCACCGTGCCGACTAACGTCCCACGTCGCTCGTCACAAAACATGTAACATGTAGCATGTAACAAAAAACCCAATGTCCTCCCTCCTTTCGCGAAAGGAAGGACCCCGCGTCCTACGTCAAAACTAACATTGTCATTGCGAGGGAGTCCGACGAGCGCGGCAATCTCGCTTAATGTCTTACAAGCCTCTTCCCGTCCGGCAAGGTTTTTTTCAAAAGTTATAGCATCAATCCCGTTAGGAATAACGGTGATTTTTTGTCGTGGTTTAATTCCGTGTTTTTTAGCCAGCTCCAAATCTTGATCATGCAAGCAAATAATCACGTGCTTTAAGCGAGCTGATATTTTTTCTATCCAAATATATAAAGTTTTTTTCCAGTTCGGCAATTGTTCATTAAAAACCCAGCCATGAGCCGTGTAAACTATCTTGGGCACTTTTGTCAGATACCCGGCTAAAGAACCGACGGCGCCCATCATGGAGCTATTGAGTTGAATGGCCCGGGGTTGGACGCGTCTGAATAATTTTATCAGTTCAATCAGAGCTAAAAAATTATCTATCGGATTTATATTGCGCGCCAGGTGTTTTATTTCGATGAAGTCAATGCCTGCGGAATGGCATTTTTGGCCCAAAGAGTCGTCCCGCGTCGGGGCAGAGCCGGCGCAGATGATGACGGGTAGGCCTTGTGATTTCATTTCAAGCGCCAAATTAAAAACATAGGCTTGGGCTCCGCCCCAGTCTTGGCTGGTAACCATGAGCAGAATCGGCTTAACTTGGCTCATAAGCATAAATTACAACGGATCGTGAATAACGTCCATTTTCATGTAGCATGTAGCATGTAGCACATAGCATGTAGCATATAGCACATAGCATGTAGCATGTAGCATGTAGCACATAGCATGTAGCATATAGCACATAGCATGTAGCATGTAACAACGTGCCACGTACTTAGCGTACATAACGTCCTCTCACGTACCTAACGTCCTGCGTCGCTCGTCCCGCGTCCTGCGTCAAAACTAACATTGTCATTGCGAGCGGAGCGCGGCAATCTCGCTAATCAGCCTGATACTCTAAGCAGATTGCCACGGCACGGAGTTCGCGAACGCCGTGCCGTGGCATTCGTCGGACTCATTCCTCGCAATGACATGACCGTCATTTTGTCATTCCCGTGCTGTGCCCACCAGAGCTTTGTTAGTGAAGCGTAGGTGGGGGAAACGGGAATCCACGGAGCTGTACCCCGCGAAGCACCGGGTGCGAAGTGGGGTCATTGCTTTTTGCGCCTAATTAAGCTAAATTGGCTGTATTATGGACTCAAAATTAATCCTGGTGACCGGAGGCGCGGGTTTTGTGGGCTCCAATCTTTGCCGGCGGTTGGTGTCTTTGGGGCACAAAGTAATCAGCCTGGATAATTATTTTACGGGTTCGCGTGACAATCATGTGCCGGGGGTGGAATACAGAGAGGGGCACAGCAAAGAAATCGAAAAATTGGTCAGCGAAACTCCGGATTTGGTTTTTCATCTGGGTGAGTATTCGCGCGTGGAAAAAAGTTTGGAGGATCCGCCGGAATTGGTTTGGGATTTGAATAAGGCGGGCACTTTTGCGGTGTTGGAATTTTGCCGTAAGAAAAATTGTAAAATCGTGTACGCGGGTTCATCTACCAAATTTTCGGACGGCGGTTTGGGGCGCGATCTCACGCCTTATACCTGGATGAAAGCCTCCAACACGGAGCTGGTTAAAAATTATGGACAGTGGTACGGCCTGCCTTTTGCCATCACTTATTTTTATAATGTTTACGGTCCGGGCGAAATCAGTCACGGTCCGTATTCCACTTTGATCGGCATTTTCAGCGAGGAATTCAGGCAGGGTCAGCCCTTAACCGTCACAGCACCCGGCACGCAAGCCAGAAATTTCACGCACGTGGATGATATCGTGGATGGTTTGATTTTGGTGGGCGATAAGGGAGAAGGTGATGAGTTCGGCTTGGGCGCGGAACAGGCTTTTTCGGTTATGGACGTAGCCAAAATGTTTGGCGCGCCCGTAGTCATGCTCCCGGAACGGCGGGGCAATCGCTTGACTTCCCAAGCTGATACCTCCAGAGCGCGGGCTTTGGGCTGGGAGCAGAAGCATAGATTGGACGAATACATTCGTGATTTTATCGCTAAAACCGAACGCTTGGCCGGAGAGGATAAAAGGGTTCTGGTTTTTTCCACCACTTTTTATCCGGTGCAGGGCTTGGCGGAACAGGCTTTGTTAAAACTCATGGAGTTGATGAAAGATGTGCATTTTGACGTGATTACTTCGGCTTTTTCGGCCGATGCTTTGCGGGCCGGGTCGCCCTTGTCCAATGTAACAGTGCATAAAATCGGCCGGGGCAAAAAAACAGATAAATATTTTTTGCCTTGGTACGGACCGCGTAAAGCCAAAGAATTAATGGCTCGCCATCAATATTTGTTCACCTGGTCCATCATGGCCAGTTACGCGGCTTTGGCCGGTATTGTGTTTCGCCGTCAATCACACATGCCGTTGTTGATTTCGTTGGCTGATCAAAAATTAGAAAAAGTCCCCTGGCATTTGCGTTTGTTGTTAAACACTATTCTGAAGAACGCGGATCAGATCTCTGCTTCTTCGGGGCATCAACTGCATTATGCGGCCAATGTGGCTTCGTCCGCCCGTCTGACAGCCTCCAATCGCACGGGCGATGTGTTCGCCAATCAAATTCGTTTTGTTTATAACGCCATTTTAAAAGATATTTCTCAATAATATGTCTAAAAAAATCATTATCTTCTCCACGGCCTATTTTCCTTTGGTGGGCGGGGCTGAAGTTGCCATTAAAGAAATCACGGACAGAATCAATGATTATGATTTTGTGATGGTGACCGCCAAAATTCAGGCCGGACTGCCGGATCACGAGAGAGTGGGGAAGGTGGAGGTTTATCGTTGCGGTTTGGGCAAGCCTGTGGATAAATATTTGCTGCCCTTTTTAGGTGCTTTCAAAGCTTGGCGTTTGGCCAAACAGGACGAAGTGGCCGGCATCTGGTCCATGATGGCCAGTTTTGGGGGTTTCGCGGCCTTGTTTTATACGTGGCTGCGTCCTAAAACCAAGATGTTGTTGACTCTGCAAGAGGGCGATCCGCCGGAATATATTTTAAAACGTGTCAGGCCTTTAGGCTGGGTTTTCAAAAAGATATTTACCCGCGCCAATCAAATACAGGCTATCAGCAAGTTTCTGGCCGATTGGGGCAAGAATATGGGTTTTAAAGGCGAGCCGGTTATCATTCCCAATGGCGTGGATGTGACGCGTTTTACACAATCCATAACTCCGGATGAAAGGCAGGCCTTGCGTCAGGCCATGGGTTTTGCACCGGACGACGTGGTCTTGGTCACGGCCTCGCGCTTGGTACTTAAAAACGCGACCGACCATCTGATCTTGTCTTTAACTCATTTGCCGGATAATTATAAAGTCTTGGTGGTGGGCGACGGCGAAGATATGGCCAAGTTAAAAGAATTGGTGGCACAAAATAAATTGGATAACAGAGTGGTATTTTTAGGCCTGCGCGGACACGCTGAACTGCCGGGTTTGTTGCAGTCATCCGATATTTTTTGCCGGCCATCCTTGTCCGAAGGTTTGGGCAATTCGTTTTTGGAAGCCATGGCTTCGGGCATCCCCATCATAGGCACGCCCGTGGGAGGTATTCCTGATTTTCTGACCGACGGTGAGACCGGCTTGTTTTGTGAACCCGGTAAACCCGAGACTATCGCAGAAGCGGCTGTGCGTATTCAAACAGAGCCCGGATTGCGCGATAAACTGATACGTCAAGGCAAAGATTTGGCGGTTAATCAGTATAATTGGGTTAGTATAGCGGAGAGGATGGGAGGGGTTTTCAGCTCATTGTCTAGACCTTGATTAACTTGATTACGCTCAGATTAACCTTGATTACTAAATGACAAAACCAAATTTAACGCGATGACGCTTAAATTTTTCCGGGATTATTTATTGAAATGGCGACTGTATATATGGACACTTATGAAATTACCCATAAAATTATTGGATGCGCGATGAAAGTTCATGGGGTTTTGAAGAATGGTTTTCAAGAGGTTATATATCAGCGTGCTTTAAAAATTGAGATGCAGATGCAAGGATTGGAATTTGAGAGGGAAAAAGAAATGAAGATTTATTATGAAGGTTTTGATATAGGAACGCGCAGAGTGGATTTTTTCGTTGAGAATTGTGTTATGCTTGAGCTTAAGGCGGCAACTGAATTGGATAATGCTCATTTGGCGCAAGCCATGAATTATCTTGAGGCTTATAATGTTGAAATCGGGCTATTAATTAATTTTGGCGCAAAAAGTTTAGAATTTAAAAGAATATACAACAACAAATTTAAATCAGGCAGTGATAAGTTGTTAACCCAAAGTAATTATGTTAATCATAATTCAGCTCATTAAGTAATCAGGGATAATCTGAGCATCATTAAGTTGAATTTGGTCTGTCATTAAGTAATCAAGGATAATCTGAGCGTAATCAAGTTAATCAAGGTCTAGACGTTGGTTTATGAAGTTATTAATAGCCACTGGAATATACCCTCCCGAAATCGGCGGACCGGCCGGGTATGTTAAGGGTGTCGCGACTGAACTCGCGAGGCAAGGTCATGAGGTGGCTGTCATCACATACGGGGACGAGAAAACAGAGATTGGTGAAAATTATAAAGTTACGGTCGTACATCGTACATCGTACATCGGCACGGCGTTCGCGAACACGCGTGCCATCGTACAAAGATACTGGATGTATTTTTGGAATGCTTACAAACTTGCGCGCCAGGCGGATGTGGTTTATGCGCAAGGGCCGGTGTCAGAGGGGTTGCCGGCTACCTTGGCGTCAATTTTTGCTCGTAAACCTCTTGTTCTAAAAGTAGTGGGGGATTATGCGTGGGAACAATACCAGCAACGTCCCGCGTCGCACGTCCTGCGTCCCACGTCAGAAGTACGCGGGACGATTGGGACGAGCGACGAGCGACGAGGGTTTGAATTGCTGGATGAGTTTGTGACGCGTCGGCATGAGGGGAAGATTTGGTTGATGGAGGCGGTTGAGAGGTGGGTGGCGTCGCGGGCTAAGCAGATTATTGTGCCGTCCAAGTATCTTAAAACAATCGTTACTAAGTGGGGTATCCCGGCTGATAAGATAAACGTTGTTTATAATTCTATTTCGTCGCTTCCACGTCTCGCGTCAGATTTACGTGGGACGAGCGACGAGCGACGAAAAGTGATCTTGACGGCCGTACGAGCTGTGCCTTGGAAGGGTGGGGATTTTTTGTGTGATGTTATCAAAGATTTGCCGGAAGAATATGTTTTGGCGGTGGCGGGTGATGGGCCGGAGTTGGAGAATTGGAAAAAGCACGCACAAGAAATAGGCGTGGCGGATCGCGTTATGTGGCTGGGCCGGTTGTCACGGGCTGAATTAACCGAGTGGTATCATAAGGCTCATTTATTCGTGCTCGCCACGGGCTATGAAGGTTTTCCGCATGTGGTCGTTGAAGCCGCTTCCACGGGTCTGCCTTGCATTGTCAGCGACAAAGGCGGGAATCCGGAAATCGCTGAACTTTTTCCGGGCTTGGTAACGGTGGCCGAGTATTTAAATAAACAAGCATGGGTTGAAGCCATCGCATCGTCGCTCGTCGCTCGTCCCACGTCCCGCGTTGGGTTGCCGGATAAGCTTGGTTTTGAGAGGATGATAAATGAAACGTTCTCGATTTTATCGTCGCACCCCGTATCGACGGGGCAAGCTGTCCCGCGTCCCGCGCCTGCCCACCGAAGCTTCGGCGAAGGCGGGTCCCACGTCACCCCCATTGTCATTCCCGTGAAAACGGGAATCCAGGGGCGTGATTCAAATCATGACCAGCGTCAGCGCATCCTGTCTATCAGCCTTGAGCGTAAACTCTTTGAGCCCGGAAAAGTGCGGGATAGAATTGTTGATCAGTTAAAAGATTTCGAGGCTGTCATCATCGTTTTTGCCAAGCAAAAGTTTGATGAGCAAATCGCGCCCAATGTGCGCGTCATCTCCACTCATTCTTGGCATAAGTTTTTTTATGTCTGGGATGCCTTGGTGCAGGCCTGGAAAATCAGAAACACGGATATTAAAGTCGTTATCACGCAAGATCCCGTAGAGACAGGTTTGGTGGGCGCCATATCAGCCAGATTGTGCAATTCAGCCTTAGCGGTTCAGGATCACGGCTATCATTTTCATGGAAAGTATTATTATCAAGAGTCGTTTTTAAATCATTTCAGATATTGGTTGGCCAAGTGGCTGGTAAAACGCGCGGATGCCATCCGAGTTGTCAGTCAAAGAACCGAAGATGCACTTGCTAATCTTGGTATCTCGCGAGAGAAGATGGTCCGTTTCCCGCTGAATTTAATTACCAATAACCAATTACCAATAATCAATAACCAATCATCAATTATCGGGAATACGTCGGTTGACGTGGGACGCGGGACGTGCGACGTAGGACGATATTTCCTCTTGGTTTGCAGGTTCGTTCCCATTAAACGCATAGACCTCGCCATCCATGCCTTCAGTCTTGTTGTTAAGCAAGATCCTGATATTAAGCTTAAAATCGTGGGGGCTGGGCCGTTGGAGGGTCAGGTTAAGCAGTGGATAGCTGATTTTGAATTACAAGCTGGAGTCGAGATCATCCCTTGGACCGATAATTTGACTGAACTATATCAAGGAGCAGTAGCCACGCTCATCACCTCGGACGGAGAGGGTTTTGGCATGACGGCTGTGGAGTCGCTAATGTGTCACACGCCTGTTATTATGACCAATGTGGGTTGTGCCGGTGAGGTGGTTAAAAACGGTGAAAACGGTTATGTTGTGCCTGTGGGAGATGTGCATGGTTTGAGTCAGGCCATGCTCGCCATGCTCCAAAATCGTTTAACCGTTCAGTCTTTAGCTGCGTCTGGATTGAAAGGAAATAATACTTTTGGGGAGTTTGTTGAAAAGGCGATTGAAAATCATGACTTGAGATTAAGGTCATATGGAAAATAGTCACAATTCAAAAAGATTATTAATATATACGCCGACATTGAAACATGACGACCCGGTATTTGGGTTTTCTGTTAATTGGATGGCTGAATTTGCCAAACAAGCGGGTCCTTTGGTTTTAATCAGCCGGTATGTTGATGAAAGCGATGTGCCAGCCGGATCCATCGGGGTTGCTCTTGGTAAAGCTTGGCTGCCTCGGGTTTTAAAAATTTGGCATTCTGCGTTTAAGCACAGAAAAAAATATGACGCGGTTTTTGTTCATATGTCGCCTGAAGTGGTGCTTGCCGGCTGGCCGATTTGGTTTGTATTACGCAAACCCATTTATCTTTGGTATGCGCACGGCGCTATCCCTTTAGCGTTAAAATTAGCCGAACCATTGGTTAAATTGATTTTTGCAAGTTCGGAAACAGGTTTGCGTTTGCCTACGCCTAAAGCTAGATTTGTGGGGCAGGGGATAGATACGGCATTATTCAAGCCTGATTCGGAAGTAAAAAAAGAGAATATAATAATTACGGTTTCACGAATTACACCCGCAAAAAAATATGAAGATTCTTTGGAATTTTTGGCAAAATACAAAGAAAAATATCCGGAAGATCAATGGGTTTATGAAATTATCGGACCGTCATTAGGGCACGAAGACTATGTCCAATCATTAAACCAAAAAGCTGAACAATTGGGCTTGGCGGAAAGATTTCGTATTTTACCGGCCATGGAATATGAGCGGTTGCCGGACGTTTATCAACGCGCTAAACTTTTTTTGAGTACCAGTCAAACAGGGAGTATTGATAAAGTGGTTTTAGAGGCTTTAGCCTGCGGAGTGCCGGTTATCGCCAGAGGCGAAGGTTACCAACAAATAAAGGGTGTGATCAGTTACGAGTTTATTCTAGATGATTTTTCAAAGATGCATGACATCTTGTTTACAGTAGCTACTCATCACGTTGGAAAACTTGAGGTAGAAGAAAAGCATTCTTTATGTAGGTTGGTAAAAGTAATTTTAAACAAAATTACTTGAAGTTGATATAAGACATATTTTAAAAATTTACTACTTTTTTACTCTTTACATAACACGCTTTTTAAAATATCATGACCTCATGAATTCCGATATTACATCGTCAAACATTGGAAAAACGGAGAAAAAAGCGAGCAATTCACCGTGGCTCTATTTGGGCTTATTGTTTACAGTGATCGGTTTTTATCTTTGGCCAAATATTTTTGGTCAAATTCCTTTTGGGTATTTATACTTAAATACAGACGTGCCACTGCAGGTGACAGGAATCCAGTATGAAATTTGTCCGGAGTGTTTTGTGCAAGATGTGCATTTTAACGGTGAGTTAAGGTTATTCAGTGAACGAGAGTTTATCTATCCAACACTGGCAAAACTATCACAACTCATACATCTCGACGTGATTGTATCATCAGGACTAATCGGATTAATTTTAAATATAATAATAGTCTTTGCCGTATTCTTGACACTTTGGGACCGGACTAAAAATAAATTTTGGAGTTTTATATTTTCAACACTTTTTATTTTTGGTTTCCAGATATTTGCCGGTATTTGGCTTGGAGGTTTTATTGGAGGATACAATACGCATAGTATCGCTATTGCGCTGGGTTTTGTTATATTTGGTGCGTTTTTAAAGGCTGTAAATAATAAAAATGAAAAATGGATATATAGTGTCTTTATCGTAACAGCGTTACTGGTAAATATATACGCAGTCGTGTTTACGCACCTGCTGGTAATAATGACCTTGTGTGTCGCTTGGCAAAAAACATTGAAATTAAAAAACTTGTTGGTATTGTGTGTGGTTTGTATATTGTTGATGCCATTGCCATTTTTTGAAGTATTACGAATACATGGTACGGGTTTACTTACAGATCCGGATACAAAAGTACTAACACCTTATATTTCACTAGAGAGTCCTCAATATTTTATCGCCAGCGCCCGTCGATTTTTAGTACCTATTGTACTACTTTTTGCTTTTTGGTTTTTTCAAGCAAAACTTAAGAGTAACCAAGTATTTAAAAAAATAGGAAATTATGAACAATTCGAAAATACTTTAATGAAAATAATAATAATTTCTGCGATTCTTACATTTGTTGCGATTTTACTTGAGAATTATTCATATTTCTTTTTCATGTTCCAGGGCGCCAGCGGATTTTCACAGTTTTTGTTCTTAGCTCTATTTTATCTTGTTGTTATCAAATTCTTGGATACAGAAATTTCAATAGGTAAAAAGGGAAAAATTATATTAGGCTTTGCACTGTACATTTTTATTTTAGTAGGTGCATCAAATATAATTTATACCATCCGTCATCAGGCTGATTGGCTTAAGAACAGTGAGCGTTTTCAGAATCGTGTGGAGCTCTATCGTTATATCAAAAATCAAACACCGATTGATAGTAAAATTTTATCGCCGGTAAGTGGTATTTCAATGGAAATTAGAGGATTTGCATTAAGAAGCATCGTAATCGCTGATAAAGACAAAGGCGGCTTGACTCAAGGTTACGAGGCGAGGCAACGTGGTTTTGCGTTAACTGAAAGAATTAAAGAAGCATACAAAAATAAAGATATGGCCGAACTGCAAATTATCGCGGAAGAAACACACGCCACACACATCCTATATCCCTCTGAACAAATTGATCATTCAAAGCTTTCAGACACACAAATTATTTTCCAAAACAAAAATTACGCATTAGCAGAAGTTAAGCCTTGATTATGTGCGGAATCGCTGGCTTTGCCGGAGCGGGGAGCAAAGAACAATTGCAGAGAATGACGAACGTCATCAAGCATCGTGGGCCTGATGACGAGGGTTTTTATGTTGCTGATGGCATCGGTATGGGCTTCCGTCGCCTAAGCATTATCGACGTATCCGGAGGGCATCAACCATTATCCAATGAGGATGGCACTGTCTGGGTAATCATGAATGGCGAGATCTACGGCTACCAAAGCGTCCGTGCGGAGCTTGAGGCCTCCGATCATGTATTTCATACAAAAAGTGACACGGAAGTAATCGCACACGCTTACGAGCAATGGGGAGATGATTGCTTCAAGTATCTCAATGGCATGTTCGCCATCGCAATCTGGGATGTGCGCAAAAAACGTTTGATCATCGCACGGGATAGGTTGGGTAAAAAACCACTTTATTGGACGATCCACAACCAAACTCTTTGGTTCGCCTCGGAATTGAAATCGCTAGTTGCTTCCGGAGTTGTCAAACGTGAAATCGACCCCTTGTCTTTGGCCTGCTACTTTCAAACTGATGCTGTTCCCACTCCGCACACAATTTTTAAAAATGTCTTTAAACTCGAACCGGCCACGGCCATGTCCTGGCAAGGCGGTCAAATTCAAAGTCAATGGAAATTTTGGCAACCTGAAATCATAAAGCAGGAGGATCGGGGTGCTAAGCAAGTTCTTCAAGGCCTGCAAGAACTTATCGATATCGCAGTCCGCGAGCGCTTGGTTGCGGATGTTCCTTTGGGTTTATTCCTCTCGGGCGGGCTTGATTCGGCTGTGATTGCTGAAAGTGCATCCCGTCAGGCTAATCGTCGTTTGCAGGCTTTTACCATAGGTTTTGACGACAAAAGCCACGATGAAAGTATTTATGCAAAACAGACTGCAGAAGCTTTGGGATTAGATCACTATCTCGAGATTTTATCTGCCAGCGACGCATTGCAAATGATCGATCAAGCTCAACAATTATTGGACGAGCCTTTGGCTGATGCATCAATTTTACCGCAACTACTAGTGTCAAAATTCACTCGCCAACACGTTACAGTTGCTCTTTCGGGGGATGGCGGTGATGAACTTCTACTCGGCTATCAACATGTTCCCGCTCATCAGCTACTCAATATCGTCCCACGTCGCTCGTCCTACGTCCCACGTCTATTGGCAAGGATGTTAAATTCTGTTCCTGCGGGCGATGGTTATTTTAGCCTTGGTTTCAAGGCTCAACGTATGGCTAGGGGATTGGGTGCGCCTGATGCTTGGGCGCGTGATGTGCGCTGGCGCGGGGCAATGACAGGGAATTATCTCCAAAACCTCCTCCAACCCGAATTCGCGTCCCAAATAGATACAAACTACGCCGAACAATCTCTCCGCTCCCGCGCCTCCGAATTATTGTACGATGTACGATGTACGAAGTACGATAGTTTCTGGCCCCGCTGGTCTTATGCCTACCTCCGCACCTTTTTGATGGACGAAGTCCTTGTTAAAGTCGATCGAGCTACCATGTGGTATGCACTCGAGGCGCGTGCTCCGTTTTTGGATACCCGAGTTGTTGAATATTTGTTAAATGTACCGAATAAATATAAGCTCGGAGCTTATAAAGGCAAGCGGCTATTCAAAGAACTTCTGCGCGGTAAAGTTCCGGAAGGTGTTTTAAGCCACCCTAAACACGGTTTTGCCGCCCCGGTTGGTGCCTGGTTAAACGGACCTCTTAAAGATCGCCTTGCCGGGTTATCCTCTAAAGAAAGATTGCAAAATCAGGGTGTTTTTAACCCAAAATCAGTTCAAGACATGATAGTCGAGCATGCAAGCGGTAAGATTGACAGGCGTAAGGAATTATGGGCTTTTTTCATGTTTCAATTGTGGTATGATGCTGGGGCATATAAATATGATTGAAAACAGCGCAAAATCAATTTCTCTCGTGATTCCTGTTTATAATGAAGAGGAAAATCTGCAAGGGCTTTATGAAGAAATCTGCCAAACGACAGAGAAAATGCCACAATATTTTTTTGAGATGATATTTGTGGATGATGGTTCCAAAGATAATAGCCCGCAGATACTAAAAGATTTGTCGATACGAGATAGTCGAGTAAAAACCGTAATATTCCGCCGCAATAGCGGTCAGACCGCGGCCATGAGTTGCGGTATCAAATTAGCATCGGGCGACATCATTATTCCCATGGATGCAGACAGGCAAAATGACCCGGCGGACATTCCCAAATTTTTAGAAAAAATCTATCAGGGATTTTCTTGCGTTTCCGGATGGCGTAAAGATCGCAAAGATAAATTGATATTACGAAAAATCCCATCTTGGGCGGCGAACACCATAATCTCCATCATGACCGGTGTGCATTTGCACGATTACGGTTGCAGTTTAAAAGCCTATCACCGCGACATAATCCAAGACGTAGAACTCTTTGGCGAAATGCATCGTTTTATCCCGGCTTATGCAGCCTGGTCCGGAGCTAAAGTTACTGAAATAGTCGTCAATCACAGAGCGCGCGTCGCCGGTGTTTCTAAATATGGCATCTCGCGTGTTTTTAAAGTCATACTGGATCTGATTGTGGTTAAATTCTTGATGAAGTATTTTAACAAGCCGATGCATTTTTTTGGAGCGGTTGGATTTATCTCACTTGGCCTCGGTGGTTTGGCTGAACTTGGCGCACTTTATTATAAGTTTATTTTGGGAGTCAGCCTCATTCAAACACCACTGCCAATTGTCGGGGCGATGTTTGTCATCGTTGGTGTTCAATTAATCATGTCGGGCTTGCTGGCAGAGGTGTTAATGCGCACTTATTATTCGGATCAGAGCCGCATGCCGTACAGTATTAAGGAAAAAATAAATATATAAAGTATGTTCAGGAATACTTGGAATAAAATGCAAGAAATATATGGCAACGAGGGTCAGCTTGAGCTTTTAACTGCTGAAAATTATTTATTTACAAAAGAATTAACATTGATTCTACAAAAATTTTCGCGAGGAAAAATTTTGGATGCGGGAGCGGGTTATCTATCAAGAAAAAAACTATTAAATAAATTTTCAGAAAAATACATCAGTTGCGATGTAGAGCGCTTTCATCCTGATATTGATTACGTTTGTGATTTAACTGGCGAAATGCCATTTAAGGAAAAAGAATTTGATACGATTGTCAATATATCTGTACTCGAGCATACAAAAAAGCCTATACTGGTATTGAAAAATTTTCATAAAGTCTTGGCTGATAATGGGTATATTGTTTTAGCCACCCCTTTTTTGTTCTATGAACATGGAATGCCGTATGATTATTTTCGTTTTACGACTAATGGGATCAAAGAGTTGGCCGAAGAGGCTGACTTGAATATAGTAGAATTTATAAAGACAGGCGGTCTTATTTGCTCATTCTTAAGTCTGTTTGCATCTGTATTTTCGTTAACACTTTTCATGGTACATTTAAAATTCTTAATACCATATTTAACTAAGTTCATTGCGTTTGTTTGTTCTTTTGAGCCAGACTTTATGAAAAGGTCATTTTACGGAATGACAATATCTGTATTGAATAAAAAAAATAGCTGATATGTGTGGCATTGCTGGAATGCTCGGAACAACCGATCTTGATATAAATAAAATGAGTGATTTAATCGCTCATCGCGGACCAGACGGGTCTGGTTTGTTCGTTGATGAAACGGATTCAATATCTCTAGCTCACCGGCGTCTAGCAATTATTGATCCGGAGCAAGGCAAGCAACCGATGATAACCCATGATGGACGTTTTGTAATAATCTTTAACGGTGAAATATATAATTACAAAACATTAAAACAAGAATTGGAAAAAGCGGGGCATGTATTTTATAGTAACTCGGATACGGAAGTAATTTTGCTGGGTTATTCAGAATATGATACTGAGATATTGAATAAGCTACAGGGGATGTTTGCTTTCGCAATTTGGGATACGAGTAAAAAAGAATTGTTCATTGCTAGGGATCGTATCGGAATCAAACCTCTGTTTTATAGATTGACCTATAACGGACTTGCTTTTGCATCAGAGATGAAGGCTTTATTGGGGGGTGTAAGAGAATTAAATCTGGGTGCTTTAGCGAACTATTTGCAACTTGGTTTTAGAACAGCGCCCGAAACACTTTTTTCTGGAGTTATGGAATTACCTCCTGCTAGTTGGATGAGGTACAAATTGGGTTACGAAAAACTAGTTTTGAATAAATATTGGGACAAAGAGAGTTTTTTTGCAAATAAGCTTACGATAGAGGACAATGCGCATAATCTACGAGATGCTCTGAATAAAGCATCGATCTCGCACCTGATTAGTGATGTCCCTTTAGGATTCTGGCTTTCTGGAGGGCTCGATTCGAGTATAATCTTGAGTTGCGTAAAAAACCAAATACCTCCCGAATCCCGAACTGCGTTTACTTTGGCGTATGGTTTGGACAATGATGAAACCCCTTATGCAAAACATATGGCTGAGGAGGCCGGTGTAAATTGGCATCTTTTTAATCAAGATTTGTCACAGGCGAAGAATATTCTCGAAGATTTGATTTGGCATCTTGAGGAACCCCTGCCGAATATAACTGCGGTAACAAGTTTTTTTCTGGCGAACAAAACCAATAAATATACAAAAGTAGTCTTGATCGGAGAAGGTTCGGATGAATTGTTTGCGGGTTATCCGACATATATACCCTTTACTGGCCCTTGGAGATTTTTTCCACCGACACTGAAGTCTTGGGCAATGGAAAAATCTTATCTTTTTCCTTCAAAAGAAGAATGGATTTCATTATCTGGGGCATTACTTAAACCAACGATAAAAAAAGTTGATTTTAATACAATGCCGAATAATTTGGATTCAGCGCTTAAATTTGATATTTCTTATGAACTGGTTCAGAGTCAGCTGGCTAGAATTGATAGATTGACAATGGCGCACGGCATTGAGGCGCGCGTTCCATTTTTAGATCATAAAGTCGTTGAAATGGCTCTGCAAATACCTTCGGGACAAAAAAGAAGAGGAAACCAGACAAAAATTATTTTGCGCGAGGCTTTTAAAAAGGCATTGCCTGAAAAAATAATTAATAGACCCAAATATGGCAAAAAGGGAACACAGGGAATAACTCAATATTTTTTTGATAATGTCATACACGGATTAATCAAAAATTCACTTAGCATTACTAGAATAAATGAATTGGGTTATTTTGACGCGGAGCAAATTCATAAACTTCTAAAAAGACCGACACCTTCATACTATCAAAAAGCAAAAAAGCAAAAAACGATTTACTTTTTAGTGTTATTCGATTTGTGGCATAGAATTTTTATTGAAAAAGAATCTAAATATGGAGCAATACACTAATAACAAAGATGAAAAGTGGCTAGTTGATTTAAAAGCCAACATTTTTAAACGTATACAAAAGGAATACGAATCAATATCCCCCATCGACCCTGTAAAAATCGTCGAGGATGTTTTTAATATGGAACGTATTCGGGAGCAAGTGGACCGTTTGGAATCGGAAATTGGTCCTTTAAAAAATCAAAAAATATTAGAAATAGGGAGTGGCTATGGGCAATTCATGGTAGAAGTTTATAATCGCGGGGGTGACGTTTACGGTATTGAGCCATCATCGGATGGTTTCTACGGTGAAACATTTGATACTAGCAAAGTATTTGCATCTCAAATGGGTGTTCCTGATGGAAGAGTTGTAAATGCATGGGCTGAAGATTTGCCATTTAAAGATAATGAATTTGATATTGTATATTCTTCCAATGTAATGGAGCATGTCAAAGATCCAAAAAAAGTATTTTCTGAAATGGTCAGAGTTGTAAAACCGGGAGGCTATTTACATATGACAGTGCCCAACTATGGTTCTTTTTATGAAGGGCATTATGTGCTCTACTGGATTCCATATCTACCAAAAATGTTGGCCCGCATTTATGTTAGGCTTTGGGGACGTGACCCTTCATTTATTGATACACTGCAATTTGTTACGTACTTAAAAATAAAAAAATGGGTAAAGGATCATAGCTTGATCTTAAAACCCATGACTTATGGCGAATCCTTGTTTTTTGAAAGAATGCAAAATAAAAATGTCGGCAATTGGGCTGGACTGGGGAAAATTCAAAAATTGATAGGTGTGCTTGATAGACTTGGTTTAATGAGTTTGGTGACATGGTTTTTATATTCAACAAAAACATTTACACCTCTGGTATTAATTGCTAAGAAAAAGTAGGTTTATGAAAATACTTGTTGTAAATTTTGAATATCCGCCACTGGGTGGTGGTGGCGGTGATGTATCTCGTGAATTAGCAAAGCAATATTCATCCAAAGGGCATGAAGTAAAGGTATTTACAGCTTGGCACAAAGATTTACCTAAAACTGAGATTGATTGTGGTGTTGAGGTAATGCGTGTATTTAGTTTTCGTAAAAATAAAGCAACTTCTTCATTTTTTGTTATGGCTATGTTTTTATTTTTTGGCTGGTGGCCATATCTAAAATTGGTAAAGAAATTCAAACCAGATATTGTGCATGTGCATTTTGGTGTTCCGACAGGTTTTTTGGGCTGGTTAAGCAAAAAGATTTATAAAGTTCCTTACATAATAACAGGTCACCTCGGGGATGTGCCCGGTGCATTACCGGAGCAAACTAATTTTCTTTTTAAAATTTTTTACATTTTTAGCAAACCTCTTTGGAATGGTGCTTCGGGTGTTTTTGGTGTTAGTAGCGCTTTAACCGATTTAATTAACACCGCGTATCCTAAGACCAATGCCAAATTCATCCCAAATGGAGTTGATGTTGATTATTTCAAACCGCCAACCATCTATAAAGACAACAATAAAATAACAATCTTATTTGCAGGTCGCCTAAATAAACAAAAAGATTTAAGCACATTGCTCAAAGCCTTGAGTTCACTAAAGAAAGAAAACCCCAATTTACCATGGAGATTAAAGATCGCGGGTGATGGGCCTATGATGGAAGCTTGGAAAATGGAGGCGAATAATCTACTTGGTGACAGCGTTGATTTTTTAGGTTGGGTCGATAGGGAGGAGATTTTGAAACAAATGCAAAGTAGTGATATTTTTTCACTCTCCTCGGTCAAGGAGGGAATGCCAATAGTGCTTCTGCAGGCGATGTCAGTAGGTTTGCCCATTGTAGCAACTGCCGCAGAAGGGACGACGGAAATTATTGATAACAATGTTAATGGTTTACTTGTTGCGGTCGGCGATTCGGTTGCTTTAAAAGAGGCATTATTAAAAGCTTTAACTGATAAAGAGTTAAGAAAAGAAATAGGAAACAAAGGAAGAGATAATGTAATATCCAGATATTCGTGGAGTATTATCGCAGATCAATACCTGGAAACTTTTCAAAAGTTTATTGAAGTTGGTCCCACTTTTTATTTTGGAAGACTAATCACATATAACCGTGGAGACTTGGCTAGTAGAGCTGGCGCGTTGGATGCGTTTAGAAAAATATTTCCAAATTCAAAAATTTATATGCTCTCGGTTGAACCACAAAAAGATACCAAATATTATAATATCGAACCGGTTAAATTGGGTTGGATTAAAGATATAATCCCACATCCATCCGCTATGATTGCTATGTTGAGTTCTGATTATCTCATTTGGTCGGGCGGCGTAGATCTTCAGGACGATACAAGTAAAATTAAAATACCCTACGTTTTCATTAAATTTCTAATTTTTAGGATCTTTAAATGCAAGATAATAATATATGCTCAGGGTATGGGTCCCATAGTTTCAAATTGGGGTTCGTGGTGGGTTAGACGTGTTTGTACACTGGTAAGTAAGATAATAGTACGCGATGAAGACTCGAAAAATATTTTAATAAAATGCAAGGTGACTCAAGAAGTCCATGTTTCTGCAGATGCAGCACTCGCTGAAATACCAGATCCGACAGAGATTGGTGTTAAGATCCTCCAGAAGACAGGGCTTTCTTTGGAGAGGCCTGTGGTAGGCATATCTATTAGGCGTTGGTTTCATCATTCATCAGATTGGCTACCTTATGAGTATAGAAAAAAATATGCTCCCAATTCAGTAAAAGGAATTAATGAGATGAATTCACTCATGAGACTTATATCACAAACCGCAGATAAATTAATAGATACTTATAATGTAGATGTTTTATTTATACCAATGTATCCCGACCAGCCCGAATGGTGGGAGGATGATGGTGCGATCGCGGATGAAATGCGGAATTTGATGACTAATAAAGATAGTGCCTTTGTTTACCATGGCACGGAAAGCCCAAGGCAATTTGCCGCCATGATGTCCAATTTAGAGTTTATGATTGGCATGCGACTTCATTCTACAATTATCGCTACACACCAACGCGTACCGTCAGTTCATGTATGCTATACCCAAAAAGGAAGATCCTATTTTGAACGTTTAAATAGTGCGGATGTAGTTTTTGATGTGGAAAAAATCATTCAAACCGAGTATGTGGAAAAATTTATACAATCTATTATAGAGTCATATAACTATCGTAAATTGATCATTCAGAAAATGGAACCAGGTTTGATATATGCTGAAGATTTGGCAAAATGTTCCCCTCAATGTGTAAAAGATTGTTAAACATAGACGAATCGATGTTTGTTAATTATTATTAAGCGATATGAATGATAGTACTATACCTTTCGATATCTTATGCGATCCCATAACGCATAAAGATTTACGCTTATTAGATAGTGGACAGCTCTGTACAAATGATGAACAAAGCTATTATCCGGTTATAGACGGTATACCGGATCTTTTGCCTGATGCCGGATCTAATAGTAAAGAAGGTGCTCTTGAAAGGGCGAAAAACTACAATGCAGGCGACAAAGTTCGTAAACATTATGATGAGCGTCCATGCCACAATTACATGGATATAAACAATGTCCCGTGGGGTAAATATTTAAGAGATTCAAAGTATGATTATCTGTTTACAAACAAGGATGTTGTAATTGAGGTTGGGTCTGGAAAAGGTGCAATTGCAGAAATCTGGAAAAAGTATCGAGGAATCACTCCTATCTGTATTGACCAGGCTTTAGGTTCATTGAGGCATGTTAAACGCCCACCGGTAGAAGCGCCTTCCGCGATTTTAGGCTCAAACTTGGCATTGCCCATAAAGGATAAATGCGTAGATATTATTATCTCACATGGGGTTATTCATCACACACCCAACCCAATGTTGTGTTTAGTTGAATTTTCTCGAGTAATCAAGACAGGTGGTAAATTGATTTTGGCAGTATATAATTGGGAAAATTTTTATAGAAGGCTGTACTGGTTTATGAATTGTGTTTGTGCGGCATATAGAAAAATTTTTGGAAAAAAGTTGGGTGATATATTGATAATGATAACCATTTTTCCATTCTATCATTTAGCGATTTGGTTTGTTTTAATATTTATACAAAAAAAATACCAATTTCCACCAATTAAAGAGTCTTGGGAGCAATTTAATGATTTTTTCACAACCCCAATAGCCAAATTTTATTTTAAAGATGAGATGCAAAAAATGGTTGAATCCTTAGGTTTTAAGCTATTAGAATATGATGCGGGTGGTTGGCCAAAAGGAGATTTTGCGCATTATTATTGGTTTGAGAGAGAATAATGGTTATGAAACAATGGAAGCCTCAACTGATAGTCTTAATTAAGATAGCATTTGGATTTGGTATTCTACTGTTTTTTATCAGGCGAGTTCCATTGGAGAGTTTTTTGTTTGATGTTAAAAATGCAAATCCATTCTATTTAGTTCCATACACAATATTCACTATAAGTGGTATTTGGTTTGCCGGTAAACGCTGGAAGACTGCTTTAGAGATTTTAGGCATACACACACCAATGAAAGATGTGATTGTCGCTAACGGTTATGCCTTTTTATACAGCATGATACTGCCCGGTCAAATTCTTGGAGAATCGTTAAAATTATTACATATTAGTGCAATCAAAGAAAACAAGGTGGTATTAGGTGCATCATTCTTGATAGATAAACTATTTGGAATTTTACCTTTATTGATACTAGCTCCAATAGCGACATTGATGATTCACGAATTGCCAATTAATCTCGTAGTATCAATACTGTTATTTTGTGCTTTGAGCATAATTTTAATTTTCTTTGCTTTTACATTTCCCGCGCCAAACCTTCTAGCAAAAAATAATTTAATTAAAAAAATTGATACCTTACGAAGTGTTTTTAGTCCAAAAAAGAAAAATTTTTGGCTTTTGGTGTTGTATGGTTTTTTAAATATTTTATCTATTTTTGCCGGATTAAGTTTCTTAGCCCTAGGATTGCATATAGATAATTTCTATACTGTAATCATCGCCTTCTCGATAGCTTCTATAATAAGCATTTTACCAATTACAATTGCTGGTATAGGAGTTCGAGAAGGTGCATTCATTAGCATTTTTGCATTTTCGGGTCTATCGGCTAGTAGCGCAATACTGATATCTGAACTAATACTAATTACTAATGTAGGCTACGGTTTTATATGCTGGTTCGTCACTCTTTTTTACCCGTCTAATAAAGCAAGTGGTGTGAATTTACAAATTAATAATTATGGTGAAAGAAATCAGGAAAAGACTTTATATTCTTTTTTATCATTGCCTTATATATATGGTTATTTGCAAAGTTACCTAGGCGGAAATTCGCTTGGTAATTTTTATGTTAAAAAGCACGTTCAGCCGACAAAAAAATGTCATATTTTAGATATCGGTTGCGGACCGGGAACGATTTTGAATTATCTTCCGGAAGATATTTTTTACGAAGGTTATGATATTAACTCCAAATATATTGAATTTGCGAAAAAGAAATATATGGATAGGGGTCAATTTTATTGCAAGCGTGTAAACGAAATGAATATTGACGAACAATCAAAATATGAAATAGTTTTATCAACCGCACTTTTACATCATTTGGAGGATTCCGAGGCAGAAAATCTTTTTAGGATATCTTACAACAAGCTAAAAACTAACGGTTATCTCGTTACATTAGATCCTGTTTATCACAAAGGTCAAAACCCCATCTCTCGCTTCATCATTTCCAAAGATCGCGGTCAGCATGTCCGAGATGCACAAGGTTATGAAGGGTTGGCGCGTAAATATTTTAATAATGTGGAAGTACATGTTATAAAGGGTTGGACCAGAGTGATGCCTTATACGTTATGCATCATGAAATGTTATAAAAACCGCTGATTATTGGTTATGAATTTTAAAAAGTATATCTTTACAACTAAAATTAGTACTGTTAATAGAATGAGCTTGAATATTGAGCTGGCGAAACAGTTTAAAAGGCTGAATGCGGGCTTGGTTTTAGATGTGGGTTCTAAAAAATCGCCTTACAGAAATCAAATACCGGCAACTAAATATTTAAGACTCGACATTGATCCGAAATCCAACCCTGATATTTGCGGAGATATACATGCAATTCCCATGGAAGATAATTATTTTGATACGGTTATTGCCAGTGAAGTTTTGGAGCACGTGCAGGAACCGCGTAAAGCTGTTTCTGAAATGCATCGTATTTTAAAGCCGGGTGGCGTTTGCATTCTATCAACCCGCTTTATAATGCCTTATCATCCGGATCCACAAGATTATTATCGTTTTTCTTGGGATGCACTACGTGATTTATTTAAGAACTTTTCCCAAGTCGAAGTGCACCACCATGACAATCGTTTGCAGTGTATATGGTTTTTTATGACGTTGAGTTGGGCAAGAGTTATTTTGAATATATTCAACCCAATTATTGCCAGAATTCATTTTATGAATACCAGATGCCCATTGGGTTTTGTAGTATATGCTAAAAAATAAACTCTACAACCTCCTCCGCAAATCTGAAAAATATACTAAAACGGATATGGTGTATTTGGCTAAGGGTGGAGGGTGGTTGTCTTTGGGCAAGGCTGTATCCATGACCTGCGCGTTTTTGCTATCTATCGCGTTTGCCAATTTATTACCCAAAGAAGTTTATGGTAATTATAAATATGTCATATCAGCCATAAGTTTGTTGTCTCTTTTTACTTTGTCCGGCATGGGTACAGCTATGGCTAGATCCTCGGCTCAGGGGAAAGATGGCTCTTTGGATTTGGCCATCAAAACAGAGATTAAATGGGGCCTTTTAGGAGGCCTGCTTTCCGCGCTTTTGGCCATATATTATTGGTGGAACGGTAACCTGATTTTATCGTGGTCTTTTGGAATTGTGAGTATTTTTGTTCCTTTTTTTAATGTTTATAATCTGTATGCCTCCGTACTGCAAGGCAAAAAACGGTTTGATCTTTTAGTCAGATTTGAAATTTTTACGCAAATAACTAATTTCATCCTCGTTTTACCGATCATCTTGCTGACTCAACAAGTTTGGATTCTGATAATCCCGTATTTGTTTGTTAATTCATGGTTGCAGAAAGTATGGCTTTATTTAACCAAAAAGACCATAAGCTTGAATGATGTCCAAGACCATGAGGTTGTTAGTTATGGTAAAAATCTTAGTGTTTTAAACATTTTAAACATGGGCGCGGCTTTGATTGATCAAATACTGGTCTTTCATTTTTTGGGTGCCGTTAACATGGCCATATATAACATAGCCTTGGCACCCACTGAACAGCTTAAGGGTCTTTTTAAAATGATTGGCCCATTAGCCTTTCCAAAATTTGCCGAGCAAAAACACGATATTCCGGCTGGTGCGATGTATAAAAAAATGTTTAAATTTGGCTTGGTCGTGCTATCTGTTTGTCTTCTGTATATTGTCGCCGCACCTTATTTGTATTCCATCTTATTCCCGGCATATAAAGAGTCGGTGATATACACACAGATCTTGGCTATATCATTAGTAGTAATGGTGTCGATCTTGCCGTTAACCGCATTGCAAGCCCAGCAAAAAATAAAAAAATTATATCAATGGAATACTGCGGTTGCCTTAATTCAATTAGTATTAGTTTTTATTGGGGTATATTACTTCGGTTTATTGGGAGCGGTGTTGGCAAAGGTTTTTACCAGATTCTTTGAAACTATTCTAATGATTATTATTTATCGTAGTGAAACAAATTATGCTATTCATGGATCGTAAATTCAGATTGCCAAGAATTTGGTCAAACAATGAATTAAAAAAATTTGCCCCTTTATTTGAAGGTGACATTGTTAATGTTAGCGGTTGGCAGGACAAGGATAAGGAAGGCGATGAATATAAAAATTACTTTAAGAATAAAAAAAGTTACACCATCACAAATTATAAAACCGAGGCCATGGGTTTTCAGGGTACGGAAGGTGAAATTTTTTTGGATCTGGAAAAAGAATTACCTGATGAGCTGGCAGGTAAGTTTGACGTGGTTTTTAATCACACTGTTTTGGAGCATATATTCGAGATCGAACAAGCTTTTAAAAACCTTTGTTTGATGAGCAAGGATATTGTTATCTTGGTCATGCCGTTTCTACAGCAGATGCATACGGATTATGGAGATTACTGGAGAATGACGCCTTTGGCCATTGAGAAATTATTTATTAAAAATGGATACAAGCTGTTATATTTAAGCTTTAACGATCAGGCCGGTGCTTCTGTGTACACCTTTTCTATTGCCAGCAAGCAACCGGAAAAATGGCTCGAAAAAATACCACTTAATGTACAACAGGTTTCCAATGTCAAAACCTATGATGGCTATACGAATTATGCCGGATCCAATGCCATGGGGAATGTGTTGTATTCAATAAAATTACAAATAATTAAATTTTTGAAAAAATAATAGGGCTACTGCTTTATTATTTTTGAGAGTATGAGGGCGCTTCTTTGTTGCCATGAATATTGAAGTGCTATTTTTTTCATCTTTGAAGTTAAATCGTTTAACAATAATTCATCGCTTAATGATTTAAGGATTGTTGATGCTAAACTTGATGCATCATCAGCCGTGAAGAAGGCACAATCGTTTTGATCAAGAATTTCATTCACGCTCGGCAAATCACTGGCAATTATCGGCGTGCCGCTGGCCAAGTATTCAAATAATTTGAGCGGTGAAGTGTATTTTGCTGAAATTTTTTCTTTGGCGCTATTCGGCAGGATTAGTAAATCGGCGGCTTTAAGCCAAATGGCTACTTTTTCTCTAGTAACGGCGGGGATGTTAATAGTTTTATGATTCGGATTCCTTTGATAAAATGCGTCTATTTCTTGCGCGTCACCGCCTACAGTATAAATTAAAATATCAACCGGTAAATTTTTGGATGCATCGGCTAAGGTATCAACGCCTTTCCACGTATAAAGATGACCTGTATATAAAATAATTTTTTTATTACCAGGTAAGCCTAATTGCTCGCGTGCCTCTTGGCGTGTTATTTTTATATCAAATGTTTCCAAATCAACTCCATCGGGCGCGGTCGATATCTTATCGGCAGAATAGGTGTAATCGGCAACAAGATCTTGTTTTAAACCATTGGTTATGGTTACAATGCCGTGAATTTTTTTTATGAAATAACCAAATAATTTTGATTTTTTTTCCGGCAACTGATGACATTCATAAAAAGTTTTATAACCGCGCACTCCAAACAGCCAAGCTATTTCCGGACTGCGCGTGTAAATAATGTTTTGTTTATCAATTTTTAAAGACAGAGAAAGCAATAAAAACTCCAAAATATTTAAGGTAAAACCGATTTTATGATTCAGCCATGACCAAGAAAAAAAATCAATAAATTTTAGATAACGAAAGGTAAAATTATTTCTGGTATGGTAATAGGTGAAAACGTCATCTTTAATATGATTGCGTCTCTTGGGTACAATCAGTTCAATAACCACCCCGTTATCCGCAAAAGCCTCGCACATTTTAACTATTTGATAGCCATGCGCTTTTTCGGTTGGCATTCTGCAGTTGTGGATGTAAGTGATGTTCATGTTCTATTTTTTTACCAACCAAAAATGGAAAGTTGAAAGAGTCCAGGGAGCGGTTAATTTATAGGTCAAGGACAGCAATTTTTTTAGCAGACTGTTATTTGAAAGATTTAATACTTTTTTACGGCGTGTATCAATGGCATCAAATCCATGGTTTGATAATAATTTAAGGGCACTTTTATAAGTATGATAATGCATTTGAGTTAAACTTTGATAACCGGAATCAGTATTGTAATCTTTGTGTTTATTCAAGGCACTTAAAATTTTCATGGCCCAATTTCTCGGCATCCAATTAATAAAATACAAATGGAAGTGAGGATCCCAAAAACCAAAGCGATTGGGGATACTGACATAGGCCTGACCGCCTGTTTTTAAAACACGATGCATTTCGTTTAGCATTTTATCGGGTTCTTCCACATGTTCCAACACTTCCGAAGCATTGGCAAAATCAAAATTAGCATCCGGCCACGGCAAAGATTCCACTAAGCCTTGGATAATACGATTTTGTTCGTAACCCTTTTCGGCCATTTTTTGTTGAGCGATTTTAATATTGTCCTCATTTTTTTCCAATCCATAAATATCCATTCCGGCTTCCAAAGCTTGTAGCATGAAACTGCCTTTGCCCGCGCCAATATCTACTGCTTTCATTTTATCCAAATTTGGCTCATGGATCATCAGTTGCCGTAAGTGGTTCATATTTATTTAACTAAAAATACATTAAAACCACTGGTTTGGTTAGAGGTTAATTTGTTAAACACCCGGTCCAGGATGCCTGCCAGATAATTTGGTATTTTATATTTGGCCAGAGGGGATAGATGGATCCAAGTTTCAATGGCGCCTCGGACGTTTTGTTTTTCCAGGCTCGAAAATTGTTTGAATAGTTCGTCTATGCCATCGCTGGTAAATCTCCAATAGTCATTATAATAGCCTTTCATGGGGTGGTAGTAGTAGAGGAAGGGGACAAAGATGTAACAATATTCGCCGGGTTTAAGTACGCGGTGCATTTCTTCAACCGCCTTGAATGGATTTTTAACATGTTCCAAAACCGCGATGCAGGTAATGGCATCCAGCGAGTTATCCGCCATGGGCAGATTATGGATATCGCCCACAATGTCCGGGTGGTAGTCAGCGACCGGGTCCAGAACTTTGTAATCCACCTTGGCCAGCAAGGGTATTATCCATTCGTTTTTAGCTGAATAACGGTTGTTTTTGTCTTTGGCAATCCGCAAACCCCCGCCTATATCCAACACGTTTTTACTGTCCGTGAAAATTTTGGTTATTTTAGCCCTAAAAAAATCTTCCCAGGGTGATAGTGGCATAACCCACCCATCATACCCATTTTGGCGCCCATTATACAAGTATTTGCGGCCCAGGGACGGCGGTTTATGTAAGGCTGTCTTGAAGCTCATCATGCCCGGCCATTGTGTTTTTGAGGAATGTGTATATAATTTTGTTGTTACAACGGAAGCTTGGTCCAATTAATTAAACTGAATAATTATGCAATTAGAGGAATTATTGTCCGAAGGCGTTAAAAAAGAAGGTTTTTTTTACAAAAGAGAAGATTACATCAGCCCCATAAAAAATTGGGACGCGCTTTCGGCCGAGAACCATATGCACGCGGCCGTTTCGGCCAAGGACGAAACTTCGGAAGCCAAGAAATCCGAATACGCGGTTGATAAGCTGATTAAGGAGCTTGAAAACGGTTATATCTTGGATTTGGGTTGCGGTTACGGGCGGTTGGAAAAATATGTTTTAAAACAGCGGGTGTTTAACGGCTGGATCGGCCTCGATAGTTCGGCCAACATGTTGGATATTTTTAACCGGCGCTATTCAGCCGAACCCGACGAACAAAGAACTCCCTTGTTTTTGATCAATTCGGATATCAATCAAATACCCCTTAAAGACGCCGTGGTCGACAATGTGATCGTGTCCGCCGTGTTTTTGCATAACCCCAAGGAGTACACCAAAAAATCCTTGGAAGAGGTCTACCGGGTGATGAAGCCGGGCGGAAAGATTTTTATTTTCAGTAATTTCCCCAATGCCAACAGCCTGTTGGGCTTGGAGGGCAATGCTTATCTTTGGCTGTTGAAATTGCTGGGCAAACAAGATAAAAACGGTCCGGTCAGGTATTTCAACCCGCGGGAAGTTGAACGCATGTTCAGTCAATTTACTTCGGTTAATATCATCAAATACGGCTTCCAAGTCATACCCAAAACCATCATCGGCTTGCCCGAAATAATCAACCAAGCTTACCGCGCCATCATAGCCAACCCCTTAAACTACCTCTTCGAACGTATTTTGCCCCAAAGCATCAAGCAGAAGTATTTTTTTACGCATATTGATCTGGTTGCCACAAAATAAGCAGCTCACAGACAGCAAGAATTACGAAATTCGATTTAAATCTCCATGGGGTCTGGGGTGAGCTTAGCCGTGGTGGATAAGATAGTGACGGCTTCCTATGAAATGAGAGGCTATAACGAACCCCAGCAGTTTTGCTACTTTTGCTGCCAAAAGTAGGGTCCATTAAGCTTTTTGGAATTGAATTAACAAGAGCGCAATGAATTGAAAGCAGGTTTATGTTATGGTCTTGAAGCTGTTTATCGTGCAGGGTACGATTATTCCAACATGCTCCACCTAGTGATCCCCACCCGCAACGAAGCTCCGTATATCCAGAGCGCTATCCGCCGTCTGGTTCGTTCTCTGGCCGAAATCAAGGATGATTGGCAAATAATAGTAGCTGACAACGGCTCAACCGACGGAACAGGCGACGCGGTCGAAGAATTAAGAATTAAGAATGACGAATTAAAAGAAACGGTTCAACTATTAAGCTGTCCTAAAGAGGGGAAAGGAGCAGCTATACGCTACGCGACGACGCAATCGTACCCCGTACCTCGTACATCGTACTTTGTATCACAGACAGACGAACTTAATAATTGTACGATGGTACGCCCGTTCGCGAACGCCGTGTCGTTGTACGATGTACGTTGTAAGATGTACGACGACGGCTTCTTCGGTTTCATCGATGCCGACCTGTCGGCTGATCCGGATGCTATTCCCGGGATGCTTGAGAAGTTGCTGGCTGATGAGGCGGACTTGGTGATCGGATCCAGGTTGTTGAATGTGAAGACTACTAACCGCGGTTGGTTGAGAACGGTCGCGTCCAAGCTTTTTAATGGGCTGACGGCTTTGATGCTGGGCCTAAAAGTCAAAGACGCGCAGTGCGGGCTTAAGCTGATGAACGCCAGGGGTGTGGAAGTTTTAAAGCAGTGCCAAGAGCCGGGTTGGTTTTTGGATATTGAGCTTTTGGCGCTCGCCCGGCAACAAGGTTTAAGGATCTTGGAGGTACCCGTGGTCTGGACTGAATTTCGTTTTCCAGGCCGTAAAAGCCAGATCAGGCACATCCAAGACGGTCTGGAAGCTATCAGAGCCATGTGGCGCGTGCGCCGCCGGTTACACAATTGACGATTCTATACTAATTTGTCCCGAAGCTTTAGGATGTTGAAGGCAATCCAAGCCTCCCTCTGTCATCTCGACCTGCCCCATTTGTCATCTCGACCGCAGTGGAGAGATCCCTTGAGCCAATAAACAAACTGAAAAGGGATTTCTCGACGAAGCCTGTCCTGAGCGTAGTCGAAGGACTCGAAATGACAAAACAACAATCATGTCATTGCGAGTGGAGCGAATGCGCAACGCGGCAATCTGCTTAGAATACTAGGCTGATCAGCGAGATTGCCACGGCACTCGTCGGACTCGCTCCTCGCAATGACATGATGGTCAGTTTATGTGCTTCAACACCACCCCCTACCCCTCCTCATCTGAGGAGGGGGATAGACCCCTGACGTGGGACGCTATGGACGTGATGTACGCCAGGTACGTTAATCAAAAACCTATGCTCGACAAACCCGCAAAATGGTATTTACTACAACGTCTGCTGGAATACGCGGACGAACATAAGGGTCAAGTTTCCATCCTGGAGTTAGGGGCTGGGCGGGCTTATGTGATTAAAAAAGTGCTGGAACAATTTCCCAATCTGCGTTATGTGGGCATTGAACCGGATCCGGTTAGCGCTAAATATGCTCAAGAGCAATTGGCCGGTTTTGAAAATGCCAAGATTGTTCACAGTTTGGCTTATAACCAAAATCAGCCCATCGCCGAACAAGACAAGTTTGACTTGGTCATGTCTTTAAGTGTCTTGGAGCATGTCAAAGATTTAAAATCATTTTTTGCTTTCGGTGCCGCACATACTAAGCCGGACGGCGCGCATATTCATGTCTATGATCTGGGCCACGCGCTTTATCCGTCAAGTCTCAAAGAAAAATTGCAGGTGGCGGTATGTAATTCAGTTTTAAGACAATATATTCCGGAGAATAAAATCGCGCGTTATGTGCCTCTGGAAGAAGTGGAGTCGATTTGCGGAGCGCATAATATTATTATTGAGCAAGTAACGTATCACAACATGCCTAGTCATGTGAGCTGGTTGAAAAAGGCTGGTCAAGAAGAGCTGATGGGCTTGATAACTGATTTGGAGATCAAAATGGCGCAAAAAATGCCGCCCGGTTTGGACAAGGAAAAGCTTTTTCCATCAGTTTGCGTGTGGGGCCATGTGCGCGGTCAATAACCCGGTTAATCCTTGAAAATTCAACGTATCTATGCTAATTATAGCCTAGGCTTTGGCTGTACGTTAGTTTCAGCACCACCCTCCTCTGTCATCTCGACCGTCTCTCCCTCTGTCATCTCGACCGCAGTGGAGAGATCCCTTGAGCCATTAAGCACCCGGAAAAGGGATTTCTCGACTATCGCTCGAAATGACAAAACAACAACCATGTCATTGCGAGGAGTCCGACGACGCGGCAATCTCACTATTCAGCCCGGTGTTCTAAGTAGATTGCCACGGCACGGCGTTCGCGAACGCCGTGTCACGTCGTGATTACACTCCTCGCAATGACATAATTGAGTGATGAGATCCTGAACCCCCACTATGTCATACGACTTCGAGGGGCACGTAAATTCAGGATGACGAAAGAGACGTTGAGTCCCGACACTCACAAAAAATATATGCTCGGTCGGGATCCCGATCGTAGTATCGGGATACGTGAGAGGACGCTGGATCCGTTTGTTACATGCTACGTGCTATCCCGATACAATAATCAAATATATATTGATCGGGATCCCGATCATGGTGTCGGGACATGTTTTGTGAATTAGTACGCTAGGTACGTTAATCAGCTATGTTAAACTTCCGCATCCGTTTAAAACAAATCATGCTCTTATTGGGCGACTTTTTGGTCTTCCAGTTGGTGGTGCCCATCATGCTTTTAGTCAGATATGGAAAACTGACGCCCGAACTGTACGACCAGCATGCGGTGCCGTTTTTTGTTTTATCCTTGTTGTGGCTGGTGGGTTATTACATCGCGGGTTTGTATGATCTGCGCTTGTCGCGGGATTCATTGAAATTTTTTAGAACTTATTTTGAGGGAGCCTTGGCCAACCTGGTGATTTCTTTGGGCTTCTTTTATTTGGTGCCTTTATTCGGTATCACTCCGCGCACCAACTTGGTTTTGTATTTTGTGATCGTTTTGGTTTTGAATTATTTGTGGCGCATGGCTTTTAATTATTTTATCGCCAAGTCTCTTTTTAGAACGCGCGTGGTGTTTGTGGGTTCGCCGGATGATGCGGTGGCCATCGGCGAGCTGATCAAAGAGACGGCTCCGGGTTTTGAGCTTAAGGCCGTGATTCAGACCGCGCCGGGCACGCGTTTTGATGACGGGTCAGTGGTGTGGTACGCGTCCACGGATTATATCCGCGAATTAACAAGCAGTAATTTGGTGGATTTGATTGTCATCGGCCACGGCCCGGAGCAGGTGCCCGGCCTGCAGGATGCTTTGTATGAAACCATTTTTTCTGCCATTAATTTGATGGACCGAGCCACTTTTGAAGAAATGGCCTCCGGGCGCATACCCTTGGAGCATATTTCACAAAGCTGGTTTTTGTCGCATATCAGAGAAGCGGAAAAAATCGCCTACGAAAGTTTGAAAAGATTTTTTGATTTCGCCTTGGCCATACCCATCGGCTTGGTAACCGCGGTTTTGTTTCCGTTTTTAGCCTTGCTGGTCAAATTGAGTTCGCCGGGCCCCGTGCTGATCCGTCAGGCCAGGATTGGAAGAGGGGGACGACCCTTTGTTTTGTATAAATTAAGATCCATGAGGCAGGACGCGGAAGCCAATGGTTTGCAGTTCACGCAAAAAAATGATCAGCGCATTACCAAGATCGGCAAGTTTTTGCGCGTTACTCATTTGGATGAACTGCCACAAATCTGGAATGTCCTGCGCGGAGACATGTCGCTCATCGGACCGCGTCCCGAACGGCCGGAATTCGTGGTGGAGCTTACCAATCAAATGCCGTTTTACGCTTTGCGCCACCTCACCCGCCCGGGCGTTTCCGGCTGGGCCCAGGTCAGTTTTCCCTACGCGGCCAGTTTTGAAGATAATCTGAAAAAATTACAATACGATTTATATTACATTAAACATCGCTCTTTGATGCTCGACCTGGCCATCTTGCTTAAAACAGTCAGGATTGTGCTTAAGCGCATAGGGCGGTAACAGGCTAGCGTACTAATTCACAAAACATGTCCCGACACCATGATCGGGATCCCGATCAATATATATTTTGATTATTGTATCGGGATAGCACGTAGCATGTAACAAACGGACCAAGGTCCATCACGTTCATCACGTCCCTAGCGCACATAGCGTCCATTACGTCTTTTTCGTCATCCTGAACTCGCTGTGCCCCTCGAAGTCGTAAGATATAGTGGGGTTTCAGGATCTCATCACTCAATCATGTCATTGGATACTAAAGGGAAACCACCGGTTTGACCGGTGCGACTTGAAGAGGCTTGGCCGTTCCTTATAGAATACGTTGATACAAAAAGGACAGACAGGAATATATAATGGCTGCGGTGGCTTGATGGACACCCGCTTCCAACATAGAAACTATGTCTGACCTTTACCAAAGTCTATCCCATTCAAAATGGGACTGCAAATATCACATCGTATTTATTCCTAAAGCCCGAAAAAGAGTCTTGTATGGAAAAATTCGTTCCGCACTAGGCCCGATCTTTCACGAACTTGCCCGTCAAAAAGGTTGCAGCATAATTGAAGGGCATATGGTGACTGACCACGTCCACATGTGCATATCGATTCCACCCAAGTTTCCGGTAGCCTCGATCATCGGGTTTATAAAAGGCAAAAGTACCATTGCCATAGCCAGGCAGTTCTGCGGCAAAGAGAGGAATTTTTTAGGAGAGCACTTTTGGGCGAGGGGCTATGCCGTCTCGACCGTGGGATACGAACTAGATAAAATCAGAGCCTACATTCTGAACAGGAGAGCGTTGAACACACCGAACCTGGAACATTCTAAATCATTAATTGAGGTGGGTAGGGTCAATCGTCTTTGAGACGATCCGACCCATCAAGCCACCGCCTTTGGCGGGGGTATCTGACTGCGAGCGAGTTCGACGAGTGTGGCAATCTCGCTAATCAACCCGGTGCTATAAGCAGATTGCCGCGTCTTCACTATCGTTCATCCTCGCAATGACATGGCCGTTGTTTTGTCATTCCTGCGACCTGTCCCTA
>MWCR01000004.1 GCA_002070095.1 Parcubacteria group bacterium ADurb.Bin192 | reverse complement strand
TTTTGATTTCATCCAATCTACGATTGCCAAATTGGGGTATTAGATGATTTTTAATAATCGATTTTTTAGAATACAAACGCCTCATGTTGTCGAAAGGTTACGATCCAAAATCAATCAATAACCAAATAGCAACTTTACGTAAGTGTTTGGTAATCGCTGAAGAACTTGGGTTAATAAAGCATGTACCAAAGGTCAAACTCTTAAAAAGCACCCCAGCACCTCCGGTATACCTAACTCCATACGAACTCGATAAGTTGCTAATGGCTCTACCTGATCATTTCTGGCGAACCCTTGTATTGGTAACAGTTAGAACAGGAATGCGTTATTGCGAGGTTACCGCTTTAGAGTGGGAAGATATCGATCTGAACGAGAATCAGGTATGCGTTCGCAGAGCTGTAGTACGCAGTAAAGTAGGAACTCCCAAAAATGGACGCATTAGATACATCCCTTTAACCAATGATGCCGTTCAAGCTTTATGTGACCTAAAAACCAAAAAAGATTTAGTCTTTCCCAGTGTTTCCGGTGCTTATATTCATGCCTCTATTGCGGATCGGGTTATAAAAGATGCTTGTCATAAAGCCGGAATCAAAACCATTAGTTGGCATAAATTACGCCACACCTTTGCCAGCCATTTGGTTTCTCGGGGAGCTTCACTAAAAGCGGTTCAAGATCTACTAGGTCATCAAACCGCCGATATGACACAACGATATGCTCACTTGGCACCCGAAGCATTGCAAAGCACAATCAATCTTCTGGAGCCCAGAAAAGATAAATGGGCACTATATGGTCAACCGATTCAAAACATACCCAATCAAAATGCTGAGAACACGAAAGTTCCGATCTCATTTTCTCCGCCAGAATAAACAAAAAAGTAGCAGTCGCCGTGAAGCATTCTGCTACTTTCTTGATGGCGGAGAGAGAGGGATTCGAACCCTCGCGGGGCTTTAAGACCCCCTAGGAGATTAGCAATCTCCCCCCTTCAGCCTCTTGGGTATCTCTCCAATATCTCGGCAGAGCCTCGGTCAAAAATCAGTACCCAAGGTCTGCCTGGGCGCTCTTTAGCGCCCGTTCAACCTGCCCCCGGCAGCTTGAACCCTCTTGGGTACCTCTCCATAGCGCAATAAATATCAAATATTTAAATAATAAATAAAAAACATTTGATATTTCTGTCTTATTGCGGTCATAGACTATCAAGACGGGCGACAAAAATCAAGCACCCAAGGCCAAGGCCAGCACCCGCACCTCTTGGGCGCCGTGGGCCAGTAAAAGACGGGCGGCTTCGGCCGTGGTGGCGCCCGTGGTGATGACATCATCAACCAAAATAATGTGCGATGGTACATCGTCAATAACCTGAAAACAATCTTGAATATTTTTTTGTCTTAAAATTACATCATCCCCCAAAGATGACTGGGGATCAGGATTCTTGACCTTGGCCAGCACAGGTTGAATTTTCACTTCCGGCCAAAGTGATTTTTGAAAAGCTTGGGCTATCAGCTCGGCTTGGTTAAAACCCCTGGACCGATGTCTTGGTTCGGACAAAGGCACGGGTACTAAAACCGTGTCGTGCGGCAACCGCCATTCATCCAGCTCGGATTTGCGCGATAAAATGAATTTTTCAATATCCCTCATAACCACCCGGGTGCCGTTAAATTTCAAGTTAGTGATGACGGCTCTTAAAAAGGGGTCATGGTAATACCCCAGAGCCATAACAGAGGCAAATGGAAAAACGGGCCGGCACTCATGCGCTCCCTGCTTTAAGCACCGAGGACAAACCAAGGCTCTGACTTTTTCGACCTTAGATCGGCAATCCGCGCACCACCACTCTCCGTCGCGCGCGCAACTGACGCAGTGAGGAGGAAATAAAAAATCCCAAAAAGACCATCGGTCCATGGCTTAATCCATTTTTTTGGTCATGACCTGGCTGACCAGATAAGATCCATCCGTTTGTTTAAGCAAAGTAACCAAAGATTCTTGATTATAGCTGACAATGGGCTTGGTCCGATCCCCCGCATCCTCGTAACGCACACTCAACACTTTGACCGTCAGCTTATCATCCCCGATCTTGCCCTGACTCAAAGCCTTGGAGGCCGTGATGGTGGTGATGCCGAATAACGGACCCGAAGCCGGATATTGTTCCATCATCTGCTTTCTTTGATTTTCAATATCTGACCTGAAGGCCGGCGTACCGTCGATCAAGACATCCAAATAGCCCAAAAATCCGTCCTGACTGGTGCCGGACCCCATGCGGCTGACCACGGCTTCGGCTTTAAGCAAAACGTCCTGCTCGCTGAAAGACCTTTGTTCCAAAACTTGAGGCGCCGTGGAAGTTCCCTGAAGAGTAGTTTGTAAAGCATAAGTCTGAG
This sequence comes from Parcubacteria group bacterium ADurb.Bin192, assembly GCA_002070095.1. Lineage (GTDB taxonomy): Bacteria > Patescibacteriota > Patescibacteriia > 2-12-FULL-60-25 > 2-12-FULL-60-25 > MWCR01. Next base: position 89,880 of record MWCR01000004.1, on the reverse strand, counting down.
GTTCGACCTGTCTTTCCACAATCTGCACATCCCGGGGCTGATCGGAAACCGCGGGCGTCCTGGTTTGCGGCCAAAGCTGTTTAATCAAAAAATAAGCTCCGATAATCAAAAACAATAGCCCCAAAATTATCAGGAACAAGGCAATTCTGCGTCGTGTTAATAACTGCATATGATTGATGGTTATTCACCGCCCTTGGCGATTTCCGCGAACTTCTTTTTCTCTTCTTCGATCTTAAGCAATTGTTTGGGATCCGTGGTCACGATCTGATCCTCGGCGTACGAAGCCACAACTTGGATAGCCGCGTGTTTGGCCCCCGCGAAAAATATACCCTCTCCGCGCCCGGATTCCAAGAGCAGGTATTTTTCCGATTGAGTCAGCAAGAAAACCCGGCCGATCAGGTCTATGGAGGCCGGACTCTGTTTTAAAAGCAATTGGATGGATGAGTTGGTCACAATGGCCTGGCCGTAGGGCGAGGTTAAAAAGTCATTCACGTCTTGAGTAATGGTAGTCACACCCAAATAATACTTGCGGCAACGTTTAACCAAAGCATGAATAAACTTGGCCGAATCCTCGTATTGCATCAGCCACCAAGCTTCGTCAATCACCAGAATGCGTTTTTTACGTTCCGAACGCACAGCATTCCAAATAAAATTAACAATCGTGTAAATGCCGATGGGGCGCAGTTCATCTTCCAAGTCGCGCACCGAGAAGACCACCAGCTGATTGTTCATGCGCACCGTGGTGGGCGAATTAAGCAAACCCGCAAAAGTGCCCTCCGTGTATTTCTTGAGCCTGACCACCAGATCAGCCGTGCCTTCCATGCCCTCCAAAATATCCTGAAAATCCTGCAAAATCGGCGGCTCAATGGAAGTCAGATCTGCTCCGGGCACAATGTCTTTTTTAGCGAAAGTTTCGAGCAAAGCTCGGTCCAAAATAGAATCTTCGGCCACGGTTACTTTGCCCAGCATCAAACGCAACAAGCCTTTCAAGGTGATAACCGCGCTTCTGATAATATCTTCCACGGACACTTCGCCGGCCGCGGGCCTGGGCAGATCAAAAGGATTAATCTTAGATTCAGAAGACAAGGAGATGTTGATATAAGTGCCGTTAACCGCGTCGGACAGGTATTTATATTCTTTTTCCGGGTCGATGACGATCACTTCCACGCCCATCATCATGGAACGCAAAACCTCCAGTTTAACGGCGTAAGATTTACCCGCGCCCGAAGTGGCGAAAATAACCATGTTGGCGTTTTGCAGGGAAAATCTATCGAACAAAATCAATGAGTTGTTGTGCCGGTTAATACCATACAATATACCTTCGTCCGAAGTCAGCTCCGCGGACGTAAACGGGAAGGACGAGGCAATGGGCGAAGTACTCATGTTAAAACTGATCATGAGTTCGTCCAAGCCCAAAGGCATGGTGGAATTAAAGCCCTGCTCGGCCTGAAAATAGGCTCGGCGAGTGTAAATCAGCATGGAGCCGAAGGTTGATTCCACGGAAGAGGACAATCTTTCCAGCTCTTCTTTGGAAGAAGAATAAAAAGTGGTATAAAAAGCGAATTGAAAAAAGTGTTCTATACCCTGCGTCAGGTCATCACGCAATTGTTCGATATCTCTTAAAGCCGTTTCTTCCTGCGGGTCGCGCGGTTTGCCTTCTTCGGCCTTCATGTTGATGTTAGCTTCCAAAACACCCACTTTTTTCTTTAATTGCTTAAGAATCACATCCGACTTCACCGGATAAAAATACATGGCGATATCCATCATGGCATTCAAGTTGATGATAGGCGAGGCCCAGCCCACGGACACATAGCGTGGATAAGTCACGATAAATATCGTGCGCGCGTGAATCGAACCCAGCGAAATGAAACTCGACTCCACGCGCATGGCCGAGGGAGCGATCAAATCTTTGATGGTGGCCACGCCCTTGCGGTATATACGCTCTTCTTCCAAAGCGGTCTTTTCTTCGGATTGCTTTTTCTTCTGCTCTTCCGGAGACAGCCCTCTCTGCAAACCGACTCCGCCCTTGGCCAAATCCGCGGCGTCCAGCTTTTTTTGATCAGTGGTTTTAAATGCCATAATTATTTTTTGATTATTCTCCTTCTATCTGCAATCGGCCCACGTCGGTCATGCGCTGGGTTTCAAACAGTTCCGGGTTATAAACCGTGTAATACAATTCAATCAGGCTTTGCGTGTCGAGCATGACCGCGTTTAATGACATACCCTGCAAACCGGCGATAACGTTGTTAACCCTAAGCATCAAAGCTGATTTATGGGACTTAAAACGCTCGTCCGTCAGGTGGATGGTCATCATGGGCGTTAAAATCGAGTTGATCCTGTCCATAAAACCCTTCTTGCCTTCCAGCGTGGGATCAAACGGCACTACCAGATAAAAATGCTTCTGCATAATCTCGGCCAAATCAACCAATTGCTTGACGTAAGAGCGATAATCCACGATTTGATTGCGCAGCAATTCATTTTTTTGCATCTGTTCCATTTCCCGCAATTTGCCCATATATTCGTCAATGTTCATGCGCCGCGACTGGATGACCACCTGAATCGGAAAATCCAGGGAATTCAAAAACTGCATGTAAGCCTGCACAATGGCGTTTTGTTCATCTTCGGATTTCAAAGCGAAGTTAATGCTCGAAACCAACAGCACGGCCCTCAAAGTACCATCCTTAAGCACCACCACGTCCTCGCGCACTTCCGCGATATTCAGGTAGCTCTGTGCCGGTACTCCGGGTTTTGATTTGGCTTGCTTGCTTTGCATAATATTTTAAATTTGATGGATCAGGACGGCAGAACATTTTCTTTTTCTTCTTCGTCTGGCTTGTAAACACCTCCGGTATTAACCACCAAAGCCAGATCACGCAAACGAGTGGAACTGGGACGCGGCTTTTTAGGCGTCTGTTCGGCTACGGGCAAACCCACCACCTTGGCCTTGCCCATCATTTCCCAGCTCATGTTTTTATTCCAGACTCTGAGCGCCGGACGGATTTGACTTTGTATGAAATTCAAAAAGAAGAAATGAAAAGGCTGACCGTTGATCTTTAAAAAACCGAAAACCCCGGCCAAAGCCGCGGTGATAACCGCCGCCAAAATAAAATAAGCCGTGGTCAGGACTTTGTATTCCACAAACAAAACGCCCGCGGCCACCAAACAAATCAAAAACTGCCTGACCGTAATAGGCCCGATAATCTTATCTTCATTTTCAATAAACTGTGGAACAATAAACTGACCGGGCATAGACCTATTATACAATTACCAGCGAAAAATTACGAATATCTCTGCGCAACGACTCCAATATTTTTTATTTTATATTTTAAAATTTTATAATTATTTTTTTAAAAGTGCATGCTGTTATTAAGATTGATTAAAACCTCCAATTCGTCTTTGGTTAAAGTATTTTCTCCGGCCGCGCGTTTGGCTTCGGCTATGGCCGCCAAGGGCTTGCCCTGCTTGAAACTTTCGGTAACCAGATCCAGATAAACCCTCATGAGCGGTGATGACTGCCAAGCCTTGATGCCCTGTACTTTCTGCGAAAAAGCTTCCTCATTTAAAGTGGATAAATATTGATTTATCCGGTTAACCGAATCCTTGGGCTCCTTGCCCAACCGCCTAAAGCCGGACAAGGTCATGCCTCTTAATTCATCGATCAAACCATGCAGTTTGGGCGCTCCGCTTCTGATGGTTTGCACGCCATCCACACTGACCGCTCCGGGACGCTGTTTTAATTCGGCCGTGGCCGCCGACACTTTAACCACCGGAGCGGGAGGAACACCGGCCCCGGGAGTTGCGGGCGGACGAGTGTCCTTGGCCAGTCCCAAAACCGTCGGGCGCTCCAGCTTGTCCGCCGGCTGAACAGCGCCGGTTACCGGCACCAAACGGCCGTATTTGCTCCGTTCCAAGGCCGCGTCCTTGCCGTCCAACGGGTGGCCGACCTGGGTCTTCAATTCTTTTTTAACGGCTTGCGCAAACTGACGCTGTTCGGTTTCTTGAACTTGTCTTTTTTTTATTTTCTCTTGATACCATCTGGCATGCTCCTCGGATTCCTGCTGTCTTCTTTCTTCGATCTTGCGTTTTTGTTCGGCTAATTGAGATTCGAATTTTTTCCGTTCCTCCTGCTCAATGGCGGCTCTGGTTTCCTGATAAGCACTTTCAATAACCGCGGCCATGCCATCAGCTTCCTCGCGGGACAGACCCAAACCACCGACCTTGGTGTCTCTTTGCAACAAACTTTTTAACTCCATGGCATTGCGCACATCTCTCAAGCGCGAAGAGATAACGTTTTGCAAGCGTTTTTGTAAATATTGACTGTCAGGTTTTTTGTCTATGCGCGACCAGGCATATTCCACGGCCTTATCCAACTCGGTCTGCTCCCTGGATTTGGCCGGCAAACCGGCTTTTAAGGTTTTAATCTGCTCATCGTCCGGCTCTTCAAAACCTGCTTGATTATCCAAATTAAGGGTGCGTGCCAAATGACCGGCCAGGTATTCACGATAGTCCGCCTCATCCATAAGCTCAATGTTGGACATGATGGCTTTAATCTCGGCCAAAGCCTTGTCAGTCATGTTTTGATCAAAGCCCAATCCACCCAAATCAGCCGAACGTCTCATCAATTCACGCACCTCATCTTCCACGGTCTTGCCTTGCGTTAAATCTTTTAAAATATCACGCAGTTTATCGTGCAATTGGCGGCCCGCCGAATGCAAGCCCAAGTGGTTAACCAATTCCGAAGCCGCGCCCGTATAAGAAACCGGCTTGAACAAAATTTTGCGCCTGGGCCAATCCGCGGTCTCTATTTCTTGATCGCGTAAAAAAACCATCAGTTCATCCCCGAATAATTCACGCAAAGGCCAAAAAATGTTTTTCAATAAATCATAAAACAACTCGATCTCCCGTTTTTCCTCCATCTGCAAAGAGTTTAAAAAAAAATGAATCTTCTGCAGACTTTCTTTGATGGTGCTGACACCCATAATGGCATCCAAAACCGGGGCATCCAAATTATCAAAAAATTTATCCGGCGGTATTTGATAGTCGGCGATTATCTTATCGTAATAATCTTCAACTTCTTGCAACAAAAAACCCTGTATGCCCTTGGGCATTTCTATGAAATTACTGTATACATCCCTTTTAGCCATACACTAGGAACTGAAATCCTGACCCTTGCCGCGCATCAAAGCCTGGAAACTGCGCACCGCTTTTTGATCCTGATCGCTTCGCGCGCCCGAACCCTTAAGCCATTCCGCGGTATCAACGTACTGCTGTTGGGTGGCATTCAAACTATTGCCAGATGCTTGTTCGCGCATGGCCACGGCCGCCTGATTCATGATTTCACGCAAACCTTCTTGCAAAGCCCGTTTCTGTTCTCCGCTGGATTGCTGGATAGCCTTACGCAGGGCTTCGTAACCTCCGCTTTGCAAAGCCGCTCCATGCGTGGCCAATGCCTGACCCTTGGCTCCGGACAAAGAATTGGCAATAATTCTGACATTGGCTTCAGTATTCACACCGGCCTTGATATTACCGTAAGCACTCCTCACTGTGTCATCATAATCAACTTGACCGGTGCCCGAAAAGTCACCTTTATCATCCACGCCAAACAAACCGCTGGCCGTCATCAAACCTTTTTGCATGATATTGGCCCGCGCGTCGGCTTTTTGGGCTGCGGCTGCGCTCGAACTGTTCAGGGTCGACAAATTATTGGTCAATTCTTCGGCTCGTTTATCATTACCCAAACGCATACCCACCTGCTCCAAAGTACGCCCGCCCCTGGTCAACTCACTCTCCAAAGCTGTAATTTTTGCCGAGCTTACGCCATCCGTCACCTGACCCTTGCTCATAGCCACTCCGCCCATACTGTAAGACAAAACCTGCGGTTTGTCTTTGGCATTGCCGGGCTGGAGCAGAACACTGTAATTCTTGCCGTCCGCGCTCACGTTAAGCGTGGCATTGTCTTTATCTTCGGCCTTATTGCTCAATAAAGCCTTGGCGCGCTTCTTGCCCTCATCCGTGTTCATGAAATCCAAAGTCGAACCGATCAACTGGCCTTGGCGGCCGCGCATGATCTGCTTAAAGTCTTCGTCATACACCGGGTCCACCGTCAAATTGCCGTCATTATCCATAAACCCTTTGCCGCGCAAGAAATTGACCGTAAAAGCCATATCCATAAACGCGTCGTCTTGCAATTTTCTTTCCGCCTCGGGATCGGAAGACATTTTGCCGGATACGTCTGATTTTTGCTTGACATTGGCAAACAAAGCCGGGTTCTTTTCTCTGGCCTGCTTAATCTGATCCTGCAATTCCGTCATGTTGTTGTCTGTGGCAAATTTATTGCCCCGTTCCAAGATATCAGCCACCTTGCTGTCAACTCTTTGTCTGGCCTCCGTATCCACGGCCAATTTTTGATCAGTGTCCAGCTCATCGTATGTTTTTTTACCCTTAAACCTATTGTTCTTAACAGCATCCCGCATAACAGCATCCCGTTCTTCGTTTTGCTGGCTCTTCATGAAAGGCACACTGCCCGCCAAAGTGGCCATGTTTTGCACGGCCGCCATCTTGTTGGCTTTAACGCCAAAATATTTGGACAGTCGACCGTTGGCCAAATTGTCGTACTCACGCATCTGCATGGAGGGGGGCAGATTGCCAAAAGCATCCTTCATTTCAGAGGCTCGTTTTTTGGATGCCACCTGATGTTCAGTGGCCGTCCTGGCCAAAGCCATCCGCGTACCCACACCCACGGGTACACCGGTTTTTTGAATAGCCCCCAAAGCCATACGGGCGGCTCCGGACTTGATGCCGTATCTTTTATCAACCTGCCCGCCGGCCCAAGATGCGCCTTTGCGCGCCAAGCTGGCTCCGAGCACGGTGCCGGCCACGCCCATGCCCATCATGCCGCCCGTATCGGAAATGGATCTGGCCAAGCCGCCCAATTTAGGCGACAAAGCCTGTGATGATTGCACGGCCACCTGAACACCCAACAGCATAAAAGCCACCATGATAATAAAATTGGAAAAAGTTTTGGCATCGCCGATTTCCGTCACCACGATGCTACCCAGCCTGTCGCCGGCTTTAAAAGCCGTTTCCACGCCCTGTACTTCCGAACTCCTTTTGGTATCACTGTAAATAGCGGACTGACCGTCACCCACCAAGGCATCGGGCCCGCTCCCGCCTTGAGCCATGGCCAAAGACAACCACAAAAAGAAAGCCATCACCGGACCGCCGATTAAAGCCGAGCTCAAACGGTTCCACCATTGATCCGTAAAAGCGGAAAAAGCTTTTTGCAGTTTGCCGGGCAAGGCCCAGGCGAAAAACATGACCGGCGAAGTAATCAACAAGAACCACAAAATAATGATGCGCGCCAAAAAGAAAACCACCATGATAATGATCAGGGTAATGGAAATGGATAACAGCCAGATGCCGAAAATGGCGGCCAGCATCATGTTGAATATTTGGTAGATAGTTACGCCGTCATCGGCCGCGGCACCGGCGTCGATTTTGATTTCATCGCCGACCTGAGTGACGATCGGGCCGGTTTTGGTATTAATGTTCATGACCTCCCTGATATGCAGGGCATTGATAAAATTTCCGCCCGCAGCCGCTTTAAAGCCATTCACAAAAGTCAGTACCACGACCTGCGAAAAATCGATCATCAAGCCGATCAAGGTTTTGGAAAAGTTGATCAAAATAGCCATCAGCAAGAGCTTGGGCAGAATCTGACGATAGTGAAACTCTTTGGGATAACCGATAATCGTAGCAAAGGCCGAAACCAAAACCACGATGATAAAAAACATGTTGACCGTGTCGCGCAAAATCGGCCAGCCGATCCTGACGGGCGCGGCTTTCACAAAATTATTGAACTGCACGATTTGAATCAAAAAATCCACCAGCTGAATCAAGATATAACCCAGGAGCTCCATGATGTACACCAAGACTTTGGTAAAAATCGCGATAATCCAATTAACCAAATTCCCGGCCATGTCCGCGTTCGCCGGAAAAGCTACCAAGAACACGCCGAAAACAGCCATCATGATGCCGGCCGCTAAATACTTCTGACGGTTTTTATTAACCGGCGAGTCTTCACTCTTCGCTTGTCCGGAAGATGATTCGCCAAAAAAAATACGGCGCCATAAACCCAGCAGTGACGCTCTTCCCTGCCTTGTATTAAATAACCTCCTCCGCATAGGCATCTGTGGGTAATTATAGCACAGATACGATGCTTATATATTGTAGTAATCCACAAGCCTAACAGGCTTCGATATTTAACTTATAATCTTCAATGCAGGAAACCTGTACCGAATCGTCATTCCCTTGCCGCGCCCACCAGAGCTTTATCGATGAAGCGTAGGTGGGAAAAAGGGAATCCAGTGACCCAAAAACCGGATCCCCGCCTTACCAATGCTACGATCGGTACAGGTCGCGAGGATGACAACTCAACAATCATGTCATTGCGAGGAATGAGTCCGACGAAATGACGCGGCAATCTCGCTCATGAGCTAGTTGTTTAAGCAGATTGCCACGCCACGGCGTTCGCGAACGCCGTGGCGTGCTCGTCGGACTCGCTCGCAATGACATGGCTGCGGTTTTAATGATTTAGTGACGAGATCCTGAAATGAATTCAGGATGACGATGGTGCGCACGGGGGCGTTGGGCTGTTTGCTACATGCTACATGCTACATGTTACATGTTACATGCTACATGTTACATGCTACATGTTTCGTAAATCAGTCCGTTATAGACGCCTCGAGTTTGATTTGCTATGCTGTGTTAAGCATGAATAAGGATATATCGGTTGATTTGCTGGCTACCTCCTCGGACAAGACGGCCGGCCGTAAAACTGCAATCATTGCCGTTTTTTTTGCTTTAATGGTGGGCGTTTTCGCGACCATCGGAGCCGCGGCTTCCTACCGGGCGGCCACCCGCGGAACCAGTGTTTTCGCGGAAGTGGTTCAATTACCCGGCATTGCCGAATTATCCAACCTGGCTTGGGGCGGATCTGAAATCGGTTCCCCCGCGCAAGCTAAGAGCTCGGCCGACCGGCTGAACATCTTGTTTTTGGGCGTAGGCGGCACGGGGCATGACGGCCCTCAACTGACCGACACCATTATCTTGGCCGGTTATGATAAAAAAAACGACAAGGTGGCCATGCTCTCCATCCCGCGCGACTTAGCCTTCCCTTTGGGCAATGGACGATTTGAAAAAATAAACAGCGTCAATGCTTGGGCTGAAAAAGACAACCCGGGCCAGGGCGCGCGCCAAACAGCCGATTCACTGGGAGAACTCTTGGGCATTAGGATAGATCATGTCATAAAGATAGACTTCAACGGCTTTGCCAAATTCATAGACGCTTTAGGCGGCATCAATGTTGAAGTAGCCCGAAGCTTTACGGACACCTCGTATCCTGATGGAGATAATAAATGGCGCACTATCAGTTTTCAAAAAGGACCGGCTACCATGGACGGCAACACAGCCCTGGAGTTTGTTCGCTCCCGGCACGGCAACAATGGAGAAGGCTCGGATTTCGCGCGCAGCCGGCGCCAACAACTAGTCATCCAAGCCATCAGGGAAAAATTATTTTCCATGGGCACTTTATCCAATCCCAAAAAGATCGGCGACTTGATTAATATTTTGTCCGGCCACATCCAAACCGATTTATCATCTTGGGATTTGATTGCCATGGCGCCCACGGCCGCGCAAGTTAACGCGGAAAATATCAGCATGCGGGTTTTAACCGACGCGCCGGACGGAGAATTGGTGCCGGCCAATGTCAACGGAGCCTACATGCTCTTTCCTAAAAAACCGGACTGGTCGGAAATCAGATCCATTGCCGGCAATCCATTTATCAGTAAAGAAGAACAGCAAGAACAGCTCAAACCCCAAACCACGGTCACTTTGGAGATCAAAAACGGCACGACTTACGAAGGCTATGCTTATCAGGTGTCGCAAAAACTTAAAACTCAAGGCTATATCGTGCCCAGTATCGGCAATGCCACGCACCGCGGTTACGAAAGGACAGTGATCTACGATCTGACCAACGGACAAAAAACCGAAGAGCTGGTCCGTTTGAAGAAAATCCTGGATGCCGACATCTCATCTTCCAAGCCCATGGTGGTTGACGGCAAAAAAATTATTTACAATCAATACATGACCGCGGAGAATATAACCGCGTCCGGTACTGAAATTTTAATCGTACTGGGCGAATCCAGCCTCGGTTTAATCAATCCATATTATGAGCCTCCGCAAACACAGTAAAACTCCGATTGTCGCCATCGTGGGACGCGCCAATGTGGGCAAATCAACTCTTTGGAACAGAATCACCGAATCCGGACGCGCCATTGTTTCCAGCAAACCGCATACCACGCGCGACCGCAATTACGCTCCCTGCTTATGGAAGGCGCATGTTTTTAATGTGGTGGACACAGGCGGCATGGACACGGAAAAAACCGTCATCGGGCAAGGCATTCGCCAGCAAGCCGAACAAGCCATTAAAGAAGCTGACGTGGTTTTATTTTTAATTGACGCCCAAGCCGGAGTTTTGCCTCAAGATATGGAGCTGGCCAAATTGGCATCCAAGTTAAACAAACATATTATTTTAGTGGCCAACAAAACAGACAAGAGCGCCACTTTGGGCACGGCTTTGTCGTCCGAATTATGGAAACTTAACTTGGGAGAACCTCAACCCATCAGCGCCTCGTCAGGCAAAGGCATCGGAGATCTGCTGGAACTGATTACCGAAAAACTGATTTCCCTAAAAAAACCTCCGGTTCCGCATCAAGAAAATCAAAGCCTGTGCATCGTTATCATGGGCCGCCCCAACGTGGGCAAATCATCTTTAATGAACGCGATTTTGGGCGAAGAAAGATCCATTGTGTCGCCCATCGCGCATACGACTCGTGAACCCCTGGACACGCATTTTACTTGGAATGATCAACCCGTGACTTTGATTGACACGGCCGGCATGCGCAAACGTGCCCGCATTACGGAAAAACTGGAGCATGAAGGCGTGGAAAGAAACCGCCAAGCCTTGGCCAGAGCCGATGTGGCCGTCTTGGTGGTCGATGCCACGGATGATCCGCGCAAGCAGGACAAGCATCTGGCTGATCTTTTGCAATCCATGAACCGAGGCATGATTGTAGCCATCAATAAGTGGGACTTGATTCCGGACAAAACCACCAAGACATCTCATGTCTACGAAGATCTGGTCAGACAGAGCCTGCCTTTCTTGGCCTGGACCCCTTTTGTTTTCATCTCCGCTAAAAAAGGCCAAAGAGTCCGCGAGATATTGAACATGGCATTTAAAATCAAAGAAGAACGCTTAAGGGTTATTTCGGACAACGCCATGGATAAGTTTTTAAAACAGACTATTGCCCGCCAAAAACCGCGCGCGGACAAAGGTTCCAAAGCACCCTATATTGTTTCCATCTATCAAACCGGTACCAATCCGCCCCGTTTTGTAGCCACTGTCAGAGGCGCCAAAACCACGATTCACCAAGCTTGGCTGAAATTTTTTGAACGCAAACTCCGAGAAAAATTCGGCTTCATGGGTACGCCCATTGCTTTGGATATTGAGCACGACGCCACTCCGGTCAAGATAAAACCCGGCCCCAACCGCCGCCGCAAACCCATCGGGCGGAGAGCGGGGAGGTACTAAATAACGTACAACGTACAACGTACATCGCGTCGCTCGTCCTGCGTCACAAAGCATGTAGCATATAACATGTAACAAACGTGCATGGCGTCCTCTCACGTATCCCGATAGAATCGTCTGGAGAATCCAGTACTTAAGAAATTAGATCCCCGCCTTCCCACTTCACTATGGCTTCGTGGGACAAGACGCGAGGATGATGAAGGGCTGAATTGTCATTGCGAGAAACGAGTCCGACGAGTGACGTGGCACGGCGTTCGCGAAAGCCGTGCCGTGGCAATCTGCTTAGAAAACCAGCTCATAAGCGCGATCGTCACGACACAACGTTCGCGAAAGCTGTGCCACGGTAATCTTGCTGGTCAGTTTGGCATTATAAGCAGATTGCCGCGTCGTGATTACACTCCTCGCAATGACATGATTGGGCTACGACGTGGGACATAGGATGACTGGGACGAGCGACGTTAAGTACGTGAGAGGACGCGATGGACGTTAAGTACGTTAAGTACGTTTAGTTCGTTTTGTGCTCGCCCGTTGTTTATTGTAAGATACCAAACATGAAATTAATCATGGGCCTGGGCAATCCGGGCAAAGAATATGCGGGCACGCGCCACAACGCGGGCTTTGACTTGGTGGATGCGTTGGCCAAAAAACACGAGGCTGATTGGAAGACTGTTAAAAGCCGTTTTGCCGACTGTGCTAAAATCATGGTTGATGATCAAACCGTGATTTTAGCCAAACCGCAAACCTTTATGAATTTAAGCGGACGCGCGGCCTCGGCCTTGATGAATTTTTACAAAATCAAGCCGTCAGATCTTTTGGTAGCGCAAGACGAACTGGATCTGCAACCCGGAACCTTTACTTTTTCACATGGAGGACGCTCCGGCGGACATCACGGCATAGATTCCATTCAACAAAGCTTGCCGGGCATGGATTTTACCCGCTTGCGCTTGGGCATCGGTAAACCTAAAATAAAACCCGCGGATCAAAACTGGGTGCTGGGCAAGCCCAATAAGCAAGACCGTGCTGACATTGAAAAAGCCATGGAAGAGGCTTGTCTGGCCGCCCAAGACTGGATTACGCACGGCTTGGATTATGCCCGCAATCATTGGAACTCAAAGAAAAAAAATTAAACCCTAATCATGTCTGATCTAAACAAAGCGTCCAACCTCAAAACCGAATGGGATGATTCAAGGCTGGGCTGGCTGGGCTGTGCCTGGTGCGATAAATTCGGGCCAAAAACACTCCAAAAATTACAAGCCAAATTCGGCGAAAAAAACGGCGCCTCGGCTTGGCGAATTTCAAACAAAGAATTGACTGACCTGGGAATAACCCAGGCGGCGGCCGATTATTTTTGCCAATGGCGGGCGGACATCCGGCCGGAAGATCTAAAATTAAAATTGGCGAGCGGCGGCATTGATTTCTTTTTGCCTTGGGACGAACAATTCCCTAAAATTTTAAAAAACAGCTCTTGCCCGCCAGGAGCCTTGTTTTGGCGGGGAGCTCCTTGGAATCCAAGACCTTGGATCGCGGTGGTGGGCACGCGCAAAATGAGCGCCTACGGCCAAAAAAGTACACAAGCCATTGTGCATGACTTGGTAGACATGGGAGCCGGCATTGTTTCGGGCTTGGCTTTGGGCATAGACGCCTGCGCTCATCAAGCGGCTTTGGACGCGGGCGGTTTAACCGCCGCCGTCTTGGGTTCGGGCCTGGATGACCGCAACATTTATCCGGCCTCCAATAAAAATTTGGCTGACAGGATTTTATTGAGCCAAGGCGCGCTCATCAGCGAATTCCCGCCGGCAACCAAACCGTTTCGCGGGCACTTTCCGCAACGCAACCGCATCATCGCGGCTTTAACTCAAGCCACCCTGGTGGTTGAAGCCGGTGAACAGTCGGGCTCGGTCTTAACCGCCAAACTGGCGCTGGATGAAAACCGCGAAGTCTTCGCTGTGCCGGGTCCTATCAACAATCCCGGCAGTTTTGGCACTCATGAGCTGTTGAAACAAGGCGCCCAAATCTGCACTTGCGCGCAAGACATCTTACGCGAAATCAAAAACATAACCGAACAAGCCGTTCCAAGCCGGCTCTTAACCCAAGAAGAAAGGCGCATCCTTGATCTGTGCCGCACCCCTGTGCATATCGATGAGCTGATCAGACTGCTTAACTACTCACCGGCCGCCACGGCCGCCACCTGTACTTCCCTCGAAATGATGGACGCTCTTCAGGAAACGGACAATCAGTGCTGGCAGATGACTAACAAGGGCCGAAAAATGCTTATATCCAGCCAAAATCAAGCTGATACCTTTGACTCAATATAAGCCTTCTGGTATCTTCGCTACATTATATATGAAACTGGTAATCGTAGAATCACCCACCAAAGCCAAAACCATCAGCCGGTTTTTAGGCAAAGAATACAAAATAATGGCCAGTATTGGCCATATTCGGGATTTGCCCAAATCCAAAATCGGCGTGGACATTGAACACAATTTTGCGCCACAATATGTGATTTCGCCTGATCATAAAGCCAAGGTCAAAGAGATCAAGGAGGCCGCCAAAAAAGCCAAAGAAATCTACTATGCGACTGACGAAGACCGCGAAGGAGAGGCTATCAGCTGGCATCTGACCCAGATTTTGGAACAAGACCCGGAAAAAGTTAAGCGCATCACTTTTCACGAAATCACCAAGCAGGCCATTTTGAATGCTTTGGAGAAACCCAAGCAGCTGGACATGAAGCTGGTGGAAGCACAGCAAGCGCGCCGTATTTTAGATCGTCTGGTGGGCTATGAACTGTCCCCTTTTTTGTGGCGTCATGTAAAGCGCGGTTTATCAGCCGGGCGCGTGCAGTCCGTGGCCGTCAGACTGATTGTGGAGCGCGAAAATGAAATCAAAAATTTCAACAGCGAAGAATATTGGAGCATTGAAGGTATTTTTGAAACCAAAGACAAAAATACCCTGGAAGCCAAACTCCAATCCGTCAACCAAAAAGCTTTGGATAAAATGGATATCAAAAATCAGGAACAGGCTGATAAAATTTTAAACGAGTGTAAAAACCAAGCTTGGAAAGTCAGTGCCATCGAGCAAAAACGTAAAAGCAAACAACCGCCTCCCCCGTTCACCACTTCCAGTTTGCAGCAAGAAGCCAACAATCGTCTAAATTTTTCAGCCAAACAAACCATGACCTTGGCTCAAAAATTATACGAAGGTTTGGAAATTGGATCCGAGGGTCAGATTGGTTTGATCACCTACATGCGTACGGACAGCGTTAATCTGGCTGAAAATTTTTTACAGGAAGCTAAAAACTACATCGGCCGTGAATTTGGAGATAAGTATACTTTAGATAAACCGCGGACCTACAAAACCAAATCCAAAGGCGCGCAAGAAGCTCACGAAGCCATCCGCCCCACTGATCCGGCCAGAACACCGGACAGCTTAAAAGGTTTTTTGGATAACGGACTGTTAAAACTCTACACTTTGATCTGGCAAAGAGCTGTGGCCACTCAAATGCCGGAAGCCATTCTAAACGCCACGCGCGTGGATATCGGCGGAGGTGAATATATTTTCAGAGCCACTGGTCAGCAAGTGGTGGAGCCGGGCTATTTAAAACTTTATCCGGACCAGGATAAAGATAAACTACTGCCTGAATTGTCAGAAAACGATGCTCTGGAAGCTCAAGATATTAAAGGCGTGCAACATTTTACTGAACCTCCGGCCAGATACAGCGACGCCACCTTGGTCAAAGCCTTGGAAGAAGAAGGTATCGGCCGTCCGAGTACTTATGCCTCCATTATTTCCACGGTCATCGACCGGGGCTACGTGGAACGTGATGACAAAAAAAGATTACAACCTCTGCCCATTGCTTTTGATGTTACCGAACTGCTCATGAAGCGCTTCCCGGACATCGTGGATTTGGAGTTTACAGCCCGTCTGGAATCGTCTTTAGATCATGTGGCTGAAGGCACGATCCGCTGGGAACCTTTGATGCAAGCTTTTTACGGCCCATTCCATAAGCAATTGGAGATACAAGAGCAGGCCATGACCAAGGAATCGGAAAAAGAAGCCGAAGGTGAAGTCTGTACCGAATGCGGCCAGCCCATGTCCGTAAAACGCGGCCGGTTTGGGCGTTTCTTGGCTTGCACCGGTTACCCGGAATGCAAAAGCACACGACCCTTAAAAGGCGAGGCTCCTCCCCCGCAGCCCGAACCCACGGATGAAAAATGCCCCAAGTGCGGCGCGCCCATGGTCAAAAAAACCGGCCGCTTCGGTCCGTTCTTGGCCTGCTCGCGTTATCCGGACTGTAAATCCATCGTCAATATAGAAAAACCGGTTAAAGATCAAAACGGCAACCCCATACCCTGCCCGGACTGCAAACAAGGCACCATCAATGAACGCAAATCCAAAAAAGGCAAATTATTTTATTCCTGCTCGCGTTATCCGGACTGCAAACAAGCTTATTGGGACAGGCCCAACGGCGAACCTTGTCCCAAATGCGGCTACGCCACCCTGCTCCGCAAGGGCAAGACCATGTATTGTCCGCAAGAAGATTGCAAATACAAAGCCGCTATCGAACTGGAATAAACAACCCGCTTGTCAGACATGACAATTAAGCCGCTTCATTTAAAGCGGCTTAATTTTATTTACGTTCTTTGTTTTCATCGTTTACGGGCTTGTCCGCAAAATCTTGCAGTGCTTGCCACTTTTTCTTGAAATAACCTCCCCAGTCAGCCGAAGCTTCCATTAAAAATTTAAATAATTTCATGGGTGCTTTCCAGGTTGTCCATTGGAAGAGTTTAAACGCGCCATAAGCGCCATAGCCCAGCACCGTCAAACCGGCTCCGGCCAACCCATAGCCCGCGTAACCGGCCGCTCTTCTTACCATGCCCGGCCTTTTGCCGGCCACGGCCTCTTCTTCAGGCTTCTTGGCGCCGTGAAAAAATTCACGTTCAGCCGGTGTTTCACTGATCGTATCCGGCCTGTCAATCAAAGTTGGAGCCACTTCGTGCGAAGAACTGCCGCGAGCCGCTTCAGCCGCCACGGCCGCGGCCATTATGGCCGCGTCAGCGCTTTCCATGCGCACCGTACCCGTACTTTCAGGCGCGGACGGACGACCGGCCGCGGCCGCATCCATATAATACGGGGCGGCGGGCAGGGTATCGGTTTTTTCAACGGACGCCGGTTCAGGCAGTTCACCCGTACCGGACACATGAATCAGATCATTGGTCTGATCAAATAATACTTTCTCTTTGGCCGTTTCTTGTTTTTTCAGTTCGTCCAATTTTCTTAATTCCCGCAAAATCTCGGATTCACGCGCTTTCAAAGTTTGCAGTTCCAAATTGGAGGCTTGAGCTTGAGCCTCTTGCATCTGCTCCTGCATGCTCATCACCAAAGACCCTGAAGTCGAACGAGCGCCCTGCTCCTGCCGATTGATTTGAGCCTTAACTTGTTTCAAATCACTCACCAATCCGCCCACCCGGATATCGCCTCTCAACAGATTGTTATATATATCAAACAATTGCTGTTTTTCACTTTTATCTTCCCCAACTTTTTTCTCATGGCTTAATTTTTCCCACTGTTCCTTACTCCAATCCCGCCCCCTGCCCGTATAAGCCAAAGACCATTTATCCGGACCCGCTTCTTCCAACTCTTTCAATCTGTATTGTAAATCTTTTTGATCACGTTCAGCGGCCAGCTCTTCGGCTGAAAGCGTGGTTTCCACATCAAATCCTTGGGCCTCATTTGTAACTCCGGCCGTCTCATAAACCGCGTCAGATGGAGTCTTGAGAGTGGCCGGAACAGCCGCGACCTCTTCACCGGCACCCGCCAAAGTATCAGCCTCACCAATTGTATCAGGCGCCAAAACATCGGGCTTGGAATGCGCTGTTCTTTCAATCACCATTTCTTCTGACGACTCGGGCAATTCATCTTTATTAGCCACTTCTTCACGCATGGTCTGCATCTCTTCGGGACTGAATTCGGTTAATCCGTATTCAATCGACGTATCGCTTACTTGTCCGCGCAAAGCATCCAACCGCCCCTGCAAGCCGGCACGGCGATTTTGCAAATCAGCCATAAGCAAAGCATATTTTTCAGGATTCTTGCCGTTACCATACCTGTTCTCGTAATTTTCAATCTTAAGATCCAGCTTTTTAAGCTGTTCTTCCAAATCTTGTTCTGTAACTTGAGGTTCGGCTTCGGTTGAAACCGACTCCAGTGATTGAGCACCGCTTTTTTCCGTGGCCGACACTTTGGCTGACGGAGGCGGCGCGGTTTCGGTAGCCGGAATTTTCTCGGACTGAACCGAAGGGAACGATTTTAGTTTGGCTTGCAATTCATTGATGGACACATCCAAATCCTCGATCTCTTTTTGCCATTTTTGAACATCATTAAAATCTTTTTCCAGATCACGCTCTTCTTGGGTCCGGCTTTTGCCGAGTCCTGGATGCTGCGTGTAATAAGTTTTTAAAACACGGCTGGCCTGAGCTCTGATATCAGACTGCCTCAAAGACCTTCTCCGCTTTTGTAATTTATCCAAAGTATCGCTTATTTGCTCGCGCGTCATGCCGCCCACCCGAGCCTCGCCTTCCAAGGCTTGTGGCGAGGGTTCAGCCTCTGCACCCGGTTCACCTACCACCTCACGGATACTGGCTTGCGCTTGGGACTCGGCACCTGACAATTCAGTCAAAGCTTGCTCGCCTGAGGCTTGAGCTTCCGCTTCCGCTTCCGGCCCCGCGCCTTTGACCACCTCAACCACCCCCGCGATTTCACCTTTATCCGCTTCGGTCATATCCGTTAAACCCTGATAAACCTGCTCTACCGTTTCCGGACCTTGCGGGCTGGATTCAGGTGTTTTTAACCCCTCTTCCGACCGCTCCGCCGGGCTGATACCCAAAGCTTCAAAAGTCTGCTCTCCGGCCTGCAGATCACTCAATTTAACAGCCCCCCTCCTGTTTTTAGACATATATTTTCAAATAATTGTTCTAAATATAGCATAAAAAACGCGTTTTGTCAACCTAATTCATGTAGCATGTAGCACGTAACATGTAACAGGATGCCTTGCATCAGCCTATCCCACATCTAGAACGGCTTGTTACATGCTACATGTTACATGCTACATGCGAGGGATTGACATCCCCCCATTTTTATGCTATCTTAAGCAATCTTATGCAAAACCCGCTTTTGGGTTGGTATAAGCATAAAAGGCCATTCAGGGAGCAACGGCTCCTTTGACAACAAACCAAGTCCCGGTCAAGTCAACCGGGCACAGACGACGAGTTCACTCGTCACTGTAATCTTCGTGGAGGTAAACATGGCTACTCCTTACAGGCGACAGCGCAAGGAGAACTGGCATACGCTTCGTGTCGACGGAGAGGAGTTCCAGGAGAGGCAAATCATCCTCATCGACAAGTACCACTTGTGGGAAGGACCGGGCGTAATCGAGCTGCCCAAGGGCGTCAAGCTCGAGCAAGTCAAGGAGGAGGGAGATGTCCCCGAGTACCAGGT
This sequence comes from Parcubacteria group bacterium ADurb.Bin192, assembly GCA_002070095.1. Lineage (GTDB taxonomy): Bacteria > Patescibacteriota > Patescibacteriia > 2-12-FULL-60-25 > 2-12-FULL-60-25 > MWCR01. Next base: position 70,739 of record MWCR01000004.1, on the reverse strand, counting down.
CGAACACTTCGGCCTGTACATCCACCTCCGAGACGGCGTCACTCCCGACAAGAACGGCGTACTCCGCGGGCGAATCGAGGTCAACGAGCGGATCACCCAGATCTGCCGACCAAAGCCATCGGCTGACGAAGACGAGGAATTCGACCAGCCGGACTACGACGGCATGACCAAGGAGGAATTCCTCGCCATCCCCGAAGAGGAACTCGATGCGGTCACGGGTACTCACAAGTACCTGTCCATCAACGTCTTTCCTCTGGGGCAGGACGAGGAACCGCGGGTCAAGGTGCGGATCCTCAAGGGCGCTCCCCCGCCCAAGCGTAACGAGCGCCGGCGCGCCGACCCGGATGGACGCGAAAGCAAGACCTCTGGTCAAATCCTTCAAGAGGCCCGCCAGCGTGGTGCCATCCGCTCCTTCGGCCCGGACAAGAACGAGGGCATCATCATCATCGACGCCCTCTAGCGTGCCTCCACCACCTACTGCAAGCCCTTCCCTCACCCGTCTCCTGACGGACTCTCGAGGGGAGGGCTCTTGCATATAAAATTGCGGTTTATCTTTCTCTAATTTACAATAACAACTATGCAAAACTTTAATAACAGCTGGCTCGGTTACGATCTGCCGTATGATGAAATAGAAAATCTGCCCAGCGTCCAAACTTTGAGACGGTCCGGCGTAGAAAAACGTGTTAAGTCACCCGAACATCATGTAACCGTGGCCTACTTTGAGACGATTAATCTTGAAAATTTAAAACAGGCTCTGATTAGAGCCGAGCAAGAATATGGCGGCTCATTAAATCTGAATAATTTTTATTTCGACGGATACGGAGTCCTGGAGCAGAAAGATGGTAAGTACGTATATTTCAGCCCCAGCGACGAAGGCTCTAAACAAGCTAAATTTTTAAAAGATTTCTTAGCCCAAACCTCGTTGTATAACCCACAAAAAAACTGCCACGATTTGCATTTAAGTATTGGAGGACCGGATCCATTCTGCCCTGACAAGCCAAAGACAAACAATTTAAGCCAGCCTTTTAATATTCAAGGCAGTTTAATTTTTGTAGGCAATGACGGTAAAAAGTTCAGAAAATATCGGTGGGATTCCGAGCAACAAAACTTCGTAGCCATTGATAACCCGGCCAATCAGCTAAAGGATTCGGACAACAAACCGTTTTTTTGGCCTGACAATCAGGCTCCCAAAACAGTTAATATTCTCGCTTTATTCCCTAAGATCCAGGCTGATACGACAGTTGCTTATTATATATTGATGAATTACGGCGAAGCCAAATTCCCGGGCATCAAGCAAGCCAAGGTGGTTTTTTGGACGGCCTTGCCCCAAGGACAAACCGCGGAACAGCTGGAAAACCAAGGTTATCTGACCATTGATTTGGGCGGCATGTTTGACCATCACTTGGCCAATGAAAAGCTGGGCAAGAAACAAGAGTGTGTTTCCGGACTGATTGCCCGTTATCTGGGGGTTGAAGCTAATCCCGAGCTTAAAAAACTTTTGGCTTGGGCTAAAAGAGATGACCTGGAAGGCAAGGGCACGTTGAGTGCCGACCCCTTGGATAGAGCCTTTGGCTTATCCGGCATCATCATGAACGCTAACCGGGAATATGGCGACGAACCGGCCAAAGCTTTAAATCTAGCCACGGCCATCATTGATTTGCATGTTAAAGAAGAATATCGCCGTCAAGTGGAACTGCCCAAAATGCTGGAAGAATTGGAAAAGCAGGGCAAGATTCAAAACTTGATGATACGCCAAGGTTCGGCGGATTTATCGGTTTATTGTGTGGAAAGCGACAACACGGCTCTGCCCGGCTTTTTACGCGCCGCCAAAAAAGCGGACCTGGTCATCCAAAGACGCTCCACCAACCACACCAACATCATCACCCAGCAGCTGCGCAGTCTGGATTTAAGGCCCCTGATCGCGGTTTTGCGCATGTCCGAAGCTGACAAAAAAGGCGTGGCTCTGCAGGCCGATGAAGATGCTCTGACCTCGCCGGGGCGCCTTCAAGATATTGAAGAATGGTATTACGATGACGCGGCCAATTCCATTCAAAACGGCGGCATCAGCCCCGAAGGCGTGCCGGCCACGCGTCTCACCAAAAATGAAATCATTAGTCTGGTCAAAGAAACCTTGCCCTTAGGCATAATCGGTTCGCTAAAAAGACAAAAACAAGCTGATCTGTCTAACTAAAAAACTAGCTCCCAAGCATCATGTCATTGCGAGGATGAACGAATGTAAAGACGTGGCAATCTGCTTAGACGACTGGCTAATGAGCGAGATTGCCACGCTCCGCTCGCAATGACAATGTTGGTTTTGGCGCGTGACGACAGTATGGTTGTTTGTTACATGCTACGTGCTACATGTTTTGTGACGTAGGACGAGCGACGCGGGACGCCAGATGGTGTGAGTTTTGACTAATCCGCCCCAGCCGACCATAATGAACCAGTATGGGCGCCACAGCCACCTTTACGCTTAACGACCTGATCGCCCAGATTCGCGCCATCAGGCCAAACGCCGATTTTCAGCTAATCGAGCGGGCTTTTGCGCTGGCTGACGCGGCTCACAAAGGCCAGGCCCGCATGTCCGGCGAGCCGTATATCCAGCACCCTTTGCACGCGGCCATGATCTTGGTGGAAATGCACGCTCCGGATCAAATCATAGCAGCCGCTCTGTTGCATGACGTGCCCGAAGACACTGACGTCAGTTTGGAAGAAATTAAAGAGCATTTTGGCGAGGATATCGCCAGCATGGTTAACGGCATCAGCAAAGTAGGCAAAATAAAGTACCGCGGAGTTGAGCGTTACATCGAAAATCTGCGCAAAATATTTGTAGCCATGGCCAACGACATCCGCGTCATGATTATCAAGTTCGCGGACCGCTTGCATAATCTGCAGACTCTGGACGCCATCCCGCAAAAAAAAGCCTATCGCATCGCCTTGGAAAGCTTGGAGATCTATGCGCCCATTGCCGGACGCTTGGGCATGGGAGAAATCAAAGGACGACTGGAAGACGCTTCGTTTAAATATGTTCTGCCCAAAGAGTACGAATGGACCTTGGAGCTGGCCACCAAAGGCACGCAGAGCAAACAACCCCACATCCAAAAAATAATCGAACAGACCAAGGAAGAACTGCAAAACAGCAACATCCAATTCATCGATATCCACGGACGCTACAAGCATTTGTATTCTTTGTATCGTAAATTACTCAAATACGGGCGCGATATCACCAAAATTTATGATTTTACGGCCATCAGATGCATTCTGCCGTCCACAGCCGAATGTTACGCGGCCTTGGGTATCATCCACAGCCGTTGGACCCCGCTTAAAGGCAGGATCAAGGACTATATCTCACAGCCCAAACCCAACGGTTACCGCTCTTTGCATACCACGGTGTTTTATGACCGCGGAGCCATTGTGGAATTTCAGATGCGCACTCCGGAAATGCACGAAGCCGCTGAATTCGGTATTGCGGCTCACTGGAATTACGACGAAACCAAGGGCCAGGAAATGATGAGCGACCGCTTTAAGAATCTGATCAATCCCGAAAAAGAAATCGAATGGATCAATCAGTTGGCGGTCATGCAAAATACCATTAAGGACAAAAAAGAATTTTTAGCTTCTTTGGAAGAACTTAAATTGGATGTTTTCAGGGACCGGATTTTTGTTTACACGCCCAAAGGCGATGTCATCGACCTGCCGGACGAATCCACGCCCATAGATTTTGCTTACGCCATCCACACGGACATCGGCAACACCTGCGCTTCAGCCAAGGTTAACGGCATGATCCATCCGTTGGACCAGCCGTTAAAAAGCGGCGATATCATCGAAATCATAACCAATAAAAGCCGCAAAGGCCCCAACCCGGACTGGCTGCGTTTTGCCAAAACCCGGCACGCCAAAACCAAAATCCGGCAATTTGCCAGAGCCGGTATTGCCGACTGGATTAAAGACGTCATACCCACGGCCATGCGCGGCAAAAAGAAATAAGCCCTTAGGGCTTATTTTTAAATTTATCTTAAATTAGATATCGACTTGTCCGGTGGCTGATATTTTATCTACAATCTGACGCAAATCCTCATCATTTTGAAAAGCGATTTTTACTTCACCCTGCCCGCCGGCCTGACGTTTTATCATTACTTTCAAACCCAACACGCCCCGCAATCTTGACTCCCAGTCCATCAAATTAGGATCTGCCATCCTAACACGGCGTCTGTCCTGTGGAATTTTTTCTTCAGCTTGGCGAACCGTAAAATTACCTTCGAGCATGCGTTCAAAAAGTTCTAAACGTTCATGCCTGTCCATGATGGACAGCAGAGTACGCGCGTTGGAAGCGGATATTTTTTCTTGCGCCAAGGCGTCTTGAATTTCCGGCTCAAGCTGCAGCAAACGTATAATATTGCCGACTTGCGGACGGCTTTTGCCCACCCTTTCCCCTATTTGATCTTGAGTCAAATTAAACTCATCCCGCAAGCGCACATAAGCTTTAGCTTCTTCAATGGGATTCAAATCTTTACGCTGAACGTTTTCAATAATGGCCCATTCCAATTTTTGCTGTTCATTAACCGTGCGCACAATAACCGGCACAGTTTCCAATTCGGCGATTTTCGAAGCGCGCAAACGACGCTCGCCGGCTATCAGCTCATACCGCCCGTCCGGCAAAGGCGAAACAACCAAAGGCTGAATAATGCCGTGTTCTTTTATGGAAGCCACCAAATCCTCCAAAGCCGCGTAATCAAAATGCTCACGAGGTTGATGCGGATTGGGCACTATCAGTTCAACCGGAATGCGAGCCATCTTGCCCATGGACAAATCCGGTTGATTCTCCTGATTGCCGGATCCGCGTTCTTCAAGATCAGCCTGTTCTTGGGCTTGAATATTCGCTTGGTTGAGATTGAGCTTGGGCGGTATCAGTGCTCCCAAACCACGGCCCAAACCCGACGGTCTTTTTAACATCATATTTGATTTCTAACAAAAGCTTCGGTACCCAATATCTCGCGTGCCAATCTTTCGTAGGCTTTGGCTCCCTGATTATCCGGATCAAAAGCCGCGATGGACCGGCCAAAAGAAGGCGCCTCCGCCAAACGCACACTGCGCGGTATCACGGATCTGAAAATATTATTGGGAAAGTGTTTATATAATTCCTGCAAAACATCGTTGGACAGCTTGCACCTTTTGTCGTACATGGTCAGCACGGCACCCAATATCTGAATGTCCGGCCTCAATCTTTCTTTCACCAAATTGACGGTTTGCAATAAATCAGCCAAACCTTCCAACGCGTAATACTCGGCTTGCACGGGAATCAAAATTTCATCCGAAGCCACGATGCCGTTTAAAGTAATGTAACCCAGCGTGGGCGGACAATCGATCAAAATATAATCATAATCATTCCTGATTTCCAATAAGGCATCATGCAGTTTATATTCTTTGCGATCCAAATTAGGCAGTTCGGCATTCAAGCCGGCCAAAGCTGAATTGGCCGGGGCCACGCGCAAGGTCTCATGCATGGTAGGCTGAACGATATCACTGACCTTGGCCTTGCCCAAAATTGCTTCGTAAATACTTCTTTCGATATTGTTCTGATCTATGCCAATACCCGAAGTGGCGTTGGTTTGCGGATCTAAATCCACGATCAAAACAAACTTACCCAAGTCGGCCAGATAAGCTCCCAGATTAACCGCGGTGGTGGTTTTACCCACTCCGCCTTTTTGATTTACAATACCGATAATTCTGGCCATAACCGCCTAGTATGATAAGCTCAAAACACGCTTAAGACAAGAGGCGGTTATATACACGTTTTTAAGCAGGATTGACACAAAATATTGAAATATGTTATGTTGTGCGAACAAGTATAAAACAGCGCGGGGTAGAGCAGATGGCAGCTCGCCAGGCCCATAACCTGGAGGCCGTGGGTTCAAGTCCCACCCCCGCAACCAAAAGAACAGATCCTGCATGGGTCTGTTCTTATTTTGGGGGTGGGACTTGAACCCAGGGAATGGTAAAACCGATAGGTGTTACTTAAGGAGGAAAGTTCACGAAAACCCGAAGGTTTTCGTGGGAGTGAAACGACGTGAAAGTCCCACCCCCGCAACCACGTAAAAAGCCGCATTGTATTAAGCGGCTTTTTGCGTTCCTGTAGAACTAGCGCTACGCGCTTTACTTTGTATGTGACTTTAACAGAACACAACCTGGCGGCTTCACGTGGCACAGCCAAACAAGACAGCTTCTCAAGAAGTCTGTTTTTTCAACAAAAAAAAGAAGCGGGTGTCAACCGCGAGATCTGGTGTGGCGTGGGCGCAAGGAGCTAGCTATTGGCGGATCAAACGGAGAGCACAGAGCATCTCCGTGTAATGCCCATTGCCGTACGGGATGGCCAAGTGTATGGCGGCCGAGTTGGCCGCGTGCGGAACATGCCGTCCCGGATTGGGGTCATTGCAGTCCAAAGTTTCAGCCTGCCGGCCTCCCTTGAGCCAGGCGGCCACCGACTGCCTGGTTCCCACCAGCTCAATCGGGATGCCGTCTTTGACCACGTAGTAGGCGATGAAGGCCTTCCTCAGGTCATGCCAGACCTGCCGAGGCAAACTGTCCGCCTTCTCGTGGCAAAGGATCAGCCCGTCTTGGGCTGTGACCCGGGCCGTAAACGGCCCGTTCTTCTTGAGCCAGGCGATGCTCATTAGAACCGGGGTGGAGCTGGCTCCCCCGATCTTCCTGCCTTTCTTCATGGGCCACCTACCCGCCGCGAATCTGACCACAGCACCCATTACCCACCACCTTTCCCCGCGCCCAAACAGCGGAAAAATCAATAGAACTACGCTATTTTTCTTATCACTCTTTACGATTTTTGTCAATACTTAGCCCAAAAACAATTCACATCAAAAAGACTTGCGGTTTTGGCTCAAATAAGCTATATTTAGCCCCATATTTGGCGGGGTAGCTCCACCCTACGCACAAAGCTTCGGGTGGCAAGCAGTTGGAAGCAGATAAAACACAAAAGCTCGATAAATAAACAATACACGGCGGGGTAGCTCAGTTGGTTAGAGCGCGGGACTCATAAGCCCGAGGTCGTGGGTTCGATCCCCACCTCCGCTACCATCATTAAAAGACCGGTTAAGCCGGTTTTTTGTTTTAAAAAATTTTTTCCAAACCCCGCATAACCATGTCCGCGGCTTTATCCCAATCCCACAAGCGGGCCTGTTCCCTCAAGGCCAGCCTTTCAACTTCTTCCGACCGACCATTAATCCGATAACCCAAAGCCAACATCATATTGCCCAAACCGGCCGAACCGAAAACCGCGCTTGACTTGATTGTCGACAGACGGCTCAAAGCGCCGGCCCAAGCCGGTTCATCGCCCGGATCAATCAATTGCCCAGCCTCTCCCACAACGGCCCTGTGCGCGGGAATATCCGAGGCCATAATCCGGGTGCCGGCCTGCATAGCCTCCAAAGCGACCAAACCAAACCCCTCATCCCAAGAGGGCACGCACACCGCCTTGGCACCCAAAATCAATTGGCGCTTATCGTGCTCGCTGACCCGTTTCAATCTGTGCAAGCCTGCTATGTTTGCGTCTTTTATTTTTAAAATTTCGCGTTCCACATCTTCAAAACGCCAGCCGTCCCGCCCGGCCACCACCAAATCCAAATCCATCCCTCCGGCCCGCCAAGCTCTGATAAGAGCGGCAATATTCTTGCGCGGTTCAACCGTGCCCAAACACAAAACATAAGGTCTGTCGATCTTTAACATGCCGGACGCGTATTCTTGGGCCGTCTTTTTATAATCACCTAACTGCTCATCAGGTATCCGCATCAACTCCGTATCCCCGCCTTCACCGGTTACCACCAGTTTATCGGCCGGCACGCGGGCGTGCCTGATGACAGCTTGACGAGTGTATTCTGAAACACAAAAAATCAAAGGCGCCCGTTTGATGCCACGCAAAAACAAACTAGTGGTCAGACTGCGTTTCAGCCAATTTTGCGGAAACCATTCCGGATGATCAAAAATAATCAAATCATGCACCCAAGGCACGGCCCTAACCCCCAAATTCAAGGCCACGGCGCCGGACGGCACCCATAAAACATCACAAGGTGTCTGCCGTAAAGCGCGCCTCAAAGCCGAACCTTTGGGCGACGCCAAACGCTTAACCACGCAACCGCCCCAGCGCGCATTGTCGGCGGCATAAGCCACCCAGTCATATTTTTTATAGCTTGTCAGACGACTGCCCAACTCACGCGCCGCGTGTGCCACGCCCGCGCCCTCCGAGCCATCCTCGGGCAGACAGCGCAGGTCCAGACCGATTTTCATAATCCGGACTATTTGGACCAAGTAAAAGATTCAAAAGCCCAGCCGGTCAGCGCCTTTATATCATTATAGCGCGAAAAATGATTATCACTGCCCAGCAAAACAGCCACCACCTCGTTCCCATCCGCATTACGCGTTACTTGAGCCATGCAAAAACCGGCTTCGGGCAAAGAACCGGTTTTGGCGCCGGTTATTTTATACGGCGTTTTATTTAAATAGGTCGGCAGCAGCAAATTAGTCGATTTAATGATATATTGACGCCCGTCCGCGGTTTTTATGTCAGCCGAAGGATCATCCAGAATATCCCGAATCTCTTCCCTGCGCAAAACAATGGTGATTAAAGCGGCCACATCCGCGGCACTGCCTTTGTTGCCCGGATCCAAACCCGTGGGTTCCACAAAATACAAGGAGGGCAGATTTAATTCTTTGGCTTTTTGATTCATGCGTTCCACAAACTCCTGTCTGGATAAACCGGTACTGCCGGCCAAGGCACTGGCCGAAGAATTGACCGAACCTATGAGCAGGGCCCGCATGGCATCTTTTTTGGAAATAACATCCCCGGCCAAAAATACATTTTTGCTCTGTCTGTCAAAATCAAAATTAGAAAAAGTCAGGTCACCCTCCAAACCAGCCTCACTCTCCAACACCACCAAAGCCGTCATTAATTTGGTTAGACTGGCAATGGGCAAAACATCATGTTGAGCCTGACCAAACAAGACTCCCCCGCTGGCCACATCGGCCACAAAAACACTCTTGCCCGTTGTTTTAGGCCCGATGTTCTTATTATTTTTTTTAACGGGCGGCGCCACAAAAGTTTTTTTAACTTCACCGGCCGCGGGCAGATAACGATTCTGAACGGCCAATACCGGCTGTACCGGCACACTTTGGCCATACATCTGAACCGGACTGATAAACGGCGTGGGAGCCGGGGCCATGGCCATGACAGCCAATAAACCAAACAAATTATGAAACATAGCTATACATTCAGAGAATCAACAACTGGCTTATCATCTTTAGAGTCGGACATGGGATTAAGCTGTTCCAGCATATCTGAAATGGCGGCGTGTCCGCGCAAAACCTCATAATCCGGCAAATCCTTGACCGAGGACAGGCCCAGATGCTTAAGAAAATCAAAGGTCACCGCGTAAGTCGGCTGCCCCAGTCTTTCATCATCTTTCTGTTCAACCAATCCCCGTATCATGAGGTTGCGCAAAATCATAGCCGACTGTATGCCGCGCACCTGCTCCAATTCAGGCCTGGTCATGGGACCTCGATAAGCCAAAATAGTTAAAGCTTCCAAAGAGGCGCGCGTCAACTCGCCCTGCTCCTCGTCTTTGACCACTTTTTTGACCGCTTCAGCCGCGTTGGGCTTAGTTACCAGCTCAAAATTGTGTCCGTATTCTTGCAGCATAAGGCCTGAAGAAGTTTCCAGTCTTTGCGATAATTCTTCCAAAGCATTCTCAACTTCTTCGGTTGACGCTTCCGTAATTTCTGACAATTTTCGCACGCCCAGCGGCCGGCCGGAAGCGAACAAAACCGCTTCTAGTATTTGGTCTAAATTCATATTTAAACAAAAGATTCAGCTAAAGGATCCCGCTCCGGAGCGTCGGGACTGATTTTAATATCTATATCATGGAATAAATCCCCCTGATTAACCACCACAAAACGCTGCTTAATCAGCTCCAAAAGAGCCAAAAAAGAAACTATGGCGTCTTCTTTGTGGGTCGCGTCTTTTAGAAAATGCCTGAAGCTCATTTTAGCATGCGTTTTAATGCGCTTAAACAAATCATCAATTCTTTCGTGGATGGAAACCGCGCGTTTGATGGCCGCTTTGGGCATCTTGATAATGGGTTCAAGCCGGGCGATAACTTTTTTCATCATCTCCCGCATAACCTCCAAATTAGCGTTAACCGGTGGTACGAATTTAATCTCTCGTTGACGCGTGATGACTGTTCCGCGCTCAAACGACTTGGCTCCGGTTTTCCAAGCCGCGTCCAATTCTCTGGAGGCGTTGACAAACATCTGGTATTGACGCAATTGCGCTTCCAGATCCGGACCTTCTTCCATCTGCTCGTCTTTAAAATCAGGCAGTAATAATTGAGATTTAATGTAAACCAGCTTGGAAGCCACTAACAAAAAATCAGCCATTTCTTCGGCCGGCACATGATCCGACTGCATGTGATGCACAAATTGATCAGCGACCTTGGCCAAAGAAATCTTACTGATGGCCAACTCGTCCCGTTCCACCAATTGCAACAAGAGGTCCAAAGGACCTTCAAAGTGCTCTATCTGCACCGTATACGCCATGCCACAATCATAGCCGAAATACCAAAAAATGGCTAGCTTGCGCTCATAATCAGTTATCCACCAGCGCGTAAAATCACGACATTGATCTGCGGTCTGGCAAAGTATCTCAAAGGATATTTAAAGGTACCCAAGCCGTTACTGACCAGTAATTTGGTCATTGGTGTTTCATAAAAACCAGATATATACTTATCCCCAAATTTGGACGGTACAATCGGCGCCCATAAGCCGAAAAGCGTTATTTGCCCGCCATGAGTATGGCCGGACAGCATCAGATCCACCCGGTCATCCGGCAAACTTTCCACATAATCCGGCTGATGAGAAACCAGAATAACCGTGTCCTCGGACACAGCCTCGCCCAAGGCCTGTTCGTATAATTGTTCACCAAAATATAAATCTCCCAAACCGCTGATTTTGATTCTGGCTTCTTGTTGATAAATCCAAAAACCCGTGTTATCCAAAAATTCAATCCCGGCCCGGTTCATAAAAACCGGCGCCAGTTGAACCCCCCGCAGATAATCATGATTGCCCATCACTCCATAGATGCCCAAGGGAGATTTTAACTTGCTTAATTCATCAAAGGCGCTCTCCATGTATTCCGTGCCACGTTCCACATAATCCCCTCCCAATAAAACCAAGTCCGGCTGCAGACCGTTTATCTTGGACACAATCTTTGACAGCCATTGGCCGGATCTCCATGGCCCGAGATGAATGTCGCTGATAAAAACTATTTTTGTCCCGTCGAATTCAGCCGGTAAATCACGCAGTGTAATTTCTGCTTCCACTACGGCCGGCAAACGGGCATAAAAATAACCATAAGCCAAAACGACCACCGCCATAAAAAATATCAGCGTGATGACTGCCAAGATCTTGCGCTTAGTATGCATATCCGGGTGCAACGGCTCTTTAAATACCGGATGACGCCTGCCCGGTTAAATATTTTTCAATCAAAACAACATCTTGTTTATCTTTCTCACGTCCCATTTGTTTTTTCCACTCCAAAACATATTCCAGGCGCACAAAAGGCAGACCATCAATGACTTCAGCCGTTTCGATCAGCTGATCCGTGTCTTTAAACCACGGTTCCCAATGACTGAATAATTCAATGTGCCCGGCGCGCAGAGCCACGCCTTTTTCGTCCAAGGGATAAATTTTGGCCAGCTCGTCCCACAAATCTTTTTTGATCAGTAAATCCAGATCATGCGCCTGTCTTAAACCGCGGACCGCCATGGGGCCGCTGCCAAAAATGGCATATTGCTTATCCGGCAAATTCAACAATCTCAATTCATCCAAATATGGCAGCATATTATTTCACGTCAGCGCCCACGGCCTGCTTAACATTTTTAAAACCATCCTGCTTTAAGCGATCAGCTAAGCCTCTCATCAGCTGTGACGGCCAAAGCGGTCCGTTATAAATCAAAGAGGTAACAATCTGCAAAGCCGTAGCTCCCAAACGAATTTTACGATAAGCGTGCTCAACGCTGTCTATGCCGCCCATGCCGATAAATTCATAGCGATGATGCCCATTTTTATAAGCCGCTTCCAAAGACCGGTCAGACAACTCGCGCAAATGAGCGCCCGAGACCCCGCCGGCCGAAGTCTTGGATAAATTGCCGGATTGCAAAGAACTGCGGTCATGAGTCAAATTACATAGAATAAAACCTTTAACCCAAGAAAACCTATCCGTTTCCGCCATTATTTCCAGCAGCCGGCCGGTGCTGATATCCGGCGACAATTTGATAAAAACCGGCTTGTTGGGATTTAAAACATCCAAGCCGGCCAGGCATTCTCGGTACATGCCGGGATCCTGGCAATACTGATGCCCGTCGGCCGTGTTTGGGCAAGAAGTATTAATGGTCATGTAGTCGGCAAACGGCTCCAGACGCTGATAAGCATTGAACAGGTCCTTCAAACCATCTTCTCCGCTTAAATTAGGAACATTGGCTTTGGCCACGGATATGCCAACCGGCATGGTCCAACGGCCTCTGGACCGGTATGAGGTAAACCGATTAACCGCGGCTTCGGTACCCGTAGATACCAAACCGTAATTAACAATCAAGGCTCTGTCTTCAGGCAGACGCCACAGCCGCGGCCTGGGATTGCCCGGGCTCGGCCGGCCGGTGATGGTGCCAATTTCTTCGTAAGCAAAGCCCACTTCCTGCATAATGGGCACCACCCGCCCCTCTTTATCAAAACCGGCTCCCACGCCTAAGGGATGTTTCAGCTGAATGCCGGCCAGGCTGGTGCGCAATATCGGATCATCAACCGGACGGCAGGCCAGCCTGGTCAAAGCCCTGGTCAAAGCATACCTGCCCAAACCCTCGCCAAAACGATTAAAAAAATGATGCACATCTTCAGCGTCAAACTTAAAAAACAAAGGTCTTAAAATTTTATCGTAGAACATAGGTCATGTAGCATGTAGCATGTAGCATGTAGCATGTAACAACAAACCTGGGGTTAACCGTTAACTGGTTTCGACTCATTGATTTGTGTTACATGTTTCGTGCTACATGAGTTTAATATGTGCTTCCGCGATTTGCTCGGACGGTAGCTCGGAAGGCGCGCCCATGAGCGGATCACGCGCATCGCCGGTCTTGGGAAAGGCGATAACCTCACGGATATTGGGTTCGTTGCACAAAAGCATGGCCAGCCTGTCTATGCCCGGCGCCGCACCTCCGTGCGGGGGCGCGCCGTACTTAAACGCTTCCAGCATATGCCCGAATTTGACCTGCACTTCATCTTCCGACATGCCGAGTATGTCAAAAATCTTTTTTTGCATTTCAGGCTTGTGAATACGAATCGAGCCCGAAGACAATTCATAGCCGTTCAAAACCAAATCATAACTCCAAGCCCTGACTTTTAACGGCTCGGACTCCAACAAGCCTTCATCCTCCGGATTAATCATGCAAAAGGGATGATGAGCCGTGGTCAAACGTCCGTCACCGCCGACTTCGAACATGGGAAAATCCACCACCCAGCAAAAAGCCAACTCGTCGGGATCTTGTTTGTTCTCGCGCAGATCGGGCTTATCACTGCCGTGCGTGTTCAGGGATTCGTGATAAGAAATCCTGGGAAATTTTTTGAAAGTTAACTTCTTGTCAGGGACTACTTCCTTAACCATGGAGACCATCATTTCCTCCACCAGACTCAATACATCTTCCTGATCCGCAAATGACATTTCCAAATCCAACTGCGTAAATTCCATCTGACGATCCCCGCGCGCGTCTTCATCGCGATAACAGCGGGCTACCTGAAAATACTTTTCCATTCCGCCAACCATGAGCAGCTGTTTGTACTGTTGCGGGGATTGAGGCAAAACATAAAACTTGCCTTCATGTAAACGAGAAGGCACCAAATATTCACGCGACCCCTCGGGCGTGCCCTTAATCAGAGTCGGCGTTTCGATTTCCGTAAAATCTTTAGCTATCAAAAAATTACGCAAAGACTGAATCATGCGAGCGCGAAGATTTATGTTTTTTTGCAAACGTTCGGTGCGTAAATCCAGATAACGATATTTTAAACGCAGTTCTTCGTTAACATTGGACGTATCTTGATCAACCTCAAACGGCGGAGTATCGGCATGATTATAAACTTCAATGTCTTTGGCTAAAATTTCCACCTCTCCGGTCGGCATGTTGGGGTTAATCTGTTTGCCGCCGCGTTTATTAACCACTCCCGTAACAGCTAAACAATCTTCCGGGCGCAGAGCCTCCAATTCAGTTAAAGCGCGTTCCGATAGTTCGCTTGGCACCAAAACCACCTGCACGATGCCGGATCGGTCACGCATATCCAAAAAAGCCAATTTACCCATGTTTCTTCTGGTTTTAATCCAGCCCTTAACCAAGACTTCTTGCCCCACATATTGGGGCGTTTCAATATTCATGATTCTAGACATAATAAAAACAGATTACCCGCCAGGTAATAATTTGTCTAATCTTAGGCGTATTTGATGCTAAAAATTTATGTTCCGGGCGTCTGCGATCTTAATTCTTCGGGAGGTTCTATCCTGCCCGGATCTTTATCCGTGACTTTGGTACAAATACCCGTGTCTTGCTCCGTGGCGGCGCCCAAACAAGCCAACCCCGGCCGGCAAGGCAGATTCATTTCTCCCCCGCACTCCGCACCTTCCTCCCCTAAACCGGCCTGCGGATTAAAAACCGCCGGCTTAATAGCGGCCGGAATCACATCTGGTTCCACTGAAGGCTTGGACACTGACAAGGCATAGGCCAAAAGCACAATCATAATAACGGCCACAATGCCCATGATCAGCCAAAACGTCTGATTAACTTTAAACGGTTTATCCATGACATTATTTTACTGACTTTTCACTTCTTTGTCCAAAACAATTTTTGGCAGATTAAAAACAGAACATTCTTCGGATAAGCCTAAAGATGTCTGCTGACCGTCATGATCCAACAAATATAAACCGCCTTCGCGGTTCACCAGCCACCCTTCCTGTCCGATAGACAGCAATAGCCTTCCCTGACCCGCTGGTTTTGAATTATCTGCCGAAAAAATAAACAATTCATCTTGCTCGGCCGCAAAAACCAAACCCCGCTCCCAGAAAAAAACCTGCTCTATCATGTGATCTTGGTCGGTCAAAAGACGTTCATGAGGCTTGTCTTTATATGCCCTCCACACGGATGAACCGCCGGTCGATGGTTCAACATCCGAGGCTCCGACCGGCCGCACATAATAAACTTTACCCTCATGCAAACCAACCGACATGGTATCCGGGGGCAAATATGACCAGCGAGACACATCACCGCTCAAGTTCAATGAATAAACCGTCAGAGTCGAAGTGGATTTACCGGCCAAAAGGATTTCATCTTTGTTCAACCAGCCTAAAATCCGAGGATCAATGATTCTCCTGCCGTCCCTTAATCTCAAGACCAGACTGTTCACACTGTTGCCGTACTGGATTAACACCGAATTTCCCGCGGAACGCTTTTCAGTATTTAACCGCGCCTCTCGCCGGCCGTCAGGAGATCGAAACATCGAAGAGGAAGCCTGTACAAAACCCGGATTCAGCCAGCTCGGCTGACCGGTAGCACAGTCCACGCCCGATATCTGCGACAACGGCTCGCCCAAAAGAGCGACATCTTCCGGCCAGACAAGGGCACGTTTGGCCAAATCCCGCGCGTTCAAAATATAGGCTTCGGACCCGCTCGCGACCAACAGATGAACAGCCGGTTTTTCAGGAGTGCCGGCCGTCTCTTCCACGGCACTCTCCATGTCTGACAACGTAGTTTCCCGGCCATCATAAGCTGTCAGGGCCACCAAAAAAACGCCCAAAACCACGGCTATGACCACGGCCAGCCCCAGATACAACCGCCACTCAATTTTGTTCGGCTTCTGCTTCTTGCCCATAGCTATATCATAGCCCATTTAGCGAAATAAAAAAAAGCCCGTTCACGCTAGGCGCGTGCCCGGACTGACGACGTAGCTACCGGCATTGGGCCGGCAGGTTGCGGTAATCACGGGCTTCGCGATCCCGCTTTTCATTACGCTTGGCCAGCTCCTTGCGCGTAAAGCGCGTCCGGCACCAACGGTTGAAGTTACGCGAAGTCATCATGCTCTTCACCTTGACACCGTACGTCTGATCCACGATCAGAAAGGTGTAACGGCGCTTGCGGCTCAAGATGCATTTACGGATGGCATACCCTTGAGGATGCGAGCGGTTGACCGGGGCCGCGGCCGTAGCCAAGAACACAATATGATCCTCGATCTGCTTGATCAAGAGCATGATGTGGTGTTCGACCCACACTTCAAGTCCATACTTGACCTGGAACTCAATCTGGGCCCGGTGCTGGGCCAGTTGCTCTTCCAGTTGAGCAATCTTTTCGGCTATGAGCAAGCGCTTACTCGTGGAAAGATAGGGCAAACTCAAACGCTTGTTCTTGTTCTTGATGCTGGACTCTGCGCGCGCCGACCTGAACTGCATCAATTCTTCCAGATACCGCTTGAATTCACCGCGAAGATGTTCTTCCAACACATGATGATCATAGTACCCCTCCTTCTCTGAAGCATAGGTTTTGAGCACTCGATCAAAGCGCTCGATCTGCTTCGAGTAGTGACTGCGTCCACAGACGCGATCCACTACCGCCACCATCAGCCGCTGATCGGGCCTGCGCAGATACGGCTTGGGCGGCATCAAAACCGGCTTGGCCGCGGACGCCGTTTCAACCGGCTCCGCTCCCAGAGCGTGTTGCCTGCCGGCCGGCTGAAGGCGCTTGTGGCTTGTACCCAACATCATCCGTCTGAACATGGATCCTCCAATCCGGTGGAAATCCTCTAAGCCAAGCTAAAAAGAACTGCCCGCATTAGAGCAGGCAGAATAAAAAAAGTCAATCCTGATTCTAAGGCTCCAGCCGGTTCATCAGCCTGGGGAAGGGTATGGTTTCGCGCACATGGTGGAGACCGCAGATCCAGGCTACTAAGCGTTCCAAGCCATAACCAAAGCCCGAATGAGGCACCGAGCCGTATTTACGTAAATCCAAATACCAATAAAAATCTTTTTCCGACAAGTTATGCTCCCTGATCCTGGCCAGCAAGGCATCATAATCATCTTCACGTTGAGAGCCTCCGATAATTTCACCATAACCTTCCGGCGCCAGCATATCAGCGTTTAAAACGCGGGACGGATCTGCGGGATCGCGCTTCATGTAAAAAGCTTTAACGGCCGTGGGATATTTTTCGATAAAAATCGGCTTATCGTACATTTGGGTTAATATGGTTTCATCATCCGCGCCCAAATCATCCATATCACCGATATCACTCCCCTTGTCCCGCAAAATCTTAATAGCCTCGGCATGCGTCAAACGATAAAATGGAGTCACGACTTTTTTCAGAGGTTCGGCATCTCTTTCCAGAATTTTTAATTCAGCTTGGCAAGTTTCCAAAACTCTTTTAACAATAAAAGCCACCAAATTTTCTTGGATCCGCAGGTTCTCTTCATGTTCCACAAAAGCCGCTTCCGCGTCCATCATCCAGAATTCGGTCAGGTGACGTCTGGTTTTGGATTTTTCAGCTCTGAATACCGGACCAAAATCAAAACAACGGCCCACCGAGGAAATGGCTGCTTCCAGATACAATTGACCGGACTGGGAAAGATAAGCTTTGCGTTCCTCAAAATAATCGATTTCAAATAATTCGGTCGTGCCCTCGCAGGCATTGGGTGTTAAAATCGGCGAGTCGATTTTGATAAAACCGTTGTCCTTGAAAAAATCATACGTGGCCAGAATAATCTGATTCCTGACGCGTTGGATAGCCCATTGCGAAGGCGCGCGCAACCATAGGTGACGATTGTCCAACAAAAAGTCAGGGCCATGCTCCTTTTTGCCAATGGGATAGTCTTCGGATTTTTGTACCAACTCCAAAGCCGTCACCTGCAGTTCATAAACATCATCATGTTTGGGATGCTTGGTGACCATGCCTGTAATTTTGACGGACGATTCCAGTGTTACTTCCAAGGCTTTTTGCCAGGTAATCTCATCCACTTGATTTTGCACCACCACCGCCTGCACAAAACCGGACCCATCTCTGATTTGCAAAAAAGCTATCTTACCCGAACAGCGGACATTGTAAGCCCAGCCCCGGATAGTCGCGGTCTGACCAACCAGGCCGGAAAACTCTGAAATTAAGTGATACATAATGATTCAATTTAATCGCATTAATCACAAAAGTCAACAGACAAAATATAATTCTTGTACCTTTCCCTGTCATTCCTGCGTAGGCAGGAATCCAATATAATAAATCATTCATCAAATCGCAAACCCTATAAATCATCATACAAATCTTTCCACTTAGGGTTAAGTTCATTGATTATTCTAATCTTCCAATCTCTTTTCCAGGCCTTGAACTGTTTTTCACGAGTAAGCGCAGAATATACATCCGATACCTGTTCATAGTAAACAAGTTGATGAACATCATACTTTTCCGTGAAACCTTTCACTAGTTTGTTTTTATGTTCAAAAACACGTTTTTTCAAATTACTGGTCACACCAATGTACAAAGTGCCATTGTATTTTGAAGTTAATATATAGACAAAATATTCTTTTTGTTTATACATAAGGAGATGTTTTTATTTTACTGGATTCCTGCCTACGCAGGAATGACAAAGGAGCTAGACCGCCATAAATTTGGCTATAGTCTCGAGACCGTGCGGACGTTTATCCAAGGGGGCATGCTGCCAAACTTCTTGGATAATTTTTATGGTATTAACAGCCACTTCAACCGTCATACCAATACGCGAAACATCAGCCAAACTCGCTTCGCGCATAAAACGCATTAGAGTTAAGCTGTGGGCCTTGGCCATCATAACAGCTTCTCTGTAGCGCGATAAACAATCGGCACACACCAAGCCATTAATGCCCGGAGCATACCAAGCGTCCGTTGGGCCGGGCGGCTGACGGCACAAGGCGCAGTTTCTTAAGGCCGGACCATAGCCCAAAGCATCCATCAGCCTTAAACTGGCGGCCGCAAATAACAATTCAGCCCGCAATGATGTAGGCTCATCCGGCAGTCCCGACAAGCATTCAAGATATTCTTCCCACAACAAAAACAAGCGTTCATCCGCCACGCCGGGACGGATCAATTTTAAATACAAATCCGCTAAAGCCCCGGCGGCCGTTAGAGCCCCGAGTTTGGTCAACGACTGTCTTGGACGGCTGTGCGAGGCTACGGCCAGGTGATCAAAATTTCGGCCTTTGGCGATCATGACTTGCGCCATGGTCAAAGGCTCCAGTTGACCAGCTTGCTTGGCTCCGGGCTTCATGGCTCCACGGGCCACAGCTATCAATAATCCATTTTGCCGGCCATACATAATATAACGACGGTCAAATTCGCGATAAGGTATTTTTCTTAAAACAATGACTTCATCACGTAAATAATGCACAAGCTAAAAATAGAAGTTAATTTTATTTTAAACATTGTCCCATTGATGATTTCGTAATTGATAGTTAAGTAATTCAAGGTGGATTCTCCCGATGCTGAGATTCGGGATCCCGATCCCACCTACGCTAAGGCGATGGTGGGCACCTCGAGTGTATAATTTTTTGCGAGTATCGGGACCGATTTAATTATTTAGTTTATTTAGCCTATCAGCTGCTTAGCTGGGAATGACAATGTTGATTTTGACTCGATATGCTGGGTCCATTTGTTACATGCTACGTGCTATCCCGATACAATAATCAAATATATATTGATCGGGATCCCGATCATGGTGTCGGGACATGTTTCGTGACGCGGGACGTAGGACGTGCGACGTAGGACGTTATGTACGTTAAGTACGCGATGGACGTGAGGTACGCGCCGATACGTTGACGCTATGTATTTTTAACGATCTTTTCAAGGTAGCCCTGCAACATAATCGAAGCCGCCACATCATCATCACGGCTTTTATCTCCCCTGCCTTGCAAATAATACTCGGCCTGGGAAGAGGTCAGAGTTTCATCCGCCTCATCCACGGGCACACCTTCGGTACGCAGGTCATCGGCAAAACGGCGAATGGACCTGATTTGATCATTTTCCAAACTTTGATCACGCAAAACATGCGGGATGCCTATCACCACCCGGTCCACCATTTCGCGTTCACATATCAACTTGATTTGTTTAATCACCTCTCCATGTCCTTGATTCTCCATAATCATCCACGGATTGGCAATACGCGTCTCCGTATCGCCCAAGGCAATACCTATTTTTTTTGAACCATAGTCTATGCCGAGTAATCTCATACTTACACTTCAGGCCAAGGTGTTATAAACTCAAAGCCGCTCTTGGTTACCACGACCGTCACCTCCCAGTGCGCGGCCAGCGAGCCATCAGCCGTCACATAGGTCCAACCATCGTCTTTTTGTTTAATGCGCCAGTCCCCCAAAGTGATCATGGGCTCTATAGCCAAACACATGCCGGCCTTCAGTTTGATGGGCTTATGACGGCGCTCATGATAATTGGGAATCTGCGGGTCTTCGTGCACCGCATGGCCCACGCCGTGACCGCAAAGATCTTTTATGATTGCATAATTATGAGGCTTCAAATAGATTTCTATAGCCTGACCTATCTCGTGAACCCAGGCTCCTTCTTTGATGACGGACAGACCCTTTTTCAAGGCTTCTTTGGTATGGCCTGACAAATCCCGCGCTTCAGGGGAGACATTGCCCACGCAGACCGTGGCCGCCATATCCGTAGCCAAACCCTCGTGCCACATGCCAATATCCAAACTCACCAAATCTCCGTCCTTAATCTTTTTATCGGGCAAAGCTAAGCCATGAACCACCTCGTCATTAATCGACACGCAGACGGCTGACGGATAGGGCGGATCATAATCCGATATTTGATAATGCAAAAAAGACGGCCGGCCTCCGGCTTGTTCGATTTCTTTAATGGCCAGAGCGTCCAGCTCATCCGCTTTTACGCCCGCTCGGCAGGCGCTCATTAGCTTAGTCAGGGTTTTAGACAACAATGCTCCACCCTTTTTCATTTTTTCAATTTCTTCAGGACTTTTGATGGTAATCATATCTTATGTAACAAAACCCAGCTTAGTAATTTTTTTAATAATTTCTTCAAACAGATACGGAATGGGCTGTGCTCCGTTAATCATCAACAAAACCCCTTTTTGGCGATAATAATTGGCCAACGGAGCAGTCATATAATGATAGGCTTTTAGGCGCTGTTTGATGATTTCCGGTTTATCATCCTCTCGCTTGATCAACGGCTGACCGCACAAAGAACAAATGCCTTTTTTAACGGGAGGCGCTTCCACTTCGTGATAAACGCTTTTACAGTGCGGGCACTGTAACCGGCCGCTTAAACGGCGGACAACTTCCGCGTCATCTATCTTTAATTGAATCACTAAATTAATGGGCAGTAAACGATCAAGATAAGTCGCTTGTTCAACATTACGCGGATAACCATCCAGAATGAAACCCCGGCTCAAATCGGCTTTTTTCAAATAGCGAGCCATAACCGCGTTTACCAGTTCATCCGGAGCCAAAAGCCCTTGATTAACATATTGATTAACCAGGTGCCCCAAAGTTGAATTTTCAGCCATTTCGGCTCTGAACAAGTCTCCGGCTCCAATCAAGGGAATATTCAATCTTTCGGCCAATAAAGTCCCTTGAGTGCCTTTACCACTGCCCTGCGGACCAAAAATGACGGCTTTTAAACGCTTGCTTTTCATAAAAAGTATTTTAGCAGACCGGACAAAGCATACAAAATCGCGACCGCGGCCGTAAATAACCAGGTCCTTAAATGATATTTTTTATCTCTTCCCCACACAAAGCCCACCCCCAACAAGACCAAAACCAAAACAATAAAGTGCACAAGATCTTTATGCAGCAGCCGAAAGGCTATGGCTGAAATAATAATCAGCGGCAAAAAACCGACCACCATACCTTTGCCCGCCTGCCAAGTTTTTTGATTATCAGCCAACCAATTTTTTAACTCAGCCGGGATTAAAAATCCCGGGGGCAGACCCACGCTCCAAGCATCTGCATACAGGGCCGCCATCTCGAATTTATTTTGTCTTTGCATTTCATAAGCAACCACGCCCAAGGCGCAGATCAATAAAACCTCAAAAGGAAACCTCATGGAAATGAACAAACCTAAGCCTAAAGTGCCCAACAAAAAGACGATATTGTGCCACAAGACCAAAGGCCAGAAAAAAGTAACCAGTGTCAGCACCGCGGCCGCCAAAATGCCGTAGACCCCCGGCCAAACGGTTAAAGCCAAAATCCATATTCCGCAAAAACCAAAAGCCAGCAACAGCGCCTCCCACCAGACATACGAGATATTCCTTTTTACGAGCCCAAGACACAT
This sequence comes from Parcubacteria group bacterium ADurb.Bin192, assembly GCA_002070095.1. Classification (GTDB taxonomy): domain Bacteria; phylum Patescibacteriota; class Patescibacteriia; order 2-12-FULL-60-25; family 2-12-FULL-60-25; genus MWCR01. The sequence goes on along the minus strand of MWCR01000004.1, from coordinate 48,326 downwards.
CAAAAATACGGTTAGAACCAACATGCCGGCCACCATGACATTGGCCGTATCCGAAACGGCAAACAATTTAATGCTCAACCAATAATAAATCCAATAAACCAAAAACAACAAAGCGGTCATCAGTATCAAATATGACCAATGCCACTTGGGACCGGAATCAATAGCCTTCAGCTTGTCATTGTTAATACCGGACATTGTGCGATGACCTTGCAATTATTTCTCTTTTACGAATCTTTATACCTAGTAAGCGTCGTACTGACGCATGGTGACCTGCGCTTCTATTTGTTTGACAGACTCAATAACCACTGACACCACAATTAGCAACGATGTGCCCCCTATGGCCATCAATTGAGAACCTCCCGCTCCCTGGACCACTAAAGGCATAACCGCGATGGCGCCCAAAAAACTGGCTCCAAATAAATTCAATCTGTTAATTACAAAATCCAAATACTCACTGGTTGGTTTGCCGGGTCTTATGCCGGGTATAAAACCGCCTTGTTTCTGCAAATTGTCAGCAATCTTGTCGGGATGGAAAATAACGGCCGTGTAAAAATAAGTGAAACCGAAGACCAACCCAAAATACAAAGCTCCATACACAACTTGATTTTGCATAATAACCAAGACCCAGCGCGCCGCTTCAGCCAGCCATTCTGTTCTGGCCTGCGAAAAGAACTGGGCGATAACGGAGGGGAAAAGCAGCATTGAGATAGCAAAAATAATCGGAATAACGCCCGCCATGATCAATTTGAGCGGCAAATTGGTGGACACACCCCCGGATATGGCTCCCTGCCCTCTGATTTGGCGCGCGTACTGAACCGGAATATTTCTTTGAGCCTCGTTAACAAAAACCACGCCCACCACCGTCAAAATACCGACCAGCGCATACAACACCACATACATCCACTGAGATGCATCGTAGGTAACCAAAAATCTGGAAATGGTTTGGGGCAGGCTGGCTAAAATACCGGCAAAAATCAAAAGAGACATACCATTGCCCACCTTTTTTTCTGAAATCAACTCACCCAGCCACATTAAAAAAATGGTGCCGGCTGTCACTGTACATATCAGAGCCGTCATGTGCAATAAATCAGTACGCGTCAAAATCTGCATTTGAGATTGGCCCAGCAGCGAGATCAAAGCAAAAGACTGCAATATAGCCAAAGGCACGGTCAATAAACGCGTCCATTGGTTTATACGCTGTCTGCCTTGTTCACCGTCCTTTTGAATTTCTTCCAATTTGGGGATTATCATGACCAGCAACTGAAAAATAATACTGGCCGTGATATACGGAGCCACGCCCAAGGCGATGACTGAAAAGTTGCTGATCGTCCCCCCGGAAAACAAGCTCAACATGCCCAAAATCTGGTTGGCTTCAAAAAATCTACGCAAAGCTATCAAGTCTATGCCCGGCAAGGGGATGTGCGCCGTAATCCTAAACAAAACCATGATAGCCAAAACAAATAACAATCCATTGCGCACCTCTTTCACTTTCCAAGAGTTGACGATTTTATCCCACATATTTTTTTAAAGATAGCATAATGGCCAAAACTTTAACAGTTTGACCTGAAATAAAGATCACTCCATCTGACCGCCGGCTTCTAAAATGGATTTTTTGGCGCTTTCCGTGGCGCTGATGCCCTTAAACTTCAAAGCCGTCTCAAGCTTGCCTCCGGCAACAATTTTAGCGGCCACCGCGCTTTTATTAATCAAGTGTTTATTCTTAAGAGTTTTAAGATCAATGGTTGCAGGCTTGGTAAAAACCTTGGCTATCTGAGCAATGGTCAAGGTCTTGGGTTTAGCGTAACCTGATTTGAAACCGCGGTTTTTCGGGAAAGACAATAACATCTGCTTCATGCCCTTAAGCTTCAGCTTATTCCGGCCGCCGCTGCGTGCCCTCTGTCCCTTGGTGCCCTTGCCGGCCGTAGTTCCCCGTCCGGAACTGTTGCCTCGGCCGATCCTGAACTTTTTGGTTCTGGATCCGGGAGCGGCTTTAATTGTATGTAATTCGATGCTCATAACTTAATTTTGATTATTTTGAAGAAGCGACAACCTGTTCGGCCGCCTGTCCGTCCTTAGCTTGTTGCTCTTTTGCAGACTCAACCGGAGCGGACAACATCTTTAAAGCCTTCAAAGTGGCTCGGACATTATTCATCTTGCTGTTGGAGCCCAAAATTTTTGCGGTAATATTGGGTACACCGGCCAATTCAAGCACCACGCGCACCGGGCCGCCGGCTTTAACTCCGGTGCCTTTGGGGGCCGGCTTTAATAAAACCACGGCCGCTGCGAACTTAGCCTGGACAACGTGCGGGATGGTTTCTTTGACAATAGGCACGGTCAAAAGAGCTTTTCTGGCCTTGGTCGTAGCCTTGGAGGTGGCTGCCGCCACATCAAGACCTTTAGCCAGACCATAACCGACGCGCCCTTTATGATTACCGATGACCGACAAGACACGAAAGCGCATGCGTTTTCCGCCCTTGGTGACGCGGGTGACGCGGCTGACCTCGATATTCTTTTCCTCGTAGTCAGATTCAGCCGGAACTTCGGGCCTGGGTCCTCGCCCTCGCCCGCCGCCGCGACCGGAAAAACCTTTTTTCCCGGTATTATTATTGCGTCTCTGCGGTTTAAATCCGGACGGAGCTTGATCCTTGGGATTCTGCTCCGTCTTCTCTACAGCTTCAGCCGTGGCCGCTTCAACTTGTTTATTGATTTCTTCAGTCATAATCATGGTTATTAAAATTTGAGCCCGCCTTCACGAGCGCCTTCAGCCACAGCCTTAATCCTGCCGTGATATCTTTTATCTCTGCGATCAAAAACCACGCTGGCAATGCCTTTGGCTTTAGCTTTTTCGGCCACGGTTTTACCGATCAAGGCGGCCACTTCCAGCTTGCTCAAGTTTTTGGTCTCCATCTCACTGTCTGAAACCGCGGTCAGTGTCTTGCCTGCGACATCATCAATAACTTGGACATAGATATGCTTAAGCGAGCGTCTGACGGTCAAACGCGGACAATCGGCCGTGCCCTTGATTTTAGAGCGTACACGACGCACCCTTCTTTGCTTGGCAGCTTGTTTTAACTTAGCTTTATTCATAAATATTTTTCTTTAGCTCTTGGTAGCCGTTTTGCCGGCCTTGCGACGAATTACTTCATCCGTATATTTAATACCTTTACCCTTATAAGGTTCCGGCGGTTTAACACGTCTGATTCTGGCTGCAAACTCACCCACTGCCTGTTTATCAATGCCTGAAATGGTCAAAATTTGCTTTTCAACGACAGCTTCCAAGCCCTCCGGGACTTCCATGATCACAGGATGAGAAAAACCGACTTCCATCTTAACTTTCTTGCCTTCAACCGCCACCTTAAACCCAACCCCTACAAACTCCAAGGATTTTTGAAACGGTTTTTGCACTCCGTCAACTGCATTGGCGACCAATTGTCTAAACAAGCCCCAAAGAGCTTTCTGATCCATGTTCTCCTGATCCGCAACCTTAACCACAGCTTCAGCCGGCTCGCCTTCTACAACCACGCTGACATTTTTAGGCAACATCACCTTTAATGAGCCCTTAGGTCCTTTAACGCTAACCACACCGTCGTTGATCGACAGTTCGACGCCTTGAGGCAAGGGAATTGTTTTTTTACCAATACGTGACATATGTTTAGTATACTTCGCACAAGATCTCGCCGCCCAGATGACGTTTACGAGCCTGTTTGTTAGTCATTAAGCCGGCTGAGGTTGAAATTATGGCAATACCCATATCACTCAACACTCTGGGCAATGCGTCCTTGGGCTTGTAAACGCGCTGTCCCGGAGTGGAGACGCGTCTGATGTGTTTAATAAGCGGTTGGTTATCTTTGTACTTCAACTTCAAATACAGAGTGGCTTTGTGGCCGTCTTGTTTAACATCAACATCCGAAACATAGCCCTCTTGCTCCAAAATCTTGGCCATGCCAAATTTTATTTTAGAGGAAGGCAAAGCCACGGTTTCATGACCGGCAGCCTGCGCATTGCGTATGCGCGTTAAGAAGTCGCTAATTGGATCAGTTATCATACTATTATTTTACCAGCTGGATTTTTTAATACCCGGCAATTCTCCACGGTTGGCCATTTCACGAAAGCAGATGCGACAGAGATCAAAATCTCTGAGATATCCATGCCTTCTGCCGCAGCGCCAACATCTGTTTACATGTCGCGTGCTGAATTTGGGTGTACGCCTTGATTTGGCGATTTGATTCTCTGTTGCCATAATTTTATGAATTAAACGGGAAGCCTAATTGTTTGAATAAGGCCAATCCCCGCTCCTTAGTTTTGGCGTTGGTGGTAATTACAACCTGCAAACCATGGACTCTTTCCACTTCATCCGGACGAATCTCCGGAAAAGGCAGGTATTCCTTAAAACCAACTGACAGATTTCCGGTCGCGTCTACATTTTTCACGGAAATGCCCCGGAAATCAGTGATGCGGGGAAAGGTGAAATTTAATAATTTACTTAGAAAATCCCACATGCGGCGTCCGCGCAAGGTTACCCGCTTGCCGACCACCATACCCTCTCTCACTTTAAAGCCGGCGATTGATTTTTTGGCTTTGGTGTCCACGGTTTTTTGTCCGGTAATCCGTTTCAGGGTTTGATCCACGGTTTCAATGAACTTCGCTTCTTTCTGTCCGGATGGAATGCCGACCCCAACGGTAATAGTCAAAACCTTGGGCACAGCCATCTTGTTTTTTTCACCAAGCTCCTTCATGAGGTTTGGTATTATTTCATTCGTATAGCGTTCTTTGAGCATCATAAATTTCACTGTGTTATGCGGACGGCCGCTGACTGTGTCTTATTTTTTTACCGGACGCGTCCATCAACATGACATTCGAGGCATGGATAGGCATGGAGAATTCAACCACTTGGCCCTTTTCTCCCGTGCGCCTGGACCGCAAATGTTTTTTGCAAACATTAATCCCTTCAACAACCACACGGTTAAGCTGCGGAAACGTCTGCACAACCTTGCCTGTCTTGCCTTTGTCCTTGCCGGCTATTACGGCAACCATGTCGCCTTTTTTTATGAGTAATTTAAACATATTTTTACAAAACTTCAGGTGCCAAAGACACTATTTTCATATAACCGCGGCCGCGCAGCTCGCGTCCCACCGGGCCAAAAATACGTGTGCCTTTCGGTTCTTTATTTTTTTTGTCGATAATCACTGCGGCATTATCATCAAAACGAACATAGGTTCCATCCGGGCGCCTGGTTTCTTTGTGCGTTCTTACGATCACAGCATGTACCACGTCAGACTTTTTAACCGCACCATGAGGGGCGGCCGCTTTCACCACGCAGGTCACTATATCTCCAAGACCGGCTGTTCTCTTTTGAAAACCACCGAGCACGCGAATACACTGAAGCTTTTTAGCCCCCGTATTATCCGCCACATTGAGCATTGTTCGATGTTGTACCATATTATTTATTCTCGGTTATGGTCTTGATATAGCGCCAACGCTTGTCAGCCGACAAAGGCCGCGTTTCCTGAATCTCTACCACATCACCCAAACGCGCTTTGCCTTCGGCGTCATGAGCTTTGTATTTTTTGGACACCATGTAAGTTTTGCCGTATTTCGGGTGCTGCACCATGCGCTCAACCCTAACCACAATGGTTTTTGCCATTGCGTTTGATGTTACGGTGCCGATCAATGATCGACGAACATCGGTGCGTTTTGATGAATTCGTAGTAGTCATAAATTATTTTTTATTCAAAGCTGAAAGCATCGTCAAGACTCTGGCTAAATCTTTTCTAGCCTTAAGCAAGTCTCGCACTTTGGAGTTTTGACGAGTGGTCACCTTAAACCTCAAATCACGAATAAAACCACGTAATTCCGAAGCCTTGTTCTGCAATTCGATTTGGGTCAGTTGTTTTAAATCCTTGGCTTTCATATATTTATTTACATTCTCTTCAGATACATGGCCTTGCAAGGGAGCTTGAATGCCGCCAATTGCAAAGCTTCTTTAGCTTGTTTGTCCGATATGCCATCCATTTCAAAAATAATGGTTCCCGGCCTGACGGGTGCCACATAATGATCAACCGGGCCTTTACCTCCACCCATGCGCTTTTCATTACCACCCTTGGTGATAGGTTTGTCCGGAAATACACGAATCCATATTTTACCGCCGCGCCTGGTATAACGTGTCAAAACTCTACGACAAGCTTCAATCTGCCTTGAGGTCAACCAAGCCGGAGTGGTGGCTTTCAGCCCATGCGTGCCAAAGGCCAAAAAAACCTTATCCGTCGCGATACGGATGTTTCGCGCACGGCCCTTATGCCATTTTCGGTGTTTTACTTTCTTGGGAATCAACATATTATTTCATTTATTTTAGACGGACGAAGCCGGACGTCTTTCCCGACGCACCGAACCGCGATCGCCAGGAGCGCGCGGAGTGGTGGGTTGATATTGATGCAATCTATCTTTGGCAAAAACATCACCGCGATATATCCACACTTTAACGCCAATGGCCCCCATCATGGTTTGCGCAAAATTTTGTGCGTAATCAACATCGGCACGCAAATTAGATAAAGGAATCTTGCCCCAGGCCAGCTGCTCGCGGCGCGCGATTTCAGCTCCGTTTAAGCGACCCGAAACGGCAATTTTAACACCCAATGCCCCGGCTTTTTTTACTCTCTCGATAGCCATTTTTAACACGCGTCTGAAAGGCATACGTTTTTCCAAATCAGCAATGACCTGCTGCGCTATAATGGTTGCTTCCAGATTGGCTTTGGATACCTCTGAAACGTTCAATTGAAATTGAATTCTTTTGCCAGGAAAAAAGTGTTTCAAAAATTTCTTTTTCAACTCTTCGATGCCGGTTCCTGAATGACCGATAACCATACCCGGTTTGGCTGTCGTGATGGTGATATTGAGAGATCCGCGCAAACGATCAATCACAATCGCATTAACAGCGGCATCTTTCAATTCTTTGTTTAAAAAATCCCTGATCATGTGATCCTGTTTGATGTGATCACGGTACGCTTGACGGCGCGCAAACCAACGCGACGGCCACGTGGTGGTCATTCCCAGTCTGAAAGCTTTTGGATTAACTTTGTGTCCCATAGATTTACGCTTCTTGTTGCTTAATTGTTTTACTAACCGCTTTTCTCGGCTTATAAACCCGCTTAGCTTTAACCGGGCGCGGTTCATCGGAAAGTATCAAAGTTACGTGCGATGTGCGCTTGCGGATGGGTGCGGCCGAACCATGAGCCCTTGGGCGAAAACGTTTGATAGTCATGCCTCCATCCACGGTTATAGCCTTAACCCAAAGAGATTGCTTGTCGAGCTTGAAATTATGTTCAGCATTGGCTATAGCCGATCTTAACAGCTTAAGCACAGGCAACGATGATGCTTTGTTCAAAAAAACCAATTGCTTTTCGGCCGCCTCCGCCGGCATACGTCTAATCAAGCCGGCAACCAGACGGACTTTACGGGGGGCGATGCGCAAAGATTTAAGTTTAGCGATAACTTCCATATTTCATTGGTTATTTTTTAGCGGCTCCAGCCGATCCTTCAATGGATTTTTGCATTTTTCCACCATGCCTCACAAACTTGCGCGTCGGCGCGAATTCTCCCAATTTATGCCCCACCATGTTTTCGTTAACCAAAACAGGCACGTGCAATCTTCCGTTGTGTACTCCGAAAATAAAGCCCACCATTTCCGGTGTAATGGTTGAAGATCGTGACCACGTTTTAATAACGGTTTTATCTCCGGGCTTTAACTTGGAAACTTTAATCAACAGTTTCGGCTCGGTGAATGGACCCTTTTTTAAACTCCTAGACATATTTATCTTTTCTTAGTCTTACGCCTCGATATAATTAGCGCGTCCGAGGCTCGATTTTTACGGCGTGTTTTAACACCCAAGGCATGTTTACCCCATTTGGTCTTGGCGTATTTCATACCAATGGGATGTTTGCCTTCGCCTCCGCCATGCGGGTGATCAATCGGATTCATGACTTTGCCGCGGACCGTCGGCTTAATACCACGATGACGCATGCGTCCAGCTTTGCCATATCTTACAAGACGGTAGTCCGGATTGGAAACCGTGCCAATAGTGGCCATGCAAGATTTAATAACATTCCTGACTTCACCTGAAGGCATTTTAAGCGTGGCGTAAGCCCCTTCAACCGCCATTAATCTAATACCGATACCCGCTCCGCGCGCAATCTTAGCTCCTTCTCCCGGACGAAGCTCTACCGCGTGTATCACGGTTCCCAAGGGTATTCTTTCCAAAGGCAGACGATTGCCGACCGACATTTCAATCTCACCGTTTTTTGTGGAGATTATCTCTTGACCAACCTTGATGGCGTCGGGCGCGATAATATATCTCTTTTCACCGTCTTTATAGACAACCAAACAAATACGAGCGCCGCGGCTGGGATCGTATTCTATACTGTCGATTCTTCCCGGAATATCCAATTTATCTCTTTTAAAATCAACCACGCGGTAATATTGTTTATGGCCGCCCCCGCGGTGCCTGACGGTAATTTTACCGCCGGTTCGACCGGCGAACTCTTTACGAGGTTTGATGAGTGATTTTTCGGGTTCCTTTTTGGTGATATCCGAAAAATCCTGCACCGATGAAAATCGGCGTCCTTTGGTGACTGGTCGGTATAATTTAATAGGCATAAACTTAGACTCCTTCGTACAGATCTATTTTTTGACCTGATTTAACTTCAACATAAGCTTTCTTCCAACGATTGCGCTGGCCCCTGACCCTGCCTCTGGTGTAACGCTTGCCGATACCGCGCAAAGTTCTGACCGCGATAACAGACACTCCGTATAGATCCTTAACCGCTTTGGCGATTTCAATTTTTTCCGCTTCTACCGGCACATTGAACACATAAATATTTTTAGAAGCCAAGATGGCCGCCTTTTCACTGACACGCGGCGAACGCAAAAGACGGTAAGACATGCCCGCCTGACCCTTGGCCGCCATGGAAGCGACCTGCTTGTCCTCTTTGGCCGTTTGTTGAGAAGATGGTGTTAAAATTTCATCCTTAATATCAGCCGGCTTTTTGGCGGTTTTTTGATCCGTCTGCTTGGCAGACGATGTTTTTCGCTGGAATATACCCATATTTATTTGCAATAAAGAGTTTCAAACGCCTTTAAGCCCGGCTGCTCAAAAACAATAGTCGGATACTTGACTATCTCGGCCACCTGCAAAGCATTGACCGTTACCAATTTAATATTCTTAAGATTCTTTACCATGCGCAACAGCTCCGGATTGGAAGAGGGTATTACAACCAAAGACTTTCTGCCGAAAGGTAAATTCTTTGACCATTCCACGAATTGCTTGGTTTTCGGATTATCAACCGGAAATTTATCTACCACCACCAACTTTTCATGCGACACCCTGTCCGATAAGATCATGAACAAAGCTTTCTTTTTGGCTTTTCTGTTAATCTTTACAGAGTAGTTCCTTTCTTTGTTGGGACCAAAAACTATACCGCCGCCAACCCACTGAGGAGAACGGATAGAACCTTGACGCGCCCGGCCCGTACCTTTTTGCTTCCATGGTTTTTTACCGCCGCCCGCGATATCGCCCCGTGTCTTGGTATGAGCTTTGGTGGTTCTGCGGTTAGCTTCTTGAGCAACCACGATTTGATGTATCAAAGTGGATGATGGCTTGACGCCAAAATATTCGGCCGACAATTCTTCTTGGCCCACCGTCTCACCTTTTACGTTGTATATTTTTACGCTTGGCATACTATTTTACGGTTTGGATAGCAATTATTCCATTGCGGCCGCCGGGAATGGCACCTTTGATGGCCAATATTCCTCCATCGCGCACCTCTACCACATTCAAATTTTTGACAGTTACATTTTCGTCCCCCATACGTCCGGCCATGCGCAAACCTTTAAAAACGCGCTGCACGCCGCCCGCTCCAATGGAACCCGGCATGCGCAGCTGATCTTTATGACCATGGCTGGCCGGTTGCCCGTGGAAGCCGTGTCTTTTAACAACGCCCTGAAAGCCCTTGCCCTTGGATCGGCCGGTCACTTCGATGGTTTCACCGGGTTCAAAAATAGCAGCCTCCAAAACATCACCTTTTTTCAGCTCACCCGCCGAAGGCAACCTGAATTCTCGGACAATCTTAAGCTTTGGCAAGTCCTTTAAGTGACCTTCCATGGGCTTGTTGAGACGCTTGGCATTTAAAAAACCCAATTGAACGGCCACGTAGCCGTCTTTATCTTGAGTCTTAACCTGCGTGACAACGCAAGGACCGGCTTGAACCAAAGTAACCGGGATAACCGTACCGTCCGGTCTGTAGACCTGAGACATTTCGATTTTTTTAGCTAGAATGCATTTCATAATTAATCCGCCTTAATATTTTTGGCGCATCCGGCTCGCTACATAGATCCTCATCGAGGATATATAACGGCGTTAATAACGCAAAAGCCAGAAACCCAGGCACTTCTTTGAGGATAAACTCCAAAAAATGCATGAATTTCTGACCTCTGAGCGATGAAGGTATAATTATTTAACAATTTTAAAGGCAATACGATCGCCTTTGACCATTTCTATTTCTCTAGCAGGGAGGTTATGCCCATGGGGCTCAAGATCGCTCCTTGGCCTTGCCGAGCCAAGCTCGGCGGACAACTTTCTCCTTGGGATTTAAAAATGGATTACGACTTACTTTTACGACATTTTTATTTCAACATCCACACCCGACGGCAAATTGAGACTCGTGAGAGCATCGATGGTCTTGGCTGTCGCCTCGACAATGTCCACGATGCGTTTATGGACTCTCATCTCGAATTGTTCACGCGCGTTTTTAAAAACGAAGGTTGAACGATTGACCGTCCATTTTTTTTTCTCCGTTGGCAGAGGGATGGGACCAACCACATGAGCGCCCGTTCTTTCAGCCGTTTCAATGATAGTTCTGGTTGCCTGATCTATGATCTTATGATCATAAGCCCGAATCTTGATTCTGATCCGAGTTGATGATTCCTTGGCAACTTTCTTGGTTGTAGCTGCTTCAGCCATGGTCGTTCCCATCCCTCCGAGGGCTCATGAGATCCTGTCTGAATCTCATGAGCTCGGAGCAGATGATTATAAAGTCCTAAATCGAAATTAAATTTATTTAATAATCTTGGTGACAGCGCCCGCGCCCACTGTTCTGCCGCCTTCGCGGATAGCAAAGCGCATCTTGTCTTCCATAGCAACCGGACCGATCAACTTAACAGTGATATTGACCGTGTCGCCGGGTTGCACCATGGCAACTTCGGCCGGCAAGGTCACCTCGCCCGTCACGTCAGTCGTACGGATGTAGAACTGAGGTTTATAGCCTGTGACAAAGGGCTTATGACGACCACCTTCATCTTTGGTCAAAGCGTAAATCTGAGCTTCGAATTCAGTATGAGGTGTGATTGAACCCGGCTTGGCCAAAACCATACCACGCTCCACTTCTTCTTTTTTAGTACCGCGCAACAGCAAACCAGCATTATCTCCGGCACGGCCGTCCTGCAATTGCTTGTTAAACATTTCAATACCCGTAACCACGGTCTTGCGGGTTTCGCCCAGACCCACGATTTCAACTTCCTCGTTGATCTTAACGGTTCCGCGTTCGATACGACCGGTCACCACCGTACCGCGACCCTCAATCGAAAAGACATCTTCGATGGGCATCAGTAACGGCTTATCCGTGTCGCGAACCGGCTCGGGAATAAACTCATCCAATTTAGCCAACAAATCCATAACCGGCTTTGAAGCTTCCGGATCGGCTGAATTTTCCAAAGCTTTCAAAGCTGAACCGCGGATAATCGGGGTGTTATCGCCATCAAATTCGTATTTCTTCAAAAGTTCACGCACCTCTTCTTCCACCAAGTCGATCAATTCAGGGTCATCCACTATGTCGCATTTGTTTAAAAAGACGACCATGGAAGGCACGCCCACCTGACGAGCTAACAATATATGCTCGCGAGTTTGAGGCATGGGACCGTCGGTAGCAGCCACCACCAAAATAGCACCGTCCATCTGAGCGGCGCCCGTAATCATGTTCTTGATGTAGTCAGCGTGTCCGGGACAATCAACGTGAGCATAGTGTCTATTTTCCGTTTCATACTCGACGTGAGCTGTCGCGATGGTAATACCGCGAGACTTGGATTCCGGAGCTTTGTCCAAATCCTCAACTCCTTTTTTATGAGCTGTCATGCCCTTAGCCGACAAAACGCTTAAAATAGCGGCCGTCAAGGTCGTTTTGCCATGGTCAACGTGACCAATGGTGCCCACATTGACATGTGGCTTATTTCGTTCAAAAACTTCAGCCATATTTGATGGTCATTGCGCTTCCATTTCCGGTCTGATTGAAGGCCGGCTGAAACGCTAAATTAATACTAAATTAATAATTACAAAGCAGTGGAAAATATAGCACCCTCTTTAAAATAACGCAAGAGGTAAACCTATTTTTTAATTTCGTCCTCCATGGGCTCAAAATAGAACCTCTCTTCCAAGGAAACGTCCTCCTCCAAAGAGTCCGGCGCCATATCTGGTAAATCATTGGTTTTTTTTATGGTTTTTATGTCATTAATAGGCTCTGTTAAGCCATTTTTTTGATTTTCAACGTCCTCATAAGGAATCTCCAAGATACTTTCGACTGAAGCGTCCGGCTCCGACATGCGATCCAGACCTCTTTTATTTTTAGGTTTGACCGAATAGGAGTTGGGTCCCCCGTTTTCTGATATCAAGCCCTCATAAATATCAAAAGGCAGGATTACCATGGGGTCAGCGCCCGCTTGATCGGTTACAATGACAGGCGTTCCAAACCGCCTGGCCGTATTAAATATTTTTTGCCATGACATAATCAACACAGTTCACCAGACGGGTTGGAAAAAAGCAACTATCAATTTTTACAGCCTTTACTCAAAGCCCATTTATAAGACTTGATTACCTCAGAGGCATACATATGAGGGTTAGCTCCTTTGCATTTTAGCTGCTTGCCGCCTACAACCGTCGGACACACCCCGTCAAACTCACCCGAAGCATTGGTTGAAGAGATGTTGCATTTGCCGCCATCCTTGGGACAACCTTTGCATTGAGACACGTTGCCCATGGCAGCCACACAGTCAGGATCAGGATCGCCCAAACCGGCAATGGCAATGCCGCCTTGCATTATACCGGCATCCTCCGGACGGCTGATTGAGTCCAAAGTCATCGAGCCTCCTCCCAAATTACCCAAAGCCGCCATAACAGAACCCGCTCCGGCATTGTAGCTGATAGCCTTAATCAATTCATTGGATGAACCCGTGCGCTTTAAAATCCAAGCCGCCGCATAGGCATTGGCCTCCGGATGCGTGAGCAAATAATTTCTTTTGGCCGTCCTGGAAACAGTCGGGTTGTCTTTGTACTCTATCGGAAAATCAGGAAATTTTTTTCTTAACTCCTCGGCCAGCACCCCGGTGCAAGCTCCGCTCCTGCACTCTCCTCCCTCGACCACGTTTGACAAGCTGACCTGGCAAACACCAAATGAATTGGCCTGATCTATGGTGCCCCCTGAAGCAATACCGTTCCAAACATTTCTCAAGCCGGTTTCCACATTACAAACCGCCAAAACCAAACACGGATTCACTCCGGCTGATTTAGCGGCATCGATAATCACTTTTGGTTCAACCGGAGTGCCCAATCCTTCCAGGCCGACCCTGGGCGGCATGGCACCGCTGTAACGCCCGAGCTCTGAAACCAATGGATTGATAGTCTGAAATCTCATGGCACCAAAAATAGTTGTATTAACATTGATATTGGACAAAATAACGTACGATCCCAAAATAATCACCAAACCAATCAAGGCGTCTATCATTTTCTTTTTGGCGTCAGCCGTTTGCAAGCCCGTAGCGCTGAAAAGATATAAAAAAGCCGAATAAGTAAAAATAACAGCCGCGGCCACCAAGCCGATACCCACTATATACTGATAAAAAGCAGAAATGTACTGCCCCAAAAAAGGAATAACCAGCATTTCACCGTCAGTTATGGGCTCATCCGAAAAAACCAAACCCGGTATTTTGACATTCAACTTGGGTATGGCTAATTTTTTACTGCCCACACCGGTACCACCTGAAGACCCGGCCGTTCCTCCGGGTGATGAATTGGGTACACAACAATGCCTCGGCATGCCCGAACCTGAACCGCAATCAGAAGTCTCGGTTTCATGCGTGCCCGAAGGACAGGGAGTAACCTTGTTTAAACAAATGGCATTCATGCTGCCTTCGCCCTCGCATTTCGGCAAAACATCCGGCGGTTCAGCCGTAGCATTGGAAGCGCAGCACAAAAACGCAAAGCCGCCGGCTCCGGCGCAATTGGCCGTGGCTTTGACAATCTGTTTTTTACCGGAAGGACACTCGGCTTTTTCGCTTAATGACTTAACCACGCATTCCGCGTCCGGCATGGCCGAGTTGCCGGCGCACTGCACAGCCATGGCTAAAGCCAATTGCGGAAAAAACAAAAACGACAGCAATCCAAGCAAGCCTAACTTGAGTTGCCATTTTCTTCCGCCAACTTTTATCATGCGGATATTATACCATTTAATGACGGATTTAAATAAGGCGCCTGACGGCGCCATATTTTTATTTCTTGTTTTTGCCTTCTATCAACAATTGCTGAACATTGGATGGGACCGGAGCGTAGTGGTCAAACTCCATGGTATATGAGCCTCTGCCTTGCGTCATGGAACGGAGCGAAGTCGCGTAGCCAAACATTTCAGCCAAGGGAACTTCCGCGTTGATGACTTTGACATCATTCCTGTCTTCCATGGAATTTACTTGTCCGCGTTTTGAATTCAAATCACCGATAACATCTCCCATGTACTGTTCCGGGACAACCACTTCCACACGCTCGATGGGTTCAAGGATGGAAACTCCGGCTTTTTCACAAGCGGCCCGGAAAGCCATGGAAGCTGCAATCTTAAAGGCGGCTTCAGAAGAATCAACCTCATGATACGAACCATCATAAACCGTGGCCTGTACATCCAGCATGGGATAACCGGCGGCTACACCGCGTTGCATAGCTTCGCGGATGCCTTTGTTGATAGGCTGAATATATTCCTTGGGAATAACGCCGCCCTTGATATCGTTGACGAATTCATAGCCCTTGCCTCTTTCCGCCGGAGCGACACGCAACCAGCAATGACCGTATTGACCTCGGCCGCCGGACTGACGGATAAATTTACCTTCACCTTCAGCTTCGCCTTTAATAGCTTCTTTGTAGGCCACCTGAGGTTTGCCCACATTAGCTTCCACGTTAAACTCACGCTTCATGCGATCCACCAGAATTTCCAAATGCAATTCTCCCATGCCTGACAAGATAGTCTGCAAAGTCTCTTCATCCGTACGCACGTGGAAGGACGGATCTTCTTCAGCCAACTTTTGCAAAGCCACACCCATTTTTTCTTGGTCGGCTTTGGTTTTCGGCTCGATAGCGATATCAATCACGGGCTCGGGGATGGTAATGGATTCCAAAATAATGGGATGGTCTTCGTCGCACAACGTATGCCCGGTAAATGTTTCTTTCAAACCCACGGCCGCGGCAATTTCCCCAGAAAACACATCCTGCACTTCTTCGCGGTCATTGGCATGCATTCTGACTATGCGTCCGATTCTCTCTTTTTTGCCGATAGTGGCGTTATAAACATAAGAACCGGTGGATAATTTACCGGAGTAAACCCGGAAAAAGACTAATCTGCCGATATAAGGATCGGACATGACTTTAAACGCCAAGGCCGAAAAAGGCTCGTTATCATCAGCATGTCTCTCAATAATCTTCTCCGGATCAGCCGGGTCTTTGCCTTGGATGGCGGGAACGTCCAAAGGAGACGGCAAGTAATAATTGACCGCATCCAGCATGAATTGAACGCCCTTGTTTTTTAAAGCCGAGCCGCAAAGAATAGGAAAAATATCCATGTTAATAACCGCTTTTCTTAAAGCCGCCCTGATTTCTTCCACGGTCAGCTCTTCGCCGGCCAAATATTTATTCATCAAAACCTCGTCCGTCTCGGACAAAGCTTCCAAGAATTCATTACGGTATTGTTTGGCCTTATCCAGCATGTCAGCCGGAACATCTGTCTCTTCGATGTCTTTACCCATTTCATCCTTGTACATTTCGGCTTTCATGGTGATCAAATCAATGATACCCACAAAATTAGATTCGGCTCCGATGGGCAATTGAATGGGATAGGCGCGCTTATTCAGACGCGTTCTAATGGATTCAATGTCCTTGTAAAAATCCGCACCCATGCGGTCCAATTTATTCACAAAACACAAACGAGGCACTTTATATTTATCAGCCTGCCTCCAAACCGTTTCCGATTGAGCTTCCACGCCGGCCACGCCATCGAACACGGTCACCGCGCCATCCAGAACACGCAATGAGCGTTGAACCTCAATGGTGAAATCAATGTGCCCGGGAGTATCAATCAAGTTCAAACGGCAACCCTTCCAAAAACAAGTGGTAGCCGCTGACGTGATGGTAATACCGCGCTCTTGCTCTTGCTCCATCCAGTCCATGGTGGCCTCACCCTCGTGCACCTCGCCGGTCTTATGCTTGCGGCCGGTATAAAACAAAACACGCTCCGAGCAAGTTGTCTTGCCAGCATCGATGTGAGCGATAATCCCGAAATTACGGGTATCTTTTAAAGAATATTCTCTGGGCATAAAATTTTTGGATAAATAATTTCAGAAAAAAAAGGAAGGCCGAACCAGCCGGCCAAAATCCTTATTGTTTTATACTTAAATGACCGGTGCCATCATCCATACCTTGTTTTTACCGGGCGAAGTGCGCAAACGCGCGGTTGGCTTCGGCCATGCGCTGCACGTCTTGTCTTTTCTTAACTGCGTCGCCTTGATTTTCAGCGGCCGCCAAAATCTCGCCGGCTAATTTTTCGGCCATAGGCCTGCCTTTTTTGGCGCGAGTGGCCGCGATCAACCAACGAAAAGCTAATTGCTGGCGTCTTTCAGCTCTCACTTGCAAGGGAATCTGATAGTTGGCGCCGCCGACTCTGCGTGACTTCACTTCCAATAAAGGAGATACGTTTTTGACCGCCTCTTCAAATACTTCCAAAGCCGGCTTTTTGGCTTTGGCTTCCAAAATATCAAAAGCATCGTAAACTATACGCTGCGCTGTTGATTTCTTGCCTCTTTCCATGACGTAGTTAATCAATTTTGCAACAGACAATGAAGTATATTTCGGATCCGGCAAAATGGAACGGCTGGGTGCTTGCTTACCTCTCATATCTTTTAGGATTTAGCGGCCTTAGGTTTTTTATTACCGTACAATGATCGTCCGCGTCTGCGATTGGCAACTCCCTGCGTGTCATAAACACCGCGCACAATATGGTAACGCACGCCCGGCAAGTCTTTAACACGACCGCCGCGAATCATGACAATGGAGTGCTCTTGCAGATTATGACCTTCACCCGGAATATAAGCCGTCACTTCTTGGCCATTCGACAATCTGACACGCGCAATTTTACGCAAAGCCGAGTTTGGCTTTTTAGGCGTGGTGGTTGTTACCTTGGTGCAAACCCCGCGTTTAAAAGGGCTGCCCTTGGGCAACAAAGTGCGTTTGCGATGCAAACTATCGCGAGTGAACTGCATGGCAGGACTCTTTGATTTGGCTTTGGCCGTACGGCGAGAGCGCCGGACTAATTGATTAATTGTAGGCATGTTTGGTTAATAAGCCTCAAAGGCTGGTAGAATGTGGGCGAAATATATCAAAGCGCTTCATTAACGTCAAGTTTAAAGCTATAAGGGCGTCATCTTGGACTGCATTAAGCGAGGGGCTAAAAAAATCAAAGTAAACACCACAAAAAATGAAGTTAAAATCAGATAAGGCCAAAAAAGATCGAAACGACTGATTTTTTTTCTTAAAAACTGACTGATTAGCACAAAAAAAGCCACCACCGCCAAGGCGGCTATCGTTTTGAGCCAAAGAGTCGCGCCTAAACCAGCCAATAGCCACCAGCCTACAACTATCTGCCAATGGCCATATTTGTTTAAAAACCAAGGTAAAACCAAAGCCATGGAAGCTAGCGCCCAAAAAACCACCAAACCCCAATTCACGCCCTGTGTAATAACATCTCCCCGGCGGATAAAAGCCAAAGCCAAACCGGCCAAAAACGGCCATTGCGCGCACAAATGCATTTCATGAGAGACTTGATTTCCACCCGCGCTTAATTTCTGTGACAGCCAATAGACGCCCAAGGCGGCCGCGGCCGGTAAAAACACGGTCCAACCCAGCAAGGCGGATCCCAACAAAACAAAATACAGCCTCCACGATTGCGCAAAATCATTCGGCGCTCGATCATCACGAGCCTGTGTCATCAGACTAAAAAGACTGTAAAAAACTACGACCAAGACCAGCCATGAGGCCAAATCCAAGT
Source organism: Parcubacteria group bacterium ADurb.Bin192 (assembly GCA_002070095.1). GTDB lineage: Bacteria > Patescibacteriota > Patescibacteriia > 2-12-FULL-60-25 > 2-12-FULL-60-25 > MWCR01. The sequence continues at coordinate 29,932 of MWCR01000004.1, read as the reverse complement.
TTGAAACGGACCTTCTGGACCAGCCCAACGATAACCCGGTTAAAGGAGCGGACAAGAGAAAAAGCCAAGCCGTAATTTTTTGATGACCAAAACCCGCCCATGACCTTGGCACCCAAAAACTCAAGACCCATAAAACAAAACTTAAAACAAAAACCCAAGACGCACTGAATAACGCCATCATGGCCGGCAACTGACCGCCGAAACCCGTAAACCAACGAACAATCTGGCCATCACTCCAATAAGTATTGATATTCAAACGAGAAAATTCCTTGACCATCTCCGCTCCGGACAGCCCCAGACTGTTTACATCGTTAAACCATAGGGCTGACCAAACCGAAAAAGACGGAGCCAGCAGTATTAATGATCCAAAAAACCAAAGGCCCATGCCCCCCATCAAAGATTTAATATCCTGTCTGGTATTTTTATATTCACGCACCACAAAAAAAACAGCCAGCCCAAACACAAAGCCTCTTAAAAACGATTCCGGCCCGGCGTTTATTGGCCAAAAACCCAAAGTCAAAAAATAATATCCGATTCCCTTTAGGGATAAGGGCAGTAAACCGGATCCGTATTGCCATACATTGATCAAGCCAAAAACCAAAGCCGTTAATCCGGCCCATAAAAAGCCGCCCTCTATTTTCTCCCAGGCCAAGGCCAAATCCAACTTGAGCCACACCTTAAGCCAAAACAACACGGCTGTGATAACGCCAAAAATCAGTATCGGCCTCCAAATCAACAAATCCAAAGGCATAATCGAACCGGCTTGCAGCACAGTCAACAGAATGCCAATAGCGGTGATCCAAAGACCGAAAAATATAATCCCTGACTTGTGATTTTTTTCAAGAGCCGTATAACTCTTGGAGTCTTCAATGTTCCGTGAAATTTTAGATAAAATCATACTCCCAGCAAACCCTGAAGGCCGAACAAGCCGGAAATAAAATAAAAAGGCACCCCCAAGATGGTTCCGATGATACCCATGCCCAAAGCGATATCAACAAAAATCAGCCCCATCAAAACCCAAGATCCATATCTCTCTATCCCCTCTTTCAAATCATTCCAAATGGGTTTGTGCAAAATGGCAAAAATTATCTTTGAACCGTCCAAAGGCGGCAGAGGAATGAGATTAAAAAGCATGATAGCCATATTGATGATAAAACTTAACCCCAAAAAAATCACCAATAAGTTTCCGGAACCCAAAACCGGCAACAGGACGCGCATTAAAACGCCTGATATGGTCATCAATATCAAATTGCTGAACGGTCCGGCTAAACCAATAAAAAACGGCCCCCATTTTTGATAACGCAATTCATAAGGATTGTAAGGCACAGGCTTTCCCCACCCGAAACTGACAAAGACCAGAGCCAGCAAGCCGAACCAATCTATGTGAGCCAAAGGATTCAAAGACAGCCTGCCCAGCCGGCGAGCCGTGGAATCGCCCATAAGAGTGGCCATCAGAGCATGAGAAAACTCATGCACCGTCAAGGCAAGCAGGACCGCCCCGATCCAGACCACGAAAGCCAAAGGCTGACTCGATAAATTTAAAATATTCATGTTATTTGAAAAAATATTTAATCACTGATCCCCACACTTGCAAATAATAGCGCAAATGACTATACTTGTGCCACCCCTATATGTCTCGTATATGTATTTTAACCGGCAAAAGAGCCAATGTGGCCAACAGCCGTAGCCATTCCAATGTGGCCACCAAGCGCAAACAAGGTGTAAACCTTCAAACCAAGCGCATTCAAGGTGTCAAAATCTCTCTGTCAACCCGGGCTATAAAAACCTTAAAAAGGCTGGAAGCCGTTCAAAAGGGCGAGCTCTTGACCAAGAAACAGAAGAAAAAGGCCAAAACAGCCAATTTTAAAGCTCAGGCGGAAAAGCCAAAAAAGCTTAATTTTAAGACGTGAGAGTCCACACCCGCATATAAACACATCCCGCTTCTATCAGCGGGATGTGTTTTATTATAGGGATCTTTCAGTGGTCTTATTGATAATCGTAAAAGCCTCTTTGGGGGTATCCACTATCTGAATTATATCCATATCCTGTTTATTGATATAGGCATTTTTTTCATACAATTCTTGACGGATCCAGTCGAAAAACGGCTTCCAATATGATTTGCCCACAAAAATACAAGGCACGTTTCTGGGAATTTTGCCGGTTTGAATCAAAGTAATCATTTCCGTGGCTTCATCCAGGGTACCGAAACCGCCGGGAAAAAAAACATAGGCCTGCGCTGAAGCTGAAAGCATGACCTTGCGGGTGAAAAAATAATGGAAACCTATGGCGCGGGTCACATAATCATTGCGGCGCTGTTCGGTCGGCAATTCAATGTCCAAGCCAATGGACTCACCTCCGCCATCATAAGCACCTTTATTGCCGGCCTCCATAATCCCCGGTCCGCCGCCCGTAATGACCGTAAAACCCGATTTGGCGCACAACCGGCCTAATTCTTCCGCGGCTTTATAAGAAGCGGTTCCTTTGGGCGTGCGGGCGCTGCCAAAAAACGTCACTTCTTTTTGCAATTTGGACAAAAACTCAAAGCCCTCAATAAACTCGGCCATGATGCGAAAGATACGCCAGTAAACATTTTCCGTGAAAGGCGGCGTCTCCATGGCATAGCATTGATTATCCGGAGAACACACCCACTGCATAAAACGCTCTTGAGGCCTTTGCGAAACATCGACTTTTTTTGCCACAAAATTAGGACTCTTGTAAAAAGGCCTTTGGGGTTTGGTTTTTTTTGAGACCATTTTTTTGGCTTTGACCGATCTCGATTTGTTGATTGATGATTTTTTTGAAGGCATATTTTATTATCTTATGTTATTTAAGGCGCTGCCTACGCTTCTGACAAAAGACGTGAGATGGCTTCGGCGCCAACACGGACCCAACCCCAATTCAATCACGTCATCACGATTAAAAACCTCTATTTGCAGGACATAAAAATCACCGCTCAAGGCCCAACCCATGTCATTTAAACGAATGGAAGATATTTCGGACAAATCAAATCTATGTTTGCGCCCCAAAGCGCAATTGAATTCCAGCACTCCGTCATCCAGCTGCAATCTTTCAGAAAAACGATTAATCAAGTAAAGCCAGCTCCCCATGGTCAATAAGGCCACGATAATCATCTGTAAGCCATCCAAGACAGGAATAAACAAAGCTAATAAAAAAAACACGGTCAATACAATCGTCACCCCCAGCAACAAAGCGCCCCACGGGGTCATAAAATCGGCGCGCGCATTCAACAAACCTTCTTCCTTATCTGTTTTTGGCCGGGCTTTTATTTCGACGATCGTTTGCGTCATGCTTTTAATTATAAATCATTTTACCTTCCGAGTCATTTATTTTAAAGGGGACCGGCGAGGCTTTCGGCTCTGCTCAAACGAGCACATGGCTACGGAAAACGTTTTAGGAAGAATAATCCACCTTAACAGTTTCCATAATTGAACGCTGCAGAGGCCCAATCTCATGACCCACGAGTCATGAGACGCCGGCCTCAAAAACCGAAATTAGCCCGAAACCTCTAACCGGTCCCCGGCTTCATAGGATGAACTTCGGACAAGCCCGGGTCAAGACAGCATCTGGCCAAAAACGTATGAATCTGATAAGCTGGGCGCGATATGACACAAACATGCGAAACTATACAACGCACACTGGTACTGCTTAAACCAGACACCTTGGAAAGAGGTTTGGTAGGCGAGATAATTCAAAGATTCGAAAAAGTCGGCCTGAAAATCGTGGGCCTGAAAATGATTTGGCCGACAGAAGACACGGCTCTAAAGCATTATACCGAAGATCTGGCCATCCGCCGGGGCGAGAACGTCAGAAAGCTGATGGTCGACATGCTGGTTTCCGGGCCGGTGGTAGCCGTAGCTCTGGAGGGCATCGAAATCGTTGAACAAGTACGAAAGATGGTGGGAGGCACGGAGCCAAAAACCGCGGCCCCGGGCACCATCCGCGGCGACTATGCCCACGTTTCCTATAAGCACGCGGATGCGAAAAATGCCGGCATTTATAACCTGATCCACGCCTCAGGCACCCCGGAAGAAGCTGAGCAGGAAATCGCAGTCTGGTTTGACCCGGGAGAGTTACATGAATTCAATCCCAATTACGTCCAAAAAACCATCATATAAGCCAAAAAATCAATTATATAAGTCCCTTAAGCCGGAATTTTAAGCTCTTGCTAAATTCCGGCTTATTTGTTAATATTGGCTGATAATTCAATCAGTTATTCTTGTATGAGCTTACCCAGTCATCGCAGAACAAGTTCTCATAAACGCCGACGCGCGTCTCATTTTGCATTAAAAGACAAAGTAATCGCCACGGATTCGGCCACGCAGATGCCGCATCTTTCACATAAAGCCGCGCCCGGAGCAACCAGCTACCGAGGCCATGCCATCCATGTGAAAGGCAAAGAAAAGAAACTGGAAAAACTATTGGCTAAAAACAAAAAAACCGGTTCAGCTTAATGAACAACCATAAAATTATCGCACCTTTCCCCTATGTCCAATCGCCATTTAGCCAGGTCTCTCGTTCTGCAGTCGCTGTACGAATGGGACTTTCATCACCTGCAATCCCAGGATGCCCTGGAGATAATAGACCGTAATATAAAAGAATACGCTCCGGATTTTGATGAGAGATTATTTTGCTTGGCCCTGACCAAAGGCGTCATGGATCATAAATCCGATATTGATCAGGCCATCGGCAAATTCGCGCCCGATTGGCCCATAGAAAGAATTACCACCATAGACCGCAATGTACTTAGGCTGGGCATATACGAATTGGTTTACGATCCCGAGATACCTTCCAAAGTAGCCATCAATGAAGCCATTGAGCTGGCGAAAACTTTTGGCGGTGAATCATCCGGCAAGTTCGTTAACGGGGTCTTGGGTGCTGTTTACCGAGATCAGCAGGCACAAGGCGTAAGCAAGCCGGCGGACAAGCCCAAAACCGAGGAAAAACCAATAGCTAATCCCAACAATGACCTTAAACCAAACTAATTATTAATCACACGGAACGAGTCTGGCGAAGCACACGGAACCCGAAAACCTATAAACCGGTTTATCAGGTCAGTCATCTTCGTTAGCCACGTTCGCGCACAGTTGTTTCGCGAATATGAGTCAAGATCTGAAATTAGATTACAAATCTCTTGAAGAGAGATTGGATTATGAATTTAAAAATAAAGATTTTTTAATAAAAGCTCTGACTCACAGATCTTATCTCAACGAACATTCCGATTTTCCGTTTGAGCATAATGAACGTTTGGAATTTTTAGGCGACGCGGTTTTGGAATTAGTGGTCACGGAATATCTGTATTTAAACTACGCCAACCCGGAGGGTGAACTCACAAATTGGCGTGCTTCTTTGGTTAACGCCAAAACCTTGGCCAGTATAGCCACTCAATTATCGTTCGAGGAATACCTGCTGTTATCCAAAGGTGAGGCTAAAGACAAAAACTCCAAAGCGCGCATGTATATTCTGGCTAATGCCATGGAGTCAATCATCGGCGCCATTTATTTGGATGGGGGTTATTTGGCAGCTGACAAATTTATCAAAAAGCACATTCTTTCCCATCTGCCTTTTATATTAAAGAACCAGCTTTACATCGACCCTAAAAGTAAGTTTCAAGAAACCGCCCAAGAACTTTTAGGCGTTACCCCAAATTACAAAGTACTTAAAGAAACCGGGCCAGATCACAATAAAGAATTCACGGTGGGCGTCTTTTTGGAAAAAGATCTGATTGCCATAGGCAGTGGAACTTCCAAACAAGAAGCCCAAATCGCGGCCGCCCAAGCCGGCTTGGAAGCCAAGCGCTGGAACAAGTCTGAGGCTTGACGCAGTAGACGCAAAATGGTAGGCCTTTATCTACGGCAACAAAACAAAAACGGAGGCAGCATGGAATATCCCATGATTGTATCCTTGGTCACGAGCGGAAAAAAGGGCCATTTTCCCGGATTTTCCCGGGTGCCTGGTGCACTGCTCTTTCAAGCAATTCTCAGCCTTGAGCCCAATGGATTCGGAAACGGACTTCATCAAGCGTTCAGCCAGAGATTACCTTGCCCAATGGATTCGGGCTCGGCTAAGCGGAGGCTATCGAATCGCCAAACCATACGACTATCCTTTTCCGACACTGAAGAGCCATGAAGAAATCTGGACAACCGAAGTAGACCCTTCATTAGACTTCGCGCTGGAGCTTCACTGGGCCAGGCTGGAACTCGGCTGGAGCGTTGAGCATATGGCCGATAAACTGAATCTGACGGTGGATGGCTACCGAAGGATCGAAACCGGAGAGTCCGCTCCGGACGACGAACAAATCGCGAAACTCAACCAACTGCAAAGTTGGATCAATCAATACGAGCTTCGCGCCACCGCTTCCTGCGACGGCCCCTAAGCCGTCTGTTTTTTATGATCTTTTCCGTTCACATCCCTCAGGTAAAGAAAAATCCCCCGTAGCTTTATGCGAAGGGGGATGCCCCACTCCACTAACCCAACTTCGCATAAAGCTTCATTGGGTTCAGTTACGAGGGACACTCCCCATAGCTTCACAATGCGCAAAGCGCTAAGTGGAGCGACGGGGAGTGGTGCGCCCTGAGGGATTCGAACCCTCGACCGTCAGCTTCGAAGGCTGCTGCTCTATCCAGCTGAGCTAAGGGCGCTTAAACTAATTAACAAATTTCAAATATAAATTATTAAATAGGGTGTACTTTGTAATTTATATTTTATATTTGTTAATTTGATAATTGATTTTGATAGGTGCAGTCTAGTGGAAATGCCGATTTTTGTCGAGATGGTATGGATTGACAAAGTCATCTGCATGCAACATCATGGGCGCAAGTTGCACTCAACCTGTGTAATCGCACCTCACAAGGAGACAGGCATGACCAGCGAATTCGTCAACAAATTGCGCCGGCAGTGGGATCTGGGTAAGTTCGTCTGCGTGGGGCTGGACTCGGACGCTGAAAGATTGCCCAAGTTGGGACCACCTGACGTGGAAAAACAGGCCATCAGTCTGTCTCAGGTCATGAACTTCAACATAGGCATCATCAATGCCACTCAAGACTTGACCTGTGCTTACAAACTGAACAGCGCCTTCTACGAGGCCATGAGCAGCTTGGGTACACGGGCGCTTCTGCACGCGGTCGAATACTTACGGTACAACGCTCCACTATCACCTGTGATACTGGACGCCAAACGCGGCGACATCGGCGCCACCAACGAAGCGTATGCCAAGGCCGTGTTTGATGTGATGAAAGCCGAAGCGATCACCATCAACCCGTACCTGGGAGAAGAAGCGAACAAGCCCTTCCTCGAACGAACCGACAAGGGCATCGTCGTGCTGTGCCGTACCAGTAACCGGGGCGCGGGCGAGTTCCAGGACCTGTTGACTCGCGTAACCTCCGACGAGCTGGATGTTTTGTTGAATGGTTTCCGAGATCTGCGGCACGAACATCTGATGACGTGGGGAGAATGGCAGGTCACAACCCAAGATGGACAGCCCGTCTACTTCATACCGCTCTACCAAGTCGTGGCCATGCGCGTGGCTCACCATTGGAACAAGCACGGCAACTGCGCGCTGGTGGTAGGCGCCACCTACCCCAAAGAGCTGCGGCTGGTACGCCAGTTGGTGGGCGACCTGCCCATCCTGGTACCGGGCATCGGCAAGCAAGGCGGCGATCTGCAGACTGTCATCAATAACGGCCTGGACAGCTGGCAACAGGGCCTGATCATCAACAGCTCGAGCGGAATAATCTATGCTTCAAACGGCCCGGACTTTGCCGAAGCCGCAAGGCGCGAAACACTCAAACTGCATACAGCCATCAACCAGCTACGTGGATAGTGAGGCATAACATGAATGACAACCTAAACATTCAGACACTGACGCTGACCGAATTGCGCGACCTCTCGGCCCATGCCTTTACGCGCCATACTCTGACACCGGAGGACTTCGACCACATCTTCAGACAGTGTGATGCTCTCTGGTTGCACTCTGGAGACCCGAAGGCACCACACGCCGAACTCACCAGTGGTAAATGTAGCAATGGATTTGTGGACGTGCTGCGCGTACTGCGCTACACCAACTTATGCAGCATCCTGGCCGAACAATTACTCGACCAGCTCATCGGCGCCATGCATCAAACGGTATCCATGGCTGATAAGCAAATCCCCTATTTTGAGTGGGTGGTCGGATCCGACCATGCCGGTGCTACCCTGTCTTTTGCCCTGGCTCAACTGGTCGGCGCTCAACATGACTTTACGGAGAAAGGCCCGGACAAGACTCAAGTCTGGAAGAGATTTGATATCGAGCAACAGGAGCCCATTCTCCAGGTCGAAGAACTGGTAACCACCACCGGAACCCTGCAAGCCGTACGTGATGGATTGCGACGCGGACATGCTCACCCGCTACGCTTCTTCCCGGCTGTCCTGACCCTGGTGCATCGCTCCAAAGTCTATGAGTTCGAAGGTTCGCCCATCATCTATCTGCGACATTATGATATAGAAACCTGGGCGCCTGATACCTGTCCGCTCTGCGCTCAAGGTTCCAAACGCTTGCGACCCAAGCAGAACTGGGCCGAACTCACAGGCAAGCTTTGACACGCCACTCGCGTGTCTTTTTTTATTAAATACTCAATAAAAATATGTTACATGTTACATGCTATATGTTACATGTTACATGCTACATGCTATGATGCCCATATCAGGAAGGAGGCTCTCATGCGCCGACGTTTCATACTCAAGCTCATCGCCAATATGACCGAGGATAGCCATGCTCCCCCGCCCGGCCGCCGACAAATGATCATGCGGACCAACCACGGAGGACCAAGTGTCAGGCATGGCAAAGCCGATTCCAAACAAGTGCGTGAACTGGTGCTTAGCCTGCGCCAGCACGATTTGTTGCAGGCCGGTTGGATTACTTGGACCGGACTGGACATGGAACCTTTTGTTGTGACCACCGCCCAAGGAATTGAGCATGAAGCCGACTGAACCTGAACTTTCACCGGGAAAGCGCTCGCTTTCCCCAACCCTTAAGTATTGTGATGACAGAATATTTAAGAGTTGCATTAGGGATGTTTAGTTAACCTTGGCCACCCTTAGAGGTTAACCGTACAGAGGCTTGACAAAACCTTAAAATTGTGATATATTAAACCATCAAAATAACCAAACCGTACCTAAAAAGATTAACCGGTTTCTACCAAGCATAGAGGGCTTGATAGAGCCAAAAACTCTGAGGAGAGAGTTGGGCTGATACTGCCTTAAAGTATTAAAATAAGCTAAAAACCGATAATTGGCGGCAGATTTTACCGAATTCTCCTTTTCAGAGTTCCATGAAATCCGCCGCTTTTTGGTTGGAAGCGGGAATCATGCAGAGGAGGAAAATCATGTAGCACATAGCATGTAGCATATAACAATAGCTTGTCATTGTTTTGTTGCGTGCTACAAGTTACATGCTACATGAAAAAGTTTCTTCTGCATCATCCCCGCTTCGGAAACCACGATTCACCGCGTGCCCCTCCTTAACCAAGGAGGGGTCATAAATTTGCACCCCGGCCCGGCGTATTCCGGGTTTGAATTGAGGAGAATATCATGGGTAGCGAAAAAGCGCAGAAAAGCGATACCAAGACCAAAACCCCATTGCGCGTTGTCAAGTCCGTTTGCGACTGCGGCCGACCCATCGACACGCTCGCCTCAAATGAGCTTCTGTCTCGCACGGAATCTCTAAGAGGTAAGCGAATTGCCAAATCAAAGTATTGCGATTAACATGAATATATTGGCCGTTATCAGTCCGCGGAGCTGCTCGAAGACGAGAAACGAATTTTCATCCCGGCTTAATCGTTGGGATAATCTCTCTCCTCGAAAATCTGCTTCCGATCTTTGAGTTCTTGTGAACCTCTAATTCATAAGACTTGATGCTCCGCGGACTGATACCGACCAACAAAAAAAGATCTATTGATCTTTTTTTAATTATTAATTTTCAAATATAAAATTACAAATTTTGAGTGCTCAAAAAATTTTATTTATTTTTATATTATATTTAAATATTTGATATCTATTTCCTCACCACTCCTTTGCCTTGAGCGCCTTCGTCGTTTTGCAAATCAGTATTCAAGGGCTTGATGACTTGAATAATGTTTTCTTTGATATTTTCGTCGTAAGCCTGGAAGGTGGTGTCGCCGATCAAGTCCACAAACTTGCCGTCATCCGTGGCCACGGGCGTCAGCTCAATATCAAACTCCATGTAAGACGAGCTGATATTATCGGGCATGCGATTCAGCTTCCAGGAAACTAAACGTGTATTTTTATCAAAATTCAATTCACCGGCTGAACTGGTAACCGCGCCCACAAAAGAAACATTACGCGGCAAAACAGCGGACACGTCCAAATCTTTCAAGGCGTGAATATTTTTACTCAAATTCCAGGAGACTCGATAAACGGTTGATTCCCCAACCTTGGGAGGCAAAGGGCCGGATCCGAGCGGAGCGCCCTCTTCCGAAAAATATCTGACTTCTGAACTCAAGGCGGCATCCGTACGCAATTTGAATATCATGGGAGCCATCTGAATGGTGCGCTTCATTTTGGTTTCACCGATGCCTTCAATGGTGGCGAAAACCGTGGCCTTCAAAGCCAAAGAATCACTCCCCGCGGAAGCCGTGGTTATTAAAGGCAAGGCAAACTCCAATGAGTCATCCGCCCGAGTCACGATTTCTTCCAAGCCTTTAACATTACCCGCCGTCCAAGTCAGTATCTGATCCGTTCTGGTGGAACTCGAAGTATTTTGATATTTATCCCAGTCTACCAAAGGCTGTTTAATGTATTTACCCGGTTCATTCAAATTTACCGTATCCAAATGCACGCTGATGGTTACATTTTTAAGCGACTCATCCGCCATGTTTTCATAACCGATGGCACACAATAACACTTCGCCATAGCCCACGCTTCTCTCGGCATGATCAGTGCCGTTAACCACCATCTTCAAAGACAGATCGCCGGCTAAAACCGGAAAAGAAGCTTCGGAAATTTGAGCCGGCATAAAAGCACCATCCCGGCTGACATTTCCGGCCCGGGCCTCCACGTGAGCCTGACCGCCAAAACCCGAAGCGAAAACACCGGACAAAATAATATCGGTTGAACTGCCGGCCTCCAAAGTCTCGAAATTTAAAATATAATTACGTCCATCAATTTTACCCAAAGCGCTTGACGTGCTGTTTAAAGAGAAACCTTCAGGCAATAAAATTCTAACCTCAATATTATCCAAAACATCTCTCCCCTTATTGGCCAGTTTGTACACAATGGTCGTGTTATCTCCGGGAACAGCTTTTTCCGGGGTTTGAATCGAACCCTCCAGGACCGTATCCGCATAAGAAATCTGCTTGGTGGACATGGTCTCAAAGTTGCTGGAATAACTCGAAGGGCGATAAGTGCCCACGGCCTGAACGGCCGATAAAGTGCCCAAAGAACCGGTAAATCTGCCCTTGACCGTAATCGTACCTCTTTGTTCGGCGGCCAAAGATCCGATCTTCCAGATTAGAACCTTGTCATTAATCTGCGGAGTCACGGAGGTCGGCACAAAATCGGCCGGAAAGTTAGCTCTTATTTCCACATTCAACAAAGGCTCACGTAAGGGATTCTGATAATTGATAAAATAAGTCGTCTCTTGCCCCAAAGAAATTTGATTGGGACCTTCTATGGTGATCACCAAGCCCTTGCCCGAAAAACCGCTGAATGATTTAAAAAACCAAAAACCCGACCAGGCCACCACACATAAAATCAACACGATCAGCGGAACAACCAAAGCCGCGATCAGCCAGCGGTAACTTTTCTTGGGTTCCAATTTGGTCAGATCAGGCAAATTATCATCCTCTCCGGAGGCGTAAATGGTACGCAAACTTTGTTCAACCTCTTTGTCGCGCTTAATGAAAGAATCTTTAACTCCGGAAAGTTTTTGCCAAGGAGTTTTTTTATCTTTCTTGTTCATGCTCCGTGTTTCTAGATAATAAGGAAGCTACGGCCTGGTCTCGGTCCCAAACACCCTTCCATCCCGCCGAAGCCTGCTGTGACGACGAACCGATCTGCCCGCGGGTCCAGATGGTTTGCCAGGGCGCAGCCAAACGCACCTCATGGTTTAAATCACGCACCTTGCCGGATTGAGAGGTTAAAAGCATCAGATAAGCACCCCGGGTTCTTTGCTCAACCGACTGACCGGCGCTTTCCTGCACCCGATCCATGATATCGTAAACCGTAAACGGCAGTTTATAACGCACAATTATTTCTTGTGTTTGACCGGGATCCAATTGCAGCCAACCCCCAAAAACCGTGCGGTCATCTTCGTCCGCTGTCCAGACACTGTTCATGGCCGGCTTGGAAGTATTTTCTATGACTAACAGATCGGCATCCGGCCTGTCCGTTTCCAAAACTTCTTTATACAAATCTGTGGCCGGCGGATCAAAACCTTGAGCGGCCAAAATTTCAGAACCCTTGGGCACGTAAATTCTAAGATACTGCACATTTCTGACGCCCCTGAACAACTCTCCTTTAACTCCCTGATGAACGCGGGTCAACCTGAACGTGTCGATAATACTGCCGTCAGTTTGAATTTCAGCCACATGATCCACGACCTCCTTGACGACTCCGTCTGTTTTTTGACCGGCAATATTAGCCCCGATAACCGCCAAAGAATCTCCGGCGGCGGACTTAAGTTTGCCCTGCCACCCAAAACGCTCCACCAATTCCTCTTCTTCGGGCCTGAACATGGCGATCTGAATATCCTTGGTTTCCAAAGCCTGACTGTCGGCCGAAGCCAAGGACAGCCACTGATTGGCATCAAAACCCTTGGATCTTTCCATGAGAACTTCAAATAAATCTCCGATAAATTTTTTAGGAGTATTAGCCTCTTTGTCATATTCCAGCTCCACCGCTTTTTGCGTTTCCAGCAAAAAATTTTCAGCGGTTATCACCTTGTTATATTCAGGCAGACTTACCGGCCCGGTCACTTCCAAAATCTTTTCCATGAAACCCGAGTTGACGGCAATCACTCCGTCAATGGTAGGCTGGCCGGACTTGCTCCAAAACCAACGGATCTTGAGGGCTGTTTTATAAAAATCAGGGAACCAGTTGGCATCTTGAAACTGCCAAAGAGAATTAATCAACTGCAAAGGTTTGGGAGGTAAAACCCTGGCCATGAGCTGGCCCTTTAAATCATAAGGGCCGCCTTTTGGTACTTTAATGGACGTTATCCTGCCATTCTCTAAGCTTATTTCAGCCAAAGACCCCATAAATCCGCCCGTGGGCCGCAGTTCGGTTTGATTTTGAAAAATCAATAAATAATTACGACTCTCATTTTTTCCTAAAAATGCGGTCAAGGCCTCCGTAATGATAGCCAATTCACGGACAGACTCTTTGGCCTGACCTATTTTATCCGGTAATAATTTGGCATTTTCTTTTTGCTCTTCAGGTATGGAAGAGATATCTATTTTTTGGGCCGCGTTTTGAGCGTCGGTCAATAAGGGCAAAGCTCCCAAAGAATAAGTCCTCATGACCTCCAGTCTTTCCATCAAACTCCTGTCAGGATCATCAAATACCTTGCCAAAACCCATGGCTAACAACTGACCGGCTTGGCTCATTTTGTTGCCCACTTCAAGCAAAGAACGCGCGCTGCGATATTGTTTTGGCACTACGGCCGCGGCGCCTACGGCCAAAAAACGTGACTCATCCAGCAAACGATCCGCTTCTTTAAACTTGGCCGATGCCTGATGCAGCTGTTGTAAAGAAACATTCAAATCCATGGCCTGCAAACCGCTCAAAGATTCCACCGCCTCTCTGCCTTGTGATTCAAATTCACCTTTCTCGTCAGTCATGCCCCGATAGACCACCAAGGCCTGTGCCGGCAAAGTTATCAAAAAAATCAGCACCAAAAAACCAACCGCTGTTTTGCCATAAGAAAAACTTTTTCCTGACACGACTTCTTCGGCCGCCTCGGCATACTCACGCTCCAGTTTGGGAATTATGATTTTTTGCTGTCTATCGATGTACTCCGCCTCTTTAATAAAAAATCGTTTAAATTTACGCGCTATACGGCCGGCACCGCGCGCCAAAAGACGTCCGTTCAAGGCCATAACAGACCAAGCCGAAGGTTTATTTGCCTGACTTCGTAAATCAACCGGAGCAACCTTGGAGCGCAAGGCGGCTTCGGACAATGATTGGTAAGAACCGTTTTTGTTGGCGGCCAAAGAATCATGATAAGCCGTCTGATCAGCCAAATGAACTCTTTCTTGAACTGTGTGCTCGGGCGCCAAGACACACTCTCGCAAAGAAATAACAAAAGGACTCCGATTATGATTCTTTCGTTTTATACTCACTAAACACTCTTCCGGCGACTCATGCCTTTTAACCACACAAGCCACGGACTCCATATCCAAACATTCGACATTATCCTCAACGTTCGAAGTAATGGTTGACCTGAAAACGGCCGCTCTGTCTTTTTTAGCAATTTGCGGCTTGCGATGAAAAGCTCTTTTTTTCAGGCCGCGCGGGGTTGATAAAACAGCCCCGTCGCGTTCCAGCACTGAAAAGATTTTAGATTCAAAATCATTCGTTCCCGCAGGAACGACCTCCTTTTTGATGGAATATTTATTGCTTTCCTCTTTGTCCATGCCTCCTTAGCCCAAAGCGACTAATCGGTAAGTATCCAAGGTTATCTCGGCCACCTTTTTCCATGAGTGTTTCACGGCTAATTCCGGGCCGGCTTGTTTAGCTTGTTCATGATAATAACCATGGTTATCCACCACCGCTTTGATAGCTCTAATCATATCATCCTTGGAGCCATTTTTAAAGTAGACAACGCCCTTTTTTCCTAAAACCTCGGGCATGGACGCGGCATCGGAACTGACCACCGGACAACCGGAGGCCAAAGCTTCAAGCGGAGGCAGTCCAAAACCTTCAAAACTTGAAGGAAAAACCGTAATCATGGCGCCTTTATACCATGTTCTCAAAGCACTGTCGGACACCCGGCCCAAAAAATTAACTTTTTGTTCATCAAAAGAAAATTTTCGCTGATAATGAATCATGAATCGGTCCAACTCACCTACGATTTTAAGTTTAAGTCCGGGATAAATACTGGACAAACTTTTCCAAGCCTCAAGTAACAGATCCAACTTTTTATGAGGATAGGCGCTGCCAACGTACAAAAGATAACCGGATATGCCCTCGACCTCTTCCGATTTGGACCAAACTGAATTTTCAGTCGAACCACCCGAATGTGAATTAAAGATATGGTCAATCCCCTCACCTGTAACCATCACTTTATCGGCCACTCCAGGGAAAAAAGTCAACAAATCATTTTTTGTAAACTCCGTGGGCACGCAAATGGCCCGCGCCTTTTTTACAGCTCCATCCAGCACCAGTTCATAACCCGCCTGTTTTATCAATCTGACCGGCCAAGATCTCCGGCTGGAATGGGCGCTGGCCGGATAATGTTTCAACAGCAAGTCATGGATGGTTACAACCAACGGACCTTTATAAATATAAGGCACGTTCCAGTGAGGAAAATGAACCACATCTGATTTGATATTTTTGATAATTCCGGGCAAAGCCAATTGCTCACGCCAGCTATACCAAGGAATATCAGCTGTCACGATTTGAATATTGGAAAAATTTTCAGTTAATCTCGGCAAGGAATGTCTAGTCAACAGCGAATAAGTATTTTGAGGCTCGACTTGAGCCATAGCCTTAATCAGCTCTTCGGTGTAACGGCCGATGCCCCTGGTATTTTCAGGCCCGATCATTCTGGCATCAATGGCGATTCTCATATGTTTCACTGCCTACTTTTTTCTTTAAAACAGCCCGTCTAAAATAGAAAACCAAAACCGCGCCCACAAAAATCAACAACATGGCGCCGACTCTGCCGGGCCAGGCCCCCAAAACCTTCCAAGCATGCCCAAAAAAATATCCCAACAAAACGTAAAAAACGCCCCATAAAAAAGCACTGGTTACATTCCAAAAGAAAAACGCTTTAATCGGCATGCGAGACAAACCGGCAACAAAAGGAATTAAGGGGCGCAACGGGCCGATGAAACGGCCGAAAAACACACTTTTTCCGCCATGCTTATTGAAAAATTTCTTAGCCAAATCCAAATGCGCCAGCTCAAAAATTTTTTCTTCATATTTAAAATATCTCAAACCTCTAAGACCCAGCCAGTAACTAAAAACATCGCCCAAAACTGCGCCTATAAAAGACAGAAAAATCAACAACTTGATATCAAACAAACCTTCGGAGGCCAAAAGACCAAGAACAATCGTGATGGTGGTTCCGGGTACGAGCATGCCCACCACAGCCAAAGATTCGAGGCAGGAGAAAATCAAAATAAGCCAATAGCCCCAAGCTTGGTATTGATTGGCATATTCCAATAAATAATCAAAACTATGCATACTCCCCCGTCCCTTGCCACGCAACCGAACGATTATCAGCGTATATCAAACACCATGATATTTCAATCCAGGAAGACCGGCCGTTTCAAACACGGCCAACCGTCAAATTATTGGCATCTAAAACAACAAAACTCCGGTTTAAGGAGTTTGTGGCTGGAGCGGGCAACGGGAATCGAACCCGTCTCCACAGCTTGGAAGGCTGTTATAATAGCCACTATACGATGCCCGCTAATTGTCTAAGCCAGCGTCTTGATTCAGAATCACCGTTGCCGTGACCATGACGCGGATAGTATAACCGCAACCCCAAAACCTTGTCCAGCCTCGAATCGACAGCTCGACAAACACGCGCTGTTCAGCTATCATGGGTCAACTTCGGGCCATGGCGCAGTTGGCTAGCGCGCCTGCTTTGGGAGCAGGAGGCCGTGGGTTCGAGTCCCACTGGCCCGACCATAAACCCCCTTCGCGTAAAGCTTCGGGGGTTTTTGTTTTCACGAGACATACAATCCACTAAACGCATAAAAGGAAAGCAAAATGCAATTTAGAAATAATAAAAACTCCCGAGGGAGTTTTTATGGTGCCGAGGGCGAGGATTGAACTCGCGACGCAAGGATTTTCAGTCCTTCGCTCTACCACTGAGCTACCTCGGCAAACCGTGATTATCGTCTTTTTCTTTGCCCATTAATTTGGCATCCAAAGGACCAAAAATGGCCAACAAGGCAAACACTATCAAAGTAGTTATCAATGCGGCCATGTAAAAACCCAAACCGCAGGCAATGCCTATGCCGGCCACCACCCACATGGTGGCTGCCGTGGTCAAGCCGCGGACAGAGCCCTTGGCCTGAATAATAGCGCCGGCTCCCAAGAAACCAACCCCCTGAACAACCACGGAAGCTATGCGCGTAGGATCGGTCACGGCCGGATACATGGCCATGATATAAATCCCTCCCAAAGACATTAAGCAAGAACCCAAGCCAATCAAAGCATTAGTTCTCACGCCGGCCGGTTTTTTGCGCATTTCTCTCTCTATGCCAATCAACCCGGTCAATATGGCCGCCAGCAATAATCGCCACACTATTTGAGTCAAGGTAAGTTCCATGTGTCGGCCATTATGATAAATTGACATTAGCCTCTTGTCAAATCCAAGAACATCGGGTAATCTATGCGCAAAATTAAATCAATGACTATTCGATCTTGATTTATCAGACAAAAGACGATTCCGGCACTAGACCTAATTAGGGGCGTGTAGCTCAGTTGGTTAGAGCGTTACACTGATAATGTAAAGGTCCCTGGTTCAAATCCAGGCACGCCCACCAAAATTCCCCGTCGCATAAAGCGACGGGGAATTTTGTTTAAATGCCTCGCACAAAATATGACGCTTAAACAAAATCCCCCGCAACGGGGGATTTTGTTGTTTAAATATTTACGATTATTCATCCGTGTTATCTTCGGCCTCCAAATTATAACCAACAATAATCGCGGTCTTCATCCCCTCATCCTCTTGGGCTGAAATACTAAGCGTCATTCTTTCTTGTCCATTGGAATAAGAACGAGTTTCCATGCCTTCAAAAGACCAGCTCTGATCTTCCTGCCAATCATTGCCCGACATCTTGTCTTCATACCAAGCCAGAACCTTGGCCATCTCATCTTCCGTGCCCATGGTCAAGGTCGCGTTCTTGTCCTCACTGCCGGAAATCATGATGCCTTTTATTTTGGCATCCGGATACAAGGGAACACTCTTCGGAAAATTATCCGGAACTTTCAAATCCTCTCCATATGCCACTTCGTTGCCGGTTTTATTGTCTTTAAAACGGACTTCTTCCCCATCTTTGTCAACATCCACCTGACCGCCTGTTACACCGCCCAAAATACCCTCGGTTACTTTTTCGCTGATTTTATCATTTATTTTATCTTCGGCTTTTTGAAAAGGGTTGCAACCAAACCCAAAAAATACCAAAGCCGTCAAACTGACGAACAGCACGGAACCGACAACTTTCTTGCTCATAATTACAATTACGAAAGATTCAATTTGCAATTTTTACCAACTAAATCTTCCTTTTAAAAGTTAATAATCACTATAGATTATATCAATATCTTTCAAAACGCAATTTTCCGGCCAAATCCACGCCTTGCGATAATAGAATATTCCTAACTTCATCCATGTAGGGTTGAGGACCGCACATGGCGTAATCATAATCCGCAAAATTATTGATATATTTGGAACATTGTTGCTCGTTCAATCGGCCGGATTCTCCATGCCAGCCGGCCGGACTCTCTCGAGTTAAAATCGGAATGTATTTGAAATTGGGATATTTTGCCGATAACTCGGAAAATTCCGCATGATACATTAAATCCGTCAAATAACTGCCCGAATAAAAAAGTACTAAATTTTGATTCAAACCGGTCAGCAAACTTTCTCGTATTTGAGATCTGATCGGCGTAACCCCTACTCCGCCCGCAAAAAACACGGTTCCGGAACTGTCTTTTTTTAACACAAAAGTTCCGTACGGGCCCTGCACTCCATACATGTCGCCCAATTCAGCGCCATGCAAACCGCTCGATATCTCTCCTTGAGCCTTGACTCCCAATTCAAGTTTCAAGCTCGATTCGCAGGGAGCCGAAGCTATGGAAAACGCCCGCGCCCTCTTGGCCTGATCTCCTTTGCTTAGAGCCTGCAACATGATGAACTGGCCGGCTTGAAAAACAAAGACTCTCTCGCCGTCAGCCGGTTCCAAAATAACACGGCACAAATCCGGGCTGACGCAGGTTTTTTTTATAACTCGGAAATTTCTGATGGGTTGCATATGGATTATTTATAATCTAAACAGGTCAGACAGTGCAAGGCTAGAGGCGGCGAAGACAATCAAATTTGAAATTAAAAATAAGATTTTAATAATTCATCTTGCTGTAATTGTTTAACATTCTTTTTGTACTGTGTCCAAAAAGCAGGATGATGGATCAGGCGCACCAAACGAAACCATTTTCTGTATAATCTGGGAGGCTGTTGGTGATGAGCTAATTCATGCGCGATAACCCGCAAAATCGCGTCCATTTTACGAGGTTTCATAGTACGCGGCGTGTATAGGTCGATGGTCACGAGTTTAACGCCAATGCGCGTGTACCCGTACGCGAACGATCTCAACTTTCCGGTACCGCGGACACGGCGGCGGAGAGGACGCAGCTCAAAGCCGGGCAAATTCAAAACCGCCAAAGTTCTTTTAAAGAGATGTTCGACCAGCGCTTCGTGACGGGGATCTACAATATCGGACATAAAGTAATTTTGAAAGACACCCTGGGTCTCCAATCAATTTCCGGTTGCCCGAAAACCATTTTTAAGTTCATCCGCGTAGCGCCGCAAAACATCTTTAACCGCCTCTTCGGTGGACCGCATCTGAATACCGAATTCGGAGAGCCTGGTGTTGGCCAGAATATTGGTAGATCTTTTCTTGACGGCCAAGCCTTGAGACACTAAATCGTCTTCGGATATCCAGTCATTGACGTGATTCGGATCTACAATTTCCCGATACCAGCGCATCAGATCGCGATAAGCCAAGGGCTCGGGATTAACCGCGTGAAAAACCCCGGTCGCCCTTTTTTCCATAATTTGAAACAACGCGCTCATTAAATCATCCATAACCGTGACCGAATTGCGCACATCCAGCACTTTGGGATAAGAGGCTAACTTGGTAATGGTGTTTTTAGGCGATGGTTCGTGATCCAATGGCAAACGCAACCTGACCACGGCTACGTTTGGCATGGGTCCTAAAACCAAATCCGCGGCCGCTTTAGTCTTCGAGTAATAGGCTACGGGGTTGGGATTATCACTTTCCAGCCAACCTTTTGGATCGGGTGAATCTCCGTAAAAAATACAGCCGCTGCCCAAATGCGTTAAGTGAATCCCCCTTTCAGCGCAAGCCTGAGCCAGCATAATGGGAAACATGGTGTTGCCAACCGCAGTTTCCACCTGATGATCTTCACACCAATCCACGTTAGGCTGGCCGGTTATGCCGGCCGCGTTAAACACATTATCAGGCTCTTCAAAATCCAAAATTTCCCCTATTTCACCGGGATTGGTAGTAATAACAGTGGACATTCTGGCTTCCGGGTGAGCTTGTAAAAATTTATTGCCTATCCAGCCATTGCCGAAAATTAAAATTGACATGAACACATCATCTCTTGACTGAAAGCCTGCGTCAAGCATGGTTTTATGCTACATTTATGACATATGAAAAAATTATCATTCATGGCAGGCGCCTTGGTTTTAGGCCTTTATTTAATGCCAAATTCCACCGCCGCCCTCTCACCCATTCCCCTCGACCCGATTAAACCGATTGACCCAAACGCCGTTCCGGTTGAAACCGGCATCAAAATTCCAAACATAGACCCGCAGATTGTTTTTGATCCGATCTTGATACCCGACGAACCGGAAATAGATCTGGGTAATTTAAAACCCATTCCCCTAGAACCGATCGTAATTCCACCCGAATTTTTTAAAGGACCTGAAATTTCCAATGTTCAAGTGTCTTCTGACGGAGAAATCATCCAAGTAACTTGGAACACAAGCAAAGCGGCTACCAGCAAAGTAGTTTATGGCCCAACTCAAGCTTACAACAAAGCCCTGGAAGACCTGAATTTAAAAACCAGCCATGCTTTTGTTTTTCCGGTAACCGCCGGCACTTGGCACCTGCAAGTGTCATCTCAAGATTCACTCAAAAAAGAAACTAAAAGCGCAGATATTTTGGTAGTGGTCGCAGAAGCCCAACAAGAACCGTCTGCAACCGAAGAAGAAATAGTCGGCTCCGCGGAACCGACGGCTGACAGTCCATCCGAAATCGTACCGGTGGCCGCGCAAGATGACGCGGTGGCCGCAACGGCCTCAGACCTGCCTCTGCCACCGCAGGCCGAAGCCAAACCTGTGCTGACAACCATGGAAATAATTTTTGGCGGATTAGCCCTGTTACTGGCCGGCGCCCTGATCGGAATACTGATAAACAGATCCAAGCCAAAAGCCAAGCAAGAATAACTCCGAATTTAAAAATCGTCCGCTTAAACGGACGATTTTTTTACACCCAGAGGAACCCACTTGGCCGATTTATGACCATTGGATAATCTATCATTATGACAAACCATGAATTGCCTGTCTGGGATCTATCAGAACTGTATTCCGGTTTTGAAGATCCGCAAATACAGACCGACCTGAAGACCATGGCTGAAATCAGATCCAAGCTGATCGGCTTGCATGCCAAACTAAAAACCGAACCCATAAATCCGGCGGCCTGGCTTCAGTCTTTTGCCTGGTATAACACTCACGCGGAATTGTCCCATAAAATCGTTAACTACGCGCGTTTACGCACGGATGAAGACACGGGCAATCAAACAGCCGGCGCCTTCATGCAAAGAATGCAACAGTTGCTGGCTCAAGCCGAGGCTGAATTGACTTTCTTCCCTCTCTTGGTATCAGATCTTAAAACTGAAGATATCCAAACACTATCAAGCGATCCTTCAACATCAAACTATCAAGAATATATCCGCAACACCGTCAGGTTAAAATCTCATCTTCTGTCGGAAAAAGAAGAAAAACTATTGACCCTGACCATGCAGCGCGAACGAGAAGCCTGGATGCTGTTTGAAAACCAACTGTCAACCAGAATGCCATACGGCAGTTTGGTGATAGAAGAAAAACCCGCCGCTTTAAACGCTTCTTTGATCAACACCCTGCTTGAAAGCCGCGATCCGGAACTAAGAACTCAAGCCTATGCCAGACGCTGCCGAGCTTTTGAAAAAGAAAATGAAAATTTGAGCTTTGCCTACCAGCAGCAAGTACGCAATGTTTTGACCGAAAAAAATCTTAGAGCGTACGGCCATATTTTGGAGAACGTGGCGGATAACGATGATATTTCTCCGGGCCTAATCCCGATATTGATAAAAAAAGTTGATGAACAACAGCCCGTATTTAAAAAATTCTTTCAATGGAAGGCCAAAAAATTAAATCAAAACACTCTCAAGGCTGAAGACATTTCCGCTCCTCTGCCCGATGAACAAGAACAAAAAATATCGTGGAGCCGGGCGGTTGATTTGACTTTGAACGGTTATCAGAGACTGGGGCCGGACTTTAAAAAACTGGCACAGAATTTTTTCTCAAAACCCTGGATCCATGCCTCTCCGGACAGCAGAAAATACACGGGCGCCTACTGCATGTATGCGGCCGAGCATCCATATTTATTGGTCAACTATCACGGCAAGCTGACTGACGTTTCAACTCTGGCCCACGAAACCGGCCACGGAATCCATGGTTTGCTTTTTAAAGACCACAAACTGCTTCAACGTCATCCGGGATTGATTCTGGCCGAAACCGCCTCCCAGCTGGGAGAGCTGATGCTGCTCGAAGAACTTAAAAGCCAAGACCAGGCCCTCTATCGCAGCGCCCTGCGCAACTTCTTAACTCATTCCATGAACGCTATTTTTCAGCAGACGCTGATCACCAAGTTTGAACTGCATGCTTTTACTCAGGCGGAAAAAACCGGCCTGACCGGAGATGGATTGTCCGCCAAATGGCTGGAACTCAAACGCGAACTGGGCCGTGATTCAATTGAGTATCCTGATATGGAAAAATGGACCTGGGCCCGCATCAGCCATATTTATTTTCATCCATTTTATTGCTATTCCTACGCCCTGAGTCTTTTGTTGGTTTTGGCGCTGGCCCAGCAATACAGTCAAGATACATCCGATTTTGCCGTGAGATTCAAGCGCTTGCTGACAGCCGGCGGGACGGTCAAAGCTCAAGACATACTGGCGGCAACCATGAATTTTGATTTGGATCAAGGAAGCTTTATAGATCCGGGCTTCGTTTACTTTAACCGCTTGGTGGACGAGTGCGTCAAAGATGTATGAAAAATCCAGACGCCCGCCCGCATCCCGCCCGACAGGATTTAAGACGAGTCGGCGTGGACGAAGCCGGACGAGGCCCGGTGATCGGACCCATGGTCATTGCCATTTGCGCTTTAACCAACAAAGACAAGTATTGGTGCGCCAAGCACAATGTCACGGACAGCAAACTGATCGCGCCGGACAAAAGAGACAAGTTGGCCGACGCCCTGAAACAAAGATGCTGGCACGCCACGGCCGTCATTCATCCTCCGGAAATAGATGAAGCGGTACGAGACAGAAAGGTGACTTTAAACGGCCTGGAAATCAAACACATGGCCGAGTTAATCAAACTTTTTTATCAAGCGCACCCGGAAACTCCGGCCGAAATCATGATCGATGCTCCGGTGCGTAAAACCATGCCTTTCAGAAGACTTTTAGCCTATTTGTCCTCTTGGCCGGATATCAATACACTAAAAGCTGAAAATCGAGCCGACCTGTCTTATCGCCACGTGGGCGCAGCCAGTATTATCGCCAAAGCCCAAAGAGAACTTTTTATGCGTGAGTTGCGGGATAAACTGAAGCAAGATATCGGCTGCGGTTATGCGCACGACCCTTTGTCCGTCGCTTATGTCAAATCAGCCAAACCCGGAGACCCGCTTGTGCGCTGGTCATGGATGACCTGCGGACAGCATACGGTGCCCGAGGATCATATGAATACCTTGCTCTAAACACTCTTGATAAAAAAGAATTTTCCATGTAAATTGTCGTCAGCCGAAAAATCACGGGCGCTTAGCTCAGCGGTAGAGCAGATGTCTTATACACATCGGGTCGTAGGTTCAAATCCTACAGCGCCCACCACTCCCCGTCGCTCCACTTATTAGCGCTTTGCGCGTCGTGAAGCTATGGGGAGTGTCCCTCGCAGTTGAACCCATCGAAGCTTTATGCGAAGTTGGGTTAATGGCTTGGTAAGTCCCCCTACATACTAAAGATATGGGGGATTTTTGTTGCGTTAATAAAAAATAGAGCCGGGAGGCGGCTCGAGAAAAGGAGGCGGACGACAAGAGCTTTAGGCTGTCGTGATGGAAAAACGAACATTAATGGAAGGGAACCGGCCAACCAGACCCATGATAGCCTTGATTACCAATTCCTTCTCGGTCTTATCCCAATGGACAGAAACCGATTCGTTGTTCCAAGCTTCCAGCAGCCGTCTGGCTTGGCACATGGTGAGATCATGAAGTTGAGAGTGCCTTGCTAAAGCCACGGCCGACCGAGCCAACTGCTCACAATCATCACCTTTGTTCATGCCGACCTCCTAGCAGTCATTGCTCGGGGTTAACTTGTCGATAGCCCAAAATACAAGATATCAGACACGCTGTCAATAGGCTTGACAGAATCAACAAACCTCTTTATGCTCAGAATCATCTTCATTGGCCAATTTTGGCCCAAGAACAATGTCGGAGGTTCGAATGGGTATGTCAGGGATGGGGCGTCGAGTCGACCGTGCTTCGAATGGCAGTCTGCAGACCAGTCAAGAGTTGAGGCGAACCGCCCAACAAGATCTAAACGACGCAGGTGCCAATCATCCTGCAGAACAACCATTCGCAGAGAAAGAAAGACCTTCTTTCGCTTTCGCCAAGCTAGGCGACAAGCTGGGCGACCAGCTGAAGATGCTCCGGAGGGGATAACATCACCTTCGTGCACTCGGCCTTCCCGGCCGCTCCGGGAGGCTGTTTTTTTTAAGTGAATTACGGTAACCTATCAACATATGAAAAATACTTGGTCAGTGGATGAATGGTCGGCCGGGCAGCGCCTGGATATTTTTTTAGCCGAACAAATACCTGATTTGACCAGAAGTGCTCTGGCTAAAAAAATAAAAAACGGCGAATTTTTCATTGACGGTAAAAAAACAGCCGTACATACTTTCTTGAAAGCCGGACAAAAAATTAATCGCCGTCCAAGAACAGACTCGCCCGAACAGCAAGCCGAAAAACAAACTCGATCCCCCATGCATCTGCCCAAGCTGGAAAAAATGGTCGTTCACCAAACAAAGGACTGGATATTGATTAATAAACCGGCCGGTCTGCTGGTGCACCCGGATGCCAAACACCCGGACGGGACCCTGGTCGATATTCTGCTCAAAAAATATCCTTCCATGGCCAAAATCGGCGAAGACCCCCAAAGACCGGGCATTGTGCATCGCCTGGATCGAGATGTGAGCGGACTGATGGTGGTTGCCAAAACGCAAAAAGCCTTCGATGACCTGAAACAACAATTTGCACAAAGGAAAACTCAAAAAAGCTATATAGCCTTGGTGCATGGCCGACCGCCCAAAGAGCAGGGAGAGATTAAATTTAAAATCGCGCGTTCAAAATCCAAACCGCGCATGGCCGCCCGTCCGTCTCACGAAACCGAAGGCCAGGTTGCTTGGACGCACTACAAAGTATTGAAAACACTGAAAAATTACTCTCTGCTTGAATTGGATATTTTTTCAGGACGCACACATCAGATAAGAGCTCATTTGTTTGCCATCGGATGCCCGGTGGTTGGAGACACTTTATACACCGAAAAAAATCCGAAAAAAAACAGCCTTAAATCCCAAGGCAGAATAATGCTGCAAAGCATTAAGTTATCCTTCACGGATCCGGCTACGCAAGAAGTCTTGCATTTTTCCATTGCACCGGATCAAACATTCAATGATCTGGTCCACAAAATAACCAAATAACTTGACTATGATTGTTACGATTTCCGGCATGCCCGGTTCCGGTAAAACCACGGTGGGTAAAATAATAGCCGAAAAATTAAATTATAATTTTTTTTCAGCCGGTGAATTAAGAGGAAAAATCGCTCTTGACAGAGGGCTGACCTTGGACGAATTAAACCGTCTGGGAGAAACCGACAAGACAACAGATACCACGGTTGATGAATATCAAAAAAAACTGGGTCAAGAAAATGACAATTTTGTCATTGAGGGACGTCTTTCTTGGTTGTTTATTCCCAATTCATACAAAATATTTTTAGACTGCGATTCAAAAACCGCCGCCGACCGTCTGATTAAATCCCGGGAGCAAAGACCGGATGAATCACTGCCTGCCGATCCGGAAAAAGTCAGGGACATAATTGAAAAAAGAGTTCAGTCCGATACCAAAAGGTACAGTGCGTTTTACAACGTGGATTATAAGGACCCTAAACACTATGATTTGGTGCTTGACACGGCCGAGTTAAAAAGCGCTAACCAAACGGCAGATTTGGTTCTTAAAGCCCTGCGGACCAGACTTGACTCCCAAGCCTGATTCGGGTAACATGCCCCCATTATCTATGTCTGCATCCAATTTACAAGAAATCGCCCCCACAGAGGTGAAATCCGGCATGAACATCAAAGTTCACCAAAAAATCCGTGAAAAAAACCCCAAGGGCGAAGAAAAAGAACGCATTCAGGTCTATGAAGGCCTGGTAATTAATGTCCGCGGTTCAAAAAACCACAAGACCATGACCGTCCGCAAAATCAGCAACGGCGTGGGCGTGGAAAAAATATTCCCTCTCACCTTGCCGTCCATTGCCAAAGTGGAATTGGTTAACCAGCTTAAAACCCGCCGTAAAGTTTTGAATTTTGTGCGCACCAGCAAAAAGAAGCTTAAAGAACTGAAGCCCAAAGTCAAACAAGCGGCTTCAGCGCCAAAAGCAACAACTAAAGAAGAGACGGCTAAAACCGAATAAATAAAAACTCCGTGAATATCACGGAGTTTTTATTTAGAATCCCCTGTCTTTATCAATGGTTGAAAATTTATTGGCTATGGTTTCGGCCATAAAATCGAGCGCGTTTTCAATCGGCGGGCCAAAACTGTAATTTACATAGAAACTTTCATTGATGTCGTCAACCTTATAGATCCAGTCCGGACCGTATATACCCCTGGCGATATTCTCACTTTTTATCCAACGTAATTCACCGGCTTTATAAACCGCGTACACTTTATCATCGGTTTGAAATTTAACAGGCTTCACGCCCGGACGATAAGTTAAATTACCGCCAATGGGTATTTTGGACATGTCTTCCAGAGATAAGACCCTGACGTTATCAAAAGACGTATACCAAGTGAAATAGACTTTTTCATTCGGAAAGACATAACGCCGTCCGTTTGACGCGTAATAATAAACCGCTGAATCCGAATAAGTGTTTTCATCATTATCACTGGGTATTTTTATCAAACTGCCGGGCGCTAAACCCACATCCAAACCATTGACAAAACTCACGCCCACCTGCTTGGAAGTTTTTTGACCTTCCACTTCCACCATAATGGTGGTGGTTCCGTTTCTCAATGAACGAACCAAGAATTCAGCCGAACCAAAGCCATTGGTCGTGGCTTCAGCGGGCGTTATTTCGTCCAAAGTGCCTCTCGAGGAAGTCAGGCGAACCATGGCTCCGGAAGCCGCCAAATAATTTGGTGTTTTGACACTGACCCTGATAATCGTTTGATCGATACCGTCGGCCGTTACCGTAGCCTTGGACGAGCGCAAAGTGACCGTATTCAAATCCACACTGACAGCTTGAACGGCTAAAGGACTGATAAATAAAACAGCTAGACCGATAAGTAACTTTAATTTCATACGGCCGTATTATAACTGAAAAAATCAGAAATATAAAGCGGGGTTTATCCCCGCTTATCACTCGTTATTTCAGCACATCCTTTAAATACTTGGCCGTCACGCTCTTTTTTTGCTTGACTATTTCTTCGGGCGTACCTTCGGCCACAATCAACCCGCCCTTAGCTCCGCCTTCCGGCCCCATATCCACTACCCAGTCCGCGCATTTTACCACATCCAAATTATGCTCAATAACCAAAACCGTATTACCCTTGTCGACCAAGGCATTCAACACCTGTAATAAACGCTGTATATCGTCAAAATGCAAACCGGTTGTCGGCTCATCCAAAATATACAAGGTCTTGCCCGTGGCGCGGCGGGACAACTCGGTAGCCAATTTAACGCGTTGAGCTTCTCCGCCCGAAAGAGTGGTGGCCGGCTGCCCCAAGCGGATATAACCCAAACCCACTTCGTGCAAAACCGACAGCTTTTCATAAATCAAAGGCTGATCCACAAAGAAACGACGAGCTTCTTCCACGGTCATGTCCAAAACATCGGCAATATTTTTCTCACGATAATGAATTTCCAAAGCCTCTGCATTATAACGCTTACCATGACACTCACTGCATTCCGAATAAACATCGGACAAAAATTGCATTTCTATCTTTACATAACCATCACCTCCGCAAGCTTCGCACCTGCCTCCGCCTTTCACGTTAAAAGAAAACTTACCCGCGTCATAACCGCGCATTTTGGCCTCCGGTATATTAGTAAACAGGTCTCGGATGCCGGTAAATACGCCCGTATAGGTGGCAGGATTGGAACGAGGAGTACGGCCGATGGGCGATTGGTCAACCGATACCACCTTATCCAAATTTTCCAAACCTTCTATCTTTTTATGGGCTCCGGGCAGATCCTTGGCATGATACAAAGTGGCTGATAAGGCGCGACCCAAAATATCCAAAATCAAGGTTGATTTACCGGAACCCGACACGCCGGTTACACAGACGAATTTGCCCAAGGGCAATTTAAAATCAATGTCTTTAAGGTTGAATTCCGTGGCTCCCCTGACAGTCAGATGCTTGCCATTGCCCTTACGGCGCGCTTTCGGCAGATTGATTTTCTTTTTCCCCTGCAAATATGCGCCGGTCACGGATTCTTTATTACGTTTCAGTTCGGACAAGGTGCCGGCGGCCACAATCTCGCCTCCATATTCACCGGCTCCGGGGCCGACATTCACAATATAATCAGCGGCCTGCATCACCGCTTCGTCATGCTCAACCACCAAAACGGAATTGCCAATGTCCCTCAAGCGCTTCATGGTCTGTATCAGCTTCTCGTTGTCGCGCTGATGCAGGCCGATTGACGGTTCATCCAGAATATAAATAACACCCGACAAATCAGAGCCCAATTGAGCCGCCAGCCTGACGCGTTGCGACTCGCCTCCGGAAAGCGACACCGCACTTCTGTCCAGAGTGAGATAACCGAGTCCCACGTCCAATAAATTCTTGACACGCCTCAAAACTTCGGCTTGAACGCGGCTGATAACCATTTTTTCCTGATCCGTGAATCCCAAAGCATCATTTTTAACGCCGGCCTTTGGACGTGATATTTTACTCTCCTTGATTTTAGACGGAGTTTTGACTTTTATGCTTTCAAAAAAAGCGGCCGCTTCCTCCAAAGACAGCTCCACGATATCGGCCAAGTTTTTATCAGCAATGGTTATACCAAGCGCTGTCTTATTCAAGCGTTTACCATTACAGGCCGGGCAGATCAAAACACGCATGTAACCCTCTATCTCCTTTTGCACGTATTCAGAATCGGTCTGGCGGTACTTTTCTTCCAACAAGGCCAGGATGCCGGGAAAAACCATGGACTTGCCCTCAACGTCATAGATATCATCGCCCGTGCCGTCCAAAATCGTCTTCATGTCATCAGCCGTCAATTGGCCGACCTCTTGGTGTATGGAAAAACCGTGCTTGCGTCCGACAGCTTCCAGCAACTTCAAATGAGCGGTCTGATTGCCCGCAATCCTCGTCCAAGGTTTAATGGCACCCTGCGCGATGGT
>MWCR01000003.1 GCA_002070095.1 Parcubacteria group bacterium ADurb.Bin192 | reverse complement strand
ATGGTTCTAACAGCGATCCGCGTGTGTCTTTAGCTACTGATGGTTTTAAAATTATGAAACAAAGAGGGCAATATAGGGCTCTTTTTGTTTATATTGCTTCAGAAGGTAGTGATTGGAGACTGTCTTTAATGATGATGGATCCTAAAGTTAATGAAAAAGGTAGGGTAGGTGTTGATTTTTCTAACCCTAAAAGATATTCATATTTTTTGGGAGAAAATGCTAAAACAACAACACCTCAAAGATTTTTAATTAAAAATGGTAAAGTTAAAGATTTTGATGATTTAAAAAGTAGGTTTGCTATTGAGGTGGTAGATAAAGAGTTCTTTAATTCATATAAACAACTATTTTTACAGTTAAACCAACATTTACAGGAGGATCATGCTTTTAAGATTTTTGCAGAAAAACAAGGCATTAAAACGGAAATATTTGCGAAGAAATTACTAGGTCAAATCGTGTTTATCTATTTTTTACAACGAAAGGGCTGGTTGGGTGCAAAAAAGAACGAAGCGATTAATCAGGGAGATAGTCATTTTTTACGTAATCAGCTAACAAAATGCATCAGTGATGGTAAAAACTACTATAATGATTGTCTAGAGTATTTGTTTTATGATTGCTTAAATAAAAAGCCTGAAAAGGCAGCTAGTTTTTATCGCGCTCACTTTGATTGTCAGATACCATTCTTGAATGGTGGTTTATTTGAGCCTATAAATAATTACGATTGGGAAAATGAGTTTTTGAATATTCCAAATGAAATATTTTCTGATAATCCGGAGCATCCTGAAAAAGGAAAAGGTATATTAGATATTTTTGATTTGTATAACTTTACAGTCGATGAAAACACACCAGACGACCAAGAAGTGTCTGTTGACCCGGAAATGTTGGGTAAAGTTTTTGAAAATCTACTTGAAACCAATATTCGGAAAGGGTCCGGCTCCTATTACACGCCACGTGAGATAGTTCATTACATGTGTAAAGAGAGTTTAATAAATTACCTTACCAGCAATATTGATATTTCTGAGGATAAAGCCAGAATGATTATAACTAGAGATTTTGATATAAATTTCGAAGATGTTCCAAAAGTAATGGCTACAAAATCCAATACTCCAAATAAATCATTAGCGATTTGGGAGGGAGACACAAAAGAACTATCCAATTTATTAAAAAACATTAAGATAGTTGATCCGGCTTGTGGTTCGGGTGCTTTCTTGGTAGGCATGTTACAGCAAATTGTAATGGCGCGATCTTTAATGCAAGAATATACTGATGAAAATTTAAGTGATTATGAATTAAAAAAACAAACTATACAAAATTGTATTTACGGTGTTGATATTGATCCGGGGGCTATTGATATTGCGAAGTTACGTCTTTGGTTATCACTGGTAGTTGACCATGAAATTGACGATATTGAACCGCTTCCTAACTTAGATTACAAAATCATGCAAGGTAATAGCTTGCTGGAAGATTTGGTGGTTGGTGACAGTGTCATTCCTTTGAAGTTTAATGGTGCAAATAGATTAGATGGCCGTACAAAGGAGATGAAAAATTTATTCGAAGAAGAAAAACAAGGAATATTAATTCCAGATAAAAGCGAAACCTTGGCTGATAAGCTGGAAAAATATCATAATCAATACTTTTTGATCAATGATCCGCATGAGAAGAAGATATTAAAGAATAAAATTGACGATATCGAGGATCAATTAATCCAGAGCAAATGCAATGAGGAGCTTGTACGCCTTAAAGAACAGGCAACAAATCCTGTTAATTCAAAGAAAATAACAAAAATCATCGAACAGCAGATGGCTATAAGGGGTACTTTAGATCAATGGAAAAAGGATCATTTAAGGCCGTTTTTCCCATGGAAATTGCATTTTAGTGATGTTTTTAGGGATAAAGGTGGTTTTGATGTGGTTATTGCTAACCCACCGTATTTTGTTGAAACAGATAATAGTTCAGCATT
Source organism: Parcubacteria group bacterium ADurb.Bin192 (assembly GCA_002070095.1). Taxonomy (GTDB): domain Bacteria; phylum Patescibacteriota; class Patescibacteriia; order 2-12-FULL-60-25; family 2-12-FULL-60-25; genus MWCR01. Next base: position 116,632 of record MWCR01000003.1, on the reverse strand, counting down.
TCAAGCTGTTAAAATTACGGATTTTGGAAAAAGATACTATGAAGGCAGGATGGATTTCTTTTATTTTTTTATTGAAAAATCCAGTATAGATCTGGCGCATCAAAAAACTATTATATCTTTTATTACAACAAATTATTGGTTGACTTCAAATGGTGCGAAGAAATTAAGAGATTTTACAAAAACTTTTTTAAAGTTTGTAACGATTATTAATTTTAATGAAATTAAAATATTTGATACAGCTCAAGGTCAACATAATTTAGTGTTTATATCACGTGCTAAAAATAAATTAAAAGCGGTTGATAATGCAACTAATGTTATACTTATTGATAAATTAAAGAGCGGTAATGAATATTATTTAGACGATCTATGTAATAATTCAAGCTCTTGTGAAGGTGTAATTAAATATCAAATTAACGATTTGTATGACGATAATAATCATTTAATTGCAATACAAACAAATCCAGAAGCTTTACAATTAAAAAAGAAATTACAAGAGAATTGTATAAATTTAGATAATGAAGATATAGGTAATGGAATAGATATATTACAAGAAAATGTTACTAAAAAACATAATGATTTATATCCAGAATTAAAAATTGGTGAAGGGGTCTTTGTTTTATCACGCAGAGAGGTTGAAAATTTGGGGTTGAATGAAAATGAATACAAGGCTATTAAACCTTTTTATACAATGGATAATCTAAGCCGTTACTGTGTGGTTAAAAAAAGTAATTACTTTTTAATTTATTCAAATAAATTGTTTTTACAGAATCTATCATTATACCCAAATTTGAAAAAACATCTTGATAAATTTTGTTATATAATGACTTCGGTAAATAAACCTTATGGCTTAAATAGACCAAGAGACGAATATTATTTTACAGGAGAAAAGTTATTAGTGTTACGCATGACGAATGAGCCGGTTTTTTCATATGTTATTGGTGATTCGTATGTGTCTAGAACTTTTTTAATTATTAAATCAAGAAAAACAAGGCTCAATTTAAAATATTTATCAGCTTTATTTAACTCAAAATTAGCTAAATTTTGGTTTTACAATTTTGGTAAACGCAAGGGAAAATTATTGCAGATTGATAAAGAACCGCTTTTGCATTTTCCCATAAAGAAAATTGATAAAAAAGTAGAAAGTGAATTTGTGAGTATTTTTGATAATATTGTCAAGTTAAATAGCGCAATGGAAGTAGATACTTTAAAAAATATAAAAACACTAGAAGATAAAATAGACAGTTTAGTGTTTAAGATTTACGAACTTGATAGCAAGGAAATTCAAATTATTAAAGAAAGTATTAATTAAATTTTTAAAAATTCAAATTTATGTATTTGGTAGAATTTTGATTTTAGTTCAGAAAAAATTTAGTTTGTTCTTTGGGGCTTGATTTTTTTATGTTTTTAAGGAAGTATGGGAGAGTTATGCCTGAAGACAATTTAGAGAGTGAGAATATATATATAAATGCAAATTCTAGTAGCCCAGTAGTTAAAAATAGCTTGTTAGCAGAGTTGGATATACATTTAAAACCTGAGCAAATAAGTATTTTGCAGAGGTTGAAACGAGTGGATGTCAGAATTGCTGATAGTTATTATTCAATCCATTGGTGTTTAAATAATAAATTTCCCCCAGACTGGTCGGCGTATGTTTCGGTTTCAGCTAGAGATATTTTAAAGCGTCTTTTATTGGCGATCGGGTATGAAATTGATGAATCAAATAAATCCTACTTAAAGTCTTTACACTATATACAAAGTTGTAATCCAGATGTTAAATGTGGTGATAGTATAGAAATTGAAAAAAGGAACAAAAAACAGGCTGAATTTCATTTTTTATTAAGAAAACAAGATGAAAATATAACAATGGAAAGGGCCTATTTATTAACAAAACTTTGGAGTGAGGCGGTTAAAGTATTTAATTCAGAAACTCATCATGGTTTAAGAACAAATGACGATTTGCTCAAAAACGAATTAACTCGACAAATTGAAAAATTAGATTATTTATTGTATGAACTTTTTGTAAATAATGATTATTTACAAAAAACTGACGCCATCGATAAAATTTTACAACAAAAAACAGTTGATCAAGCAACTCTCGACAGATTGATTATATTTTTATCGCAGAGATCTTTAGAAGTATATTTCTATGAAAAATGCACGGATCCTAAATGGTTCGATCTAATTATTGGAGCTGGATTGGAAACTCCACCAGAGAAGATAATTAATGAAAATGGTATAATTTATCCGAATTGGCCATTTTTGGATTACACAAAAAAAATCGCAAAAAACGATCCTGTAAAAATAATGAATTGGATAATTGATTTACCTAAGATTAGTAATCCAGTCGTAGCTGAGCAAATACTTAACATCTCTTTATTGATGCCATCTGAAATTGCATCCAAAATAATTATCAAATTAAAACGAGATGATTGGATTGCTTTAAAGGGTGGCGCTGTTATCCAAATGACGATAGCTGAATTATTAAAAATGATGATAAACGCTGATGATATTTCTAGTTCCTTGGAGTTGGCTTTGGTTTTGTTGTGCTTTGAGATGCCGGTGAAGTCTATTGATGAAGAAGGGCTTTTTTATTTCGATAATCACGTAAGTTCAATATATGATAATTGGGTATTTGAGTATATAATGCAGAATCAATTTAAATTGCTTTGTCATAAAGCACCCAGAGAAAGCTTCATCATTTTAATAAAATGTCTATATGCAGCTTTAAGAAAAGAGTGTGGCAATTCAAGTGATATTGCGAAAAAAAGTGATTTTTCGCATATATGGAGAAATGAAATTCGTAAGCCAGAAAATCATAATAGATCAGACTACAAACATGAAGTTATTAATGCTTTGGTAAATATTATTGATAAAATGCTGGGAATGGATGATATATTGTTTGAATTAAATGAAACAATAGATGATGAAGCTATAAAATACAGTCTTTTAAAAAGATTAAAAATTTACATTACAGGTGCTACAAATGATACGAATAAAAAATTTGAGATATTGGTTAATGCGGTGTTTTTAGAATGCAAAGAATGCCAAAATGAACTAAAAGAAATTTTAGTAAATAACTTCAAGATTTTTGATTTAACTCAAAAAAATATAGTTTTACGTATGTTGGGTTTGCCAGGATCATTAGACGACCTTAAGGATGATGAAGTACCTAAGATGTATTTACTTCAATCTATACAAGATTATTTGTCGCAAGATCAAAAAAATATATATAATAAGCTGGTAGAAAAATTTGGCGAACCGCAGCCAAATTTCGGTATAATGACAAGCTGGTCCGGTCCAGAAAGCCCGTGCTCGTCAAGTGATTTAGAAAGTATGTCTGACGAGCAATTGTGCTCCTATCTAATTGAGTATGAACCGGAAGGTGCTTCTGGATTTGGTCCATCTTGTGATGGCTTAGGTGAATGCATTAAAAATCTTGTAGTTTTATGTCCTGAAAAATATCTATTCTTAATGGAGGCGATTGTTACAAGAAAAATACCAGCAGTTTATATATATAATTTTTTATCTGCCCTAGATAATATTATTATCTTACCAGATTTTGATTGGGATAGATTCTTAAAATTGTGTTTATATTTAACTGACGAAAAAAATTGGGATAGTCATCCGGCTAAAATGAGTGAATATAGTGTAAGTTGGAAATCAGTACAAAGAAAAATAGCGGATATATTTCAATCAGCTTTGATGGTAGATGATGTAAGAATACCAATTGAAGTAAAAGAAGATGTTTGGATTATTTTGAGTAGACTTGTTGATTATCCAGATCCCGATACGGCTGATGACGGATCCTTGAATGGAGATGATCCATATTTAGTAATGATAAACACGACAAGAGGTACTGCTTTAAACGCATTGATTTCTTACGGTTTATGGATTGCTAAGTCAATGGAGAATTATAAGGATGCTAACAAACGAATGGATCCTAGATTGAGGACCTTGTTAAATAAAAAGCTTGATACAAAAAATGAAACATCACCTTCTGTTCGTTTTGTTTTTGGCCAGCGTATAGCGAATTTAAGTTATTTGGATAAAGAGTGGTTATATTCTGTTAAGAATCAAATTTTTCCTTCGGAAAAAGAACAAAAACTCTACTGGCTTGCGGCGTTTCAAGGATTTTTAATTCATTCACAAGTTTATTTACCATTAGTTGTATGGCTGGGAGATCTTTATGCCACAGCGATAGAATATGCTACCGAGTTAGATGTTAGTAATTCCAAAAATAATAATTTATTGATTCGTTTTTTCCCCCAGCATATTATGATTGCTTATGCTCATGGTGCGCTTTCTTTTGAAATTATTAAAGATTTTTTTAGTAGTGTTGATGTTAAGCTACGTGAAGATGCCATATCTTTTACTAGCAGGGCTTTGTTAATCAATGATGAGATTTTAGATTCTGACGGTAAAGAGCGGTTGTTAAGACTCTGGGAGTTTTTAGTTAATGATACAAATCAAGCTAGTCAGATTTTCGGTCATTTTGCAGGATGGTATACGGCGCCGGCATTACAACATGATGCTAAATTGGTTTTATTAGAAAAGACTTTAGCAAAAACTATTGGTTGCATAGAAGATGCTGAAAATGTAATACATTCTTTTATGACAGAAAAAAATAATAATCCCTTATTGGTAGCTAAACTTACTTCATTGATACTAAAAAATGACAAATCTAGGTGGTTGATAACCATTAAGTCCGATTTAATTAAAGATTTACTTGAAAGTTTAATAAATTTAAAACAACAAGAGATCACAGATGTTGTTAAAGATTTGTTAAACGATTTTTATAAACGTGGTTATTGGAATCAATACCAGGATCTTAAGAAACTTATTTATTGCCCACCGATTGCCCAAAATTAGTGATTAAGTGAAAATTATTGAATTAGTGAGATGACTCTTGATGAGTCGTTTTGCTTTATATTTTGATGGTTGTTTGTGATTTTTGTGCGAGTTAAGAGTATTTATAAAACTCGATATCGAGTTTTCGAATCCCTCTCTCTCCGCCACGAAAAAAGCTGCAGAATGTTTCACGACGACTGCGGCTTTTTTGTATGGTTGAGCGGTGGATTGAACGCGGTGGCAAAAAGAGTTTCGAGATTGATCGGAGCCGTCGGAATATCGCGTTGACCACCGGTTGCCCACGGTTTCGATGGTTGTTGCGGCGAATGCTGAGTAGTAGCCGAAGCATCGAGAAGCTCAATCGTATCGCGCAGCGTTTCCGGTGCCAGATGCGCGTAGCGAAGTGTCATAGTCAACGTCGAATGGCCGAGCAGATCCTTGATAGCCTGCATGGATGCGCCTTTGGACGCGAGTTGCGATGCGAACGTATGTCGCAGCGTGTGCCAGCCGATTGGCTCGATGTTCGCCCGTTTACAGGCTCGTTGGAGAAAACAGAGCGACGGCCAGTAGATGAGACGATTACCGTTACGGTGAAAGATGATATCGGAATCGCGATTAAGCGTCTTGAGTTTTTCGATCACATCATTCGTGAGCGGCACGTATCGGATTCGTCCATTCTTCGGAGTTCCGATGTGACCGCCGACATTTGCGCGGCGGATCATGACGGTTCGTCTCCCGAAGTCCACGTCCTGCCATTCGAGCGCAGAGAGTTCCGAGAATCGCATGCCCGTACGAGCGGCCGTGAAGACGAGGACGCGTTCCATGTCGTTCGCGCACGTCTCGATGATTTTTGTGACTTCATGTTCCTCGAGAAAACGAAACGCTGGAGGCGCGGCTTTGAGTTGGCGAAAGCGCGGGATGGATTCGATGATCTGCCATTCGACAGCTGTCGTCAGACACTTACGAAGAACCGCGAGACGATTGTTGACCGTCTTGTTGCAGTTGCCACGCTTCAGCTGCTCGCCTTTATACGCCTCAATGTCCGCCGTCGTGATTTCGTCGAGTTTTTGATGGCCGAAGAACGGCACGAGACTCGCGGACAAGATGTATTTCTTTGAACGACATTCGGAAGGTTTGTTGTTCACTTCGGCGTATGAGCTGAACCAACGTTCCGAGAATTCCGCGAACGTGGGTTTGGCTTCGACTTTCGCGTAGGCGTTTAAGCTTCCGTGAATCGAAAGCTCGTGACGCAAACAGACTTCGTACGCTTCCGCGCCGCCGCGAGTGTTTTGCGGGCTGCGTTTCCGATATCGCGTGAAGTTAAATCGGAAATCAACCCACCAGGAGTTTCTGATCTTACGGACCGACATACGTCTTAAAGACCTCGATCAGGTTTTTGGCCTGACGTTGGTCCTCGGGCGTCCGTTGATCCTCGATGAAGTTTTGTACGTCTTCGAGCTTAAAACGGATACGCCGGCACACCCGATAGACCGGCAGAGCGCGGCGCTCGATGAGGCGATACACCGTCATGCGAGAAACACCGAGCATCTCCGCCAGACCATCGGTTGAGATCAATGCTCCGATCCCGGGAGGTGAGATGGTTTGGGTCATATTGGGTTGTGAATGAGCGACCGGTTGGCCGTGTTGAGCCTTGTTTGCAGGCTCTTGGGAAGGCGTGTTGACCATAGCTTAGGTTAGAAAATTAATGAAGTATCCGAGCGTGAAACCGCTTACGAGCAGGATATTTCAGGACGTACCAGAAATACCCGAGTTATCCCCAGATGGGATGGAAGTGTTGGGAGTATTTGAAAGTTGTTTATACGATGCAGGCGCCTTTGTTCACGGGTGTATGGCGCATTGAAGACAAAATCTTCATTCCGTTGGTGTAAATATCCGCTACAGACGTGACCCGTGAATGCCAAAAATCATCCGTGGCCGCCACCGTGAGAATGGTAATGATCGTTTCCATGCCGAATTTTTCCAAAGCCAGTTTTGCCATACGTCGATTCTCCGCAAGTGATCGATCGAGCATGGGTATGTCCATATATCGTTGAACTGCCAAAATCACTTGTTCGATTTCATCATGTGATCGATTCTTTTCTTCCATGGTCGCTTCGCGCGCCTCCTTAAGTCGTTTCTTTTCTGCTTCGCTCTTGGCTCGATATTCGTTTAAAGCCTGTCGCATCTTGGACGTTCCGCTGTATTCGAACTGTTCCGTTTTCGGGACGGGTAAATCCAGCACGGGTGTAGGTATGCCCGTAGCCTCATGTTCTGTAGAAGATGTATATAGTATGTTTGGTTCTTCCGGTGCCGGTTGATTAGGCGATTCAGTTACCGTCAAAGGTGACGGATTGTACCTTTTGGAATACTCGTTCCACCATTCTTGAATCCGAACTTTCTGGAGAAGGAATCCATTCGTAGGTGGCACACCGGTCGTCTTCTTTTTGATCAAACTCAAATCAAGGAGGAGTTTGATTGCAGGACGTTGTTGCCGCCTACTTAAACCCGTCTCTTTTCTCAGGTCTCGATGATTCTTGTAGATCCAGCCTTCCGGATCATGTTGCGCTCCATCCCATCCGATAAGCACTTCAAGAATCAAAGCTGCGTCTTGCGACCCGAGGGCAAAACCAAGCTCAGGATGGTGCATGACATATGATCCGATTCGCTCTTTGCCGAGCGCGTATTCAATCTTCGTTAGCTTCATGGTGCATAGGCTAACGAAAGCCATCCCAGAGAAGCGGGAGATATCCACAGGTCTATTTGGCAAGCAAGGATTAACTCTGAATATGGATTTCCTTATTCAAAGTTTTGGCGAAAAGTCTGAATATAAAATTCCGCAGGCGGTTGGAATGTAAACTAAGTTGGGAGTTGGTTTATGTCCTGATGGGCAATGTAAACTATCTTTTAGCCCTGTATATTATTGGTAATTCCTGATAAGATGTCGTCATGCCTGAAAAACCGGTGACTCAAACCGAAATACCCGAGCTTTTAACGCTTCGTGAAGCCGCTGATATTTTGAAATGCCATCCGAATACATTGAGGAATTGGGATCGGAGCGGATTATTGAAAGCGGTGAGAATCGGAACGCGCGAGGATCGTCGGTATAAGAAGGAAGATATTTTGAAACTTTTGAATAAGAATTATGGCAAAAACTCGTAAATCCAAACCGACTTCCAACGTCGGATTTGAAGAAACCCTTTGGGCAGCCGCAGACAAGATGCGGAACAATATGGATCCTGCCGAATACAAACACGTCGTGCTTGGATTGATTTTTCTGAAATATATCTCAGATTCGTTTGAAGAAGTTTACAAACAAATCAAGGCCGATCCGGATTATTACGAGGGTCAGGAGGAAGATAAGGATGTGTACGTTGGCGAAAACGTGTTTTGGGTACCGAAAGAAGCACGTTGGGAATATCTGAAATCAAATGCCAAGAAGCCGGAGATCGGCAAGATGATTGATGACGCGATGGTGGCAATTGAAAAAGACAATGCGACATTGAAAGGCGTGCTTTCAAAGAATTACGCTCGTCCGGACCTCGATAAGGTACGACTTGGTGAATTAATCGATCTCATTAGCACGATCGGGCTCGGCGACAAAGAAAGTCGGAGTAAAGACGTACTCGGTCGCGTATATGAATACTTTCTTGGGCGTTTTGCATCCGCAGAAGGCAAAGGTGGCGGCGAATTCTTTACACCACAATGCGTGGTGAAGTTGCTGGTCGAAATGCTCGAACCATTTAAGGGGCGCGTGTACGATCCATGCTGCGGGAGCGGTGGTATGTTTGTACAGAGCGAACGCTTCGCCGAAGCTCATGGCGGCAACAAGCACGATATTTCAGTTTACGGACAGGAGTCCAACCCAACGACATGGCGACTATGCAAGATGAACCTTGCCATTCGTGGTATCGAGGGGAATCTTGGGCCGCATAACGCAGATACTTTTCATAATGACCTGCACAAGGACTTGAAGGCTGACTATATTCTTGCAAATCCACCATTCAATATTAGCGACTGGGGCGGTGAACGCTTAAAGGATGATGTGCGATGGAAATATGGAGTTCCGCCGGCCGGTAATGCTAACTACGGATGGATCCAGCACATGATTCATCATCTTTCACCGACAGGTATTGCTGGATTTGTCTTAGCCAATGCGTCACTTTCAACGGGTGCATCTGGAGAAGACGAGATAAGAAAGAATTTGATTAAGGATGGTCTGGTGGATTGTATTGTCGCACTGCCTACCCAGCTGTTTTACACAACTCAAATTCATGCTTGTCTTTGGTTCGTGTCTCGTGATCGACACGATCATAAGTTTCGTGATCGCCGTGATGAGATTCTATTTATCGATGCAAGAAAAATGGGAACGATGGTAACGCGTAAAAATCGAGAGCTGACAAATGAGGATGTTGCAAAAATATCTAACACTTATCATTGCTGGAGAACAAAGGATTGTGAGTACGCGGACGTTAAAGGATTCTGTCGTGCCGCCAAGATCACCGAAGTTGAAAAGAACAAATATATTCTTGCGCCAGGACAATATATTGAGAGCGACTATGTAGGCGAGGAGGATCTTTCGTTTGAAGAAAATACTCAGAAGATATCTTCTTTAATTAATGCCCATTATGATCAACTCTTAAAATTCGAGAAAGATATACAGTCAAAGTTCGCAGCGTTGGGCTATGATGCATTGTCAAAGATTCATTTTTCTGCAGCAAAAACTTCGATTCTAGAGGCTCTTATTCAACAATTATTTAGATCGTGGTTTATTAATTTTGATTTTCCAGATCAGAAAGGCAGTCCTTATAAGACTGCGGGCGGGACGATGATTGATTCTGATTTAGGTCAGATACCAAAAGGTTGGCGTCTAGGGAATCTGTCTGAATTAGTGAACAACGTCTCAGAGCGATTTGCTGGAAATAATGCGCAAGAGAGGAGACCCTACGTACCAATAGATAAAATCAGATCTAAGGAACTGAGCCTATCGTCCGTAGCTTCGCCTGAAGACGCAAAGAGCAGTCTTATAGCATTTAGGAAAGATGATATTTTGTTTGGAGCAATGAGGCCATATTTTCATAAGGTTGCCATTTCTCCATTCAATGGCGTAACGAGAACTACTTGTCTCGTCCTTCGTCCAATAAATAAAGATGCTTTTCCATATTGTGCTTTATTGATTTTTCAAAATGAAACGATCGATTATGCGAATATGCATTCGGAGGGCAGTACGATCCCATATGTCAAATGGAATGGATCTATGGAAAATATGACCGTCATTATTCCTCCGGATGAAGTATTAAAACGCTTTAATGATGTGGCATATCCGTTGCTGGAAAAAATTAGAGACAGTTATTTTGAGATATGAGGATATCCAATATAGTTGTTGAAAATTATCGATCAATCAGAAACGTCTCAATTGAGCCTAGCAAGTTTTCCGTTTTTATCGGTCAGAATAATCACGGTAAGACAAATTTTTTCGAAGCAATAGAGTGGTTCTACAATGCCAAATCTTCCGACCAGGAGGAGCATTGCCAAAAAGAAGGATCAAATAGAATTAGCGTAGAGATTTATTTTGAGGATGTGATAGCAACCGATATAGACAAACTTACGTCCGAGGCGAACAAGACCAAAATCAAGACAATGCTTGGAGATGCAACCGCGTTCTCTGTGATAAAAACAAGCGCCGATCATAAGAGAAAATATTTTGTCAACGGTGAAGATAAAGGAAATCCGACTGGGCTCGACGCAGCAATAAATGAATTCTTACCGAAGCTTGAGTACGTCAATACCAGAATCAGATTAGACGACGTTTCGAAGTACAAGGACAAAAATCCAATCGGTACCATGTTGTCTGGAGTACTCGCCGCGATTATCGAAAGTTCCCAGGAGTACATCGACTTTAAAAATCAATTCTCGAAACTATTTGACGATCCAAGCTCCGAGGTCAGAAAGGAGCTGGATAAGCTTGGCACTCAAGTTGAGGTGTATCTACAAAAGCAATTTCCAGATGGTACTAAAGTTAAGTTCGGTGTCAATCCTCCGCACTTTACCGACCTGCTAAAAAGTTTTGATACAACCGTCGATGACGGTATTGAAACCAAGGCCGAAGCTAAAGGCGATGGAATGCAAAGAGCTATCATGCTTTCGATTATTCAAGCGTTCGCCGATTATCGAAAACAACAGACCGGTGGCGGCTCTTTCTTGTTTATGATCGATGAGGCTGAATTACACCTCCATCCCTCTGCTCAAAGAGCCCTAAAGAAGGCTTTGATGGATATTTGTGCGACCGATCAAGTTTTGGTCAATACCCACTCATCAGTCATGGTCGTAGACAATAACGCCCTTCAAAAAATATTTAAGGTAGAGAAGACGGATGGAATTACGGCTATTCAGGAAATAGCCGATTCGGAAAAAATAAACGTCATTTTCGATTTGCTCGGCGGTAGCCCTGCTGATCTTTTGCTACCTAGAAACTTTCTCATCGTGGAAGGTCGGTCTGAATTTGAATTTATCAGCCTGATGATCAAACGTTTTTATCAAGATAAATTTGTAGGGATAAAGATTTTATTCTCAGGCGGTGATCTCGATAAACAAGAGCCATCTCTTTTGGCTGTACATACATTATTTACGCCATTAGCCGGCTCCGATAATCCTATATACAAGGATAAGGCCATTGTTTTGATAGACAAGCCCAACGACACGCAGCTGACGAAGTACGAACAATTTAAACAAGGATACCCTTACTTATTTGAAAGGCGACAGATTTTTGAACTTACGACTGGAAATTTGGAAGAGTATTATCCTGCGCCGTATACAAAAGACATGGCCGGAATCGTTCAGCTAAAAATAGATCACAAAAAAGTTGAATACGCGAAAGAAGTCGCAGGAAAAATTACTCAACAGCAGTTTGAAAATGATATGCCAGTTATGTTCGAGGCGCTTAAAAGGTGCAATGAGCTGGCATTCAATCCAAAATAATTTATGAGCAATTACAAATACACCGAATCCGACTTAGAGGTCGCAACACTCGAATGGCTCGAGGAGCTTGGGTATTCGATCGCCAACGGTCCCAATCTTGCTCCCGATGGAGAATCTCCGGAGCGCCTGTCGTATCGTGATGTCCTTCTAGTTGATCGTTTGCGATCAGCCGTTGCCCGCATCAACTCAACGGTTCCTTCTGATGCTCAAGAGGAGGTGATCAAACAGGTGGTCAACGTCGCCTATTCCAACCCAAGCCTTTTGCAGACGAATCACGCTTTTCACAAAATGATGGTCGAAGGCGTGGATGTTGAGTATCGCCGCTCGGACGGAACCATTGCGGGCGATAAAGTCTATCTTCTCGATATAAAAAACATCGCGAACAATGATTGGTTAGCGGTGAATCAATTCACCGTCATTGAAAACGACCATAATCGACGCCCGGACGTAGTCCTTTTTGTGAATGGCATTCCGTTGGCAGTTTTTGAGCTCAAGAACCCTGCTGATCCAAACGCGACAGTACGAAGTGCTTTTAATCAAATCCAGACGTACAAGAACGAGATCCCGTCTCTTTTCACCTACAACGCCCTTTGCGTAATTAGCGACGGTATCGACACACGCCTCGGTTCGCTTACTGCTGACTTTGAGCGCTTCATGAAATGGCGGACTATGGACGGAGATAGCGTGGCTCCAGCGTCTATTCCGGAGATGGAAGTTCTGCTAAAAGGAGTTTTTGCTAAGGAGAGATTGATGGACATCATCCGCAACTTTATCGTCTTTACCCCTATCGGAAAAGATACGGTGAAAGTTCTTACGGCGTACCACCAATATCATGCAACCAATAAAGCCGTTTCGCGAACTCTAGAAGCTACTTCGGAAAAAGGAGATCGGCGGTGCGGTGTTGTTTGGCACACGCAAGGATCCGGTAAATCGCTCACGATGTCATTTTATGCGGGGAAGATTATTCAAGTTTTGGATAATCCTACTCTAGTTGTTTTGACCGATCGTAATGATCTTGATGATCAACTCTTTAGCGTCTTTGCTGGCTGCCACGAATTACTTCGGCAGACGCCAGTGCAAGCGCAAGATCGTGCCGATTTGCAACGGCTGCTTTCTGTCGCCTCCGGCGGCGTCATCTTTACGACTATCCAAAAATTTCAGTTTGAGAATCCATTTGGCAAGGGAACGCTTTCAGATCGTCGCAATATCGTCGTTATCGCGGATGAAGCTCATCGGAGCCAGTATGACTTTATTGATGGCTTCGCGCGCCACATGCACGATGCGTTGCCGAATGCTTCGTTCATCGGTTTTACCGGAACGCCTATCGAATTGCGCGATGCAAACACCCGAGCCGTCTTCGGGGAATACGTGGACGTATACGACATCACTCGAGCTGTTGAAGATCATGCAACTGTTCCAATTTATTACGAAGCGCGGTTAGCGAAGATCCAACTCAAAGAATCTGAAAAACCAAAGATCGATCCAGAATTTGAAGAATTGACTGAAGGCGAAGAAACTTCGAAGAAAGAGCAACTCAAGAGCAAGTGGGCACGACTCGAAGCCATGGTTGGATCGGAGAAGCGTATTCGGTTGATTGCAAAAGACGTTGTCGATCACTTCGAGAATCGTCTTGCGGCCATGGATGGCAAAGGGATGTTTGTAGCTATGAGCCGTCGCATCGCGGTTGAATTGTACGAAGAAATAATCAAACTTCGTTCGCAATGGCATAGTGACGATATCAATAAAGGTTTCATTAAAGTTGTAATGACCGCTGCGGCAAGTGATCCGGCGAGTTTTCAGCGTCATAGTCATACCAAAGAAGAACGAGAGCGTCTGGCGAACCGGATGAAAGATCCAAAGGATGAATTGAAATTCGTGATCGTGCGTGACATGTGGCTAACGGGTTTTGATGCGCCATCGATGCACACGATGTATGTCGACAAGCCGATGCAGGGCCACGGACTCATGCAGGCGATCGCGCGCGTGAACCGCGTATACAAAGACAAACAAGGCGGTTTGATCGTCGACTACCTCGGAATCGCTCCATCGTTGAAAGAGGCACTTTCTCATTATGCCGACAGCGACCGTGCGAACCCAACGATTCCGCAAGAAGAAGCTGTTTCGGTCATGCTCGAGAAGTACGAAGTGGTCAAGGCGATGTTTCATAAATTTGAATACGCAACATACTTCACAGCCAAGGCATCCGAGCGAACGCGCGTACTATCAGGAGCCATGGATTACCTTCTGAGCCTTGAGAAGGGCAAAGAGCGATACATGAAGGCCGTGACGGAGCTCTCCTTTGCATTCTCGCTTGCCGTACCGAGTGATGAATCATTGAAGATCCGTGATGACGTCGGTTTCTTTCAGGTCGTTCGATCCATCATCGTTAAATTCGAACAGACTGGTAGTGGAGGCGGGCCGACTCAAGAGGATTACGACCACGCCATCCGACAGATCGTTTCAAATGCAGTAACTTCCGATGAAGTTGTAAATGTCTTTGATGCAGCGGGTCTCAAATCTCCAAACATCGCAGTCCTCTCGGATGAATTCTTGGAGGAGGTTCGCAATCTTGAGCATAAAAATATCGCACTCGAGCTCTTAAAGAAGCTTTTGAACGACGAGATCCGCACGATGCAGAAAAAGTTCCTCGTCAAATCCCGTTCGTTCTCCAAGATGCTCGAGGAGACAATCAAAAAATATCAGAATCAAACCATCGAAGCCGCTCAGGTAATAGCTGAACTCGTTGAATTAGCAAAGAAGATTCGTGGCGAGCAGGAACGCGGCGATGGATTGAACCTTTCACAGGATGAAGTCGCTTTCTACGATGCCCTCTGCGAAAATGATAGTGCTGTAATGGAACTCGGCGATGATACATTGAAGAAGATTGCCCAAGAGCTCGTCGCAATGCTTCGCAAGAATACGACGATCGATTGGACGCTGAAGGAGAGCGTGCAAGCCAAGTTGCGAGTGCTGGTAAAGAAACTCCTCAATAAGTACAAATACCCACCAGACAAGCAAGAGCAGGCTACAAAGACCGTTCTAGAGCAGGCCACAGTCCTGTGTAAGGATTGGGGTGATCAGAAAATGATTGCAACGACGAACGTCATAGAGAGATTCGACGGTGAAATGTTGCGTGACGAAAAATAATATGACTGACCACGAATTTATAGAGCGAATACTCGAAATACCAGAAGAGAGCCAGACGCTGGAATTTAAGCGACTAGGCGAAGAAGGAATCGTTAAAAAGATTCTTGAAACCATTGTGGCCATGGCAAATGCCGATGGCGGGCTCATTGTGCTTGGCATTAGTGATCCGGAAAAGACGAAACGCGGTGAACGTCGAGTGTATGGCATCGAGGAGAATAAGGACGTGTGTGATGCAATTTCTCGAGAAATTCCCAAGGTCATTCCTCCGTTAACGGGAATTTGGCCACCCAATCTCTTAAAATGGAATGAAAAGGAAACCGTAGCAATGATCAGCGTGCCCAAATGTACTGACGATTTTCGTTGTTGGGGAAATGACGTATTTCTGCGTGAACAGAAAAGTAATCGTAGACTCACGCCACAGGAGATTGTTACATTTGCTTATGCGAAAGGCTTTCGTCGGGCCGATATAGAGCTCGTTGATGTCGCAATTAACCTGCTGGACACGGTATATTTCCAGGCATGGAAACAGCATCGTGGCATCACGGGGAATGATATTAGTGAGGTACTCGAGAAGACCGGTTTAGCGCGTCGTGATGATATGGGCGTCTTGAAGCCGACTAGAGCCGCGGTATTACTTTTTGCCGAATACCCGACAAATTTGATGGATACAAAATGTGCGATACGCATCCTTCAATACGCTGGCAAAGAAGAATCTATTAAAAATGTACCGAATCTGATAGGTGTTCCGGAAACGCTTCAAGGTCCGGCTTCAAGGCTAATCCAGCTTGGCCAGGAACGTGTGTTATCCATTTTACGTTCCGGCGTTGCGATGCCTGGATCTGGTTTTATAACGCAGTATCGTTTGCCTGAACGCGCGGTTAAGGAGGCGATTACGAATGCCGTCATTCATCGCGATTACCATGCTAAGCGAGATATCGAAATTAAGATCTTTGAAGATCGGATCGAGATTGAAAATACCGGGCTTTTCCCTTTCAACATAACTCCTTCGAACATTGGCTCAGTCCGAGCGACCGGTTATAGGAATGACCTGCTCGTTAAGATTTTGCGGGAATTTCCGGATCCACCAAACCTTGATCAGAACGAGGGTGTGCGAGCAATACGAAATGAAATGAAAGCGCGAAATCTATATCCGCCGATTTATCTTACGTACCCCTACCTACAAGATTCTGTCCGAGTAATTCTACTAAATGAGAGTGCGCCGAGTGAATGGGAGAAGGTCCAGAGTTATCTCCAAAAAAATAAGTACATCGGAAATTCCGATGCTAGAAAAGTTACGGGGGTCGTTGAAATGACGCACATGTCCAAGATGTTGAAACGTTGGGTGGCTCAAGGCCTACTCATCCGTGTAGACGCAAAAAATGGAGCGCCGAAAATGGTCAAATATAGATTACCCGATCTCGGCCAGGAACAGGGTTTACTTGCCAATCAGAAAGCAAGTAAAAATTAGACTCCCTGGTTTAGCCTTAAAAAGCGCTTTTTACTTGCCACCAAGCAAGAGAGTGGCAAAGCGGGCTGAAGAAAACGTCTGTTGTCACTAGAGCTGATTCAGGTCATCAAAAATCCTCAAAAGTTAGGTTTAAAACCTAAAAACCCAAAACTTGGCTAAAAATAGATGATCCCGATTGTGAATCAAGTATATTTTGGACTTAATTCATCCAAAACGGTAATCGTTTGACTTATATGTCTATAACCGAAACCACCTACAAATGCAAAAAGTGCGGCGATGAGATTCCGGCAAATACCAATAAGAATCTCACGTCCTGCAAATGCGGCGCATCGGCCGTGGATGGATGCGCGGACTAT
This sequence comes from Parcubacteria group bacterium ADurb.Bin192, assembly GCA_002070095.1. GTDB lineage: Bacteria > Patescibacteriota > Patescibacteriia > 2-12-FULL-60-25 > 2-12-FULL-60-25 > MWCR01. Next base: position 99,841 of record MWCR01000003.1, on the reverse strand, counting down.
GTTCGCGTGATCGGCGACCGTGAAGATTGGAAACAGTGGGAAGTAGCAGGAGCTGAAGACGTTGTAAAGCACCTACCACCGCTTACCAAAGAAGAAGTAGAGCATTACGAAGGCTTATAGTTTTGACGGCCTTTATCGCATTCGGTAGATTTGATAGCGGAATTGCCTTTGATCCGAACCGTGACGTTTATCGTCGCGCTTCCATCGCGGAATAGGATCAAAGGAAGAATCGATTCAACGCAAAAGCCCCTCCTAGCGAGGGGCTTTGCATGCCTTCCCAGACGTTGCCCACCGGTTGCCCATGATTAATGAATTAGAGATTTTTACTGAGCTTTTGCGAGTGTTCGCGTGAATATCTTGTCCGATCACAATTGTCAGCTTTTCCGCACCGTTGAGCGTCTTTACGCTAAGTCTCGGCTTGGGTTCGAATCCCTCTCTCTCCGCCACGGCGTTCGCGAACGCCGTGGCTCCGCCACAGTTGACGGAGCCACGATATTTGCGAAGTTGCTGTATCCTGTTCATGTGGATTGATATAGTCGAATTTACGAATTGTTTGAAAGCGAGATCTTTTACGTGGTTCTGTTGTGGCGTTCGCGAACGCCGTGGCTCCGCCACAGTTGACGGAGCTATGATGCTTGCGAAACGGCTGTTGATTAGCGATCTTAATAATTAACAAAACCCCCGAACTTATGTCCGGGGGTTTTGGTTTTAATGATTTATTTACTTACTGCGGCTGGCTTGAGCCGTGTTGCCGTAAGCTCCCAGGTTAACACGTCCTCCGTTTGGAGCCGTCTCCAAATTGAAGGCCGTGCTGGGGTTGCCTGCGTCAATGGCCGGGCTGTGCAGGCTGTCCACTATCCATTGACCGTTAGCCGGATTGTACCGGCCGGTTTGTGAACGCACATGGAAGTCGTTATTGGCCGGGTCCGCGAAGCGCGGGTCTGAAGTCAGATTGCCCGTGCCCGTCCAAGCTTCCTGGCTTAGGGTGTAGGTAGCGCTGATAGTACTGCCCGAGCGCACGTAAAAGTCATCGCCATTGCCCCAGAAGATGGAATTGCTGATGGTGGCCGTGGATGAGTTGTCCGCGTATACGCCGTTGCCGCCGTTCCCTGAACTGCCGGACGCGGCATTGTTGTAAGCAATGGTGCTGTTGGTGATATAGAGGCGGGAAGATGACGGGCCGTCGTCCACGGCTATGCCCGCGCCTTGCCCGTTGCCGGTGCGGTTGCGGTAAACCAGGTCATTGTCCATGTAAGCGGTGGCGCCTTCGTCGATAAACACGCCCGCGCCGTACAAAGGCGAGTAGTTATCATATATTTTGTTAAAGCTCATGCGGGCCACGGTATCGGCACTGTGGAACAAAACGCCTCCGCCCCAACCGTAATTCATGGCCACGCGGTTGCCGGAAACCGTATTATTGGAAAAAGTGATTTTCCCGTTCAGATATACGCCTCCGCCATGGTCATCGTAACAAGTGTTGTCTTGAATGCGGTTGCCATCCACCAGGATGGAGTTGGAAGCCGAGCCGTAGAGTCCGGCGCCTCGTCCGCCTTGGTTGTTGCGGATAATGTTGTTGATGATTTTGGAATTGGCGCCGCACACCATGATGCCGGCTCCGCGCGTGGTCACGCCGTTGGCCCCGTTGTTTTCAATCAGAGAATTGCTGATGGTGATGTTGTCCGGATGAGGCCAGGAAGCGGCCGTATCACAAACAATGCCTTTTTGGTTGTTGTTAACGCGGACATTGTCCAAGACCCCGTGATAGGGTTGAGAATTGAATCTGGTGAAAGTGACGCCGTTTTGATTGGCGCCTCCGCTGATGCTGGTTAAGGCCGGGTTCAGAGTCTTGGCCGTAAAGTTTCCGCCTTGGCCGGCCGCATAAGCCGCGGATGAAGCACCGGTATATCCGCCCAAAATAGTCAGAGATTTGCCCTGTGTGTTGACTGGTCCGTAATTGCCGGCCGCCAGCTTGATGGTATCTCCGCTGGCCGCGCGGTTAATGGCGTATTGAATGGATGCGTCCGGATATTGAGCCGTGCCGTTGTAAGTGCCTGATTTATTATCATCATCCACATGCCAAACCGTGCCTTGGATCGGAGTGTTATCGGGTACGGGCGCGGGTTCTGGTTCAGGTGTCGGCTCCGGAGTGGGCTCGGGTTCAGGTTCGGGCGTGGGTGTGGGGCTTCCGGTGTTGGAACCGGCCGAAGTATTGGCCAGATGACCTTTGTTGACACAGGCTTGAGCTGTTGGCTTGTAATTGCCGTCCAGGTTGGGATTGGTTTCCACTGAACCGCTTTCTCCGTTGATATGCGACTGCCATTGAGTAAAGTTGCCGCTCCAACCCGTGCGTCCATCTTCAAAAGTAGCGGACCGGGTGGCTTGATAATAACAATTATTGTTCATGTTGGTACCGCCTGACAGGGCGCTCAAGCCTCCCAGCTCATTGGCATATCTGATGCCCACCAAAGTCGCGCGCGTAATCGTGTTTTGGACCACGATGTTATCGCGCACCGTGGGATTGATATTGGCCGGGCGCTTGGCCGTGCTGTCCCAGTCCTGGAAAGTGATGCCGTAGTAAATCGGACTGTGATATGTTCTGGCTGTATCAATCAAGGTGTTGTTATAGACTTGTCCGTCTTTGGAAGCATATAAGGCTATACCGCCCCAGCCCGTGTTTCTGACCAGATTGTATCTGGCGATGCCGCGGATATTTTCGTAATAATCGGGATTGACCGTCAGATCAAAGAATTCCGGGCTGGTGTCAAAACCCAGGATGATGCCGGCCGCGCCCGTGTTTTCTATCAAGTTGTATTCCACAATGCCGTCCGTGGCCCCGCCTTTCATGTACACGCCCGTGGAACAGGTGTGATGAATGTGGTTGTACTGTACCAGCATGTTGTCGCCGTTCACATTGTCTATACCTTCGGCATTACACTCGCCGGTCTGTCCTTGATTTGAGTTGTAAATTTCATTGTGACGGATGGTGATCCGGTCGCTGTTGGGTTTGATTTTGACCACGTCTCTGAATGAATCATGCAGTTTGGTGTTCTCAATCAACAGGTCTGATACACCCGAGCGGTCGGACTGACCCCAATCCCATTGGGTTTCAGTCGAGACGGCGTAAAATCCGCCTTTGACTTCCAAGCATTGCAGTTTGCCGCCGTTCGAACCCACATAAAAGTACATGCCTACATTTTCCGTATCCGCAGAACGATCTATGACCGCCCATTCACCCGGATAAGAACGGATAGTGACATTGGGCACGCGCACACGGATTTCTTGGGGCTCAACATAAGTACCTCCGCGGATGACAATGGTGGCTCCGGCCACCGCGTTGTTGACGGCCGTGCGGATGGTTCGATAAGGCAAGGACTGACTGCCGTTGGCCGTGGAATCATTGCCTGAAATGGAAACATAAACCGCGTTGGCCGGAACCGTGGCGCTGTTGCATGCGGTCAGATTGACGCCATAGGTCACGGGGCCGGTGGACGGTTCCGGAGACGGGGGAGGGGTTGTGGCCGCATTAACCTTTAAATGCACAGCCTGTGAACCCGTCATCTCACCGCCATTGTCCACGGCCACAGCTGAAATGTGATATTCACCCGCGCCTACGTTCTGCCAGTTGTATGAATAGGGAGCGGTCATATCTTCACCGATCTTTTGCGTACCGCGATAAAACTCAACTCTCGTGATGGTGCCGTCAGAGTCAGCCGCCGTGGCATTGATAGTGATGCTGGCCGGGGAAGTGAATTCAGCGCCGTTCACCGGAGAAGTGATGGACACGGTCGGAGGCTGGTTGGCGGCATTAACCTTTAAATGTACAGCCTGTGAACCCGTCATTTCACCGCCATTATCAACCGCCACTGCTGAAATGTGATATTCACCCGCGCCTACATTCTGCCAATTAAAACTATACGGAGCAGTTGCATCTTCACCGATCTTTTGCGTACCGCGATAAAACTCAACTCTCGTGATGGTGCCGTCAGAGTCAGCCGCCGTGGCATTGATAGTGATGCTGGCCGGGGAAGTGAATTCAGCGCCGTTCACCGGAGAAGTGATGGACACGGTCGGAGGCTGGTTGGCGGCATTAACCTTTAAATGTACAGCCTGTGAACCCGTCATTTCACCGCCATTATCAACCGCCACTGCTGAAATGTGATATTCACCCGCGCCTACATTCTGCCAATTAAAACTATACGGAGCAGTTGCATCTTCACCGATCTTTTGCGTACCGCGATAAAACTCAACTCTCGTGATGGTGCCGTCAGAGTCAGCCGCCGTGGCATTGATAGTGATGCTGGCCGGGGAAGTGAATTCAGCGCCGTTAGCCGGAGCTGTGATGGACACGGTCGGAGGCTGGTTGGCCGGTGTTGGTTCAGGCTTCGGAGTAGGCTCGGGTTCTGGTGTCGGTTCAGGCTCCGGAGTGGGTTCAGGTTCAGGAGTCGGATCCGGTGTAGGGGAGGCTGGTTGGTCGACTATAACGGTTATAGACGGGGAAAAAGCCGAGGCGCCTTGATTATCCGTGGCTTTGGCGTGAACCGTGTAGGCTCCGGCGGCCACATTAGTCCACATGTATTGATAAGGAGCTGACATATCCTCTCCCAGTTTGGTGGCACCTTGATAGAACTCTACTTTGGTAATAGAGCCATCGTCCGTGGCATTGGCCGCCAGCATGATTTCAGCCGGAGACGTGTAATCGGTCACCATGGTCGGACTGGTTAAAATTACGGTTGGAGCTTGATTTTCGTTTGGAGCCGGTTCTTCCGGGGTCGTGCCTTGGCTGACCATGTAAGTTATCTCCAGTTTGGGTCTTAACGATGAGTTGGCATCCTCGGAAGAATGAATAGTGGGTGAACCGCCGCCCGCGCCTGTTTCATTGATAATAATCAAACCATGGTTAGAACTTGGGTTGTTGAGCCAGTTTTGCACCACGCCCGCGTCCAAGTCCACGGTTTTGGTCTGGTCGCCCGAAGCATTAAAGCCGGTGATGGTAAAAGATTTGCCGGCCAAAATATCGCCCGTGCCTTTTCCGCCTTGAGCCGACCAGGCCACGCTCGGATCATCGCGGTAGAGCCAGCCCAGTTTTTGAGCATTGATGTTCCAGGATGTATTCAGATAATAACCTTTGAGCACGGTTTGCGGGATGTTGGAATAACCGCTTTCCCAGTCCGTGACCACCAAGGTCAGCTTGGCGCCCGTGACCGTGGCGCCCGCCGGCAGGTTGAGGTTGGTGAATTTCAGCAAAGCCCGTTTTTCATAAGTGGGCTTGCCGGTTTCCACTTTGACATAAGACCGCAAAACACCCGTGGTTTCGGTTACGCCCGTATCGCTCCATTCAATATATTGATTGGAGATGGTGGCGTCCTGCGCGCCTGTGTAACTGCTCACGCCCTGTTGATAAACAGCGCTTGAGCTTTGAGCCAGCGCTTGGCGCGCCGTGATGCCGTTTGGCCCAATGCCCACGGGCACGGCCAAGGCGGCGATCAAAAATAAAATAAGTGATTTACGCATAAGAAAATTAAAAATATTTAATCCGTGATTAATGCGATTATTATAATGTATCAGGCCCGATTAAGCCAATTGAGCAGAGGTCTTATTTAGGAGTCATGGCTCTTGACCAAACAGCCTGAATAGGTTCTAATAATGGCATTGGCTTAGCTCCTTAAAAACTGCAACAAACGAACAAGAGAGAGGTGCGGCATGAGTGCTTACAGAGACAAGGATCGCGGCGGTTTTGACGAAATTCTGCACGCTTTCGCGAGCATCATCAAAACTCTGCACTTCCTGGGCGCTTTCGCGGTCGTGTACGTCATGATGAACAAGATTGGGGAAGACATCAAACAGAAATTGAAGCGCCCCGCAGAAGAACCGGCTCCACCGGCTGTAGTAGAGAAGCGCTGTCCGCTGTCCAACGTCGCTAAAGTAAAAACTCCGGTGCGCGACACCTTTGGTGTTTGCCTGACCGATGAGGTGCGTTACATCTGCGACGACCAGGTCCTGACCGCGCGTGCGGATACTATTTGGAGAGTGGAGACTCGCTCATGTTACGAACATGAGAAGCACCCCAAGCCTAAGTCGGGATCTCCTTCTAAAAAAGTGGCTTTAACTACATGGATTCAGTTGGGCATCTTTTTGGCTCCTTTTGCTACTGTCTTCATGATAGCGTCGATTTGGTTATTTAACTTGGAGTCCATCATTGTCTGGTGGGAGGAGGTTGGTAGTTGGATGAACGCAGAAGAGAATAAAAATAGAGTTAACTTCTTGTTTGGGATCTCCTCTTTGGGAGGTTTTGTCGCATGGTTTATAGCCTTAAGCCTGTTAATCCAGAAAGCGGACACTCCACCCTCTTATGCCGTAAAAACTCCCTGCTCCACCCTCTACTTCGTGGACGGCACGGTCATGCAACATGTGACCATGATCACACCGGCCATGGAGTTTACTACCATCACAGGCGTCCAAAAACTGGATCTGAAAAGATCGGATTCGCAAACAGCTTGCGGATTGACAGCTGATGAGATGCGCGCCTTGGCCGACAGGCTGAAGGAAGTGATTTCCGACCACCGTTATGAGATTGCCCGTGCTTTGGGAGTAGAGAGGTACAATCGTACCGTTCGTTTGTTGCCGGATCTGAAAGTCTTCGACACGGAGACATGAGATCCAAACCCCGAATGATCGGGGTTCTGCTCAAAAAGGCGCCGTAACTTGGCGCTCTTTAAAATTGGGTTGATTTTTAGGTTTTGGACGGTTCGGTTTTTTGGCGCAATACAAAAAAACCATGCCGGACTTCTTGAGGTTTGATTTCGTGCGCTTCCACCACTTCCAGCCCGTGTTCATCAAAATAATCTTTCCATTGATCCAGACTCCGGTAATTGTGCGGAGCTTCGGCGCAAATTTCCATATTTACCCGGCGGTCTATCTTTTCCACCAAAGCCGCTTCTGCCGAATCATCAGCCAGGTCTTCGGCCATAAAAACATAGCCGTCGCGCTTGAGCACGCGTTTAATTTCTTGCAGTATTTGTTCGTGTTGCTTTTTGTCTATGTGATGCAGGACAAAGTTCAGGGTTACGCCGTCCATGGAACCGTCTTCAATGCCGGGCAGATGTTCGGCTCTGAAATGTTCGCCCAGATAACTGGCCGAGTGAGCCAATTTTTCCAGGCGGTCGGCTACGGACTTGGTCATGTAATCATGCGGATCTATGCCCACCACTTCGGAACCGGGCAAGAGCTGGTCTATCTCGTCCATCTCATGTCCTTTGCCCGCGCCCAAGCACAAGACGCTGACGCCTTGTTCGACATTGTTCTGTTTCAACACGCCGGGTTCTTTATAAACAATTTTGGGCGCCAAATATTTTTGCACCCGTGTTTGTTCTATCATCCATTCGGCTCTTTGCTGTAAAGCTCGGTCCACGGGTTTGAATTGGCTGGCCCAGCGGATGACCGATTCGCGCAAATCATGGCGTGTGCTCCTGGGCTGTTCCGCGGGTTGCCCCGCGGTCTGAAAAGGATTTTCATGAGACATATGTTTTATTATACCGCATGTGATATAATAATAGATAGTTAGTGTTAATAATTTTTTTTCATTCTTTTTTACAATATGAAGACCTTATTCACTTGTTGGGCTGTTGGCGCTTTGGCAGCAGCGTTTTTTGCGTTCCTGCCCGCGTCCAACGCTCATGCCGCCAGTTTGGTGACCGACGGATCTTCGGAAATCGGATCTTTTCCGATTGCGGAATCCGATATGCCCAACACTTCTTGGCGCATTGATACCAGCTCGGTGGGTTCGGCCACGGTCACCTCAACTCCGTTTGATTTTGCCGGCCCGTCCAACACCACGCTTTCCAACCCCACCGGCTGGACGCGTGTTATTAACGACAGCGAGGATGATGATTATGTCAGAATCCCCGCCGGCTTTAACCTTGGATTTAACGGCACAAATTATACGAGCGTCTATCTGGGCTCCAATACCTATTACACATTCGGTGCCGGAGATTCCGAATATTCGGGTTTGGGCGCCGATGTTCCTCCTCTGCCGGGCGTGCACGTTTGTTCGAGCGACAACTCTTATCAACGTGTTTATTACCGTTTTGATGATGCAAATACTTTGCGCGTCAGATACGAAGGCACAGACAGCACCAGCGGTACGGTCGGTCAGCCCACCATAGTTTATGAAGCGGTGTATTATGCCGGCGAGTCATATCATGATCTGTATATAGGAAGAAATGACAGTTGCAGCGGCGATTACGGTCCGGATGCCGCCAAATTAGGTGCCGGCGACGATGGTGATTATTCTTTGCCTGCCACCCTGCCCGGATCTCCGGAGTATGACCGCGGTGATTTTTACGCAGACACTCTCACTTTTAGCGAAGATTTGGATCCTACAGCCATGACCATGGTTGAGGACGCTATCACGGCCGGCGCCAGCTATCCGCCTCGCGCTTATGAATGGACGTCCAGCAGTACATTGGCCATTTATGCCACGACTTCCGTCACTTTTTACGATGATGTATTAACTCCGCTTACAGCTTCAGACTATGATTTTGCGGCCTATGTCTTATTGATTGATGCTGATGATGTTGCTCCCACGGCCAGTTATTTGGGCGATGGTTCTTATGATTACGAACTCTCATCCACTTGCCCGTCTGCGGCTTGCGATCTGGGTAATGTTTTTGGCAACGAAATCACTTTCAGTGAAGATCTTGATTTGGCCAACCGAGCCGGAGTCGAAGCCGCTATCACGGCCGGTGCCAGTCATCCTTTAAGCGAATTCGTGTGGGGCAGTGCCTCTCTGTGGATTTATGCCACCACCTCCGTGGTCTTCGCCGATGATGTAAGAGTGGATTTATATGATGCTTTGGGCAATACGGCAACCAATCAACGTCTCATCGATTCTTTGCCAACTCCGCCCATGACTGTTTGGGTTGACGATGATTACACGGAATTCAGTTCCGGCGGTCATGTTTGGGGTGAGGATGCTTTTGACAATATTTCCGATGCTTTGGATGCGGTAGCCGAAGGAGGACAAGTCAACGTCTTGGCCGGAGATTATAATAATGATTCAGGCACCATTAATAAAAACGGCGTAACCATAACCGGCCCCTCATCCGGCTCACCGGCCAGAGTGGCTGATGATTGCGATAACGTGATTACGGTTGATGGCGCCAGCGGTGTCACCATTTCCAACTTAACATTATTGCAAACCAATGGAGGCAACGTCGATGGAACTTATTGTTATAACTCGCCTGTTGTTCGTGTCGGCTGGAACTCGGCTTCCACTACCATTTCCAATAACTTTATCGCCGGCGGTTACATTGGCATAGCATTAAGAACGGATGCTTATGATGTGACTTTAACGGATAATAACATCAACAATAATGATTGGGCCGGAGTAGTCGGCTTGAGTCAAGGAGTTCATATCATTACGGGTAATACCATTGAGTACAATAACCGCGGTTTAAGTCTTGGCGAGGGTCCGGGAGGAACTCAAACGGCTAACTGGCAAGGCAGTGAAATATCAAGCAATATAATCCGTGAAAATGAATACGGAATTTATTACGCGTTAGGCAGTCAGCCCGGTCCTATGAGCATCGGTCCGGATAATGAAATTTATGATAATGGTGACGGTATTTATATCAATGGCCCGGCTTATGATGTGCATATAAATGGCAATTCCATTTATGGCAATACCGTGATTACTTCCGGTTTGCATATAGAAGGTGCGGATACGGGTGTGGATGCGAAGGAAAACTGGTGGGGTGACGCCACGGGTCCTTATGAAGCCAATGATAATCCGGAAGGTTTGGGTGACACGGTCTATATCGGTGTAGACAGCCAATACATCTACTATCGTCCTTACTGTTTGGATGATGGGTGCGTTGCCTTAAGTTCAGTATCCGTAGATCCGAGTAATTTATCTACCTTGTTCGACAACGGCGGCAGCATCACGCCTATCCTGACCGGCCCGGATGATGCTGATCCGGCCACTTACCTGGTCGATCAATTGCAGGTTAATGAAGATGTCAACATCAGCTTCCCGTCCGGTTCAGGCACTTCAACGGTTACTCTCCCCGCCGGCACTGTCATTACCAAAACCGGGGGCGGTACTTTTGATGCCAATGATCTGACGGCCGCGGAAACAGCTTTGGGCTCATTGTCCGGCTTTCCCACCGGTCAAGTGGTCGAAGGCGCTATTGAATGGGGCTTGCCCGATCTGGGTCTGACTTTCAGCCAGCCGATCACGGTCACGATTTTTGTGGGCACTGATTTAAACGGCCGTACCTTAACCATCGTTCGTTCCAACAGCATGACCGGGGGCTGGACCAACGACGGCATCGTGCCGCCGGCTCAATGCGTGGTTTCTGCCGGTCTGTGCACCTTTCAGACCACCAAAGCTTCGTATTTCGCGGCCAATTCACAGGCCTCTTCGGGCGGCAGTTCGGGCGGGGGCGGCGGCTCGTACAGCGCGCCCGGAGCCGTGGGTGACGGAGCTTTAACCGTGAGTATCAGCCTGGGCGGTACGGGCAATCTGGGACGGCTGGGAGCCAAGGGCGTCAACGTCCTGCATTACATCAATAGTCTGGCAAATTTTGAGGCTCAAGAAAGCAAGAGCGGCTTATACGGTCAGCATTCTTTCAAAGTCACGGATCTGGACCTCTTAAACAAAAAATACACCTTCACCATCCAAAGTGATCCGCAGATCTTCACGCTCGGCCTAAACGAAAGCGTGCAAGTTGATTTGGACGGCGACGGGGTCAAGGATGTCAGTCTTAAGTTCACCAACTTATACGTTAACCGTATCGAAACCACCATCAAATCACTGACTGCGGCCGCCGAAACCCCGGAAGTTTCAACCATCGGCCAAACCGTGGTTACTTTAGTGGCCGATTTTCTGGCGGCCAACAACATTGTCCGCGATTCAGCCTTGGAATCCGAAGTCTTGGCCCAAGTGCAGGCTGATGCCAAGGAGTTCAATTTGGTACTGGAGGGCATGTCCGCCATCGTTGACTACGTGACGTACGGCAATTCCGTGGCTTCACTCAAATTCGGCCGGGGAGAACGCCGGGCCATTCTGCGCGATTATATGGAGACGGTTAACCGTAATAACATTGTTTGGGAGGATATGGAGCGCTTGGCCGTGGGCCAGATTCCCAAGGTCCGCAATTTGGAAAAGGAACGCGCCAACGTGTCCCGCGCTTTGCCCGTGTTCCGCAAGATTTTCGGTCATGACCCCAATTTCCAAAATGAAACAGAAAATTTGGCTTGGAATACTTTGATGTACCGCATCCGCTTTACCCGCGATCTGGGCAAAGAAGGCTCGGGTTTGGCTCTGTACCGCAAACTCTACGGCCGCTACCCCAACACTCCTTTCGGCTGGTCCGTGGTCCGTGTCTTGGGTTACGTCAAATAAAAAAAACAGTCAATCAATATCACCGGTTCAAAAAGCCGGTGATATTTTTTGCGGACAAAACACAATTGTTATTTTTTAACTTTGGGGCTATGCTGATCTTTATGATTTTAAGCTCAAATATGCTCCAACGCGCCCGTGTCTTATTGGTCTTATTGCCTTTTTTGTTGCTGACCGTGGGTTGCGGCCATCCGCGCCCAACAGCCAACCAACCCCAGCCAGAAGAAGATGGTCCGCCGTTGATCTCTAAAAATTTTTCCATCCAGGCGGACGCCGGCGGAACAGTGCCCATGGATTTGGGGGACGGCTCGCGCGTGAAAATCATTTTCCCGCAAGATTCTCTGCAGTCCGATGCCACTTTGTCCGTGGCTCCGCGCTTGGCCCAAGGCGATGATCTTTTGTCCGGTGGATTCTCTTTAACCGAAGCGGATTCCGATCAGGGTCCGGCTCTCAAGTATCCGGCCATCATCATGCTGTACGCGGACAAAGACTTTGGCCAAGATGTTTCCATCGTCCGTTATCAAGCTGACGGATCATACGAAGTGATTCCCACCAAGGTCACTGTCTCAAACGGCCAAACCGCGCTCATGGCTCAAGTGGATCACTTTTCTGATTACGGAGCCAAAAAAATTACGCCCGCAGAACGCGAAGCCGCTGAACGCAACCAACAACCTCAAGATTTTAATTGGGTGATTTATGTTAATGATTCCGAGGACGTGGATTTGCCGCCCATGAAAAGAAAAGTATTTTTGGATTTTAAGGCCGTGAATACCTCGGGCTATGTTTTTGGAGAGTATAAAGGTTACGCGCATGCCAAAACCACCAATGACATGGAGGCTATGGGCGGCAGAATCGATGCTGATTTTTCGGTCAACGATGAGAACGTGGCGTTCACGCTCGATCCTTACATACAGCTTGCTCCGCTGGTTCCCGAGGGCGAAGAGGATCTGCCTTTGGCGCCCCTGGTTGAAGACGGCGACGAAGATTTGCCATTGGCCAAACTCGAACCCGCCCAAGAACCTGATTTTGCGGCCAACGGTGTTTTGAATATGCGGGGCGGCGGATCCGGCACGGTCACCGCCGGAGGGTACAGTGTCAGCCGGGGCTTGGAAGCAACTCAATCTACAGACTCTTTTTATCTGGTGGTCGTCGGTCCCATGGTCCGCCTGACCGTAAACGTGGCCGGCACACCTACCATGTATTTTGACGGCTACATCAGGGGAGAGGGGAAGTGATCGACTATTCAACGATCAGTCTATTCTTCGCATTTGGGATACCAAGCGGGAAAAATGGTTTTTTTAGCGTCGTAGATATCATTGCTGTTTTGACTGATAGCTCTGACCCAAGAAAATATTGGAACAAACTGGCACAGCGTATGTGAGAGGAAGGAAGTGAGTCGGTGACAAATTGTCACCGACTCACTTCAAAACAACTCTTGAATTAAATAGTAGATAGGGTATGATTGTGCTGTATGCGATATAAGAATACTCTCCAAAATGGCTCTGTCAGATATCTTGTATTTAAAGAAGACGACTGTTGGTACGCTGTCGGTCTTGAGTTTAATATCGTGGAAACCGGCGATACCCCGCAAGAAGCCATGCTTTTACTTTTTGAAGCGCTTACCGGTTATTTGGAATCCGCCAAAAAATTTAAAGCCCGCCCAAACATTCTGAATCAAAAAACAGATCCTGAATATGAACGCATGTGGGAAAACAGAACCAAGGTCGGCAAAAAGAAAGAGCCGATTTTTTCCAGCGGACTGTTGAATATCGCGACCGCTTTACAGCCTACGTTGGCCTAAAGATGTATGTCGCCAAGAGGAGTGCATAATTGGACGGCCGAACAAGTTATCCGTTTTTTGAAAGATTATAATTTTATACATAGCTATACGCGTGGCAGTCATTTTTACTATTTTGGACAGTATGGCGGGCAGAGCAGGCAAGTCTGCATCCCGTTTCATGGCAAAAACACCCTTAAACCGCGAACTCTAAAAAGTATTATCCAACAGTCGGGCATACCGAAAGAGCAATGGCTGGCAAAATGATCATGGTGGAGTTTGCGCAAAACTGGAACGGAACTAAGGATGAGAGATTAAGGATTCAATCGGTGCCCCGCGAATAGTGGGGATTTTTGTTGCGTGATCCCATTTCGGGAACAGTTGAAACTGCTTGCCGAAGATTAGCCCGATGATTCACAAGTCCCATATCCCATCTCCGTCGTATGACGTTAAGTTCGGATGAGCCTAACTCACCCCTACCCCTCTCTTACCCAAGAGAGGGAAGTAAAGTCCGAAGACTGGGCACGCCTCTGACGCGGGACGTAGGACGACTGGGACGTGCGACGTTATGTACGTTAGGGCCCCTTGTTACATGCTACATGTTACATGCTACATGAAATAGTTTGCCAAACACCACATAATAAGCGAGAATAGCTACATTATGAACCCCCTGTCCGACCTCACCTCCCGCATCATCGCTTTCCGCGACGCCCGCGATTGGGCGCAGTTCCACAATCCCAAAGACGTGGCCTTGTCCTTGGTCCTCGAAGCCACGGAAGTGATGGAACATTTCCAATGGAAAAATCCCGAACAAGTTAAACAACATATTCAAACCCATAAACAAGAAATCGGCGAAGAACTGGCCGATGTTTTTTATTGGGTTTTGCTTTTAAGCCATGATTTGGGCATTGACCCGGTTGAAGCTTTAAAAGATAAGCTTGAAAAAAATGAATTGAAATATCCGGTGGATAAGGCCAGGGGAGTGGCGACTAAGTATACGGAGTTATAAAAATATGATCATTTATCAAGACGTGAAAGAGAATTTTATCAATCAAGTACGTGGAGGCGTCATAGATCAGCTAATTATTGATTTTTATTTTAACGCCACTAAAAAACACGTCGGAGCTTCAGAGCAAGATTCATGGAAAAAATCCATGAGATACATGAGAGATGTTCTAAACGATCCCTCCATACCAAAAGATGCCGGAGTGTCTATTGAATACACAATACCCAGAACGTCTAAAAGGATAGATTTTATTCTTACGGGACAGAACGAGAAGAAAAATGATTATGCGATAATCATTGAACTGAAGCAATGGTCGACTGTTGATTTATCTGAAAAGGATGGTTTAGTAAAAACCTCTTTTTTCGGCGAGGTCAGCCACCCTTCTTATCAAGCATGGTCGTATGCGGCTTTACTTGAAAATTATTGCGAGACTGTATACAAAGAGAATATTCAATTAAGACCTTGTGCTTATTTGCATAATTATATTGAGGACGATGTAATAAAAAATAAATTTTACGAAGAATATTTACAGAAAGCCCCAGTATTTTTAGAGGGCGATAGCGAAAAAGACAGCTTGCGTTCTTTTATTAAAAAATTTGTAAAATACGGAGACAAATCAAAAATAATGTACAGGGTTGACAGCGGTAAGATAAAGCCCTCAAAAAGTTTAACGGATAGCTTGGCCAGCATGTTGAAAGGGAATGAAGAGTTTTTCATGATAGATGATCAGAAAGTTGTGTTTGAAACAGCAAAGCTACTCGCGAAACAGTCAAACGCAAAAAACAAAAATATTCTTATTGTTCAAGGTGGCCCGGGAACTGGAAAATCCGTGGTTGCGATTAATTTATTGGTGGAAATCACAAAACAAGGTCTTGTTGTGCAATATGTAACAAAAAACGCAGCTCCAAGAGCGGTTTACGAAAGCATGTTAACGGGACAAATGAAAAAAACTCAGATTTCCAATCTATTTACTGGTTCCGGTTCTTACATTGATATAGAAGAAAATTCACTGGATGCACTTGTTGTTGATGAGGCGCATAGACTGAATGAGAAATCAGGCATGTTCCGCAACCTCGGAGAAAATCAAATAAAAGAGATTATAAAGGCGAGTAAGTTTTCTGTATTTTTTATTGATGAGGATCAAAAAGTGACATGGAACGATATAGGTGAAAAAGAAGAAATAAAAAAATGGGCTGATTTAATTGGAGTAAAAGTTCAAGAAATGGAATTAAGTTCTCAGTTTCGTTGCAGCGGCTCTGATGGTTACCTCGCTTGGCTGGACGATGCCTTGCAAATTAAAGAAACAGCTAATATTTTCCTATCGGAAAACAATTATGATTTCAGGGTTATCGATTCTCCTACCGAGTTGTACAATTTGATTCTTGAAAAGAATAAAGAAAGAAATAAATCCAGATTGGTAGCTGGTTATTGCTGGGATTGGATTAGTAAACAAGATAAAAGTAAGATGGATATAAGTTTTTTAAATGATAGTCTCGCGTTACAGTGGAATCTAGCCAGTGATGGCAATCTGTGGATTTTGTCTCCAAGTTCTGTGAATGAGGTTGGTTGCATTCATACGTGCCAAGGATTGGAATTAGATTATATTGGAGTAATCATTGGCCTTGATTTTGTGGTCAGAGACGGAGTTGTGATAACACAACCTGAGAAAAGAGCGAAAACGGATGCTTCATTAAAAGGCTACAAAACGGCTTTGAAGCAAAATCCCGCAGAAGCAAAGAAGAAAGCCGACAAGATAATAAAGAATACGTATAGAACATTAATGACTCGTGGTATGAAGGGCTGTTATGTATACTTTGTGGATAAAGAAACCGAAGCGTATTTTAAAAATAGGCTAAAATTAAACAAAAGTAATTAAATTTATGAATTCCGCCTTCAATCCTCGGTTGGCCTCGAAATATAAAAATAATTCACAAATTATTCGGGTTCTTTCAGAAGATTGGGTTAATAATCAGGTTTACTGTCCGAATTGTGGCAATGAAGAAATCAATCACTTTGCCAGTAATAAGCCGGTAGCGGATTTTTATTGTCCAAAGTGCGCCGAGGAGTATGAATTGAAAAGCAAAAAAGATACGGTGGGCAATAAAATAACGGATGGAGCTTATAGAACCATGATCGAACGGCTAAACAGCAGTAATAATCCGAATTTTTTCTTTTTAAGTTATGACATTAGTAAATTGGAGGTAAAAAATTTTCTTGTTATTCCCAAACATTTTTTTGTTCCAACCATCATTGAAAAAAGAAAACCCTTGCCTCCAAGTGCCAAGAGAGCCGGTTGGGTTGGTTGTAATATTATTCTAAAAAACATACCCGAAGCCGGAAGAATATATTACATAAAAAATCATATCGAACTGCCTAAGAAAGAAATAATATCAATCTGGAAAAAAACTTCTTTCTTAAAAAAGCAAACGGATTTGTCAGCCAAGGGTTGGCTATTGGATACTATGCGGATTATTGATAAATTAGGTAAAAAGGAGTTTGGTCTTGATGAAGTTTATGCATATGAAAAAGAACTTGCTAAACTGTACCCAAACAACAAACACATCAAAGACAAGCTGAGGCAACAGCTCCAAGTATTGCGTGATAATGGGTATCTCTCATTTATCTCGCGTGGTAAATACCAAATCGCAAGTTGAATATGGCGATAAATTTAACGCCGCTTGTGGCAAAAATTATTTTGTTTATCAATCCCTTTGCTCGCATACAAGTAATGTGCCGAGGTTATAACGAAGATCTGGCTAATTTTACGGAACTGGTCTGGGGTGACGACAAAGATTTGGACTTTATGGACAAGAAAACATACCCGCAATTTCAATTGTGGTATTAATACATTATATGCCCCCGTTCATCTTCCTAACCTCCGACGGCCAAACAACCGCCCCCAATCTTGAAGACATCGATAATCTCCAAGTCCTCGGAATCACCAATGGCCATAATTCGCGCGAAGCTTTTAACCGACTGCTCCAAGAAAACGCATGGATCAAAGAATCGGATTATGAGGAAGTGTTGTGTTTGGAGTTGAAGAGTGAGAGGGGAGAGTGGCTAACAATTCATCATCAATGATAATCAGTGGTATAATTGCCTGAATGGCTCAAGTTTCAAAAACAACGAATAGTTGGTTGGATGATAAAAAAAGAAAAGCTACTTTTCGTTTTGACGTCATTCAAATAATTTTGATTGCTTTGGGCGTGCTGTATTTGGTTTATAATTTCATAAATTATAAAAATTTATGGATTGTTTTTATAAGTTCATTCGTTTACTTGCTGATTTTAGCTATCTTTATTAGATTAGCCATCCTGTATGGTCGAAAAAATATTCGACCGTATTATCTTGGTCATGAGGCTGAAGTTGAGATATTTGAGATTTTAGAAGGATTACCGGATTCTTATTGGGTTATGCGCGACCCTATTAACAGCAATACGGGCAATGTTGATTTTGCGGTGATTGGTCCGACCGGAATATTTGCCATTGAAGTTAAATCAAGCGGTGTTAGCCTGGATGTTAAATGGGGCAGATTGGCTTACAACGGCTTAAGTAAGTATTATGGTAAAGATTTTGTAAAACAGACAAAAAACGGCGCTTTCAAGATATCCCAATGTTTAAAAGCTTGCGGTCTGGATTATTTTGTCCAGCCTATACTTGTCTTTACGCATGCGCGCGGTCTGCGGCTTGGTAAAAACAAGCTTGATAATACCTATATCGTGCGTAAAGAATGGCTGAACGATATTATTTTGGAACATAAGGGGGCTTTTGTTAATGAATCCAAAATCAGCAAACTGCTCGTCTGCTTAGCGCATTAAAAATATTTTTTTAGAAAATCTTTTACTCCCACCATCCATTCCCTGTATAATCAACCCATATGTCTACTACCAATATTTTCAAAAAACAGGCTTTACTTTTGGTTTTGATTTTAGTTACGGCCTTGGGTGCGGGCTGTAATCAGGCCGGGCCGGCGGCAACCGGCGAACAAACCGGTCAGGCACGGCAAGAATCCGGGGATGACGGACAGGCGGTTGGAACAGCCGGGCCTTGTACTCCGGGCAACGTGGCTATTGAGGGTTATGGCGATCCGGGCAAGCGGTTGGGCAATTGTTTTGTGCAATATCCGGGCGAACCTTCCCGGCAGGATAAGAGCTATTACATTGTGGAAGATGTTTGCGGTCAGTTCACCCAAGAATTCATATCCTATCTCACGGGCCGGGAGATTTTTGCGGCCGAGCCTTCGCCTTTGGCCACGGTCCACGGTTGTTCATATTATTTTGATTCAGCCAAGAAGAATTATGTCATGCTGGTTTTGGATTATTTGAACGTGGACAAGCAAAAGAAGAACCGTGAATTTATCGGTCACACCATCAAAACCGAATCGCGCATTCCCATGGAAAATTTTTTATCATATCAAAAAGACGGCCAGCTGAATTCGACCTATTTGGTGCTTAATCCCAATAAATACCTTCGCCTTGAGCGCAGTAACGGAACCGCGGTCAGCGAAGCGGATATGCTCGACCTGGCCTCCAAGCTGGGATCCGAGATCAAAGATTATAAGTAAGTTGATTCAGTCCATCCCACGTTGTACGATGTACGGTGTACGATGTACGATATACCCATGCAAAAACTCGCTATTTTCGACATCGACGGAACCATCTTTCGTTCCAGCCTGCTGATTGAGCTGACCGACGACTTAATCGCCAAGGGAATCTTCCCGGCCTCCACGGCCAAAGTCTACGCCCGCGCGCGTGACAACTGGCTGAACCGCGAAGGGTCGTATGATGATTATATTATGGACGTAGTCAAAGCCTTTGAAGGCCGGCTTAAAGGTGTGCCGCATAAAACTTTCGCCAAAGTCGCGGAGCAGGCCGTGGCGCGTTCCAGCAAGCGGGTTTATCGTTATACCCGGGATCTGACCCAAAAGCTTAAGCGGGACGGTTATTATTTGCTGGCCATCTCGCATTCGCCCAAAGAGATGCTGGACCCGTTTTGCAGGCAATGGGGCTTTGATAAGGTCTACGGCCGGATTCACGAGGTGGGGGAGGACGGGCGGTACACGGGCAAGACTCTGCATCAAACTTTGATTGATGATAAGGCTAAAATACTAAAAAGAGCAGTCCGGACCGAAGGCTTGACCTTGAAAGGCTCTATCGGAGTGGGTGACTCGGAGGCTGATATCAGATTTTTGAAGCTGGTGGCCAGGCCGATCTGTTTTAATCCCAACAGCAAGCTTTACGCGCATGCTAAACGCCACGGCTGGCAGGTGGTGGTGGAGAGAAAAGATGTGATTTATAAAATGTAACGGCAGATTTCGGAACAAGCATCGGGTTGGTTTATTATAATTACATCACCTGTGCATAACTAGTTATTTTTTAAGTCTGGGCGAGTATTCGGGCCGGCGCGAACATGCTAAAATATGGCGAATTATGCTCAAACAAATGTTGGTTAAATCGCTTTTTTTGTTGACAGCCGCGGCCGCTTCTTTTTTTTATCCGGTCAGCGCGCAAGCCGCTCCGGCCACCATCGCGGGTTTTGAAATGGCCGGTTTGTTGGGCACGGAAGTTACTTTCAACGCGACCACTAATGATGCCAATTTGCAAACAGTCGTCATTTCCCGGGGCGCGGGCATTACGCCTTCGGCCTTGGCTAATGCTTTTTCCGCCACCGGCTATGTGGCGGCCGGTACCAAGGCGGACGCGGTCAGCCAGAATGAATTTTTTCAAATAACGCTTGAACCGAAAAATAATCATAGATTGTTTTTGACCACTTTGAATTATGTTATCCGGCGCAGCGGCAC
Organism: Parcubacteria group bacterium ADurb.Bin192; assembly: GCA_002070095.1. Classification (GTDB taxonomy): domain Bacteria; phylum Patescibacteriota; class Patescibacteriia; order 2-12-FULL-60-25; family 2-12-FULL-60-25; genus MWCR01. The sequence goes on along the minus strand of MWCR01000003.1, from coordinate 79,857 downwards.
GGGTCCCAATGCTTTTCAGTGGCAATACAGCTTGGATAATTTTGCCACGGCCGGTATTGATGTGGGGGCTGAAGGATCGTATACGGGGACGGCTACCAACGGCGTGGCCATGCCGGCCATAGATTTATCGGCTGTCCCGGCTTTGCAAAATCTTCCGAGCGGCACCAAGGTCACATTCAGATTGTATGCCTGGGGAGCCTCGGCCGGTACCGGTACTTTTGCTATCGGCCGCCTGGCCGGCGATGACCTGGCTTTGGTGGGCGAAGTTTTGCCCAATAAATTAGCCACTTTTGAATTCGCCGGTGAAAATGGAAATCAGGTCTCGTCTACAGCTACCACGCAGGAAACCAACTTAAAGCCCGTGGTGGTAACCAGGGGCGCCGGTCTTCTGCCGTCATTTTTATTGAACGCTTTTTCCAGTACCAATTATACGGCTTATGGAGCCAAGTCCAATGCTTTGGCTGATAATGATTATGTGGAATTGATTTTTGAGGCGGATGATTTTTATCGTTTGAATTTTGATGATCTGCATTTTAATGCCCGCCGGAGCAGTACGGGCCCCGTGTCTTATCAATGGCAATACAGTTTGGATGATTTTGCCACGGCCGGCGTGGATCTGGGAGCCGAGGGTTTTTATGATGGAACCGCGGACACGGGCGTGGTCATGCCTTCGGTCAATCTGTCCGGCGTACCGGCCTTGCAAAACGTCAAAAAAGTCACTTACAGGTTATATGCTTGGGGTGCCACCACCACGGCCGGGACTTTTGCTTTTGGACGCTTGGCCGGCGATGACTTGGTTTTTACGGGCACGGTTACGCCCAATATTATCGTGGCTTTTGATCCGGCCGGCGAAAACGGCGATCAAGTTACTTTTAACGCCACTACCCTGAATGCCAATCTTCAGAATTCGATACTATCCCGCGGAGCCGGTATCAATCCATCTTTTTTACTGGATGCTTTTTCGGCTAATGATTATGTGGTTGGAGGTAATAAGGCCAATGCCGTGAGTGATCAGGAATATTTTCAATTTGAAGTGGAGAGCGATCCGGGTTATGAAATATTTTTGGGTTTTTTGGATGCTAACCTGCGCCGCAGCGGCACGGGTCCCAATGCTTATCAGTGGCAGTATAGTTTGGATGGTTTCGCGACCGCGGGAGTCGATTTAGGCGCGCAGTTTGCGTATCTGACTTCTGAAAATGACGGCACGGTCAGGCCGCGCGTGGACATGTCCGCCTTGCCGGCTTTGCAGGATATACAGCCGGGCGATCCGGTTACTTTTCGTTTATACGCCTGGGGCGCTACGGGCGCGCCCGGCACTTTCGCGGTCGGCCGGCTGACCGGCGATGACTTGGCGGTGGCCGGTGAGGTTAAGATTAAAACTTATAATGTTAACTATGCGGCCGGTCCCAACGGCTCGCTGACCGGTTTGACTTCACAGGTCGTCAATTACGGCGCCAGCAGTACGGCGGTTACGGCCGTGCCTGATACGGGCCATCACTTTGTAAAGTGGTCTGACAATGTAACGGATAATCCGCGTATCGACGGCCATGTCACGGCCAATATTTCGGTCACGGCCGAATTTGCCGTCAATACTTACACATTAACTTATACCGCGGGAGCGAACGGCTCGCTGACCGGTTTGACTTCACAGGTCGTCAATTACGGCGCCGATGGCACGGCTGTGACCGCGGTACCGGACGCGGGTTATGCTTTTACGGACTGGAGCGACAGTTCAACCCAAAATCCCAGAACCGATTTTAACGTCACTTCGAATTTGAACGTGACGGCCAATTTTACGCCCGTGGCGGCTTCTTCCGGAGGAGGGAGTATGTTTTATCCGCCGGCCGGCATTGGTTCCGGCAAGCAGGATGTGACCGTGGCCATGGACGCGGTTAAAGAAGTGGGCGCTATCAACCGGGACGGCCTGAATTTGCTGGCCCATATCAGATCTAAAGCTTTGTTCGAGGCTCCGGGAAGCCGGTTTTTACGCCCCGAGGCTCATTCGCTTAAAATTGTGGAGCTTGATTTATGGCGTAAAATTGTCACGTTCGAAGTAGCTTCCAATCCGCAGGTCTTAAGCTTGGCTCTAAATGAATCGGTAAAAGTTGATTTGGATGGAGATGGAATCCCGGATATGTCGGTTGAATTTGTCGGAGTGTATATCAATCGAGCTGAACTGACAGTCAAGTCTTTATTGTTCGGAGACGGCGCCCTGTCCATCAATGACAGATCCGAAGAATTGACAACTCAAGAGACCGGGCCGGACAGCCGGCGGTTTGTTTTTACCAGAAACTTGGAAACCGGCATGATTCATCCTGATGTTAAGGAACTGCAGAAGTTTTTAAATAATAACGGTTTTATCATCACGCCCACCGGTCCCGGTTCTCCGGGTCAAGAAACCGATAAGTTTGGAGCCTTTACCCGGCAAGCGCTGATCAGATATCAAATTGCCAAGGGCCTCAGCCCGGCGGCGGGTTATTTTGGAGATGACACCAGGGCCATGGTCAATCAAAGTCAAAATGGTCAAATTCAGGGCCATGCTCCGGATAGACTGTTGGGCAGGATATTGTTACAGGTTGAGGAGCATGGAGAGGCTTGGTATGTCAGAACCAGCGACGCGAAAAGGTATTATCTGGCCGACGGAGAAGCGGCTTATGCCGTTATGCGTCACTTCAGTTTGGGTATTACGAATGCGGATTTGGCCAAGATACCGGCCGCGGCCCAGGTCGCGGAGCTGAAAAATTCATCTTCTGTTTGCGGAGTTAATACTTTGGCCAGCCGTTTAAAAGGCCGGATATTATTGCAGGTTCAGAAAAACGGCGAAGCTTGGTATGTAGATCCTGTCACCTGCCGGGCCGTATATTTGGCCGATGGTCAGGCCGCTTATCAAATAATGAGGTATTTGGGCTTGGGTATCACCAATAGTGATTTGGCCAAGATTCAAATCGGCAATTTAAGTCGGTAGGGCTTATGTTTATAGTCAATTTAATCATTTTATTCGTTCTGTTTTTTGCTTTGGGCGTGTCCGCCGAATTTGTAGTCAAGAATATCAAATATTTGGCCGGTGTATTAAAAATACGCTTGTTCGCCTTTGGGATATTACTGGGCGTGATTACCACCTTGCCCGAGCTGTCGGTCGGTATTAACGCCGGTTTAAGCGGTGTGTCCGGTTTGTCCGTGGGCAATATTTTAGGGGGAGTAATCGTGATGCTGGGCTTGGTTTTGGGCTGTGCCCTGATTTTAAATCGATCCATAGACACCAATGGCGATCTGAAGCTGTTATTGCCGCAGGTGGCCATCATTTTACCGCCTATTTTTTTGGGTTTGGATGGGAAGTACGGGCAAATAGACGGCTTGATAATGATAGCTTGTTATTTCTGGCTTATTTATTATCTGTATCGCACCCACCCCACGCTGGACAAGGTCGGCCTGGTGTTAATTGAAAAAAACAAAATATTAATCTCGGTTTTTTTCGCGCTTTTAGGCACGGTGGGGGTTTTGATCATATCTCATTGGATTGTGGGGATAACTTTAAACCTGCTTAAAGATTGGAGGGTTAATGAAATGATTATCGGTGTGTTGTTTTTTTCCATAGGCACCAATTTGCCCGAGATAACCATTGCGTTTACCGCTTGGCGGAAAAAAACTTCAGAACTTTCTTTGAGCCATCTTTTAAGTTCTGCTTTTACCAATATTTTGGTTTTGGGAATTTTGGCTCTAATCAGCCCGATAGTCGTGATGACAGGCTTTTCTTTTTGGGTGCTGTCCGCCTTTTTGGTCATTATTTTAGCTTTGTTTACACTGTTCTATTATACTGACAATAAATTGGACTTTAAAGAAGGTCTGGCTCTGTTGGTGTGCTATCTTTTGTTTGTTGTAATCAATGTTTTGGTTGTTTTTTGAACAAATGCACCGTCTTTATTGCGGGTTTGCTTGTAGCATTGTGTCCGGTCTGATAATCTAAGTATCAAATTAAGTTAATTGAGTTTAAAGAGGTATGCATAAAATCTATTTAAGCGGAGCGTTGTTGACTATGGCGATTTTCCTGGTCGGCTGTGGAGCTCCTAAGGCGGTTGAGCCCTCCGAGCCGTCTGAACAGAGCGCGGCGGAGCAGATGCCGGCCGGACAATCGGCCATAGTTGTGCCGGTTGAAGATCGTTGCGTCGAGGCTTGTGAGAATTACGTCAAACAATGTCTGTATTTAGTGCCTAATGCGGATGAATATGTGTTTGATCAGGGTCGCGAATCTTGCATGGAAGAATGCGCCGGTTGGGAAACTGAAAAAGTCGCTTGCATGGCCGAGGCCGTAACTTGTGCTTCAATGACTGATATATGTGATTTATAATTTATTCATCGAGCACTTGCAACAAAGCTCGTTTCATAATTCAATCAATTTAACCATATTAATATGCAACAAAAAATCATCATCATTTTGGCGGCTATCGCCATCGTAGGTGCCGCAGCCGGCGGAATATTTTATTTTACCAGAGGGGATTCTTCTCAAGCCAACAGCCTGCCTGATTTGGTCAACGTAGCGGGTAATAACATCGCCCCGGCCGCCAATGCTCCGGCCGCTGAATTGCCGGATGTGGTAGCCCGGGTCAATGGGGAAGAAATCAAAAAGACCGATCTCCAATCTTCCGAAGCGCAGATTTTGGCCGGTCAACAGGTGGATCCCGCCACTTTAACGGATGAAAATCGCAAACAACTGCGTTTACAAGCCTTGGATGCCTTGGTCTCCAATGCCTTGATTCGTCAGGCCACCGCCGCTTCCGGAGCCGCGGCCACCGAGGAAGAAATCAAAGCTCAACTGGAAACGGTCAAAGGTCAGTTTGAAGATGCTGATAAGTATCAAGCCGCTTTGACTGCTCAAGGCATGTCAGAACAGGATTTGCTGGTCATGATAACCATGGATTTGGGCATACAAAAGTACTTGCAACAAACGCTGGATTTGACTTCTGTAACCGTCACTGAAGAGGAATTGAAAGAGCTTTACGACAAAGAAGCGGCTGTGGTTAAGGATATGCCGGCGCTTGAGGAGATTCATGATCAATACAAGGCTTTCATAATTCAACAAAAACAACAGCAAAAAATCGGAGAACATGTGAAAGACCTGGCCGGCAAGGGTCAGATTGAAGTTTTGATCTAAAACAGAGTGTAATTTGTGTCAGGCCCACCGTCTAAAAAGCGGTGGGTTTTTTTGCATGCTTTGGTCATTGACCGGACTCGACAAAAACTTATCTATCGGCTAAACTGCGTTTGAATTAAAAAATAATCCAACATTCTCCATTTTTATTTTTTAATTGGTTAGATGCTGGAGAGGTGTCAGAGTGGTCGAATGAGCCGGACTTGAAATCCGGTGTAGCCGCAAGGTTACCGTGGGTTCGAATCCCACCCTCTCCGCCACGGCGTTCGCGAACGCCGTGGCTCCGCCACAGTTGACGGAGCCGCGATGTTTGCGAAGTTGTTGGGTCTGGTTCATATGGGTTGATATAGTCGAATTTAAGAATTGTTTAAACCGATATCTTTTGCGTGGCTCTGTTGTGGCGTTCGCGAACGCCGTGGCTCCGCCACAGTTGACGGAGCTATGATGTTCGCGAAGTTGTTGTGCTGGTCTTGATAGAGCTGAAGCCATGGAACCAATGTAATAATCAAATAACCGCCTAAAGGCGGTTATTGTGTTTGAATAACGTGGCTTGGTCTGGTATTTAAGGTAAACGAATCATACCCATTTTTGGTTTGGCCTTTTTTAAACCTAGATGTCTTGATCCTTCAGCTGATGAAACTTTGATGCCGCTTAACTGGTCAATGGATAATCGTGCGGCCACAAGTGTCAGATAATCTCTAAATTCACTACTTGAATCCGGAGCTCCGCCCGTATTCTGATGTGTTTTTTCGTGCATATAGACGAAGGCCGCCCTTTCAAAAGCCTCGAGTTGGTCGCGTCGAATCCAAATTTCTTCTTTTTCTTCTTTTCCCTTTTGTTTGCATAAACCCAAAGCACTTTTCTCATTTTCGTCTTTGGTTTTAAAAATAAATAAATCCGCTTCTCTATTATAGGGCATGAATTGATCTATATAAGATAAGCGGTCTATCATCTCCAGTTCCTCTTCGGTGAGATCTTCCATGGAAACTTCTTGCATATTATCTACAATCTCTTTTAACTCACTTTCATATGTGGGTACGCCGACAGCTTCCAAGGTGGCCGCGGTTCTGGGCGGCATGGTAATCACCTTGAGCCCCACATGATTTGCTTGGCCCATGCTTACTTCACCCGATCGTGTTACGTTCATGACCGAAGCGTTTTCACCAAACGCTTCATGAAAGGCTTGTTTCCAGAGTTCTTTGTTGTGTGGGGCATACTCGATGGTAGATTCTACCGGGTTAGAACCCCCTGACTCCATACTAAGTTTAATTTGCAACAATAACGTCCGTATAATATGAGCCTCTTTGACTTCGGACAAGATTTTAGCTATTTCGTGTTCCAGATCATCTTGATCGATATGGCTTCGGTCGCGAGATTTGATATCAAAATGGGGTAAATGATAACTGTTCATGAGACGGTGGTCGCCCGGGATCAGCAGACGTCTTACATAGAGCATTCCGCCATTTAAGTGCATGATGTCGCCTGCCGACGTGCTTGCTTCCGGACGTTTGGAATCGACGCCGATTACATTTTTTGTCGCGTCTCTAAATTGTTGAATCAATTCAGGTGTCAAATTAGAAAACGTTGTTGTACTTACTTCTTGTGATTGGCCGTAGTGTTTATCATCTATCGGGGGTTCTTCATTGACGTAATGTGTTACGTCAAACACTAGCTGATTGATTTCGCGTCCGTCCACCGTGTGTTTGACAATGGCCGGAACGGCCCGCCATTTACGCGAACCGTATTCCACTGCGATGTCTGCCCGCAAAGCGGCCGCGGCCACCATCTTCATACCTTCTCCGAATTTTCCGGACGCATCCGAGTCTTCTTTGGATGAATTTAAAAATTGTAAATTTTGATAATCATACCCGCGTCCGTTATCTGAAATTTTTATGGTTTTGATTTGATCGTCTTGAACATCTTTAAGTTCGTTGTAGGCGTGCCATTGGCCGTCTTTTGTTTGAAAACGCAAGTAGAAGGCACTGCCTCCTGAATCTGAGGGTAGATGGTTTTGAACGGCATCCAAAAAGATTCGTCGCTCATCCCAGCCCTGTTCCCCGTATTTTAGGGTCAAAGATGTGGGCAGTCTCTCTTGATATTTATCCGGTACGGTGCTTTTTTCGGAGGGGATTCCGGCTTCGATCAACGCGCTTTTTAAATATCCGGGCATGGCAATCAATTTAACTTTTTTTTGGAAGCGTAACGCCCTTGGGGATGGCATAGCCCGTATCAAGCACCGCATCGGGGCCGAATGCTTCCGTGAATGCTTGTTGCCAGACCGACGGATACTTCAGTTTGAAATAGATGTCCTCCAGAATATCGTTAGAATTTTTATCTTGTACTTTTTTTAACAAGGTTTTTATCAGGCGTATGTCGGATACATCGCTCCATATTCTGGCCACATTTTCCGTAATATCGTGTGACGTAATCTGATTGCGATCCCGATTGGTTTTTACGTCATTAAAATTGTAAGAAAATAAGGCTTTGGGTTCTTGATAAATAAAAATGCCTTTCGCATACATTTTACCGGCTTCTCGGCTAACGATTTCTCCAATTTCACTCGTGTAAAGCGGTTTATACTCTGGGCGTAAGTCCAAGACCTTTTCTTCCAGTTTTAAGGCTTCATTCAAGAATTCCGGCGTTGGATGCCAGACGGTGGTGCGGGATCCAAACATGGGTTTTCCCTCGTATCTAACCGCTTCGAATGATAATTGTTCAATAGGTTTATTTTCACCGTGACGTGTATCGTTTAATGTTACGAGTTTCTTGACGGGCTTCGCGCTCCAGTTTTGGGATTCGTATTCCATGTCCAAGCCTAAGCGCAAAGAAGCGGCGGCAATCATTTTCATACCTTCGCCGAATTGGCCTCGTGACTCTTCTTCATCGGCCTTGGTCGAATACAACAAGGCTAAATTTTGCATATCAAAACCTACACCGTCATCCACGAATCTAACGGCTTGGATTTTGTCTTTTTGTTTGGCCGCTTGGGCTAAACTGACCCATTTTCCGTCCACTGAAAAGCCTAAGCCAACTTGTTCTCCTTTGCTATCCGAAGGCAGATGGTTCTGCATGCCGTCTAAGCAGACGCGTTCGGTGCCCCAGTGCTGCTCTTCATACTGGAGTGTCAGTGAGGTATCAAAAGATTCGCGTGCAATAATTTTCTCGGGTCGCTCTTGCGTCATGAGTGTTTCGATTGAGGTATTTAGCACCCCTTCTTTTAGCTTGCTGGCAAGATGTCTTAATTCTCGAAGCGTGGCCACGGTCTCTTCCGCTATTAAATAGGCCCGGCCTTGGTCTACGGGCTTTTTTTGTTTTTGGTCATCCGGGTTAACACGGTTGAATCTTAACCAGGTTTTAAGCGTATCCAACCAAGACTTGGCCTCGGCGGCTTCTTCTTTGGAAAATTCTTTATTTAATTCCGGGCCGTATCTATCAACCAATTGCAAGACGCGCGTTAATCTGACCCGGTCCATTTCGTTTATTTCCATATTGGCGGCCAACTCAACCGCTTTTTGTCGTAGATTTTCCAGTTTTTCTTTGCTTGAAACGTATTCAGCCGTTGGTTCAAATGGATTGCGCATAATACCGATATTATAGATGCAAAAAAGCATTTCATCAACGTTAAAATATTGATATAATGGTCAATATGACAAGCAAACAGCCGGCCAAAAGTTTTAGAGGTGATTTTTCTTTGCGGAGGTTGCTATTTTTAGAGATCCTGACGCATAATTTGTAATCTCTGAATATGAAACTCGCTTCATGGAATGTTAACGGCATCAGATCTGTCTGGACCAAGGGTGATTTGCAAAAATTTGTGGCCGACTATCAGCCCGATATTTTGTGCTTGCAGGAAACCAAGGCCGAGCGCGGTCAGTCAGCAGTGGATTTGCCCGACTATGAGGAGTATTGGAACAGTGCGGAGAAAAAGGGTTATTCGGGCACAGCCATCTTTTCTAAAATACGACCTTTGAAGGTGGCCAATGGTCTGCCGGACGCCATAGTTCAAAAGTATGCATTACAGAACGACGGATACGGCGATCCCAGCAAAGAAGGCAGGGTGATAACCGCTGAATTTAATCATTTTTATGTTATCAGCGTGTATACGCCCAACGCCAAAGATGATTTATCGCGCTTGAATTTACGTCATAAGCACTGGGATCCGGCTTTTTTGGAGTATTGCCGGGCTTTGGAAGCGGGCAGGGTCTCGTTGACTGACGACGGCTTTGGTCCGGCTCGCAAAAGCGGCAAACCCGTTATTTTTGGCGGTGATTTGAATGTGGCTCACACGGAAGATGATTTGGCTCGTCCTAAAGATAACCGCGGCAAAAAAGGTTTTACGGATCAGGAAAGGGAGGGGATTGAGCAAATAATCAAAGCCGGATTTGTCGATAGTTTGCGCCTATTTGTTCAGGGCAATGGCCACTACACCTGGTGGACGCATTGGGCCAACGCCCGGGCCAGAAACGTGGGTTGGCGCATAGACTATTTTTTCGCTTCCCAAGCTTTGGCCGGCCGGGTCAAAAAAGCCGAAATTTTAGCCGGTCAGCTTGGATCTGATCACTGTCCAATCGGTTTGGAGCTGGATATTTGAACGGTTGGGGCAATGAGCCCGCTTGTGCTATAATTGATCTATATGGCCTATACGCCCGAAACTTTGCGGCAAATAGCTGAAGCGCAGGATGTTTTTGTGTGGGAAATGCCCGAACATGAATATCATCCCCGGACCACGAACTGGTATTTGATTGTCAGCCTGGTGGCCTTGGCCGGTGTTGGTTATAGCATCTGGACCATGAATTATTTGTTCGGTCTGATCATCCTGTTGAGCGCCGTGGTCCTTTTGCTGGCCGGCAACGAGGAGCCAAGAAAGATATTGGTGCAAATCGGCCACAATGGAGTGGTGGTTGACGGCAATCTGATTACTTGGGAAAAATTGCATAATTTTTCCTTGATTTATCACCCCCCCTTTACCAAAGTTTTGTACATGGACAGAAAATACAGCCCCAAGCCAAGGCTTAAGTTGTTTCTGGAAGACGAAGATCCGGTGGTTATCAGAGAGCATTTAATGCAATATTTGCCCGAAAATCTGGTCTTGCGCGATGAACATTTTTCTGATATCCTTGGGCGGCTACTTAGAATTTAAGCCAATATTCAGTACTCATATATTGAATATTAAAAAGCGGCCGTATTCCCTGCGGGATACGTCCGTGGCATTCGGTGTAAATGTTTGAATTTTCAATATCGCTCCGCGATACTGCCTAGTTCAGAAAAAAAGTAATTCAATAAATTGATTATTTTTTTCTGAACTAGGCAGGCCTAAAGGCTATTGAAAATTCAAACGCTTAGCCTCACTGGCGGCCGTAGCTCAGCTGGATAGAGCGCCTCCCTGCGAAGGAGGAGGTCAGACGTTCAAATCGTCTCGGTCGCACCATTAATAAAAACCCCAATAGGGGTTTTTATTGTTTATACTGTAATTCCTTAGCTAGATTTCGTTATAGTATATTCGTGATATAATTATTTTATGCAAAATAACAAAATATCTTTTATTTATATTGGATTAGCCATGATAATGGTCGTTTTAGGTGTATCTTTGACTATCTTTGTATTTTTAAATAAAGAGCAGGGAGGATCCAGTCCAAAAACGGAAGATCTTGGTTATCAGGTAGTGCCACCAGGACCGCTGGGCGGTTCAGTGAAACCTCTGAATCAAGCAGAGATTATTCAAGCAACCAGTAGCCCTGAGATAAGTAGTTTTGAGATAATTGAATATGAAAATGTTAAATCAGGCGAAGTAACTACCAGTACCTACAGAGACGCTGAAAATCAATTGTCCTTTAACTATCTATCAACCAATATCCCATATATCCTAAAAGATAACGAGTCGATAGAGGTTTATTCTGGCAGGTCATTTATGGTTAAAATAACAACCGATTCTGATGAGATTATAAAGCTTGCAGATCGTGCCAACAAAGGACCGCATAGCTCAGATATGGAAGAAAATATTAATGGCATTAGCTATCGAGTCTTGTCGCATGGAGAGGGGGCTGCGGGTAGTACTTATGTAGAGACATATTTTATTGCACATAAAAATGATAAATACTATGTTTTTGGCTTCCTAGATAGATACTGCAATGTCTGCGACTATGAGTCTGAAGCGGCAAGAGAGGCTGTTAATAGCCGTATCGATGAGAACAAATATTCAACCATGAAGACGGTGCGGATCGATTAATTTAAACTAATTTGGCATTCTCAATTCAATCGTGGCAAGCTATTAGCATGTTGGCTTGGAATGACCCGGTAACTTATATCCATGGTTTAACCTCTCAACAGAGGCGGGTTTTAAAAAACCTGGAAGTCGAGACCGTGGGCGATTTATTATCCATCATGCCGCGCCGGTACGATGATTATTCCAATTTGGTTAAAATCGCTTATGTGCCCATGGGCGAGCCCGTGACTTTAAAAGTTAAGATTAAGGCGCTTAAAAAACAGCCGACCTTCAGGCGGCGTATCAGTATCATCAAAGGTCTATTGGAGGATGAAACCGGTACAATCTCCGTAACTTGGTTTAATCAGCCCTGGATGCTGGAGCATCTCCAGCCCGGGGATGAAATATATGTATCGGGGGAGGCCAGGCGTCATCCCAAATATGGCACGGGTTTCGTCAGTCCCTTATGGGAGCCGGCTAATGATGAGACTTTGGCAGCCGGTCACATTGCTCCGGTCTACCCTTTGACTGGGCAGGTGACGCAAAAGACTCTGCGCAAGATCATGAAGATCGCGGTCCAGGACTTGGATGATATTGAGGATGACCTGCCGGCAGACATTGTTAAGGAGTATTCTTTGCCCGATCCCTTAACAGCCGTGAACTTGATTCATAAGCCGGACAGTCTGGAGTCGGCTGAAAAAGGCAGGCGCAGATTTGTTTTTGAAGAGATTTTATTTTATCAGCTGGCCTTGCGTTTAGCTCGTAATCGGGCGGACGCGGGCGGCGCGCCCGACATCAAGTTTAATCAATCTTTTGCCCAAAAATTTGTGGCCGGTCTGCCTTTTGAGCTGACGCCCGATCAAAAGAGGGGAGCCTGGGCTTGTTTTCAGGACATGGAAAAAAGCCGGCCCATGCGGCGCCTTCTTCAGGGGGACGTAGGATCGGGTAAAACAGTGGTGGCGGCTTTTTGCGCGGCCATGGTTTACCGGGCCGGTTATTCGGTCGCTTTGATGGCGCCGACGGATATTTTGGCCAAACAGCACGCGGCCACGCTCGAAAGGTTCTATCAGCAACACAATATCTCACTGCTTTTGCTGACCTCGTCGGCCAGGTATCTGATGGAAGGCGGTGAAACCATTAAACTCACCCCCTTAAAAGCCAAAGAGCGTTTGGCTAAGGGCCGGGTGGTGGCCGTGGGCACGCACGCGCTGTTGGAAAGGGAACAATGCCCGGCGGATTTGGCTTTGGCCATGGTGGATGAACAGCATCGGTTTGGAGTGGCTCAGCGCGAGGCTTTAACCGTGCTTGAAAGGCCGGATAAAATGGTGCCCCACCTTTTATCCATGACGGCCACGCCCATACCCAGATCTTTGGCTCTGACTTTATTGGGCGATCTGGATGTGTCTATCATTAAAACCAAGCCCGCCGGCCGCCGGCCCGTAGTCACTCGTCTGCTGGTCGGGGATACTGGCAGGAACATGGCTTATCAGGCCATTAAAGAGGCTGTAACACGCGGAGAACAGGCCTTTATAGTCTGCCCCTTGATTGATCCGTCCGATAAATTAGGCGCCAAGAGCGTGGAAGAAGAAGTGTTCAGATTGAAAAACGGGCCTTTAAAAGATATCAGGCTTTTGGCTTTGCATGGCAAAATGAGTCCGGCCGACAAGGACCGCTCCATGGATGATTTTAAAAACAAGCAGGCCGATGTTTTGGTTGCCACCACGGTAGTGGAGGTGGGAGTGGATATTCCGGAGGCTACCATCATGGTGATTGAAAGCGCTGAAAGATTCGGTTTGGCTCAATTGCATCAATTACGCGGCCGTATTGGCCGATCCGATAAACCGTCGACTTGTTACTTGGTGGCCTCCAACGAAGAAGCTTCGTTAAGCAGATTAAGAATATTGGAAAAAACCAACGATGGTTTTGCAGTGGCCGAAGAAGACCTGAAAATCCGCGGTTCGGGCAATGTTTTGGGCTTTGAGCAAAGCGGCCGCGGAGTGTTTAAGATAGCCCGGCCGGAAGACGTCGGCATTATGACGCAGGCGCGCGACGCGGCTGTCAAATTGCTGGCAGAAGATCCGTTGTTGGCCGGGCATGAAAAATTAAAAGAACGGGCCGAAGTCATGCGGCGGACGGCTCATGCCGAATAATTCAGTTTAATGCCTGCTTGATAGTCTCGCACTGGATGACTTGAATGTCTTGAGCTTTGATATTTTTTATTTTGGGGCAAATAACTTTGGTAAAGCCCATGCGCTTGAATTCTTTGATTCTTAAATCCGGCAGAGCTACGGGGCGGAGTTCGCCGGTCAAACCCACTTCGCCGAAATACGCGGTTTTAGGCTCCAGTGGTTTTTTATTAACCGCGCTGGCGATAGCCGCGGCCAAGGCCAGGTCAGCCGCCGGGTCTTTAACCTCCAGACCGCCGGCCGCATTGGCAAAAACATCTTTGTCGTAAACCATAACCCCGGCATGCCGGGTCAAGACCGCTAACAGCATATTCAGTCTGGATGAATCCAGGCCCGTGGCCCGCCTGACCGGCGAGCTGTAGCCGGCGGAAGTCACCAGAGCCTGCAGTTCCACTAACAGCGGCCGACGGCCTTCGAGCAGACAGCCGATAGCCGATCCGCAGGTATTGGCGGCCCGGCCTTCGAGCAGGGCTTCCGAGGGATCGCTGACAATGCGCAAGCCTTTATCATCCATATCCAACAAAACCGTCTGATCAGTCGAACCAAAGCGGTTTTTGATGGCGCGCAGTATTCTGAAGCGGTGCATTCTCTCTCCCTCCAAAGACAAAACCGTGTCCACCAGATGTTCCAGAGCCCGCGGTCCGGCAATGTCGCCGTCTTTGGTAACTTGGCCCACCATAACCAAGGTGGTATTGAATTTTTTGGCGGCCTGAGTCAACAAGGCGGCGCCGGCTTTAACCTGCGACAAACTGCCGGCTTCTCCCGGTACATTATCCGTGCTGATGCTTTGGATGGAATCAATAATGGTTAATTGAGGTGTTTCTTTTTCCAGCGTGCTGATAATAACTTCGGCCCGCGTGTCATTTAAGAAAAATAAATTCTCGGTCAATCCCAGGTTCAGGCGGGATAATCTTAATTGAACCTGATAAGGGGATTCTTCGCCGGTTATGTACAGTATTTTTTTTTGGCGCGACATCAGCAAGGCCAGCTGTGACAACAAAGTCGATTTGCCCATGCCCGGTTCGCCGGCCAGCAAGACCACGGATCCTTTGACCAAGCCCCCGCCTAAAATCAGGTCCATCAAATCAAAACCGGTCGGTTCATGCAACGCTTGTTGTGTTTGGTCCAGCCCGGCAAAGGTTTTAATGTCACCCGGAGCTGATTTGGCAGCCGGTTCCTCGGGGCCGGGTATTACCGGATCCTTGGAAATACTGCCCCAGGCGTCGCAAACCGAACAGCGCCCGCTCCATTTGGGAGATTGGGCATCGCATTTACTGCAAACATAAACCGGTATTTGTTTGGCCATGCTTTAAGGTATAGCTTGCTATTTAATGGGTGTAAAGCCCGTGACCGCGTAAAAATAACTGACATCGCACGTTATCTTGTTGATGTAATCGGCGAGTGAGGGATTGGCTCTTAATCCTCCGTCTAATACAAAAGTGCTTTTTCCTTTCCAGTTGTTAAAAACAGCTTTGCCTCCAACGGCACCGGTCGCTGAAGCACCGCCGCCTTCAAATACTTCATAAGGCAGACCCGATCCTTTTACATATAAGAAATGGTGAGCGATGGAATTGTTTTTGCAGCCTCGTTCAATGGTTGTGCCAAAAGGCATGTTGGCGGTTTTGGATAAAAATGCGGCCTTGCTCAAACTGATGATGGCAAAGCTGTCTGTATATTCCGTGCATACGCATTCACCGGTGCCCGCACTGCCCGGGGCCATGCATTTGGGGTCAGAGGCTGAATAATGTTTACCCTTGCCATCCTTGCAAATCCAGGGCGGTTGGGCCGGTTCACGGGCGTTGGCATAAGCGGCTTCGGCTTGAGCTTGTTTTTGC
This sequence comes from Parcubacteria group bacterium ADurb.Bin192, assembly GCA_002070095.1. Taxonomy (GTDB): domain Bacteria; phylum Patescibacteriota; class Patescibacteriia; order 2-12-FULL-60-25; family 2-12-FULL-60-25; genus MWCR01. Next base: position 64,488 of record MWCR01000003.1, on the reverse strand, counting down.
AGTAAATAAACCGCAGCTGCGCTTCTTTTGATGCCCGCGCATTGCAGATAAGCTCCGATCGAGTTACTGCAGTGTGAAGCGAATAAGTCATTGCATTTCATGGGGCAGACAAAAAATTGGCTGTAAGCTTCCACAATGGCCTCATAGCAAGGACCTTTGTTGGTGGCCGCTTCTTTAATGAGAGCGTTGTTTCTAAAATCGGCTGTGTTTAAATTCAAACTTTCACCTTTGCAATGTTGCGTTTTAACAAAGTCAAAATCTTCCAATAAACCGCAAGCGTTTTTTATTTCCGGAGTTATCCAGCCATTGGTTCCCAATTTACAAAAAGCATAGCCTGTATACGGCCTAGCTTGTTTAAGGTCTTTGCCAAAACCCTCTCCGCCCCGGATATAGCCTGATCCGTTGGGGATGCCTTCCTTGATCCAGACTTCCAAAACAGCTTTGGCATTAGCCAGGGTTCCGCTTTTGCCGCAGACTGCGCGCATCCTGGAGGCCGAACCCTTGGCTGAAGCGGGTGAGACTTCCGGGCACTCATTGCACGTAATATCTTTGTCACTGCCGCCTTCTCCCGGTTCATAGCCCTGAATCAGTTCGAAAGGATCCGGCCTGATAGTCGGGATGGCTAAAGGTGCCAGCACCGAGGTATTGGGATTGATGTTGGCTAAAATCAAATAAGCGCCCAGCACAATGCCCAGCCCGATCAACGCGTCTTGAATCAGGGTTTTGGCGTCGCGCACCTTGGCGCCCGTGCTCGAAATAATATACAGCAAGCCTCCGTAAATAATCATGATGGCAGCCACGACTATGGCGATGCCGATAAGCAGTTTTTGAAAGCCGACAATGTATTGCGCCATAAAGGGCGTGTAAACCACGCCGGCATCTTCATAACTTTTATCCAAGGTTACCCCGGGCAAGGGGATGTTGAGTGTAATGTCAGTGCCGGCCCCGGGTGCCGGCGGGGTAGCGGCCGGGGGAGCTGTGCCGGCTTTTTTGGGTAAAGACGCGAAATCAAAAGCGTTTAGGGTCGCGGGTGTGTTTACGCAGGTACCGCTTCCTCCGCCCGAAGCCGCGGAACAAGTAACTTGTTTACTGCAGGTTGCCTCCTTAATCTTTGGGTCGCTGACGTTTTTTAAAAGATTGCAGTCATAGTCGCCCGGAAAAGTAATGCAAAAATGTCCGTTGACTTCCGGGTGTGTGCAAACACAGCAGTCGGCCAAGGCTGTGTCCGGCGAGCCAAATAGACCTAAAGTCAGCAGACTGAAAGAGGCAAGGATTAATATTTTTTTTTGCACGACGGATTTTGTCATAGTGGGCGATAGCCGATTTTATTTGCGGCCTCCTGAAGAACAATGGTATTTGGCATCGAATACTTTGTAGTTTTTGACAGTGGCATAAACCTGGTCACGCGTCCAAATGGTCCAGCACCTCGCTCCCGTTGATGCGCATTGCCCGTAAATTGTTCCGCTGGGTGAGATTTCATAGCCTTTGGTTGGAGTATTTATTTTATCCGGATAGAGAGGACTGCAATTGTGCTTGTCTTTGGGACAGCCGGCGCCACCGGCGGCAGCGTCAGGTAGGCAAACGGCGCTGAAGGCCGCAACAAATCCCATGGCCACGGCCTGGGCTATGGTGGGATCTTGATAAGGACCTGGCGGGCAATTCTCCTTTCTCCACCGTATAATATTTGCAGAACCGATGCCGGCTCCGGCTTCACTCAAAACACTGGATCTGCCGATAGATATAGCCGCGTAATAACCATTAACTCGTGGATTATTAAGAAGGACTTCGGCCTTTTCCGGCATGTCGTTATATCTCACTTTCTGTGCGAAGGGCGGCAAAGAGGGGTTGTCTTTACCTAAAGGCGGCCATATACCGGGGAAGGCCTTTCTTAGTTTTTTATCATTGGGTGAGTTATCCTGGATGAATTTCAGATCTCCGCTGCAAGCTCCAAAAGAGAAGGCGTCGGTTTTAGGGTTTTTGGGCCAGCCATTCCAAATCATGCGTAAACCGGTTTCGTGTTGGCAAAATGCCAAGATGTGACAAGGGTCGCCTCCGGCCATTTTGACTCCTTCAATAATTTCCAGCTCATCAGCTTTGGTGGCCGGCCCGGCTACTCCTTCTCTGGAAGCAACCGGGTTTGTGTAATAGTCTCCGGTCACTCTATAAAGATGCAAGGCTGAGAGATTGGCTGTATTGGGATTGATATTATTCAAGATAACAGCTGAACCCAGGATGATTACCAAACCGATTAAAGCATCTTTAATGATTTGCTGGCCCTCTCTAACTTTGGCGCCTGTACCCGAAATAATATATAAAAAACCTCCATACATTACCATCAGGGCCGCAGCTATAACGCCTATGCCGATTAAGATTGTTTGTAAAGCTTGAATATATTGAGCCAGAGCCGGGACAATAACTTCCTTATCGTCTTCATAAGCATCATACATGGTCAGCCCCGGGACTTGAATATTCAATTGTACGGGTAAAGTTTTTATTTCTTCTTTTTTAGCTTCCGGTGCTTTATAACCCGGCACCGAGCTTAGTTTAAACGACATTTCATCAGCCGGATCATTTAAACAGACCCCGGCTGTAATTTTTTTACACGGGTTAACACTGGGATCTTGCAAACAGTTGGCATCTTTCAGTTCAGTATTGGTTGATTTAGACAGATCCGCGCAATCCGCGGCATAATCTTTGATGCAAAATCGGCCGCCTGTCACATTGGGGTGGGTGCAGGCGCAGCATTTGGTGGCGGCAAGAGAGGTACCGGCCTGTATTGCAAAAACCGTCACCACTAAAAATATTGGGATCAAGTATTTCAGCCAAGAAGAACGGTTTGCCATGAATTAACGTAAGTAGCTTTGAATGCTTTGTAAAATTTCAACCGTGGAGCTGGTTTGTGAGGGAAAGGCTTGGGTGCCTACAAAAACAAAGGGCGCTTTATCAATACCGTCGCCGCGCGCCAGGTTGATGCCGTGCCGGACATAATCTTGGATGTCTTTATCTCTACGGCAAGCCCATAACATGTTTTCAGCATCCATGATCTGGTTGGATATGATTTCCAAATCGCTTCTTTTTAGATTTGATTTATCAATCAGCAGGCCGTGAGCTGACCAAGCCGGATCTATCAAGCGGTTGCATTCGGACAAAACCGAGGCTTCATAACCCACTTCCCCGTCCTTATCATTAGCCGGCAGATAATGCCAAATGACCCTGACCCGGCCTTTTTGACGGGCGGCCATATCCGTGATCTCTTTGTAAAAAGTCAGAGACTTGGGGTCTGCGTAATCACCGTAAATAATCACGCCCACCGTGGAAGTGATGGAGCCCATAACCAAGGGATCGCTTTGCATAAAAGCGGGGGGCTTGATCTGATTGTAGGGGACTGATTTGGGTTCGATTTTGGTAAAAATTTCAGCCGGCGGAGAACCGCTTAAAAAATATTGAGTACGTGTTTCATAGTTTTTCCAAATAACGGCGCCCAGCAGGCTTAAGCCGGCTATGATAATTAACAACAGGGCGGTTTTTTCGGGGTTTAGCCGGATGTTCATAATCAATAATTTAGTTTATAGCTGTACAATTTGCCGGTCACGGAGTCCGTAAAAATCAAAGTCGACAAATCTTGGCTGATAATGGGTTGGCTGATGGGCCGGTTTTGTTCCGGGGTGTTGATTTTTTGAGAAACTCCGGTATCCAGATTGATGTAGTAAATATCATCCGGTATGCCTAAAAAAGGATTGCGTTCATAACCCGCGCCAATAGGCAATTCAATGGGTACGGCGCAAAATATTTCTTTGTCATTGGCCCAAACGCATTTGTCGGCCCAGGTGATTAAATTCATTTTTTGCCGATTTCTGCCCACGTCTTGGCCCGAGGCATCGGAAATCCACAGCATGGGGCGCTCGCCGTCTCTCTGATGGTGCACACTGTAAAGTATTTTTTTGCCGGTCGGCGACCAGTTGGGAATAAAGCCCCGGCCCGGTACGTTGAGAGCGGCTGGATTTTCGTTGTTTTTACCGAGTAAATAGATCTGTTCGCCGTTGTCCGGTTGAGGCGAGCCGGTTTTGGAAAAAGCGATCACCTGATTGTTGGGAGACCAGCTGGGTATGACGTCCTGCGCGTTTTTACCCAGATTGTAGAGCGCGGTGGCTTCATTGCCATCCGGGCTGGTAGTGATTAAGAAACGGTTGTTTTCATCCAAGCCGATGCTTTTGGCTACCACTTGGCTGTCTTTGGGCGAAAAATTAAAATCTTCCCAATGCTGGGGCAGGGTAACCTGTCTTTGGTCATCAAAACTGTAATAAATGTTACTGCCGTCCGGAAATTCCAAAATGGCTTCGTCCGCCGTGTTGCCCCAGTTGACATGGTCGACATTGAAAAATTGCCGGCTCGAAAGAACGGTTATGCTGCCGTCAGCGTTGATTTTGTAAAACCGTCCGTCTTCCGGGTTGTAATAACGTGTGTTGCCGTCGGCTGATGGGCTGGCCGCTTGGGTGACCGCGTCTCTTAAGAGAAATATGTCTGACGAGATTTGTCCTGCGCCCGGTTGCTCTCCGGTTCCGGTTACCGTGTCAGCCGGAGTCAGCATGCCATAGTCGTCTTGAACCGGGGTTATGTCACCGCGCGGGCCCGAAGTGCCCAGTTCTCCGGTATAGCCCGGCGGTTCTTGGCCCGGAGCCGGCCCGGCCAGGGGCCTGAAGAAAAAATAATACAGGGCATAACCCGTGGCAATTGAGAAGAGAACGAAAAAAACCACGAACAAGATGCGTTTGGTATTTTCGGTGAGGTTTAACATATCTTTATTATAGCTTATTTGAGCCTTTTATAAAATTACAAAATTGAAATACCGAAAAAGTTGGCCACGGTTAAAAAGGCCGCTCCCACCGCGCCCAAAGCCGACAGTGTAATGATGGCCGTAATGATGAGCGGCATGAGAAAAGAGGTTAAAGCCGAAATGGGTATAAAAATATTGGCAAAAACAGTTACGCCGTCTTTAACCGTATGTTTGCCCTTTTCCCAGGGCGGGGCATCGGGCGAGGGTGATTTTTCGAGCAGGGGGATGGCATTATTGGCGATTCTTTTATTAATAAGATCAAGGTTCCATTCCAGCCAGAGCGCCAGCAAAGTCCAGCCGCTGACTCCGGCCAGCAATTCTCCTACGTTTTTCAAATCCCTGAATTGTTGAACCGCTTTTTTGGCTGATTCAAATTGATCTTTCAGTTCGGTGATTTTTTGTCTGGCTTGAGCTAATTTTTGTACTTTTGAGCCCCTGGCCGCTTCGAGGCGCATCAGACGGGGGATTTCTTTGGGCCAAGCCGCCTCTCTTTCTCCGGGCGCGAATTTTTGCGCTTGAAGCGACGAGGCGTCTTGTTTTACAGCTTTGGGCTCCATGCCGATGCCCGCCTCCGAGCCCAAAAGTTGGCTGGTTAATGCTCGTGATTTCTGTTTGCGGGCTTCCAGAGAACTTAGTCTTTCGAGGTCACTGGCGACTTCTCCTCCGGCGCCCATGTACTCATCTTCGGTTTCGGCGGTTTCATAGGCCGCTCCCGGGGCGCGCTGGGTATAAACCGATGGTTGATTGTAAGCTCTTAATGGATCGTAAAGAAATTCATCTTGAGTTGGGATGGCGCTGGTCATAAAACCGCCTTCAGCCAGACCGGTTTCCAATCCGCCCGTACTCAAACTCAAGCCTTCCGGAGCACGCGCCGCAGTTGCCTGCCGGCCGGCCATGGCTTGTCCGGCGGCCAAATTCATAGCCCTGCCCAAATCCAATCCGCGCCCGATGGGAGGTTTGATTTCTTGCGGGCCAACCGCTTGATAGCCGCCGGCGCGTCTGGCGGTTGTTTTTTTGCCGGCTCCGGCCTTTCCCGGCCGGCGTTTAATCTGGCGCGAGATTGAAGCTGTGCCGCCGGGCTTGGACGTTGTTTGAGCGGCGGGGCCTTTGACCGGGCTTGAAGTGACGGCGGTTTGTTCGCCGGTCATCTGCTCAAAAGGCGTCTCTGATAAAACTTGACCACCTTGAACTTGATCGGTTTTTACTTGTCTTTTTTGTCCGGGTTCTGAAATTGAGATTTGCGTACCCTCGGCCTGTCCCGGCGCTGGCGTCAAAATGTTCGTCCGGGCAACGCTCGGTATCACGGTCGCTCCGGTGCTTGCACTTGTGCCGTAAGACTCCAGTTTGGACCGGCGCTCGTATGAGCCGGCGGCCGGGGCTTGGCCCGTGGTCTGACGGCCGGCCGGCGTTTGTGTCTGCGCCTGCTGACTGCGTCTTCCGCTTATTGGAACGGCGGGCGCGACCGGCGGCGAGATTTGGGTTTGCGTTTCAGCCTGCGCTTGGATTTGCACCGGGGTCTTGGGAGCTTGTCCGGCCGGCGCAGACGCTGAACCGGCAACCGGTGCTTGGACTGTTGTCTGTGTTTTTAAACCGGTTTTGATATCAATGGCCGTTTCTCGGCCGGCCGGCGCGGCTCCGACAGCCGGAGCCTGCGTGCCCATGAGCGCGGCTCCGGCCACACCGGCCAAACCTGCGCCCATCGTGGCCGTGCCTAGTTTTTCTATGTCACGCAAAAGATTTTCCAGAGCTTGCTTTTGCGGATTGAGATTTTTTGTTTGTCTTATTAACCCCGCTCTTTCTTGCTCCAGAGCTTGACTTTGTTGGGCCGCCGCCTGGTAGCCGGGTTGCTGCCGTCCGACACTTTTTAGAGCTTTCTGTTCCAGGTCTATTTTTGCCAGGCGGTTATTGATTTGAGTTTCTTGACTCGATATTTTTGTCAGCTCCTTTTGAATCGATTCAGGATCCGGAGCCGTGATTCCGGCTTGAGAACTTAAAGTTTGCTGTAAATCATTTAAAGCCTGTTTTTGCGGAGTCAATTGCTCCAATTCTTGCTCCAGGAGATTGATTTCTTGAGCTGTTTCCGATGTGCCGGCCGCCGTTTGAGCCGGCTGTTTAAGTTCGGTCAGCCGCTGGTTGATTTGCGCTTCTCTGTTTGAAATTTGCCCCAAACGTTCTTTGATATCCGTGGAGGTTGGAGCGAAGCCTTTGGAGGTTTTGGCTGTGGGTACGGCTCGCCGGTCAGCTGTCAAAGGAGCCGGGGGAGGGCTAAGAGGCGCCGCTTTAAAAACGGTGTCCGCTGTTTGGCCTACGGGCACGGTTTGTTCAGCCAGGCGTGTCCATTCTTGATCTATGCCAGTCGTGTCAGCTGGCTTTGAAGCCGGTGCGGCTGCTGCCGGTTGACCGGACATGGCCCGAACATCTTGAACTGCGGCCAATAATCTGGCTTTGCCGTTTTTGCCGGCTTTTTGTTCAGCCTGTGCGGTTCTGTATTCTGATCCCAGTTCGTCCAGCCGATCGTAGATATTTTTCAGTTCAGGTTGAGTATCTTTTTTGGACGCCTGCCTCACTTCTTGTTTGAGTTTGCGAATACCAAAAAAAGCCGCTCCGTTGTTGGCAAAGGGGTCAGGATCTTTTTCCAGATTATCCAAGACCTCGTTAAAATTTTTTTGGAACAAAGCCACGTCAACTGCCGGGCGGGCTTTAACCGCTACTTTTTGAGCTTGTTTTTGTTTGATTTCTTGGCGTTCTTCTTCCAGTATAGCCAAATCCTGCTCTTCCGTGGATTTGGGCGCCGGTTTTTTGGTTTTTTTATCCGCCCGCCCGGTGATTTTTTCGATGCGCTGTTCTTTGGCAGTCTCTCTTGCCGGTTTGGTCTCCGCCGGCGTCGTTTGTTTTTGAGGAGAAGGGCGGCCGGCCGGTTTCAATCCAACCATACCTCCCAAGGCCGTACCTATTTGCCCGAAGCCCTTACCAAAAACAGCTGATTTGGCCGCGCTTAATTTGGTTTCCGCGCCTTCGGCAATACTGCCGGCCTTGGCCTGGCTCATGATTTCATTTTTGGTCCGGTTGGCCGCGTCGTATTCCTCAAAGAATTTTTTAGGCAGGACTTTCAATTCTTGAACTATTTTTTTGGGGATGGCCACGCCGGGCAAGTCCGGGATGGTAAAAGTTTCATCCGGTTTGTTGCGGATGGCTCCGGCGCCGTCAAACACGGCTTTGACCACCTCACGGTCCAAAGACATCAGGTTGTCTTTGAAGTTGTTAACTATCTGCGGACGGTTTTTATCGTTGCTGAAATTAAAGTCATTAATTATGCCGGCGGTTTTTTGTAAAGCCGTTTCATAGCCTTGTTGTATCATCCCGGCGCCCGAAGCGCTGGAATTTGTTTTTGGTTTGTTTTCCTCCGGCATAGTTTCCTCCTATGGCCCAGTTTTACTTAAAGTGCAATCCCTCCGGCGAGCTGGTTATCTTGATTTTGGACCTTTTTCTTTTTTGGATTAAGTATTTGCCGAGCGGGGCGCTGATTTCGCGTTCCACCAATCGTCTGATGGCGCGTGCTCCTTCTTCGGCCGGCAAATTTTGCTGCATCAGCCAGTCGCAAACAGAATCCGTAATCTCACAAGCTACTTTTTGCACTTGTTGTAAGCGCTGGCAAACCTCGCCCAATTCCCGGTCCAGTATTTGGCGCATGTGTTCAGCGGACAGGGGATTGAAAATGATGATTCTATCCAGCCGGTTAAGCAGTTCGGGCTTGAATATACGTTTGACTTCTTCTTGAATGATGGAGCTTGATTCATCCGTTTGTCCGCCAAAACCCAGAGCTTTTTTACCCAGCTGGTCCGAGCCCACATTGGAAGTTAAGATGATGTAAGCATGGCGCAGTGAAATGGTCCGGCCGGTGGCATCGGTCAGGTGGCCATCTTCCAGTACCTGCAGCAGGGTATGCTGAACATCGTGATGCGCTTTTTCAATTTCATCAAAACAGACCACGCAGTGGGGTTTTTTGCGGATAGCGTCTGTCAGCTTGGTGCTTTCGCGATAGCCCACATAACCGGCCGGTGAGCCGACCAGTTTGGAGATGGAATGCGGTTCCGCGAATTCTGACATATCCAGTTTAATCAGAGCATCCGGTCGTCCAAAGAGGTTGACAGCCAAAGCACGGCAGAGTTCTGTTTTACCGGTGCCTGAAGGGCCGACCAGTAACATGGAGGCCTTGGGGCGGCGCGGGTCGTGCAAGCCCAAACGGGCTCGGCGGATTACATCCGAAGCTTGATCAATGGCTTTGGTCTGTCCGAAAATATGTTCGGATAATTTTTGTTCCAAATCAGCCAAGCGCTCTCTTTCCGTGGCCAAAATGGTTGAAACCGGGACATTGGTGATTCTGGCCACCACCTTGGCCACATCTTCAGGTTTAATAACCGGTCTGTTTTGTTTGCGCTCGCGCTCCAGCTCTTGAATTATTTCATCTTTGCTTTTTTGTAATTTATCAGCTTGAGCTTGGCTTTTTTCAGCTTGCTCCATTTCGTGGCGCCTGATCAGATCTTCAGATTCTTGGATCTTGGCTTTGATGGCCGCGTCCAAAACCGAGATGCGTTCCAGGTGATCTTGCGATTGTTTTTTAGCTACCACCGAGGCCGCGGCTTCGTCCATCAAATCCACCGCCTTGTCCGGAAACAATCTGTCCGTCAGATACAATTCCGCCAGACTCACGGCTGTTTTTAAGGTTTGGGGATGGAACTTTACCCGGTGATGTTCCGCGTATTTCTTTTCCAAGCATTTAAGCATGTCCAGGGTAGCTTCGGGCGTGGGTTCGTCAATCAAAATAGGCTGAAAGCGCCTTTCCAGGGCCGCGTCCGCTTCGATGTGTTTTTTGTATTCGGCCCAAGTCGTGGCTCCGATACAGCGGATTTCTCCGCGCGCCAAAGCCGGTTTTAAGATATTGGCCGCGTCCAAAGAGCCGGAAGTGGAACCGGCGCCCACAATGTTGTGAATCTCATCAATAAATAAAATTGTTTTAGGGTCTTGTTTGGCCTCTTCCACCACTTGTTTGAGCCGGGCTTCGAATTCTCCGCGATACATGGTACCGGCCACGGTCGAGGCCAGGTCGAGCGACAATAAACGGTGTCCGTGCAAAGCGTCGGGCACTTCACCCAGGGCCAGGCGTTGAGCCAAGCCTTCCACAATAGCGGTTTTACCCACGCCCGGGTCGCCCAACAGCACGGGATTGCTTTTGGTTCTTCTAATCAAGATTTCGATGATGCGTTCCAGCTCTCGGTCTCGCCCCACTACCGGATCCAGTTTTTCAACTATCTGTGCGTGCGTCAGGTTGCGGGCAAAACTTTCCAGGGCCGAGGCGGCAGCCGGCCGGCTGATTCTGGAGTTTGCGGGCGGCATGAGCGGCCGGTCTTCGTCTGTCAGATCCGATCCCAGATAATCATCTTCGTTTTGCATTCTTTGCAGCATCTGATCCATGTTGGGAAAATTGGAGGTTGATTTTAAAATGGATTCGGTCTGCTCTTTCAAAACGTTGATATCAATAGCGTGTGATTTAAAGTAGTCCAAAAGAGTCAGATCATCACTCTCCAATATGGCTGACAACAAATGTTCAGTGCCTACGAATTTATGTTCACGCAGATGAGCGATAACAATGCATCTTTCCAAAAGTTTTTTAACTGAGTTGGAGAGATCCAGGGCTAATAATGATTGTTTTTTGTTGGGTGAGCCCCTGAAAAAGTCGCCGGCGTCTTTGGGTGTACAGCCGGCTTTTTGCAGTATTTCTCCGCCCAAAGAACCTTTTTCGTTTAAAAGACCCACGATTAAATCGCCCGGTTCAACCAGATCCCGGCCGTTGGACACCGCAAAACTCAAGGCTTTTTGCAAAGTTTCTTTGAGGTGGCTGGTAAAACGGTGTATCAGGTCGTTGGGCAGCATAATCAAACTTTGTCCAGCATGTTATTCAGCAGGCGGATGCGCTCGTTGATCGGGGGATGGGTGGCTAAGAAACCGGAAACTTTTTCACCCAGAGATTTGGCTTTGGGGTCGGAAATCCAAAGATGGTTGGTGGCATTGGATGTCTGGCGCATGGGCACGGCCGCGTCGCGGATTTTTTGCAGAGCCCCGGCCAAGCCTTCGGGATATCTGGTCAGCAAAGCGCCGGACGCGTCAGCCAAATACTCTCTTTTGCGGGAAATCGCCAGCTTGATCAGCTCGCCGACCAAGGGGGCCAGCAAAATAAATAGCAGGCCGATAATAATTATAATACCCCCGCCCTCTTTGCGGTCTCGGCGCAAAAGGCTTCCGCGGAACATCCAGTCTCCCAGCATGATTAAGGCGCCCACCAAAACCGCGGCCAAAATCATGAGCCGAGTATCGTAATTTTTGATATGCGAAATTTCGTGAGCCAAAACACCTTCCAGTTCTGTCTTGTCCAGCAATTGCAATAAGCCGGTGGTCACGGCCACGCTCGAGTGTGCCGGATCCCGGCCCGTGGCAAAAGCATTGGGCGACGGGTCGTCTATGATATAAACCTTGGGCATGGGAATGCCGGCTGTGATGGATAGATTTTCAACCAAGTTCCACAGCGTCATAAACTGCGACCTGTCGGTCAGTTCGCGCGCCCCCAAGGTGCTTAAAGTGATGGCCGAGCCGCCGTACCAGGAAACAAGGGTCCAGACCGTGGAAATGAGCAGAGCCAATATCAAGCCAAAATAGCCGGTTTCCGTGATGTAGCCGTAAACATAACCCGCGACCGCCAAAAGCCCTACGAATAGGGCTATCAGCAACCAGGACTTGCGTTTGTTGGAATCTATCTGGGAATACATTTTGGATTGATATGGGCACACGTCCCGGTTGGGGACGTGTGGTTTGACCGATTATTGATTGTTTTGACTGTTGTTGAAGTCAACTTTGGGCAAAGCTTTTTCATCTTCCGTGGCTTCGAAGAATTTATAAGCCTTGAAGCTCAAAGCTCCGGCAATCAAGTTGGTCGGGAAAACTTGAATCTTGGTGTTGAAGTCGCGGACATTGCCGTTGTAAAAGCGGCGGGAAGCCTGGACTTTATTTTCCGTATCCGCCAATTCTTGCTGCAAATGCAAAAAGTTTTGATTGGCTTTCAGTTCAGGATAATTTTCAGCCACCGCGAACAAGCTTTTCAGGGTGCCCATCAATTGATTTTCGGCTTCGATTTTGTCATCAATGCCCTTGGCTTGCATGGCTTGGGAACGGGCTTCGGTCACCTTGGTAAAGACAGAGCTCTCGTGAGAGGCATAGCCTTGAACCGTGGCCACCAAATTGGGTATGAGGTCATGGCGGCGTTTAAGCTGAACGTCGATATCAGACCAGGCTTCGTCCGTGCGGTTGCGCGACTTGATAAGGCTGTTATAAGTCATGAACAGCCACAGCGCGACAGCGGCCGCAACTATAAGTAAAATCCACATTATCATAGGGTTTTTATAGATGAATTATTGGCTTTAATTATAGACGAAATGCCGCGCGTGGTCAATAATGATTGGCATATGCAACAAGAACATTTTTCGTCTTTTAAAGCTTATGATATCAGGGCTTTGGCTCCGCAAGTACTGAATGCGGATTTTGCCTCTAAATTGGGAGTCGCTATTAAGCGGGCATTGGATCCGAAAAGCGTTATGGTGGGCCTGGATATGAGGGAAACCTCGCCCGAACTCGAGTCGTCATTAATCGAATCTTTGACCGCTCAAGGCGTGAATGTAACACGCATCGGGCTTTGTTCGACTCCCATGTTCAATGTTTCTTTGGGACTGGCTGAATCAAAATATGATTTGGGCGTCATGATTACGGCTTCTCATAATCCGGCTGAATACAATGGCTTTAAGATTACGCGCGGCGATTGTTTGCCCTTGGGTTTGGGTTCGGGCTTGGAAGCCATCCGCGACGCTTGGCCGGAACCTGATTTTGCCTTGGAAAAATCCGCGGTCAGCGGCCAGGTGACGGACGACCCCGAGGCTTTGGACAAATATGTTGATTATGTTATCAAGTTGGCTGATTTGCCGTCTGACATGCCGGAAATGAGGGTGGTTATAGACGCGGGCAATGGCATGGCCGGGCACGTTTTGCCCAAATTGCTGGCCAAATGTCCTTGGATTAAATCTGAAAATTTATATTTTGAATTGGACGGGCATTTTCCCAATCATGAGGCCAATCCCATCAAAACCGAAACTTTGGAAGCTTTGCGCGCCAAAGTTTTGGAGATTGGAGCCGTGTGCGGCGTGGCTTTTGACGGAGACGCGGACAGAGTCGGTTTTTTGGATGAAAACGGAGAACAGATCAGGGGCGATGTAATGACCGCCCTGCTGGCCGACATGATTTTGAAGAAAAATGGCCCGGGTTTGATTTTAGCGGACATCAGGTCTTCTTGGTCCGTTAATCAAGCTGTGGAACAAGCCGGCGGTCAAAGTGAATTTTGCAAGGTAGGGCATGCCAATATCAAGCAAGACATGAGAAACAAAAAGGCTTTGTTCGCCGGAGAAATGTCCATGCATTATTATTTTCAGGAGCTTTGGAATGTTGAGAGTGGAGATTACGCCATGCTGTTGCTATTAAAGTCTTTGGCCGGACAGGGCCGGTCCTTGAGTTCTTTGTGGCAGAAATTTGCGCGTTACAGTCATTCGGGTGAAATCAACATGCCGGCAGCGGACGCGTCAGCGGTTTTTAAACGCGTACAAGAAGCTTACGCGGATAAAGCTGATAAAAGTTATGACCTGGATGGTTTGAGATATGAGTTCAAAGATCCGGAAACCGGTTTACCGGCCTGGTGGTTTAATTTGCGGGCCTCCAACACCGAGCCGCTGATCAGATTGAACCTGGAAGCCGCGACCGATGAATTGATGGCTGAAAAATTGGCCGAAGTGACGGCTTTGATAAAAAATAATTAATCACATGGTCAGCCGGGCTGTGCGCCGTCTGCAAATACTCGCGGTTGATGTTTGGCTGTCTGTCCGCTTTCAAACAAGCTTAATCACGGCCGCTTAAGGCTATACAAACATTATTTTATTCAGTAATATATTGGCTATGTTAATCGTGCTAATTTTCTTATTGGTTTTGTCTGTTCTGGTCCTGATTCATGAGTTGGGCCATTATACGGCAGCCAGAATTTTCGGTGTTAAAGCTGATGAATTCGGTTACGGCTTTCCGCCTAGGTTGATCGGTCTGGTTAAACACAACGGCAAATGGAAAATTGTCTCCGGTAAAGACGAGACCCAGTATGCAAACACTATTTGGTCCATCAATTGGCTGCCTTTGGGCGGTTTTGTCAGGATTAAGGGTGAAAATGGCGAGAATGCCGATAAAAATGAACCCGATACTTTTACGGCCAAACCCATTTGGCAACGCCTGATTATTTTAGCGGCCGGAGTAACCATGAACTGGCTGTTGGCTTTTGTGCTGTTCGCTTTTATTTTTTCTATGGGTGCCACGGCTATTTTGGACGGTGTGCCCGAGGGTGCTGTCATTGAGAATCGGGAGATCAGAGTCACTAATTTGTTGCCCGAGGCGCCGGCTTCCAAAGCCGGATTGGAGATAGGAGATCGGGTTTTAACCGTGGCGGGTGTAGCGGCCGAGAATTATGAACAAGCTCGCCAGGTGATCGCTGAACAGCAGGATCAGGCTTTTGATATCTACATCGAAAGAGCCGGAGAGCAAAAAATCTTGAGCGTTCAGCCCGAGTTTATTGCGCAAATAGATAAATACGGCATCGGCGTGGGTTTGGCGGATGTGGGCAAGGTTAAGTTTACGCCGGCTCAATCCGTGTATTATGGCGCTCAAGCCACTTGGAACTACACCATAGAAGTGGTGAAAGGCTTTGGGATTTTGTTTAGAGATATTATTTTCTTAAGACGAGTTGAACAAGAAGTGGCCGGCCCCATCGGCATCGCGGTTATGACCGGGCAAGTGGCCAAGCAAGGCATTGTGCCTTTGCTGCAATTTTCCGCCATTCTTTCCATTCATTTAGCGGTCATTAATTTCTTGCCCATCCCGGCTTTGGACGGCGGGCGTTTCTTGTTTTTAGTCATTGAAAAAATAAGACGTAAACCCGTAGCCCGCAACTTGGAAGCCAGAATCCATCAGATCGCTTTTATCTCGTTGATTGTTTTGATTTTGTTAGTAACTCTTAGAGATATTGGAAAGTATGGCGGAGCGATTTGGGGAGGAGTTAAAGGTTTGGTAGGAATGTAAGGTTCCGATTGTCATCTCGACCAACCCCCACTGTCATCTCGACCGTAGCGGAGAGATCCCTTAAAAAATACTTATGATATAGAGGGATTTCTCCGTTCCGCATTCGCTTCAGTCGAAATGACAAGATGAATAAAATATTTATTGTATAAATTATGAAAGATCAGTTAGAAGCATTGCGTTTGGAAATAGAGCGCGATATCAAACAAGCCGGGACCTTGGAAGACTTGGATGAACTTGAGATTAAGTATCTTGGACGCAAGGGTCAACTAACGGCTATGCTCAAGGGCTTGGCCACCGTGTCTGCCGAGGACAGACCTGTTTTGGGGTCTTTAGCCAATGAGATCAAGCAAGCGGGTTTGGATTTGTTATCCAAGAGACGGACGGAATTGGCTGACAGCCGTTTTGCGAGCCTGGTTGACAGCGAACGCGCGGACATGACCGAACCCGGGAATCGTCCAGCCGAAGGTCACCTGCATCTGGTAACACAGGCCATCCGTGAGATCACCACCATTTTTGAAAGAATCGGTTTTTACCGCACCCGCTATCCTGAAGTTGATTGGGACTGGTATGCCTTTGAATCGCTCAACATGCCGCCCGAGCACCCGGCGCGCGATGATTGGGAGACTTTTTTTATGGATGCGGTTTCGTCCGCCAAGCAAAAACAGGGGAGAATGGTTCTGACTCCGCATACCTCAAACGGACAGGCGCACGAGTTGGAACGCCATGAGTTCCCGGTACGCATGCTGGGTATCGGCAAATGCTACCGCCGGCAATCAGATGCTACGCACGCGCCCATGTTTCATCAGTTTGAGGGTTTGTATGTGGACCAAGGCGTCAATCTTTCTCATCTGCGGGGCATCTTAGACTATTTCGCGGAACAATTTTTTGGTCCGGGCAGAGTCTCACGTATCCGCCCGCATCATTTCAGATTTACGGAGCCGTCGTTTGAGGTCGATATCTCTTGCGGAGTTTGTGGTGCCACCGGAGTCGTGGACGGCAAAAAATGCAAAGTTTGCAAACGCGGCTGGTTGGAAATCGGGGGCGCAGGCATGGTTCATCCCAATGTGCTGAAAGCGTCCGGTGTAGATCCTAAAAAATATTCAGGCTTGGCTTTTGGCTGGGGCATAGAAAGAGTGGCTATGATGAAAGAAGGCACGCAGTTGGATGATATCCGCATTCTTTATCAGAATGATGTGAGGTTCCTAAAACAGTTTTAAGCATGAATTATCTGGATTTATTAATGGAGGGTTTTAATTTTGCTTTGCAAAATGGATTTTGGATTTATCTGGTAGTGGTAATTTTTAACGTGGTGGTTTTGCGATGGCTTAAACCTTGGCGCATGGATTACACAGCCTCAGCTGTGGTTAATACGCCCTTGATCACACTTTACGCCTTGGCCCACTTATTTTTAGTGGTTCCTTGGGTGCGTAGCACCCAGACTCTTTCCAATCCATATATCAGTCTGGCTATGGTGGCATCGATTATTGTGGTGCCTGTTTTGGGGTATATTATTTTATCGTATCTGGATAGGGGAAGAAAATACGCGTCCCCCCATCCAAGGCTGCATAGTATTTTGAATGTTATGGGGGCGGTGTTTTTTATGGGTTTTATAGCGGTGGCCGGGTTTGGATCGTTTTTCGATCCTAGTTTTATAGCGCAGGGTTTTAGTCTTAAGACCGTTTGGTTGTTCATGTTATTTATAATCAGCCTTTGTACGTTGTTGAGCCTGGTGTTAGCCGGTTTGATTCTAATAAAAACTAAAAACGACCCTTATATGAAATTGGTACTACCTTACGCGAAATGGCTTTATAGGGTCATGGGTGCTGCCGCTGTGCTTGGCCTGGGTTTTTATTTGTTGGATGTGCTAATTTAGATATGAATACGGCCATTCTACAGTTTGTTATATGCATCGCGGTTTTGGTGGTGGCTTATTTTTTACTCAAGCCCTGGAACATGCATGACTGGCCAAAGATACTGGCTAATATTGTTTCATACATGTTGTATTCGGGATCGTTTACCTATTTTTTGGTCTACTTAGCCATGAACGGCTTGATAACTCCCGGGTCTTACAGCGAATTAACGACTTTTTCATTAATACTGATTGGAGGGTTGAGTTTGCCGGCCATTTTTTATCTGGTGGCCCGTCGTTTGGATGTTGGAAGAAATATGGATGCGCACAATAAAAAGGCGGAAGTGTTTTTAATGTTTTTGGCCCGCTTGGTCGCTTATCTGTTCTTCATGTTTATGGCTCTCAGGCCTTTGCTGCAGTTAACCGTGGGCAATCATACGTTAGAAAGGGCAGCCGGAGTATTTTACAAGCCTCTGCTCTATGGATTATTTATCAGTGCTTTTGTAGCCCTGGCTCCCTGGGCCTTGAGTATGGCTACGCCGGATGATCAGCAGGGTTACATTCCCTGGCCCAAGAAACTCAAACACCAAGCTAAAAAGGTAACGCATTATGCTTTTGGTGTGATGGTGGTTTTAGTATTTTTGATCTTAAGTATTGTTAATTACCTCAATTTTGACTAATCTGTAAGCAATATGAATCTACTAGTATCCTATGACTGGCTCAAAGAATATGTCGGTCTAAAACAAAAGCCCGAGGAGTTCGCGGCTAAGATTTCTTTATGCGGTCCATCGGTAGAAAAAATATTGCCGGCCGCGATTGATTTGGACGGTATTTACGTTGGAAAAATCATTACGATCGCCAACCATCCCAAGGCTGACAATCTTAAACTGGTTGATGTTGACCTGGGACGTGCGACGGGTGACGAGCGACGACGGGTGGTCTGCGGCGGTTCCAATCTCTATGAAGGCCAAATAGTCGCTGTCGCTGTCCCCGGAGCCAAAGTCCGTTGGCATGGCGAGGGTGATTTGATAGAGCTCCAGCCGACTGAAATTCGCGGTGAAAAAAGCGATGGCATGATCTGCGCGGCCGGTGAGATTGGTTTGGGGGAAGCTTTTCCGGTTAAGGACGATCATGAGATTTTGGATTTAGGTAAAGAGATTCCCGGCATGAGGGTCAATCCGGGCACGCCCTTGGCTCAAGCTCTGGGTTTGGCGGATGACGTGCTGATGGACATTGAAGTCACGTCCAATCGGCCGGATTGCATGGGTATGGTGGGAATTGCGCGGGAGGCTTCGGCTATTTTAAAGGTACCTTTCAAATATCGTCCCGCGTCGCACGTCCCGCGTCCTGCGTCACTAAAAAAACAAAAACGTGGGACGAGCGACGAGCGACGAGCGACGTTGAATGTTGTTATTGACGCCAAAGATGCCTGCTCGCGCTACATTGGTACTCGGATGGAAGGTGTAAAAGTCGGACCTTCGCCGTGGTGGCTGAAGCGCCGTTTGTTGTCCGCAGGTATTCGTCCGATTAACAATCTGGTGGATATCACCAATTATGTGATGTATGAAACCGGCCAGCCCATGCATGTGTTTGACGCGGATAAATTGGCGGGTAACACGATTCATGTTCGCTATGCCAAACAAGGTGAAAAGATGATGGCACTTGATGGTAAAACTTATGTTTTGCCTGATTCGGTGCTGGTGATTGCTGATGAGGAAAAACCGGTGGCTATCGCCGGTGTTATGGGGGGAGAGGACACGGGTTCCGGTGAAGGTACGGTCAACATTGTTTTGGAAGCCGCGACTTTTGATCCGGTGGTGGTCCGCCGAGGGTCGCGTAAGATTCTATTACAGTCAGATTCTCAATTGCGTTTTGAAAAAGGCTTGTCGCAAATGGGTCCTGAATCAGCCATGGCGCGAGCTATTGAGCTGGTTAAAGAATTGGCCGGCGGAGAATCGGCCGGAGCGCCCGTGGATGTGCAAACCAAAAAATACAAACCTCAATCCTTTTCAATTGCAGTTGATGAAGTTAATGCCTTGATTGGCGTAGAGCTCAAAAAAACGCACATGGTTGAGGTGCTTAAATCGCTGGGTTTTAAGGTCAAAACAGTTGGCGATAAACTTTCGGCCGAAGTTCCTTGGTGGAGAGATCATGATATAGAAGCGGGCAGGGATTTGGTTGAGGAAATTGCGCGTGTTTACGGTTATGGAAAAATTCCGGCCAAAGTTCCCATGGATATTGCTCCTCGTAAATCGGATGCGATTATTATTTGGGAGGATAGAATCAAGGATCTGTTGGCCGGCGCGGGTTACACCGAGCTTTATGGTTACTCGTTCGTGTCCAAAGACTTATTGTCCAAAGCCGGGTTTGATGCCCAGGATTTATTGCATGTGCAAAATCCTTTGACGGTCGAGCTTGAAGTGATGCGTCCGTCGTTGATTCCGCAATTATTGGAGGCTGTGGCCGGCAATCAAGAACGTTCTGATACCTTGCGGTTGTTTGAATGCTCTAATGTGTATTTAAGGCAGGGGGGCAAGAAGGGGAATTGGTCTGAATTACCGGACGAATCACCGCAATGTGTGATTGGCTATATTGAACACCAAAATGATTCTCCATGGCGTGAGGCCAAGGGCATGGTTGAGTATATATTTGATTCATTCGATATTAAAGAAGTTAAATGGAAAAAAGTTTCGCAAGATGATTTGTGGCATCCGGGGCGTGGGGTGCAGGCTTACAAGGATGATTTCTTGCTCGCAACCGTGGGTGAAATCTCACCCAAATACACGGAAGCGTTCAAAATAGAATCACGAGTCGGTGCCGCGCAATTGGAAATGAGGAACATGATTAAGTTTGCCAAGACACACAAATCATACAGCCCGCCTTTCCCGTATCCGGAATCAAAACGTGATTTGGCCATCGTGGTCGATCAAGATACAGAGTACCGTGATATTGAGTTGGCCGTGTTGCGTGCCGATGAAAAAATACTGCTTGTCCAATGGTTTGATACGTATGCGGGCAAAGGAGTAACTGAAGGCAAAAAATCCTTGGCCATGCATTTAACCATAGGCTCGGCTGAAAAGACGCTGACCAGCGAGGAGATAGATGGAGTCGTTAATAACGCGCTCATGGCCTGCAAGGAGAAGTTTGGGGCGGAGTTGAGATGAGGGTCATGTAACTTGTAGCATGTAACATGTAACAAATGAAAAAAATCGAAGCTGATGAGCTTCGATTTTTGTTACACTCCGATTGTTACATGCTACAAGTTACATGTTACATGCTTTACATTTCCTCAACCTCTTTTTTGCCATGCTCCAACTCACCAACCTGTTCCGAGTCTTTTTGAAGCAAAAGAGCTTGGAATTCGCCAACATGAGTTTTTTCTTCTTTGGCGATATCAGCCAGCATTTCTTTAAGCTTGGGATCTTGAGCCAAGGCTGACATTTGCTCATAAAGATTAATGGCGTCCAGCTCCGCAATCAAGCCGGCCCGGCAGATTTCTTGGTCGATTTGATCCGCAGAAAGTCCTGCGAGTTTTTTGGGGATGTCGCTTAACATATAATCAATTAAGAATTATCCCGACACAACGATAAATAATATGTTGATCGGGATCCCGACCAAAGCGTCGGGGCGAATTAAAAATTACGAATTATCCGATGCAATGGTCAACCTTTCGTCATCCTGAATTAATTTCAGGATCTCTGCACCAATTTACTTATTCACGTCTTGTCCCACGAAGCTGAACCCATCGAAGCTTAATGCGAAGTTGGGTCAGTGAAGTGGGGGAGGCGGGGATCCACGAAGCTCAGCGCTTACGATTTCCTGATAGATATCGTTTATCTGTTCTATCATGCTTGGGTTTTTTTGAAAAGATTCAGTCAGATCATATACTGCGTTGGCCACCTGATCTGGGATATGCCATTTGGTCATCAGATTATAATAACCGGACAAGGTCGGTGATTTGGTATAAAGCTGTTTAATATCCGCGTAGTATTTGTTTAGATGCTCCTTATTTTCGTTATTCAGAACCTCTGGAGGCTGGATGTCCTGGATTAGACCCCTTTGTTTTCCCAGAGCTTTAAAGCACTCCATGTCCTCAATCAGTTTTTCAGCCGTGGTAAAAACCCATAAATCACCAAAGCCTTCAAT
Organism: Parcubacteria group bacterium ADurb.Bin192; assembly: GCA_002070095.1. GTDB lineage: Bacteria > Patescibacteriota > Patescibacteriia > 2-12-FULL-60-25 > 2-12-FULL-60-25 > MWCR01. The sequence goes on along the minus strand of MWCR01000003.1, from coordinate 43,450 downwards.
TTTGATATTCGGTGTAGGGGAGAGATTTTTGTATTTTTCGATACCCAGTTCATCGTAAAGCAAATGCGTGGCCCAGCCCTTATGAAAATCATCCAAGCCCTTAACAAAAGGGTCTTGCGGAGCCCCATCTCCGTGCGTAGTGCCGCGTGAGATGCCGGTCGCGTATCTGGAGTCGGGATAAATGGAGCCCGATAGATAGGCCGGGATGTCTATAATTTTTAAGCGCTCGGCCAGGTCCAGCGCAAAACGAATGTGAGTTGCTTCAAAAGCCATAATGTTCTGTATATTAGTTTAATAACGCAAAATTGTCATTTTTCGAGACTGCGGGATTAATCTCAAGTCATTGGGAGGTAGGCTGGAAAATCTCTATGCAACTTTTCAAAATGGTTTAGTGACGAGATCCTGAAACCCCACTATGTCTTACGACTGCGAGGGGCACGGCAAGTTCAGGATGACGAAGAAAGCGTCATCATGGATGTTGTTATATGTTACGTGCTACATGCTTTGTGAATGTGGATGCTAGGGACGTCAAGTTCCTGATGTGCTATAATGAAACCAATATGGACTTAGCATCATCACAAACATTTTTCTGGCTATGTTTCGGGGTCGCGGTTTTTGCCGTGTCGGCTTTCTTGTGCTGGGTGCTGTATGAAATTGCTCGCATGATCAGACAGGGGAACGAAGTGGTGGAACACACTCGCGAGATTGTGAGCGGTATTGAAGAAGATGTGGCTCAAGCCAAAGAAAAACTGGGCGGAGTCTTGGGTTCTTTGGCCGGAGTGGCCGCCGCCACCAAAGGCCTGGCTTCTTTAGCCGGAGCATCAGACCAAAAGACCAAAACCAGGTCCGTCAAGAAACGTTATAATCGTCTTCTGGACGAAGAAGAGGAGGTTGAATAAAGCCGCTTGGCAGTTTGTCGACGGCCCGTTAAGATACGGGCGTATTTTATATGATCAAATCCTCTAATAATGTTGCATATATCGATGGAGCTAATTTGCACAAAGGAATTGAGCAATTGGGCTGGAGTTTGGATTACGGAAAATTTCGCGTTTGGTTGTCTGAAAAACATGGGGTAAAAAAAGCTTATATTTTTATCGGCTTGCTTGCAAAAAATTCTTCTTTATATACTTACCTGCAAGAATGCGGTTTCGTTTTGATCTTTAAAGAAACTATCTACGACGGAGACGGCAAGCCCAAAGGGAATTGTGATGCGGATCTCGTTTTAAGCGCCACGATTGATGTTTTTGAAAGCAACTACGACACGGTTATTTTGGTTAGCAGTGATGGTGATTATGCCCCGTTGGTTAGATTTTTACAGAAAAAGGGTAAGATGGGCATTATTCTATCACCTTCTAACGCTAAAAAATGTTCCATATTATTGAAACGAACAAACGCTAAAATTACTTTTTTGGATCAAATGAAATTAGTATTAAGTCAGTATAATGAAAAAGCCCCCGGTAAGGACGGAACCTTAGAGGGGTCTTTCTCGTAGTGATGATATGATTATAGCATAAAAATCAACATTGTCAATTAAGATAATTAACACTAACTTGCAGGCCTTGCGCCGTCAGCAAGTAAGCCTATGAACACAGATCAAAGCCAAAAAACTAAAGACGAAAGTCCTCCGAATGACGCGGGACTTGGGACGCGGGACGAGCGACGAGCACCTTTTGTCCACCTGCACGTCCATTCCATGTACTCCTTGTCCGACGCTCTGGGTGATGTGGATCAGATTGTGGCCGCGGCCAAGGAAAAGGGCTTTGATGCTATCGCGCTTACGGACCATGGCGGGCTGTACGGCTGGGTGGAATTTTATGAAGCCGCTCAAAAAGCGGGTATTAAGGCTATAATGGGGGTGGAAGCCAATATTGCTCCCAATTTATTGTCCGACAAACGTCCGCGCATTGACGATTGGACTTATCATCTGACTATTTTAGCCGAAACCAATGAAGGCTATCACAATCTTTTAAAGTTAGTTTCCATCTCCAACCTGGAAGGTTTTTATTATAAACCGCGCATGGATAAAGAGGTCTTGAAGCAATATCATCAGGGTCTAATCGCTTTGTCGGGCTGCATGAAAGGGGAAATTCCCAAAGCCTGTCAAGAACATGATTTGGAAAAAGCTGAAAAAGCCTTGCGTAAATATCAGTCCATTTTCGGCGAGCAGAACTTTTTTTTGGAATTGGTTCATCATCCGGAGTCGCCCACGCAGATTGATATCAACCAACAATTGATTAAACTCGCTCAAAAAACCGGCGCGCCTTTGGTGGCCACCAAAGATGTTCATTATTTAAGCGAAGACGACATTGAGGCTCAAGATGCTCTGCAGTGCATCCATGCCGGTAAACTGCTGTCCGACAACAATCGTTTTACCATTCGTACCATGGATCATTCTTTGCGATCCCCACAGGAAATGGTTGAAGCTTTTAAAGACGTGCCCGAAGCCATCGCCAACACCAGAGTAATAGCGGATAGATGCCAAGTCACTTTGAATCTGGGGGTCAATTTGCTGCCTAAGTTCGAAGTACCGGAGGGCGAAACCGAAATGACTTATCTGCGGCGCTTGTCTGAACGGGGTTTGGCTGAAAGATATGGTGAAAACCCGCCGGCCGAAGCGCTGGAGAGACTTGACTATGAGCTGGGCGTAGTGGAAGGCATGGGCTTTCCGGGTTACTTTTTGATCGTGCATGATTATGTTAAGTGGGCCAAAGATAACGGTGTGATCGTGGGTCCCGGACGCGGTTCCGCAGCCGGTTCCATCATCGCCTACGCGCTTAAAATTACCAACTTAGATCCCTTGAAATACGGTTTGCTGTTTGAGCGTTTTTTGAATCCTGACCGTATCAGCATGCCTGATGTGGACATGGATTTTGATGACGTGCGCCGCAAAGACGTGATTCAATATGTGACCGAGAAATATGGACAAGACAAGGTGGCCGGTATTATAACTTTTGGAACCATGGCCGCCCGGGCCGCGGTGCGCGACGTAGGCCGGGTTTTAGGCTGGTCGTTTCAAGAGGTTGATGTGGTGGCCAAGGTCATTCCTCCTCCGGTGCAAGGCAAGAATATCCCTATCGCCAAGTCGCGGGTTGAGAATCCGGAGCTGAAGGCGCTGGACCAGTCTGACCCCAGAGTCAGACAGCTTTTGGATCTGGCTTCCAGGCTGGAGGGTACGGCCCGGCATGCCAGCCAGCACGCCTGCGGCATCGTGATCGCTCCCAGTCCTTTGGATGAATATACATCTTTGCAAAAAGCGCAGGGCGGGGACGTGGAGCAAGTCATTCAATATTCTTTGCATCCTTGCGAAGCCGTAGGTTTGCTTAAGATGGATTTCTTGGGCTTATCCAACCTGACCATCATCCGTGATTGCTTGGAGATTGTGGAGGCTGTGCATGGCGTTAAAGTAAAATTGGATGATATACCGCTGGATGATGAGAGGACATTTGAGTTATTGGGTAAAGGCGAGACCACGGGTGTCTTTCAACTTGAATCCGACGGCATGAAGCGTTATATCCGCGAGCTTAGACCGTCTTGCATTGATGATATTATCGCTATGGTGGCTTTGTACCGCCCGGGCCCCATGCAATTCATCGAATCTTTCATTAACCGTAAACATGGCAAAGAAAAAATAGTCTACGCGCATCCTTTAACGGAAAATGCCCTGAAAAGCACTTACGGTATTCCTGTTTATCAAGAGCAAGTCATGCAAGTGTCCAAAGACATGGCCGGCTTTACGGGCGGCCAGGCTGATACTTTACGCAAGGCCATGGGTAAGAAGATTGCCAAACTCATGGCCGAGATGCGTGAAAAATTTATTGTCGGTTCCATGAAAAACGGCGTGGACAAAGCCACGGCTGAATCTGTTTTTGATGAGTTCGAAAAATTCGCGGCTTATGGTTTTAACAAATCACACGCGGCTTGCTATGCCATGATCGCTTATCAGACGGCTTATCTCAAAGCTTATTATCCCGAATGTTTCATGGCCGGTCTGCTTAACTCGGATTGTCTTAACATGGACCGCATCACCATCGAGGTGGAAGAGTGCCGGCGCATGGGCATGACCGTCCTGCCTCCGAGCATCAATGAATCATTTTCGGGTTTTTCAGTGAACAAAAATACTGTTCAACCATCCAAAGAAAGAGAAGCGGGTGCCAGAGGCACTATTCGTTTCGGTTTGTTGGCTATTAAAGGGCTGGGTCACGATGTGGTGGAAGTGATTATCAAAGAACGCAAGCAAAACGGCCAATACAAAGATCTGGCGGATTTTGTCACGCGTATTCAAGGCAAATACATCAATAAAAAATCCATGGAATCCTTGATCAGATCCGGAGCCTTGGATTGCTTTGGCGACCGGGGACAGCTGTTTTACAATGTGGAAAATATTCTGGATTATCACCGGCAAAAAGAACGCGAGCAAAGTTCGGGCCAGGTTAACCTGTTTGTTTTGGCGCCGGAAGTGGAAGCCGGGAATTTGGTGCTTAAACAAGCGCCTGTCGTCAGGTCTGAAGAGATTTTGCGCTGGGAAAAAGAATTGTTAGGCTTGTATGTCTCCGAACATCCGTTTAAAAATTTTGCCGCTCAATTGGGAGATTTTATCTTGCCTTTAAACAAGCTGTCGGAGTACAAAAAAGACAAGAAGGTCAGGGTGGGGGGCGTGGTTACCACCATTAAAAAGATATTGACCAAGAAAAATGAGCCCATGTTATTTTGCCGCTTGGAAGACGGAGTGTCCGACTGTGAGGTCGTGGTTTTTCCCAGGGTTTTGAACGACAACGCGGCTCTTTGGGTCTCTGACAGAGCTTTGATTATCAGCGGGCGCCCGTCGGAAGACGCGGGCAAAATGAAGATTCTGGCTGAAACGGCCTTTGAAATTAACGCGGACAACATTAGAGAGATCATCATGACCAGATCTTCCGGTGTTGATGAACAAGCGGTGCTGGCTTCCACGGAAGCGGCTTTGAGCGAACCCGAATCAGTGGTGGCTCTATATGTGGGCGCTACTTTGCCCGAATCAGCCATCAGGCGTTTGCGGGAAATATTTGATGCCAATCCGGGGCATCAAAAAGTTGAGTTTATTATTGATGATGTGGGCGGCAAGAGGCGGGTTAAGACAAATTCGTCCATTAATTTGACTCATCAGTTGATTCAGGAAATGGAAACCATCCTGGGTCCGAGAAGCGTGGTTTTTTAGGGTGTTAGTATTTTAAAAAAAGTGCTATACTATGCGGAGTATGGGTATAAAAATTACTCGCGGCCACACGGGGGGATTTCCTCAGCCTCCAACGCCTAAACTCTTCAGGAATATCGCGGTTACTTTTGTGTTGGTGACTTTGGGTGTCATCGGGGTGGCTCTGTGGACATCTTCGGTTAAGGCCAAGGTTATGGTTAAGGTTAAAAGAGAGCCTGTGGCCATTGATACGGTCATGGATATCTCTTCCTCGCCCATTTCCGGACAGATAAAAGGCCGGGTGGTCAGCGGTACTTTTACCGAAGCTAAGGAGTTTGTGGTATCCGTGGTCAGCACTACGGTGGCGGTTAATCCCGAACCGTCCAAGACTTCGGGTACGGTTAAAATAATCAATAAATACTCCAAGCCTCAGCCCTTGGTGGCCAAAACACGTTTGTTGACGGCTGACAACCGGCTTTACAGGATTACGGATTCGGTTAACGTGCCGGCCGGGAGTTCGGTGGAGGTAAAGGCTGAATCCGATGAGGTGGGAGATAAATACAAATTAAAAGCCGGAACCAGCTTCGCTATCCCGGGCTTATGGAAAGATCTTCAGACTTTGATTTATGCCGAAAGCGTGACCGATTTTAATCCTCCGGGCGGATCTAGCGGACCTCGTAAAATGGTGACGGCCGATTCTTTGGCCAAGGCGCATGAAGAGCTGTATGCCGCGGCCTTGGAAAAAGCCAAGCAGACTTTGATTGTGGAAGCCGGGGCGGATCCGGCCTGGGAATCTATTTTTTTGATCAACAATTATCAAAAACAAAGCAATGCGGCCACCGGACAGGAGATTGATTCTTTTTTAGCTCAAGTCAGAGTGGGGGTAACGGCGGTTTTCTTCCCCAGAGAGGATGTGGCGGCTTTAATCAGGAGCAGGTTAAGCGAAAAGATACCCGAGGGTTATGCTTTGGATAATTTTGATTTTTCCCGCGTTAGTTTTCGCTTGGAAAGCGCAGATGCGGACAAGGGTAGTGCCTTGCTGGCTGTTTCTGCCCAGGCCGAGAGCAAGCTGACCGATGCCAGCCCGGCTTTACGGAAAGACTTGATCGTTGGTCTGCCCGGCGATGAAGTGATCCGCAAATGGTCGGCTTTGGACGGGGTTGAAGAAGTGGACGTGATTCTGGAGCCAAGCTGGGTCCATCGTTTGCCTACCATGAAGGATAAAATAAATTTAGAGATTTATTGATAATTGACGCTTTAAAGCGTTTGGTTTATGCTGATTAAGTTCCGGACTCACCAACCGGATAAAGGCTGAAAATTTAATAAAAAAGAGCCCCGAAGTCATTCGGGGAACACGGGTGGAACCGCGGTCAATCGTTTGTTTCGAAAGATCGTCCCGACGAGTCGCAAAGAGGCTGGTCGGATTTTTTTAATTTTACATAATCCGCCTCCGGCCATCAGGGTTATGCCTGTGTCATCTCGACCACTTCGGCAAGGCTCAGTGCAGGCTCTGTGGAGAGATCCCTTGAGCTTATTAAACCAAAGCGATTTCTCGACTATCGCTCGAAATGACATGAGGGGGCGCCCCCTTCGACTACGCTCAGCATGGGAATGACGTAAATATTGGTTCTATAATTCGTAATTTTTAATTCGCCCCGACACTTCGGTCGGGATCCCGATCAATATATTCTTTATCGTTGTGTCGGGATAATTCGTAATTGATATCAGTATGTCAGACAATGTCGAAATAATGCGCCATAGTGCCGCGCATGTGATGGCCGCGGCCGTCAAACGGCTTTTTCCCGAGGCTAAGTTCGGGGTGGGGCCGGCTTTGGATTTTGGTTTTTATTATGATATTGACATTGGCCGGGCGGTCACACCTGAAGATTTGCAAAAAATTCAGCAGACCATGGACGCTTTGGTTAAAGAAAAATTGTCTTTTGAAAGATCTGAAATGACCTTGGATCAGGCTGTGGACTTATTTAAGTCCCTAAATCAAGACTATAAAGTTGAACTCTTAAACGACATTAGAACCAAGGGCACTACCAAGTTATCAGAGGACGAAGCCGGGGACATAGATCCTAATGCGCCGGAGAAGGTGAGTGTTTACAAGACCGGAGATTTTGTTGATTTGTGCCGCGGCCCGCATGTGGCCAGCACGGCCGATGTCGGTGCTTGTAAGATTTGGAAAACGGCCGGGGCTTTTTGGCGGGGCAAGGAAGGCAATCCGCAGTTACAAAGAATCTACGGACTATGTTTTACGACGCAAGATGAGTTAAAAGCTTATCAGCTCATGTTGGAGGAAGCGGAAAAACGAGATCATAAAAAATTAGGCCGGGAATTGGGTTTATTCTCTTTTTCCGATTTAGTGGGCAGCGGGCTCCCCTTGTGGAGTCCCAAGGGCACGGTTTTGCGGACCGTCTTAGATGACTTTGTGTGGCAGTTGCGCAGGGAAAAGGGGTACGCCAAGGTTGCCATCCCGCACATAACCAAAAAGGATTTATATGAAAAAAGCGGTCATTGGGCCAAGTTTAAAGACGAATTATTTAAGATTGTCACACGCGAGGGGCATGAATTCGCTTTAAAACCCATGAATTGCCCGCATCACACTCAAATTTTCGACTCGCAGATGCGCAGTTATCGCGATATGCCCCAGCGCTACGCCGAAACCACCATGGTTTATCGGGACGAGCAATCAGGTGAACTGGCTGGCTTATCGCGTGTCCGCTGTATTACCCAGGATGACGCGCACGTTTTTTGCCGCAAGAGTCAGATTGAACAAGAATGTTTTGCCATTTGGGATATAATTGATGTTTTTTATTCCACTTTTGGCTTTGATTTGTCAGTCAGGCTGTCAACTCATGATCCGGATAAGTTTGAGAAGTATTTGGGCACCAAAGAGGTTTGGAGCGAAGCCGAGTCGCAGTTGAGACAGATGATAGAAAAAAGGGGAGTCGCATACGAAGAAGGTGAGGGCGAAGCTGCCATGTATGGCCCCAAGATTGATTTTATGGGCTTGGATGCCATCGGGCGCAAGCATCAAGTGGCCACGGTTCAGCTGGATTTTAACATGCCGGAAAATTTTGACTTGACCTGTGTCAACGAAAAAGGCGAGAAGGAGCGGGTGGTTATGGTGCATTGCGCCATCATGGGTTCCATAGAGCGTTTCTTGTCCGTCTTGATTGAGCATTATGCCGGTGCTTTCCCGTTATGGCTGGCTCCCGTACAGATAGCAATTTTGCCGGTGGCGGACAGGCATTTGGATTCAGCCCGTCAACTGGCGGATCAACTGTCGGCTTTGAATATCAGGTGTGAGGTGGATGAGGCGGCGGAGAGCGTGGGCAAAAAGATCCGCAACGCTGAAAAGCAAAAAATGCCTTGCATGATAGTTTTTGGAGACAAAGAGGCCGGGGGAGAACTGACTGTTCGCTGGCGCGGGCAGGCGGATCAGCAAACTTTGACTGTGGATAACTTTACGCAAGAGTTGGTTAAAAAGATAAAAAGCAGGGAATAGAGGATAGATAAGAAAAATCCCCGCTAAACGGGGATTTTTCTTATCTGGCGGTTCTCTTTGTTCTGGCGGTGCGAGGTTTTTTGGGTGCTTTCGGTGTCTCTTTGGTATAAAGTGATATCAGTCTGGCTATAACCGGGTCTTTTTTCAGGCCGAGCTTACTCGCCTCTTGCGCTAATCGGTCTTGAGCCAAAGCCGTAGTTTTGTCTTTAAGCGGCAGTGCTTGGAGGTAATCCTCCAATAACATGCCAAAACGTTTGGCGTTTTTGGCGCCGGCTCGGCTGATTAGTTTTTCACGTTCGGATTGGGACAAAGCTTCGTTTTGCCGGCGCTTATCCCCTGCCAACAATTCGGCCATGGATCTTTCTATGACCCTGCCTTTGGTTTTTTGCTTGAATCGGCTTAGCGCTTCTTCTGGCTGGACGATTGTTTTGCGGGGTTGGGATGGCATTAAGTCAAACTGTCTCAGGCTTTGCCGTTGCTCTCTGGCTTTTTTGTTGTCCTCTGATTTGCTTATAAAATTTTTGACCACGGGCTGTATTTCCAGCATTTGAGCATCAATGGCCTTAATGGCTTTGTCTATCAGGGATTGTATTTTTTGGTCTTGAGCGTTTTGGGGCTTAAAAGCTTTGAGCAGTACATAAGCCGAAGCTTCGGGTGACGAGGCGTAGGCCGAATTGGCTCTGACTTTATTCATCAATTCAGGCAAAGCTTGGTAGTCAATGGAAGCTCCTTTTAAATCCGTCGCACCGGCCTCCTGCATCAGGCTTTCCAGTCTTTTGCTGATTGTCGGTCCCAAATTCCTCTCGGCTATGATAGGGGCTACTCTTTGCCAGGTATTTGAAGCTGATTCGCCCAAGTTAGCTTGAGCCCAGGGTACTGATAAAGTGGGTGCTTCAGCTGTCTCCGGATGCTTAATATGCTTAAGTTCCTTGGATTTGCGGGCTGTGGGAATTATCTTGGCGTATTGATCGGAATTTTTGGTTAGAAAATTTCCGCCTAATGCTTTCAAGCCTTTGGATTTGCCGCCCGTATGCATGGATGGGTCTTCTTTGTCTCCAATAACGCCGGCCTGATTCAAGACTTTGTTAAGTTCGTCGATTGATATCTGATAAGCCTCACCTTCTTTGTCATTGCCCTCGGCATAAGCCCGGTCACGGTTCATGGCTTTTTCGGCATACGTCTTGCTGTCAAAATTCAAAGCCAGACGATCTTCTTTTGACAAAAGTCCAAGCCTCTCGTTTATCAGTTGTTGTAGTTCGTTGTAAGCCAAGGGTAATTCTTTGACTGCTTTGGCTGTAGGGAGTTTTTCCGAGACCGCAGTATCCTCGAGCGCCACGACCATACTGGCTTTGGGCTGTCTTAAACTGCGTTTTTTTGGCGGTTCAAACTGCTCGGCCGGGGCGGTATCAGCGGCCAGTTGACCCGCGCTTTCGATAATGGTTTTGGTCTGTGCGTAAAGTTCTTCGTCATCCTCCACTGTGCGGGGTCTGGTCAGAGCTGATCTTTTAGTCTTTTTTGGTCTGGGTCTGCCCGAAATAGCTGCTTGCAAATCAAGGTATTCTTCTCTTTTTTCCGCGGAAGGCGGGGGAGGTGCCTGGGAAGAAATTGATGCTTCCTCTATGGGCTCCAGTTCTTCCAATTTTTCCGGCGCGCGTGACAGATTAGCTATCTTGTTTTCCAGTTCGGCGATTCTTAGATCATGATCTGCCAGCATTTTTTGATATTGCTCGTTTGATTTGGCGTCTTGTTTTGTTTCGGTCGGCTGGGCCAAGTCCTTAATGACATCTTGCCGAGCCTGTTTTATCAGTCTTAACTCTTGGCGTAGTTTTTTCATTTGCCGGCGCTCCCTTAAAACAGGTGCTTCAGGCGTTGTTTTTGTTTCTTTTTGAACGGCTGATCTTGCATCCAAATCTTGATTAATGGAAGCTAGTAGTTCATCAGCTTTTCCGGCCGGGTAACGGCCGGCTTTTAACTCTTCTTTGTCAGACAGATCTGCTTCAACCATCTGGTCAATGTCAGATAAAATAGCATCAGCTTTTTCTTTGGGGTATTTAGCCTCTTTATGTTTTTTTACATTTGATTGGTTATCCTCGACCATTCGATCGATATCTGTTAAAATTTCATCCGTTTTTATATTGGTTTCGACCATTCGATCGATATCAGCCAGCAATTGGTCGGCTTTTTCTTTGGGGTATCGGGGTCCGCTTTTGGTTATTTCAACTTTTTGGGTTTCAGCCGGTTCGGCCAAATCAACCATGGCTTGAGCTTCGGTTTTTATGGGCACGTCCGGTACTCTGAAAGTATCCTGGCCCAGATTGACCTTGGAATCCGTAATTTTTCTGTCCAGCACCACGCGCTCTCTTTGAACTTTGGCCAATTCGGCAATCAGCTGAACAACCGGTTTGTTGCCGGCCAGCGTACCCGCCCAGTCTTTGATTTTCTGCCAAGCACTCAGCTTCAGATGATTTTTTATTTCTTCGGCTGAATTGCCCATGGCTGTTTGTCCGGTGGCCGCCTGAATTTGTTCTTGCAGTTCTTGTTCTTTTTCCAGTAAGCGTGTGGCTTGAGATTCATAATCCGTAACCTGTTTTTCCATGGATTGTTTTTGTTGTCGTTCTCTCCATTTGACGAAATCATTAAAAGCTCCGGCCGAATCTTGTTTGGCTTGTGATGGGTTGTCTGAACTCATAAGTTCAGACAAGATTTTTTCCAGCTGCTCTCTTTGATCTGCGAATTCCCGGCCGCGTTCGGTCCGCAACGTTTTGGGAACGCGCAAGGTCTGGATCTTTTCTGTTCTGGCTTGATATTCGTAGAGTGCTTTTTGCAGGGTATGGCGCAATTGATTGAGGTCTTGTTCGTTGGGCTGGCGCTTGGGGTGGTGAAATTCTTTTAGAGCGTCCCAGACATCAACCAAAACATCCGGGTGCTGTAAAATATCTTGTTTACCCTTTAGCTTGGCCCTGATTTGACTCAATTGCTTTTCAGCTTCCGAAGCATCTTGTCCGGGTTGGGGACGCAGAGTTGGTCTTTTGGGGCGGGCTGTCCGGGCCGTGCGCAGGGTGCGCGGTTTTTCCGGAGAAGCGGATGGTTTTTTTTCAGTCTCTCGAGGTGAAGGCTTTTCCTTCATTATGTCTAATGATGGCATATAATTATATCTAATTATACACTAAAAAAACGCCTCGTGATATGACGGGCGTTTTTTTCTGTGGATTGTTTTTAGGCTTGAACGACTTTTTTAAACACTTCCGGGTGCTTGGCCGCCAATTGAGCCAGTATTTTTTTATCAAGAGTGATGTTTCTTTTCTTTAAGCCGTCCATCAGTTTACTGAAAGAAGTGCCCAAGGCGCGGGCCGCGGCATTGATTCTGACCTGTTGCAGACCGCGGTTGACGCGTTTCTTGAGTTTACGGCCGACATAAGCATTGACGCCGGCTTTATTGGCCGCTGTCTTGGCCAAAGTGATTTTGGACTTGCGTCCCCACATCATGCCCTTGGTGCGGGCCAATATGTTTTTTCGTCTTTTGATACGGTGAGTACCTCTTTTAACTCTCGGCATATTATTTCAGTGTAAATCTAAATTTAAATCAAAAATCTTTGATAATTAGTTATGCGGCAAAAGATCTTTGATGTTGCGGGTGTAGCTGGCGCTGACCTCGAGATCACGTCTTTTATTGCGTTTGGTGTTGCCGGATTCACGGCTGTTGAAATGATCCTGACCGGCCTTGCGCTTCAGCACTTTGCCGTTTTTGGTTATTCTGACCCTCTTGGCTACGGCCTTACAGGTCTTCATCTTGCTTTTCATAATATGGATAATTCCTAATTTTTAATGTTATAATTTATAATTTTAAATTGATTGGTTCAGCCTTTGCGCCCGACTATGGCCGACACATTTCCGCCTTGTCTTTTGGGAGGCTGTTCCGTAAACAGTTCATAAGTTTGGGTCAGCTGATTGATAAAGTCCTGTATTTTGGCCAGTGCCAGATCTCCATGCGCTTTTTCTCGGCCGCGGAGAATAATCTCGATTTTCAGCTTTTGGCCGTCTTCCAAAAAGTCTATGGCTTGTTTGATTCTGTTGTCCAAATCATGTTGCCCGATTTTGACCGACAGTCTGATGCCTTTTACTTCCACTTTTTTAGCATGCGCTTTTTGCTGTTTCAGCTCTTTCTCCTTTTGATACTTGAAAGCTCCAAAGTCCAACAGCTTGCAGACAGGAGGTTGTTCCTTGGGAGAAACTTCAACCAAGTCAAAGCCTCGTTCTTCGGCAATGCCAAGAGCTTGGCCGGTGGGCATGACCCCTAAAAACTCGCCCTGTTCATCAATCACTCTGACTTCGGGAACGCGTATTTGCTGGTTGTACTTGTATTGGGCGCCTTCCGGTTTGGGCGGCAGGCGTCTTCTACGAAAATGTATGCGCATCTAATTTAAATATCAATTATCAAATATTCAAATAAACAATTCAGGTGCCGCGACGCGGCTGATACCCAATTTGATATTTGAATTTTTTTTATTTTTTATTTTGGTCGGTTAGTGGTGGAGATGGGGGGAGTCGCACCCCCGTCCGACAACGAACCGCGCATCCTTCGTTCACAGGTTTAGCCGGCTCTGGTACACGGGAATCGCGACGAACCGGCGAGGACCGATTCCCGGCGGCATGAGCCTTGTCGTTTCGAATCACATGCCACGATTCGATTCCAAGCCCGAAAGAATGACGATCAGTTTATTTCAACGGGCGTGAAACAAGTGATCGCGGTGGTCGATTAAGCGAGCACCGGTTGTGCTACGGGCATGCTGAACGCGTTAGCGATAGCCGCCTTGGCACGTGATAAGACGTTGGCAATTGTCTTGTTTGACGTAGTTTAACGAGTTGCGTCGGCTCGGCCTGCAGAATACGGGGCAGCGCGCCGTCAAAGCTCGGCATCCCCATGCTCATGTAGCATGTAACATGTAGCATGTAGCATGTAGCAATTGTTGTTATGTGCTATATGCTGTGTGCTATATGCTATATGCTGTGTGCTATATGCTTTGTGCTACATGCTGTGTGCTATATGCTGTGTGAAAATCCGCTGATTTAGATATCCTCACCGCGCAAAAAGCGTTTGGTTTCGCGCTCCAGGTCGCGGTTTTTTATTTTTTGGCGCTTCTCAAAGCCTTTTTTGCCTCGAGCCAGCCAAAAATGGATTTTAATCAGTTGACCCCGAGTATATAGGGATATGGGCACCAGTGTCAAGCCTTTTTCGCCCAATTTTCCCGCAAGATAACGTATTTCTTTGGCGTTTAAGAGCAGTCCGCGGGTGCGTTCCGGGTCATAAGAGACCGAACTTGAGGCTTTGGAATATTTGGCTATGTTGGCCCCGATCAGCCATGGCTGGTTGTTTCTGATCACGATATGCGCCTGGTCTATTTTGGCGCCTCCTTGGCGGATGGATTTGACCTCTTGGCCAAGCAAAACAAGCCCGCCATCGAATTCTTCCAATGGTTCATAATTGAAATGCGCCTTGCGGTTGGTGGCCAAAGTGGGCATAGGGGATATCTTAGAGGTTTTTGGGATAATAGGGAAGCTGTGGGATGTTGTCGATTATGTTATAATCCATTCATTATTATTTGATGCAAAACATGGTGGTTGGTCAGTCATAAGAATTATGAGCATTACCCTCTTAAAAGGGACGTCTTCGGGCGCCGGGCAGACGCTTCCGACGGAGGCTGGAAATACTAAGCTTAAAGCCAAAAAAATAAAACCCAAGTGGGGCAAGAATTTGGTCAGCTGTGGAGTTTTTTTGATTGCCTTTTTAGCCATCTTGGTGGTTTTTTTGGGCGCGGCTTTGGCCAAAACCGGTTTAGTTGAAGTACCTTTGTTTTCTTACTTGTACCATGGTCCGCAACCCATCAGATTGGTTAAAGGCGAGGCTGTAACCTGGGATGAGTTCAGGATACGTTTGGCCGGTCGTATTTACGAACAACGTAATCGTCAAACCGATGTTTATACCATTCAGATCAGTGAAGCGGAGATTACGGGTCTGCTGACTTCTTCGGTGGAAGGGGCTTTAAGGAATACGGATTGGCAGCCCCTGGTTACCCAGATAGCCGTCAGCCCCTCCGGCATGGAAACTTTTTTGAAATTCAAATGGCGCGGTTATCTGAATTTTGATCTGCTGTTTGTTTTTGAGCCCAAGGTTGATGAGCAGGGAGATATCTATTTTGAGATTAAGAAAACCCGTTTTGGAGATTATCCTTTGCCCGCGTCTTGGGGCAGAACCATCGCCGGGTTTGTCTTGTCCAGAGATTTGGGTACTTGGGAATTGAAGATCGCGGGCGAAAAGGCCATTAAAGCCATTTCTTTATTGGAAAAAGGTATTAATTTGATTATTGATAAATAAAACACGCGCATGATCTTCGTTTATCGTTTGTTGCCGGCCGCCACCGCTCTCGCGGTAGGAATTTTATATTACGCGCAGTTTGAAAACTCTTTGTCTTATCCTTGGATCGCCGTGCTCGGAACCTTGGCGGTGATGATCGCCGCTTGGCTCATGTCGCGCACCAGGGTCAGCTTGGTGGATATGGTGGAAAAAATGCTGCCCACTTTTTTGTTGTTGGGTGTTTTGGTTTTTGGCATGCTGTTGAGCGAGGGTGAGTTGGCCAGGTGGGCGATTATCGTGCTGGCCGTATTGTCATCTTTTTTGTCTTTGGAGCTGTTGTTTTTATTATCCTTCACGCCTTCGCGCTATCCGGTTAACGGCTTGTCCCATGTCAATATCGCTTTGGTGCCGTTTATTTTGTGGTACACGGTCTCAACTTCCGTGGGTCTGATTGCTTTTTTGCATAGCTCCAAGTGGATTTACGTGGCCTTGGTAACCATCGTGTCTGTGATTTTATTCAGGACCACGGGTCATCCCGGGGCCACTAAAGAGCAGAATGTGGTCTGGATGTTTATCGGAGGAGCGGTTGGTTTGCATGTTGGCTTATTGAGCGTCATGTTGCCTCTGTCCATGGCCGTGCAAGGTGCCATGGCTTGCTTGATTTTTTGCGTCGTGTTACGCATGAGGCGTTATTTATATCATCCCATACCCAGTAAACAACAAGCTTGGATGGAGGGCTTGGCAGCCTTGGTGCTTATAATAACTTTAATTACAACTTCCAGGTGGTTATAAATTATGTCAATCAAAGAATTCGCGAAAAAAAATGTGTGGGCTCTGTCCGTGGCCGGGTTTTTTTTATGGCTGGCCGTAAGCGCGGTTTCGGGTGCCATATCGGGCATGGTGGTGGCTCAAAGGATGGTGCCGGATTTGGTTTCGCATCAAGCTTATTTTAAGATTCCCAATGCCAGCGGCACGGTGGCCGTGGATGAACCGGTGAGCATGCCCACCACTACGCAGATACGCTTGGTGCCTCTGCAAATGGAAGATTTTACTTTGCGCGCCATTCCGGAATCCATTTTTAACCGCCGCAGTCCGGTGGGTGTGGTGTACGCGCACAAAAAGACCGCGGTCAGCCAGAATTTTTTATCCGAAGATGAACAATTGGGCCGGGCCGTAGCTTTAACCTCTGACGGCTGGTTTGTGACCACGCGCCAGATTTTGGAAAACGCCAAGGCGGCTGATTTGTTGATTTGGCACGCGGGCCGGGCTTACCAAGTTGAAAGAGGTGTTCTGGACAGATCCACTAACACGGTTTTTTTAAAAACCAATGCCCGCGATTTATCGGTTACAGCCTTTGCGGATTACTGGTCCGGGCGTACGGGTTTGGCCGCTTGGCTTGAACCGTCAGCCGAGCAGTTCGCTCCCTCATCCATTATCGCCATTAGACACGTGTCGCATTCCGATCCCGTGTTAAGCGATAAGCCGGAGCGCCGGATCGTGGCCATGGGGGATTTGAAGCCGTTGGAACTGGGCAGTCCTTTGTGGGACGCCAAAGGCGCTTTGATCGGTTTGGTTGAATCATCGGTTGACGGGCGTTTGTTGATTGTGCCGGGCAGTTCACTGTCGTCATCTCTGCAAAGCGTGATGGCCGGAGGGGAAGTGGAGCGCGCTAATCTGGGAGTTTATTCCATAGATTTGGCCGTGGCTCGTCTGATCGGAGAACAGCCGGAAGATTTTCCAAGCCGGGGCGCCTGGCTGCGTGAAGATAAAAAACTGGGACGCGCGGTTATCAAGGACGGCGCGGCCGACAAAGCCGGATTAAAAACAGGCGACGTGATTCTTCAAGTAGATCGTGATATACTGGATGGGAGTTTGGACTTGAGCGATATTATTATGCAATATCGCCCGGGCTCGACCGTTAATCTGCGTGTGTGGCGCGCGGGCGAAGAATTGGAAGTGCCGGTAACTTTGGGCGCGCAAACCACCAGTGAACCTTTGCTGTAATTCAAATGCCTTCCATTAATATTTTGCATATTTACGGACGCGGCTGGAAAATTTTAACGGCCGCCACTTTTTTGGGTTTGGCCTTGGCTTTGATTTTTTCGGCTATTCAACCTTTAAAATTTTCCTCCATGGTGCGCCTGCTCATTACCCAAACCAATGCCACGGGGGTAGATCCTTACACGGCCATCAAATCTACGGAACGTATCGGACAAAATTTATCCGAGATTGTTTATACCAGCAGTTTTTTTAACGCGGTCATGCAACAGGAAGGTGTAGACTCATCGTATTTTTCGGCTGACGAAATTGATAAACGCCAAGAGTGGAAAGAAACCGTGGAGATCGGCGTGGTGCCGGGTACGGGCGTTTTGCAGGTCACAGTTTTTCATAAAGACAGAGCGCAGGCCACTTTATTGTCCATTGCCGTGGCCAAAGAGCTGGCCACTCAAGCGCCCAACTATTTCGGCTATTCGGTCCGCCTGCAGATAATCGATGACCCGTTGCCGTCCAGATTTTTCGCCAAACCTGATTTTGTCAGAAACGGGCTTTTAGGTGCCATTTTTGGCCTGCTGGTTGGGTCACTGTGGGTTTTGGCTAAGGTTAAGGAGCTCAGATAGAAAATCGTCGCTCGTCGCACGTCCTACGTCCCACGTATAAGAAAGGATCTTGACGCGGGACGATTGGGACTAGCGACGTAGGACGCAAAAAGGCTAATATTAGCCATTTTTTATTTTAAATAATCCGGCTAGTCAGAGGATTGACAAATTAGGCCTGAATAAGGTAAAGACTATTGACAAAAGTCTGGTTTTGTGTTATTTTATCGTGTTCTTTACTAACAGGTGTGCGTGCGGCTTTAAAGCCGTTCCGTGCTGAGTGGGAAGCTTTCCTCCTCTTCTCATAAGGCATGGAGCGACTTTAGGGCCGCACCGGTGTGGCCATTCTACTTGGACCACACTGGTGTGTGTCTGAGAACTTTGGATAATCAATCGAGGGATTTTACGCCCCACGCATGTGGTCGGCGGGACAGTAGTTCTGCCCCCGTGTGGGGCGAGGAGGATTTCGGATCATGAAGAAGGTTTCGAGCGTGTTTTGGGCGGTGGTTGCTTCGGCGGCCATCATGATCGTCAACCCCGGCCTCGCGCAAGCGCAGGTCCCCAACCAGCCCCAAGGAGGGCAGTGCGTGGCGGTCGATACGGCCGTCGCGACTCTGGCGTCGTTGTGTGCCATGCCGGCCTACGCCGGATGCCCGCGGTGCGCGCAAATGCGACCGTGCTTGGGCAATGGATGCGGTGGCCCTTCAGCTGTCACGCCCCCGGCGCCCACCTCGACCCCGGTCGACGGCTGGGCAACCGCCAGGCGTGAATGCAAGGGCGAGCCCGTGAGCGAGCCTGGCGAGTCGGACGGGGCATGCATGTGCAGCAACAAGCACTACAAGCCCGTGCCCGTTCGGCGTTCGTCCACGATCGTGGGCAGCACCCCGACCGGTGGCAAGCTCCGGAGGTTGACCGAGGTCTGGTTCTGCTTCCCGGTCGACAGGAACGAGGATGCGATCAAGCAGTTGACCGATCGCATGTCCGCCTTCGAAACCTGGAAGAAGGCCAACGAGGTGGAGATCGCGTCCATTCCGGATCTCCGGCGGCGCGTGGAGGAGCTCGAGAAGAACCTCCGCGCCACGTGGCAGTTGGCGCTCAATGCCAACACCACGGCCGCTCGGCTGGAGCAGGACATCCTGGCGGTAGCCAGGGCCTTCGCTGATATGCAGACCGAGGTCCAGCGAGTGGCTCAAGCCTCAACCAAGCTCTCGCTCGGGTTGGGCTTCGGAATGCACTCTCGTGGCGATGCCGGATCGCTCTACCGCGGTTTGGCACAGGTCGGCTTCCAGGCCACCATCCCGGACACCAGGGTCATTCTCTGGGCCGACGCCACCTTCGGCTACGGCAGCGCGGACGGTGTCAACCTCGACGGCAGCAAAGGAGCGCTCTGGACCGCTGGCGGTGCGGGCGGCATCGGTACGTATCTCGACGACGCGGGCCACGTGCAAGGGCGTCTCGGGCTTCGCGGAGAGCAAGTCTTCGTCACCGAAGGCGACGGCGAGCACTTCCGCGGTTACGGTATCCTTGGAGTCGGCCAGCTCCGCTACGACATTCCGCGTTCGCCGGTGTTCATTGCCGGTGAGGTCGGAGTCGGCGGCGGCAAGGTCTCGTACTTCGGCGGTGAGTCGCCCATCTCCCGCGCTCACGGTGACAGCCCGGTGCAGGTGGAGGGCAACGCGGTCCTCGGCATCTCCACCAATCTCTTCTAGTCAAACGGCCGCGCGCAACGCGCTGGTCTTCCCTCGGTTCTCGAGGCAGTACACACTTGTACTGCCTCACCCGACACGAGTCTCCAATTTATTTGAAGATTCATGTCGCTGCATAACTTACGTTGTAGGTTGTGCAGATGCTCAATAGACAATTAAATTCATTTCACCAAAAGCCCCCCGTCATTCCCATGAAAATGGGAAACCACGAAGCTATTTGAACGGAGCAATTTTACTGGATCCCCGCCTACGCGAGGATGACAATATGATTTGGTGACATGATAAAGATTTTCCCCTCCTAATTTAAGGTGTTATGGCGGATAAAGAGGCTTCTAGCAACATTATTTTGAACAGGTCCGATATTATAAGTTCATGACATCTGGGACTAGGAGGGGAAAGGCAACGATCCCCATTGCGTCAACGTAGGGAAAATGCCCCGTGCGCTCATAGCGTTCGGCGGCGGAACACGTTTCGCCCTCACGGGGCAGAGGAGATTCTCATGAAGACGACGATGAAGAGTGCTTGGGTGGTTCTGGTTGCAACGGTGTTCGGCATGTTCGCGGTCGGCTGTACGATGGACGCGGAGGACTGGAACGACCAGCATCCCGTGGACTGCGAAGGTTGCGCGGGCACTGGCGGCACGGCAGGCATGGGTGGTTCGGGCGGCAACAACATGAGTTGTACCCCGGGTAACCAGGAATCGTGCAGCTGTGGAAACCTTCCGGGCAGCAAGACCTGTGGTTCGGATGGGGTTTGGGACGCTTGCGTCTGCAACGCGCCTTCGGGCACCTACTGCGCGGATTCGGATGGGGACGGCTACGGCAACCCCAACCAGTGCGTGCAGGCCGGTTCCCAGCCGGCGGGCTACAGCTCGAACGCGTCCGATTGCAACGACGCCTGCCCCACGTGTCACCCCGGTGGCACGGAGGTCTGCGGCAACGGGCTCGACGAGGACTGTGTGGGCGGCGACATCGCTTGCACGGGCACCGGAGGTACCGGCGGCAGCACGACGGATGCTTGCAACAACGCCTGCGGCGCGGGCACGCACTGTGAGAATGGACAGTGCGTGCCCGACAACACCGGCGGAACCGGAGGGTCCAGTGGCACCGGCGGTACGGCGGGTACGGGTGGCTCCAGCGGTGGCGGAACGGACTGCGGCAGCTTCGACTGCGGCAACGATCCGTGCACCGAGTGGGGGCCGCAGCACTGCGCATGCCTTCTGTGGAAGGCACCCAAGAAGGTCGTGGAGGTGCAGTTCAAGGTCAACTCCGAGAACTCGCATGCCACGCTCTTCGGCGGTATCGTGCGCGGCAACGCCGGGGACGACAACAAAGTTACCGAGAACGAGTGGTGCAGCTACTCGACGTTCCTGCCCAATGGCAACATCCAGGGGGCCGGAACCAAGACCGTGCAGTTGGTGATGCCGGTGGGAGACTTCGCGTTCTTCTGGAACGTGTGGGAGACCACGACCTCGAACACCAACAAGTACGCGTGCACCAACCACAACAACTCGGGCGATCAGTGGTTCGACAGCGACGAGTACGCCACCATCGCCGGCCACAAGGAGGATACTGTGCTCGAGCAATACGAGAACGGTACCAACAACGGCAACAACTGCTTCTCGCGCTCGGGAACGGACTACTAGTCCGAGACGCGACGAGGCCCCAACAGCCAACATCCCTCATACTTGAGCTCACGGGATGACGGCCAGAACTTTCTACCGGAAGGGTAACTCCCAACCGGGAAGCACCAGCTAGGCTGCTCAACCTAGACTGGTGCTTTTGCGTTTAGGTGACTGTTGTCTTAATCACAAGTTTTATCATAAATCGCCTTTTCGTCATCCTGAACTCCATCCTCTGTCATCCTGAACTCGTTTCAGGATCTCCGCCCTCAATCATGTCATTTCGAGCGATAGTCGAGAAATCGCTTAAGCCTAATAAGCTCAAGGGATCTCTCCACAGAGCCTGCACTGAGCTTGCCGAAGTGGTCGAGATGACAGTAAAGATAATGATTTAGGAAGCGAGATGCTGAAATGAATTCAGCATGACGGGTTGTGGTTCAGCGTGACGGAGCGAAGCGTGAGCAATAAGCTAGATTGCCACACTCGTCGGACTCGTTCGCAATGACATGATTGGGTAGGGGGTGAGGGTCCAAACCCTTGACAGAACCCCATTTTTTTGCCTAAATGGCTAGACAAATGGGTCAACGGCGCCAAAAGCGCCATTACAGCAGAGGAGGAACCATGAGGTCTTTCAATTTTTGGCTCTGTGTAGCCACGATGCTGACCGTTTCCGGTCTGGCGAGCGCGCAGACGCCGGGCGCTTCGGCTTCGGCCGCGCCTCCGGCTTCGGGCTTGGATAGCTGTGCTGCGGCCTGTTCCAACCAGTTCAACCAGTGTCTCTCTGGGACTGCACCCGATTTGAAGGCTGTCTGCGGACATCTGCCTGAATGTGCCAGCGTTACCACAACCGACTTCGGGCATTACAACAGCTGGTTCCAGGCTTGCCTGGACAGCCAGACCAAGAACTGCCCGCCCGTCTCGTGTGTACCGCCCGTGGTCACCCCGGCTCCGCCCGGAGGAACGGGGACGGGTACCACGACTCCGCCGGTTCGTCGCCAACCGCCTCGCGCGCTGAACTATCAGCAGCGATGTGAGCGGGAGCGCGGGTACTACGTCCGCACCGAAAGCGAAGACGATACGGGTGCTCGGGTAACCAAGGAAGAATGTCTCAAGATCGGCGATGCGTTCGCGCGCATCGCGGCCCTCGAAGAGGCGGTCAAGAACATCCAGTCACCCGAAGCGCTGACGCAGATCCGCGAGGAAATCAAGCAGATTCGCGAGAGCGTCAATGCCACGGATCAGCCCTTGCAACAGCGCCTCGCGCAGTTCGACGAGCGGATCAAGCAACTCTCCGAGAGGGTGAGCGCCAACGAGCGCAATATCTCGGGTTTGGGCTCTCGCGTCACGGAAATTGACGGGCGCGTACAGCGCCTCGAGCTTCAACCACCCAACGTGGGCGCGTCCGTTCCCGGCAGCTCGGTTGCCGCCTCCCGCATTCCGTTCTGGTTCTCGGGTTACGGCCTGATGCACACCAAGCAGATGTGGGACCACACCATGTTCGGAGTGGGGGCCGAAGTAGCTATCGAGCCCGTGACTTCGGAAGACGGTTCTCGCAGTTTCTTCCTGGCGTTGGGCGGCGGCTATGGCGACGAACTCATGAATTACAAGCTCTACGAGCTTCATGTGGGCGTCGGCCTGCACTGGCGCTTCGAGAAGTGGGAGTTCCTGACCGGTCTCATGGCCAAGCGTCTCAACACGTCGGCCTGGGAATCCGGCTCGCAGACGCACTACGGTTGGTTCCCGGAAGCGCGTCTCCCGCTCACCGACGATAGTGTCTGGCGCCCGTTCGTGAGCGCCCGCGGTACGCTGGGCTTCACTCACTACGCGCACCCCACCGTCGTGGGCCGTCAGGGGACTGAGTTCGACGCCACATTCTGGGCCATGCTCGGGGTTGAGCTGGATCCGGTCCATCCGGCCTCGCGCAAGCCACAGCCGTCTGTCAACACACAGCTCCCTCCCCTGGAGGGTGAGATCGACTACGGAGTGCAGGGTCCATGATTTCTCTCCTCATGGCACCTCCTCCACCTGCAGCCTGACCAGCTGCTTTTTTAATTCTGAACGCAGTGAAGAATCTACCCCAACACAGTGAAGAATCTACCCCAACACAGTGAAGAACCTGGTGTGGTGGACGCGTGGCAATCTATTAATAACCACCTCCGTCATCCTGAACTTGCCGTGCCCCTCGCAGTCGTAGACATAGTGGGGGTTCAGGATCTCTAAACTCAATAACTGCTGTTATTCAGTATGATGGGAGGTTAGATCCTGAACTGAATTCAGGATGACGAGGGGGAGGTCACGTTGGACGTAGGACGAGCGACGCTAAGTACGTGAGAGGACGCTATGTACGCCATTACGTTTGTTACATGCTACATGTTACATGCTACATGAAATGGATGTTATGGACGCTACGTTCGCGAGTGCTATACTGTTTTTCATGCCAAAAGATCATTGGGCCGGAGTCATTGGCCATGGATCAATCATAAATCTGCTTAAGAAGTGGGTGGAGCGGCCGGCTTTTGCTTATATTTTTTATGGTCCTCAACACATCGGCAAACATCTGTTAGCTGACAAGTTTGTCAGGGCTTTATTGGACTATCCTGAAACGCCGGATCTGCAATTGCATCCGGATGTGGTGTTGTTCTTGCCTGAAGAAGGCAAAAGAGACGTATCCGTGGACGTGGTGCGCAAAAATCGCTTGCGCTTGCAAGAACGCCCGCAGTTATCAAAACGTGTAGTGGGTTTTTTGCCTCAATTGGACCGCCTGAATGAGGCGGGTTATAACGCGCTGTTAAAAATCATGGAAGAACCGCCGGCTGACGCGGTTTTTGTGGGAGTGGCGGACAATGTTTCACAGATTCCGGCTACCATTATCAGCCGTTCCGTCTGTGTGCCTCTGTCTTTGGTGCCTCGCCTTGTCTTGGCTCAAGGTCTGACGGCCCGAGGCTTTAGTTCAGAACAGGCCGCAACCTTGGCTGAAAAAAGCCGAGGACGTCCCGGGTTGGCTTTAGACAAAGATGATGAAGCACTTGATTTTGAAGACATGGCGCGTGCTTACGCGGTCGGGCCGAGTATTGGGCATCGGTTGTCAGCCGTGGACCGGATCAGGGAAGCCTGCGAGTCGCAAGAAGATCCTTTGGCGACTTGGAATAACGCACTCACGGCTTGTTCCGTGGAAATAGGCCGATCGTGGATCAAAGAAGCGACTGTTAATTTGATTCTAGCACAAGGCGTGGCCGATGCTCTGGCCGCGGTAGGAGGAGCCGTTTCTCCGCACTTGATGTTAAGCGCGGCCGCTCTTCGCGCGGCTGAATCCAAATTGAGTTTGCCGGGTTTGTTTCCGCGTTATTTCCCTTTATCTTTGGAAGCCTGATCACGAATGTCCGCTGATCTGGTATAATAAAATTATTATGAAATCAAAAAGCACTTTAACCGCGGCCGCGCGCTTGGCCTCTGTGGCGTTCGGTCTGGTTTTACTCGGCGCCGGCTGTTTTGGCCAGCCAACCGCTCAAGGGCCCACCGGTCCGGACAGCGGAGTCTGGAAAACATCGGATCATGGGCAGACTTGGGTTAATAAAAAAGCTTATGTGGACGGCCCCAAGCTGTCAGCGGCCGGGGCTGAATTGTCAGTTCAAACCTTGGCCATGGATCCTCAAGACAGGCTGGCGATTTACATGGGCACCAATGGTCAGGGCCTGGCTTATTCCTTGAACGGGGGAGACTCGTGGCAGATTTTCAAGAATCTGGAAGCTAAAAACATAAAAAGCGTGGCCGTGGATCCTAAAAACAAGTGTACGATATATGTCGCCAGCCAAAATAAGATTTTTAAAACCAAGACTTGCGGCCGCGATTGGGAGATGATTTTTTTCGACCCCAGGACCGACAAGTTTTTTACCCAGATTTTGGCTGATTGGTTTAATCCCACGATTTTGTATTCGGCCACCAATGATGGAGATATTTTCAAATCCACGGATGAGGGAGCGAACTGGCAAGCGGTTAAGCGGGCCGGCGCGTCAGTCACGTCTTTGGCCATGAGCCCCCAAGATTCGCGTTTGATATACGCGGGCACGGAAGGCGACGGCTTGTGGAAAAGTTTGGATGCGGGCATTACTTGGCTGCAAATCAGAAAAGAATTCGGCGACATCGGCGACGCGCGCCGTATCTACCAAGTGGTGGTGGATCCCACCAGCGCCAACCGTTTGTATCTGGTGCACAGGTCGGGCATAGCCAAGAGCGAAGATCAGGGGCAGACTTGGGAGGCTATGAATTTATTGACCGACCTGGGTGAAGGCAAGATTACGTCCATGGCCATAGATCCCAACAATAGCAAAAACTTGGTGTATACCGGACCAACGGCCGTGGTTTTCAGTCTGGACGGAGGACAGACTTGGGAGGCTAAAAAATTACCCACTACCAGCCAGGGAACGGCCGTGGCCATCGATGCCAAAGACGGCAATGTGATTTATTTGGGCACGGTGCCGGTTAAGAAAAAATAAATCCTTTTAGAGTTTGAAATTTGGTCAGATTAGCTGTTTTTTGTCTTATAAACAGCCTGTTTGCGGTTGACGGATGAGCCTGAATTGGGCATACTGGAATATACTATAATATGTCCCAATATTTAAATTCCGCGGAACAAGAATTTGAGCAGTCCTTAGAGCATTTTATTAAAGAATTAAAGAATTTGCGCACCAATCGGGCCAGCGCCGAATTGGTGGAAGATATCCGGGTTCAGGCCTATGGCTCCAATATGGAGATGAAAGGCGTAGCTTCCATTACCACTCCGGATGCCAGAACGATTCAGATAGAACCCTGGGATAAAAATTTGGTTAAAGAGATAGAGAAGGCCATTATGGGCAGTGGTTTGGGCATTAACCCCAAAATCGCGGGCACGGTTATTCATCTCAACTTGCCGCCCATGACCGAAGAAAATCGTAAAGAACTGGTTAAAATTGTCGGGCAAAAAGCCGAACAGGCGCGGATCGTTATCCGCAACATCAGAGAAGACGCGCGCGCCAAAATAATGCAGGATGAAAAATCCAAATTGATTACCGAGGATCAAAGATTCTCTTTACTTGAAGATTTGGATAAATCGGTAGCCAAAATGAATGACAAGATCGAGTCTTTGGCCGAAGAAAAAGAAAAGGACATCATGTCCATCTAAAACTATGGCTGATAAAAACGACTCGATGGATAAAATTGTCTCACTCTGCAAGCGCAGGGGTTTTGTTTTTCCATCTTCGGAAATTTACGGCGGTTATGGCGCGATTTATGACCTGGGACCTTACGGGGTTGAGCTGGCCAACGCGGTTAAAAGGGAGTGGTGGAAGTGCATGGTTCAGTTGAGGCAGGATATTGTGGGTTTGGACTCGAGTATTTTTATGCATCCCAAAATTTGGGAGGCCTCGGGGCATGTGGCCGGTTTTGCGGATCCTTTAACCGAATGCAAGGTTTGCCACGTCAGATCAAGGGTAGATCACCTGCTCGAAGAGGCGGGCATTGAAGCGGATGAAAAAATGTCCGAAGAACAAATCAATGCTCTGTTGTTTGCCAATTTGGATAAAATCAAATGTCCGTCTTGCGGCAAAAAAGATTTTACGCCCGTCAGAAAGTTTAATTTGCTGGTTAAATCCAATTTGGGCAATTTCGCGGACGACTGGTCAAAAGAGCCGGCTTATTTGCGGGGCGAGACGTGTCAGGGTATCTACGTTAACTATAAAAATGTTTTGGATTCTTCGCGCGTGCAAGTGCCGTTCGGCATTGCGCAAATCGGCAAAGCTTTTCGCAACGAGATAACAGCCAGACAATTCATTTTCAGGACCAGGGAGTTCGAACAAATGGAGATGCAGTATTTTACGCGTCCTGAAAACGAAATGGAGGAGTATGAAAAATTGAGAGATTATCGTTGGCAATACTATACCCGCCATCTTGGTTTGGCCGAGAAAAATCTTAAGTGGCATAAGCACAAAAACTTGGTTTTTTACGCCCAAGAAGCTTATGACATTGAATACGCTTTCCCTTTTGGTTTTAAAGAGCTGGAAGGCGTGCACGCGCGCGGTGATTATGATTTAACCCAGCATGCCAAATATTCGGGCAAGGATTTGAGTTATACGGATCCCAAGACCGGTGAAAAATTTGTGCCGCATATTATTGAATCATCGGTTGGCGTGGGACGCACAGTGTTGGCGGTTTTGACCGAAGCTTATACTGAAGAAGATTTGGATGGAGATCAGAGGATTGTCATGAAGTTCCCCAAAAAACTGGCTCCGGTTAAAGCCGCGGTTTTTCCTTTGCTAAAAAACAAACCTGAATTGGTCAGTTTGGCCAAAGAAATATACGACGCGCTTAAATTGGATTTTATGTGCGAATTTGATGATAACGGCAATGTGGGCAAGCGCTATCGCCGGCAAGATGAGATTGGCACGCCTTACTGTATCACCGTGGATTTCGAGACTCTGGAAAGCCGGACCGTGACCGTGCGCGACCGCGATACCATGGAGCAAATCAGAGTCGCTATCACTGATTTGGCCGGCTGGCTGCGGACTAATTTAAGTTCTGATAGCAAATGAGTATGGAGAACGTACAGCGCACGACATTGTCGAACGGCGTGTCTTTGATTAAGGCCCCCAGAAACGGCGCCCGTTCCATGACTTTGCTGGTTTTGGTTAAAGTCGGTTCGCGTTACGAAACTCCAAAATTGAGCGGAGCTTCTCATTTTATCGAGCACATGATGTTTAAGGGGACGGAAAAGCGTCCCACCACTCTGCATATTTCGCAAGAATTGGATCGTTTTGGCGCGGAGTACAATGCTTATACGGGCAAGGATATAACCGGTTATTACATCAAAATAGACTCGGCTCAAGCCGAAATGGCGGTTGATTTACTGCACGACATGCTGTTCAAGTCGCGTTTTGATGAGCATGAAATACAAAGAGAGCGGGATGTGATCATTGAAGAAATAAAAATGTACGAAGACAGTCCGCGAGATCATATTTCAGAACTTTTGGAGGCTAATTTATTCGCCAGATCGCCCTTGGGCAGAGGAATCGCGGGAACCAGGCAGTCGGTTAGGGGTTTGAACCGGCGGGCGCTGATGGATTATCACCGGGCTTATTACGTGCCCGGACGGTTGACAGTAGTGGTGGCCGGTATGATACCCTCGGGCATAGACGGCTGGGTCAGGCAGACCTTCGGCCGGATTGCCAAACCGCGCGTGCCCAATGATCAGCCGTTTACGTGCTTTAAACAGCCGGGCGCGGTTCGTTCACCTCTGGCCTTGCAGAAAAAGAAAACCGAACAAACACAGTTGGCTTTGAGTTTTTACTCTTTGCCCTATGGTCACCCGGATCGTTACGCCGTCACCCTGCTGTCCAATATTTTGGGCGGAACCATGTCTTCCAGATTGTTTACCGAATTAAGAGAAAAACGGGGTTTATGCTATGCCATCGGCACCTCGAGTGAATCTTTGGAAGATACCGGAGCTTTTACCGTGGGCGTGGGTTTGGATCACGGGCGGGTGGAAGAGGCGCTCAAGGCCATCTACACGGAGTTGAACAAGATCATACAGGAACAAGTCGGCAAACAAGAGTTGTCCCGCGCCAAAGATCATATGAGCGGGCGTCTGGCTTTAGCTTTTGAAGACTCGGCCAATCGCGCGGAATGGTATGGTCGGCAGTGGCTGTACGTCAAAAAAATGGAACCGCCGGAAGCCGTGTTGAAAAAAATAAAACAAATAACGGGTTCGGATATTCAAAGGGTTGCCCGGGAGATACTTAACCCCAAAAGGATGGTGATCGCAGCCATTGGGCCGGGCGCCAAGCCGGAAAAATTTAAAAAATTAGTTAATTGGAAATAGGTTATGCGTACACTTTTAATCGCCAATTGGAAAATGCATTATGGCCCCATGAAAGCCGGGGGCTGGGTTCGTGCTTTTCGCCGCGAAAGACTGCCCAAAGAAATTGATATCGCCGTGGCTGTGCCCCACGTATCTTTGGCCGCGGCTCGCGCTTCTTTGGGCCGGGCCTCAATACCCGCTCTGGCCTCGCAAAATTCTTTTTGGGCTAAAGAGGGTGCTTATACGGGCGAAGTATCGCCGGATATGCTGCAAGAGTTCGGAGTGCAGTATTGCTTGGTTGGTCATAGTGAAAGACGTGCTCTCTTGGGCGAAACCGACGAGATGGTGGGTAAAAAAGCGGCCGCCTTGCAGTCTGCCGGCATCGTGCCCGTGATTTGCGTGGGCGAGAATGAAGCTCAAAATAAAAAGGGTGAAGTCAATAAAATTTTGCGCCAACAGGTAACCGCGGCCTTGGCCGGTCTTAAGCCCGAAGGCAAAACTCCTTTCGTGTTTGCTTACGAGCCCATCTGGTCCATTGGCACGGGCAAGGCCTGCCCGGCGCAAAAGGCCAAAGAAGCTCACGAAGTTATCAGGGCGGCCATTCAAAAGAAATTCAGTGCCTCCTTGGCTGATAAGGTCAGAGTTATTTACGGCGGCTCGGTGGATGCTAACAATATTTCCGAATACATTACCACCACGGGCGTGAACGGCGCCTTGGTGGGGGGAGCTTCTTTGGACCCGCGGGCTTTCGCGTTTTTGTGCCGGACCGCCAATCCGGCCTGATACAATCATGATTTTGTGGATATTTATTTTTTTGGCGGTCGCTTGTTTGGCGGTGGTTGTTTTTATTGTCTTAAAACATTGGTCGGAAATCAGATTGATCAATCCTGATTCCATCAGGGAAGAAATGGAAAGACAAAAAAGAGATGCTTTGGTCATGCAAAGATTTTCACGCGTTAAAAGCGGCAAGATAGCGCCCTTTAAATATTTATATCAAAAAGGCATCTATCAGACTAAAAAAGCCTATCATCAAGCTTATTTACGTTTGATAAATCTGGATAAACTCTATCAACAAGCCAAAAAACCCTTATCCAAAGTAGCTCCCAGCGAGCAGGAAAGAGTCAAAAGATTGTTGGATGAAGCCAGAAGTTTGGCCAGAGATTTAAAATGGGCCGAAGCCGAAAAAAGGTATTTGGAAATATTATTGCTCAATAATCGCAATGTGGATGCCTATAAAGGTATTGGCTTGTTGTATTTGAAGCAAAAGATGTATCCGCAGGCCAAAGAAACTTTTGAGTATCTGGTTAAAATCAAACAGGCGGACGACGCTTCGTTCGCGGCTTTGGCCGAGATCGCGGAAGCCGAAGGTGAAACCGGCAAAGCCGAAGAAATGAGGCTTAAAGCCGTTGAGCTTAGACCTCGTTTGGCTTGCCGTTATGCCGAATTGGCGCGTCATTATGTTGATCGTGAAGATTTTTCCAAAGCTTGGCCGGCGGCCAAGAGAGCCAGCGATTTGGAGCCCAAGTCGGCCAAATACACGGAGCTGGCCTTGGAGTGTACTTTGGTATTGGGTGATGCGCCGGAAGCCAGGCGAAGATATGACAAGCTCCGTTTATTGTCTGAAGACTATCCCAAACTCCAGCAATTCAGAGAGCGTATTGATAAAATTCAGCCCATGGGGTAGAGTATTCGCGCACTTTTTTTTCAGTATTCAAGCCGTTGTAGCTCAGCTGGTAGAGCATCTCCATGGTAAGGAGAAGGTCACCGGTTCAATCCCGGTCAACGGCTCCATCACGTCCCGCACAAGTGGCGTGAGTCCGGGCAGGTACCGAAGCGGTCAAACGGGGCAGACTGTAAATCTGCTGGCATCGCCTTCCCAGGTTCGAATCCTGGCCTGCCCACCATTAAAAATATCCCTTAGGGGATATTTTTAGTTTTTAATAAACAGCCTTCAGTCTTCAGGTCCGGATGAGAGCGCTAGGTGGATAATGGTCTGTGTTTTTGATAAAATGTCTTGATGAACAGCTTGTTTTATCTACTGATTGAAATTTTTATTCTGTTGTTTATTCTGCTTCTGGGTATTTTTTATGTTTTTTCTCTGATCGCGGCCGTGTATTCGGCTCCTTACGTAGGATCCAGGAAACGTGACATTCAAGATATGCTGGCTTTGGCCCAAATAAGGCCGGGTATGAAGGTTTTGGAGCTTGGTTCGGGCAAAGGATCTTTATGCGTCTTATCCGGCCAAAAAGGCGCCTGTGCTTTGGGGCTCGAAATAAATCCGGTGCTGGTTGTTTACAGCAAGATGCTGTCTTTAATGCACGGAGCCGGCCGAAGAGCGCGTTTTAAGTGGGTTAATTTTTGGAAGTTCAAATTACCGGCCGACACCGAGGTGGTGTATTTGTATTTACTGCCTGAATACATGTCTCGAGTCTGGTACAAGCTGGAGCGTGAATTAAAACCAGGCACCAGAGTCATTTCCAACGGTTTTGTCTTTAAGAATCAAAAGATCTGTCAAAAACAGGGGAATGCCAGTCTATATATACTTTAGTTGTTGATAAAATACAGGGATTCGTGTTGACACCCTTGGGGGGTGTATGTTAACCTTTATTGGTTGAAAAATATGAAGACATACGATCAATTGTTAAATAATATCATGGGTCAATTGAACGGCGTCGGGCGCATGATAGAAAACAAAGAAGATTGTTTTCAAACATTAACGCAGATGAAGGCCGCCAGGTCGGCTTTGAGTTCTTTAATGAACAAATATATGCGTGAAAACTTTCAGGCTTGTTTGACGCAGTGCAAGCGTAAAGGCGAGCACGATGATGTGTGTAAAAAATTTTTTGACGAAATTATTAATAATTCTTAATCATGTAACACGTAACATAAAACATGTAGCATGTAACATATAGCATGTAACATGTAACAAGTAACATATAACAAGTATTAATTTAAGTTATAAATTAAATATGTCAAAAGTAATCAATGCCAATGCCTCGAATTTTGAACAAGAGGTATTAAAGTCGGAATTGCCGGTGTTAGTGGATTTTTGGGCTCCTTGGTGCGGTCCTTGCCGTATGATGGCTCCGGTTTTGGACGAGTTGTCCGATGAGATGGGCGATAAGCTGAAAGTGGTTAAAGTGGACGTGGAGGATGCTGACAATCAAGGTTTGGCCATGCAATATCAAATCCAAAGCATACCCAGCATGAAATTGTTTAAAAACGGTCAGATCGCGCATGAGTTTGTGGGCTTCAGGCCTAAAGATGCTTTGGCCGGCGAATTAAGTTCTTTATTGTAAAAATATGGCCGGCGCTTTTTACAGTTCAGTCTTGCAGAGGCTGGAGGCTCTTGGGAGTGTCATGTCAATCACTGACAAGGAAGCTGAAAGATTGTTGAAGTTCCAGAGCGTTAATCGGCAGACTTTGGAGGTCGACGGTCAAAAATATGAAGCTTTCAGAATTCAGCACAGCCGGGCGCTTGGCCCGGGCAAAGGCGGCATTAGATTTCATCCGTCTGTTTCCGAGGATGAGGTTAAGTCACTGGCGTTGTTAATGAGTTTAAAAAATTCTTTGTCCGGATTGCCTTACGGGGGAGCAAAAGGGGGAGTGGCTTTTAATCCCAAGGAAAAAACGCCTGTTGAATTGGAAAAAATAAGCCGGGCTTATGTTTCGGCTTTTCACCAGGTTTTGGGTCAGGATAAGGACATCCCCGCGCCCGATGTTTATACTAATGGTCAAATTATGGGTTGGATGCTGGATGAATATGAAAAAAATAAAAGGTCACCATGAGCCGGGTATGATTACGGGCAAACCTTTGTCTTTGGGTGGTTTGGCTTTGCGCCAAGATGCCACGGCCATGGGTTGTTTTTATATGATTGAATCCATGGTTAAAAGTTTAGGCTGGTCGTCTACGGGCCTCAAAGTGGCGGTACAAGGTTTTGGTAATGCGGGTTCATACATTGCTCAAAGGCTGCAGGCCGCGGGTCACAAAATAATAGCGGTCAGCGACAGCCGGGATGCGGTCATGAATCCTGAGGGCTTGGATGTCCTGGCTTTGATGGACTTGAAAAAACAGAGGTTGCCGTTGGATGCCGGTGAATCGGGCTCAAAAATAGATAACCAAACCTTATTGACATCTGAAGTTGATTTATTGATTTTAGCCGCTTTGGAAGATCAGATTACGGACTTGAATGCTGACAAAGTAAAAGCTAAGGTTATTATCGAGATGGCTAACGGGCCGGTTTCAGCTTCGGCGGATAAGATTTTGTTTGAAAAACAGGTTATGGTGGTGCCGGATATCGCGGCCAATGCCGGCGGAGTGACGGGCAGTTATTTTGAGTGGGCTCAAAATCGAACCGGACAGATTTTGGATGACGAATATCTGGTGAATAAGTTAAAATCGAACATGCGATCTGTTTGGGATCGAATTTATGGTCTGTATGAAGCCAAAGGCAAGAGGGTGGATTTGCGCACCGGGGCCTATATTTTGGCTGTACAACGCCTTTTGGAGGCTGAAAAGGCCAGAGGTAATATTTGACTAATCTGACGTCTTTGGCTATACTAAGGCACGCTATTGGAGGATAACGGTTGAGGGCTTAAGCGCGCTTTTTAGGCGGATTTATAGCCTTCCTGCTGTCGCCCGAGCCCAAATAGCTCAGTTGGTTAGAGCGACGGTTTTGTAAACCGTAGGTCGTCGGTTCAAATCCGACTTTGGGCTCCAGCGAAAGCGGAGCTTGGTAATATTTATCAATAATTATATTGGCCAAATATGTCTCAGGATAACATGATAAAAATGGAATGCACGAGTTGTAAAACCGTGGGTTATCATTCCAAAAAGAATAAAAAGATTTTAAAGCAACGCTTGGAGCTTAAAAAGTTTTGCCGCAAATGCCGGGCGCACCATCCGCATAAAGAGACCAAATAAAAATGAGCCCTCCGGGGCTTGTTTTAATAATTTGATTAATGATGGCCGATAAAGCATAATGAGCAATATTATGCCGGGCAACATTTATTCTCCTTTATTGCATCAGGCCTTGGAGTTTGCCTCCGCCAAACATGACGGGCAATATCGCAAACATCCCATTGTTAAAATACCGTATATCGCGCACCCGGCCCTGGTCGGGCTCACACTTAGCCGTTTGGGTTATTCTGACGAAGTGGTGGCCGCCGGTTTTTTGCATGACGTGGTGGAAGACTGCGGAGTGGCTTTGGACGAGATTAAGAGCGTATTTTCTTCCAAGGTGGCCGATTTGGTGGATCAGGTCAGCGAACCGGAAAAAAATATATCCTGGCATGCCAGAAAAGATGCTTACAGAAAGAAGATGCGGACGGCTGATTTGGAAGCTGTGGCCATAGCGGCGGCCGACCATTTGCATAATTTGCATAGTTTAAACGCGGCTTTTGATATTAACCCGGAATCAGTCAATATCTTCGGAGCTTCTCTCAAAGAAAAGTTGGACAACGAGGGCAAATTGGTGGAAATCTTTAAAAGACGATTGCCCGGAGCTTTGGTTAATGAATTGGAGCAAGCTTATAAACAGGCCAGATCCAAGATGCTTTGATTATGCCGAAAAAAGACTACTTAACAGCCACGGATTATTACTGTTTTTTACAGTGTCCGCATTGGCCTTATTATGAGCGTTTTGCCACCCCCGAAGAGCAGAAGCTGAAAAGAGAGTTTACGGACGGAGAAAGAAATCGTTTGGAAGACGGTCTTCTGCACGAGCGGGAAGTAGTGCATGAATTATTTCAAGAACAGGTCGTGGTACAGATCGCGACGACCGAAGACTTGGAAGCTGATTTCGCGCTTACTTTGGAATCCATGCGCCGGGGAGATTCCGTTATCTATCAAGGCACTTTATTGGATGGTGATTGGGCAGGGCGGCCTGATTTATTGAGGCGGGTGGAGGGAGAGAGCTCTTTGGGCGGATGGTATTACGAGCCAATAGACGTGAAGAGCGCGCATCATTTGTCCAAGTATCACAAACTGCAGTTGATGTTCTATGCTGTTTTGCTGGAACGCGTGCAGGGCAGGTTTCCGGCTTTTGGCTATATCATGAATAAAGATAAGGCTGAATTGGCGGTTGAACTGGGAGAGAATATAACCGAATTTGAAGCCATTACTCGGGAATTGGAAAGTATACGGGCCGGCGAAAGGCCGGAGCCGGTTTTGCGTAAAAGCTGTTTGGACACCAGTCCTTGGGGCGCATTGTGCGAAAGACTGGCCGAGTCCACCAACGACATCGCGCGTTTGTTTAACGTTGATATCAGGCGTTTGAATGCACTGCGTGAGTTGGGCGTCAGAACCGTGGACGACGCGGCTGAAATGGATATCGTGGATTTGGACGGCCGGGCGCCGGGTTTACGTTTGCATGGTTTGGAAGTGGCTAAATTACAGGCTCAATCTTTGCAAAGGGAGCAAGTCATAATCCGCGAAGAGGTATTGTTGCCGGTTCCTCCGCTGGAAATTCATTTTGATATCGAGAGTGATCCGCCTAATGATTTTGATTATCTGTATGGCTGTTTAATCAGAGAAAAGGGAATATCCACCTACAGACCGTTTTTGGCCAAGAAGATTGAGGACGAGGGACTCATGTGGCGTGAGTTTTTGGATTGGGTAAATACTTTGCCGGCTGATTATCAGGTTATTCATTACGCGGCTTATGAAAAAATCAGGCTGGCGGTGTTGGAAAAAAGATATGGCGGCAGTCCGGCCCTGGACCGCTTCAGGGAGAATATGATTGATCTTAAAAACACTGTCACCTCTTCTCTGGTCTTCCCTTTGTATTTTTACGGTTTGAAATATGTGGCTAAATTTATCGGTCATGCTTGGAGGGGAGAAGTGACCGGAGGCGGGCAGTCGGTGGATGTCTTCGAAGAATATCTGGGAACCAAGAACCAGGCCCTGCTGGATCAGATTTTGATTTATAATGAGGATGATGTTTTGGCCACCGCTTATCTAGCTGATTGGTGTCGCCGGTTCGCAAAAAATAAAACGGCTTACGATAAACCCTATCCTTGGATTAACGGTTTTGAACGGGATTACTGAATTATGTCTGCGGTTCGTTTGGCGGCTCGTTGTTTTGCCTCCAGCTGACAGCTCTTTTCAAAGGGTCTAACTGCCGGGGAGCATATTCCGTCCAAAAAAGAGCGGCCACGGTTGCGGCGATAAAGATGGATAAGATCAGGCCCATCAAACCGCCTATGGGCAAAATAAGCGCTTGGCTGACCGCGTCTTCATTGATATTTTTGATGAATGGATTTTGGGAAATGGAAGAATTAAGAAAAAAGATGAAGGCCGGGCCAAGGTAGGCTAGGCTGATTATCGGAGCCACGGCTGACAGATGTTCTTTACCGATGTCCATGGCGGCTGAAAATATTTTTTTAAAGCTTAAAATAAGATTGGCTTTTTTAAGTTCGTGAACAGCGGACATGATGGGGGATGTTATGGCGTGCACGGCGCCGATGAGAATTATCATCAACCCCAGAACAACCACGAATTGAGCGTCCAGGGACGGGTTTTCTTTGAACAGATCAACGGCCGTATTTTGATTGTAGATGTTCAGATCGGCCCATTCGGACAGCAGGCGGATCAGGATATAGCTCAAGACTGAACTTGAAACCGTGGTTATGACGGCGGCCGCGGTTTTTCGGTTATAACCCTGAAAGAGCAGTGAATGGGCGGCGGAATAAATGAGCGCCATCAAAAAGATTACAAACAAGGCGGGATATTTATGGGTATACAAGGGTATTATCAGCTCAAGCAACAAGCCGAGGGGAACTAAAAATAATATAAAAAATTTTATGCCTTTGGATCCTGCCAGCAACATGAGCAGAACAAAGACGGTTAAGGCCAGCCATAAATAAATATTGCGCCGGTCATAGTTTTCCAGAAAGATGGTGGGTTCGTCTTGGTTTGAGCCCGCTTGGATATAGATGATGACCATGTCGCCCATTTGAGGGTTGAAGCCAAAGTTCATCTGGCCAGGGTCCATAACCGATGTCTGTTTGGTATTTTTGTGAGCTCCGGAGAGGATTTCCAGTTTATAGACCAAGACTTGTTTGGTTTGCTGGTCGTCTTTAATAATTTGCGGAGCAACTTCCAAGATGAGCGCCCGGGCATAATCGCCATAACGTGATTTTTGGGCCGCGGGGTTTGCCGGCAGTATATTGGTGCTGGATGAAAAGGCGTCCACGCTAATGCCTGGGCCGAGTATTTCGGGAGCGTAGACCGATCCCATGCCTTGAGCTTGAGCCTGACAGCAGAAAAAAATGACGCCCAGCGATACTGTAATGGCGGCCAGTATTGATTTAGGGATAAACGATTCCAGCATGTGCATATGCTATAATGCGGTCACGGATCTTGCCAGAGGGCAGGCCGTTTGATATAGTCGGCAAGCCAAGAAAGGTAAACATATTCCGTCGGGCTATAGCGCAGTTGGTAGCGCGCGTCGTTCGGGACGACGAGGCCGTGGGTTCAAGTCCCACTAGCCCGACCATCAACCCCCTTCGCATAAAGCTTGGGGGTTTTTGTTTTGTATTGTGAATATAAGGCAATCTGTTATAAAATAGCATACATGTACAAAGCGCCGGTTGCCTTGACCATCAAGGATGTGAGAAGTTTTATTTTAGGATCACACCCCGGTTCGGATCTTAAGATACAGTATTTTTTAGCTTCTCAAATAGCCAAGCGCGCGGAGTCGAAAGGCGGGCGTGCTTTATTGGTTGGCGGGTGCGTGCGTGACGCTCTCCTGCGTCGGCAGGGCAAGGATTTGGTTGTTAAAGATGTGGACATGGAGGTTTACGGCTGGCAGTCTGCGGAGTTGCGAAACATGCTGGCGAGCTTGGCGGCTGATCC
Organism: Parcubacteria group bacterium ADurb.Bin192; assembly: GCA_002070095.1. Classification (GTDB taxonomy): domain Bacteria; phylum Patescibacteriota; class Patescibacteriia; order 2-12-FULL-60-25; family 2-12-FULL-60-25; genus MWCR01. The sequence continues at coordinate 5,811 of MWCR01000003.1, read as the reverse complement.
CATGATTAAGCGCCGTTTGGGCTTAAAGCGAATTCAGTTAAACGAAGTCGGCCGGCAATTTGGCGTATTTAACCTGGTTGGTTTGGATATCGCGCTGCCCAGAACCGAATCGCGTACCGGCCCGGGTTTGGGCCGCAAGCCTCAAGTTATCAGTTCAGCCGAATTGGATTTTGAGCAGGCTTCTCGGCGCAGAGATTTGACTATTAATGCCCTGGCTTTGGATTTGAAGCGTGGTCAGGTGCTGGACGCGCACGGAGGTCTGGAGGATTTGCGCAAAGGCATATTGAGAGCCGTTGATCATCGGAGTTTTGGTGATGATCCGCTTAGAGTATTAAGAGTCATGCAATTTGCCGCGCGTTTTGAATTTAAAATTCATCCCGGCACTCTGTCTCTTTGCCGAGCTATTGACTTAAAGCATTTGGCTAAAGAAAGAGTGGGGCAGGAGTGGCACAAAATGCTGTTGTGGTCTCGAAAGCCGTCTATTGGCCTTCAGGCCGCCAATAAGCTGGGTATTTTTGATAAGCTTAATCCTAGCTTGGCTAAGTTGTATCAAGCAAATAAAAAAAATCGTGTTTGTTTGGGGCGGGCGGTTGATTATACGGCCGGCAAGGCGGCTCTTTTTAAGGCGGCCGAAAACAAAAAACAGCTTCTTTTGTTGGCGGTTATGGGCTGTGTTTTGGGCAGGCGGGATGCTTCTGTGTTTTTGAAACAGATAAATGCTTCGGGTGCTGAAACTGCGGGCTGTTTGAGCTTGATCGGGCTGTTCGATAAGTGGAGAGTCCAATTTATTGGACAAAAACGGCCGACAGACCTTGATTGCGCGGTCAAGAAACTGGCTTTCGAATTGGCGGCTAAAAAGCCAGCCTTGAATCTGTTTGATTTTATTATCCTTTTGGAGGCTTTGACTTGTCTGGATGGCAATAATTCAAAAAAGCAAAGACAATCGATCAATGAAATCAAGTCCAGGGCCGAGTCATTAAGGGTTTTATTAAAACCTCCGGCGGCTGTTTTGAGCGGTCGGGATTTGCTCAAGCTGGGAGTTGCCACGGGACCTGAATTGGGCAAATTGTTAAATTTGGTTTTGGAGGAGCAGTTTAAGGGTACGTTTGATAATCTCCGAGGCCGACCGTCTAAAAATCTGGCTTTGGAATGGATCAGAAACAGACTCAAGTAATCGCTGACTGAACGGTTCGGGTTGACCTGTTGGCGCGCGTGTTCTATCTTTGTTCCATATGCAAAGCGATCTGTTTCCGAGCAAGGATGATAAAAATCCAATATCACCTCTCGCGGATAGAATGAGGCCGTTAACTTTGGACGATATCTTGGGTCAAGATGCTTTGGTTGGCAGAGAGGCGGCTTTTAGACGTTTGATAGAAAAAGGCAATATTCCCAGCTGTATTTTTTGGGGTCCGCCCGGCTGTGGAAAAACCACCTTGGCCGAAGTGATGGCCGCGGTCAGCTCGGCGGATTTTGTGAGTCTTTCCGCAGTCACTTCCGGAGTGGCGGAAATACGTCAGATAGTCCAAAAAGCACATTTGAATTGTTCCTTAAAGCAAAGACGCACTATTCTGTTCATTGATGAAATTCATAGATTTAACAAAGGACAACAAGACGCACTATTACCGCATATCGAAAAGGGAACATTGATTTTTATCGGAGCGACCACTGAAAATCCCAGCTTTGAAGTTAATCAGGCTCTGCTGTCACGTGTTAGGGTTTTTGTTTTGAATCCTTTGTCCGAAAAAGATTTGATCGGTATTTTGATCAAGTCAGTCAAGGATAAAAACAGGGGTCTGGGCAATCTGAATTTAAAAGTTTCTGAAGACGCTTTGTCTGTTATAGCCGGTTTGGCTAACGGTGATGCTCGGGCCGCTTTGAATGTTTTACAACTTTGCGCCGAGTCGCTGGAGACGGACAAGAGCAATTTGATTGACTCTAAAATGGTTAAGAAGATTGTTCAAAGAGCTCAATTCAAGTTCGATAAAAAGGGCGAAGAATATTATAACGTGATCAGCGCCCTGCATAAGTCATTGCGCGGTTCGGACGCGGACGCGGCCTTGTATTGGCTGGCCAGGATGCTGGAAGCCGGGCAAGATCCCATGTACATCGCACGCCGTTTGGTGCGTTTTGCATCCGAAGACGTCGGTTTGGCTGAACCCCAGGCTCTGATACAAGCCGTGAGCGCCATGCAGGCCGTGCACATGGTTGGCTTGCCCGAATGCAAGGTTCATCTGGCGCAGGCCGTGGTTTTTTTGGCGCAGGCTCGTAAATCCAATGCTCTGTATACAGCCTATAATCAAGCGTCTGAAGCGGCCGGAGAAACTTCGGATCTGCCCGTGCCGTTACATTTACGGAACGCGCCCACTCAATTGATGAAGGAATTGGGCTATGGCCGGGGTTATCAGTATAATCCGAATTTTAAAGAGCCGGTTTCACAGGATTATTTGCCGGACAAGCTGAAGGGGCGGAGATTTTTGAATGACAAAATTTGATGCTCTGGTATACTGTTTGAGTTGTGAACCAGTCATTTGGCCGGACAATCAGGCAGGAAGATAAAAGCATTGGTTTGCGTTTTTTAGCCTTGCTGATTTTTTTTATCATCGCGGGTTTGATTTTTGTTTTAAGGCTGGCAAAATTGCAAATTATAGATCATCAAATCTATAAGGTTCTGGCTTCCAACCAGCATGATTTGCGTGCCAAACTTTTACCTCAAAGGGGCCGGATTTTTGTCAGAGACAGGTTGGATGGCAAGTTATACCCGTTGGCCGCCAACCGTGAGGCTTGGCAGGTCTACGCGGTTCCCAAAAACATGAGCGATCATGTGCGCGTGGCTCATGAACTGTCGGCGGTTTTGGGTTTGCCGGACGTGGATTTGATAGAACAGTTGACCAGAAACCCCGAAGATCCTTACGAAGTGATTGCTAAAGACGTGCCTTATGAAACAGTCCAAAAATTGAAAGAAATGCGTTTGGAAGGCGTGGGCTTTGTGTCCTATGACGCGCGCATGTATCCTGAAAAAAACATGGGAGGTCAGATTATTGGCTTGGTAACGGCTGATGAGCAGGGCTATTTGGTGGGAAAATATGGGCTTGAGTCAAACTATCAAGAGTACCTGGCCGGCCGGGCAGGTTCTTTTTTTGGAGAAAAAGATGCCACGGGCAAAAGAATCGTGTCAGCGGATGCTAAATTCAGAGAGGCGGTGGATGGATCGGATATTGTGGTAACGCTGGATAGAGCAATTCAGTATAAAGCTTGCGAGAGAATCAAAAAGGGTGTTTTGGATTATGAGGCGGATACGGGGACGGTCATTATCATGGATCCTGAAACGGGGGCGATCATGGCTATGTGTTCCTATCCTGATTTTGACCCCGGAAATCTTAAAGAAGTTAAGGATGTGGCTGTTTTTAATAACCCGGCAGTTTTTGTGTCTTATGAGCCTGGATCTGTTTTTAAGGCCGTCACTTTAGCGGCCGGTATGGAGGCTGAAAAAATTAATCCCAATACAACTTATGTTGATAAGGGCGTGGAAGAGATTGATGATTACAAAATTAAAAATTCCGATAACAAGGCTCATGGCGTGCAGACCATGCAGCAGGTATTGGAAAAGTCATTAAATACGGGTCCTATTTTTGTTCAGCGGCAGCTTGGCAAGCAATTATTTTATGAATTTGTGCAAAAATTCGGTTTTGGCCAAAAAACCAATTTGGGCTTAAGTCCGGAAGCCGCCGGCAATATCAGTTCTTTAGAAAAAAAGGGGGATATTTTCGCGGCCACGGCCTCTTTTGGACAAGGCATAACAGCCACACCTATTCAGCTGGTAGCGGCTTATGGAGCCATGGCCAATCAGGGAAAGCTGATGCGCCCGTATATAGTATCCGAAATCGTTCATCCGGACGGCACCCGGGAAAGCATAGAACCGCAGGAGATGGGTCAGCCTATAAGTCCGCGAACCGCGCGTTTGATTTCCGGCATGCTGGTTTCCGTGATTGAGAACGGCCATGGACAGTCGGCGCGCTTGCCAGGATATTGGGTAGCGGCCAAGACTGGTACCGCTCAAGTAGCCAAAACCGGGGGTCTGGGTTACGAAGCAGGTAAAATTAATGCCACCATGCTGGGCTACGCGCCGGCTGAAGATCCGGCTTTTGTCATGCTGGTTAAATTTGATAATCCGCGTAAAGCCGCTTGGGCCGAGGAGTGTGCGGCGCCCGTGTTCGGAGATTTGGCCGGCTACGTACTGTCTTATTTGGGGGTCAAACCGGACAGAGAGATCGATTAGTTGACGGCCGGACTCGACAAAAATCAGTAAGCGGGATATTTTATTTTTTGCGAGTTATGATGAAAAAAATAGAAAGGTTTTTGGGCGCGTGCGCCAAAAAAGCCATCACGCGGGATAAGCCCGTAATTGTGGCCATCGGCGGGTCGGTGGGTAAAACCTCTGCTCGTCAGGCTTTGACTTTGGCCCTGGAAGCATCTTTGGGCAAAGATGATTTTCGAGCCTCGAGAAAGAATTTTAACAATGAACTGGGAGTGCCGTTGTCAGTTTTTGGCTGTGATGCTCCCGGTAAAAATGTTTTTAAATGGCTGGCCTTGCTTTATACGGGCGCGGCCTATGCCCTGGGCATTAAAAGGTTGAATATGCGTTATGTGGTTTTGGAAATGGCGGCTGATCATCCAGGAGATCTGGATTATTTGATAAGTCTGGCTCCGCCCTCGGTGGCCATCATGACGGCCATGGGTCCGGAACATACCGAATTTTTTGGATCAACGGAAAACGCAGTGGCTGAAGAAAGAAAACTGTTGCAATCCCTGCCGCCAGACGGAGAAGCTATTTTAAACGGCGATGACATTGATTGCCGTGATTCCGCCTCTTTGACTCAAGCTGAAGTCATCTATTACGGTCGAGAACCGCAGGCCACGGTCACGATTCTTGGATGCAAGTCGATTTATGATTCTTTACTGCCGGACAAGGCCGGGACTGAAGTTGAGCTGGCGGTTTTGCAAAATCATTCGTATAAGCTTTTTTTGAAAGGAGTATTCGGAGATACACATGCTTATGCCATTGCCTCGGCCCTGGCTTTTTGCGTATCCATGGATCACATGTCCGGTCCGGTGATTGGTTACCTGCAGCAACATTATACAGGCATGCCCGGCAGGAGCCGGCTGGTTCCGGGCGTAAAAAATACCATGTTGCTCGATGACAGCTATAACGCACAGCCGCAGGCCATGAAAAAGGCGGTACACGAGTTATCCAAGTTTCCGGTGGAGCCTGGCTCCAAAAGGATCGCTGTTTTGGGTGAAATGCTGGAATTGGGAGATTTGGCTGAAAAAGAGCATCGTGAAGTGGGGCGCTGGGCGGCCGTCAATAATATTGACTTTTTGGTTTGTTGTGGTAAACTGGCGCGTATCATTGGTGATTCGGCGGTTAATTCCGGCTTGCCAAGGGATAAAGTCGTGTATTTTGAAAACAGTTCTGAAGCCGGTCTGTATATTCAACAGCAGGTGCTTAAAAAAGGAGATGTGGTGCTGATAAAAGGATCACAGGGTTCGCGCATGGAAAAGATAACCAAGGAGTTAATGGCCGATCCTCTCAAAGCGCCGGAACTGCTGGTCAGGCAATCTCCTGAATGGCAAAACAGATAACGTAAGGCGGGCAAATCACAGAAAAGCCGGTCTTGGTTACGTGGCCCGTTCGTCTAGGGGCTAGGACGTCACCCTCTCACGGTGAAAACAGGGGTTCAATTCCCCTACGGGCTACCAAAAAAACTTCGTATTCTCGAAGTTTTTTAATAGTCAATCATAAAATCCCATTCT
>MWCR01000002.1 GCA_002070095.1 Parcubacteria group bacterium ADurb.Bin192 | reverse complement strand
GATGGGATTTCTGGCGATTTCCACATCTTGAGAAGCCAACCGAGCCTCCACAAAGGGGCTCGGTTTTATTAACAGGCGGACGCTTTGAAAGTCTTTCGTGAGGTCGGACTTAAAAAGAACAATCCGTCATTAATACGCCTATGGAAAAATCAAACAATGCCGGCGCCGATCCGAATCTAGCACCATCGTTCGATGATGCAGTCGGAAAGGAACAACCGGTCAATTCCGTTCCGTCAGGCACTCCGAGCGGAGAGCAACCTGACAAAAAACCGGACGCTTCGGGTGAGCAACCCAAAGATCAATCCGGCGTAACGCCTGCCGATAAAGGTGAAAGTCCCGAGGGTAAACAACCCGAGGGCGATAAGTCCTTCTGGGGCAAATTCAAGAGCGAAGATGATGCTAAACGCTCATATGATGAAGCCCAAACAAAGATCATCGAGCAAGGAAAAGAGATCAACGAATTAAAGACCACACACGAGAAAAACGAACAGTTTCTCTCGGTGCTCGATAAAGCGTTGGTCAAAAATCCCCAACTAGCCGAACAGCTGAAAGCGAGTCTCGCCGAAGCTATGAAAGCCAGCGATGATGAGCCGGAGGATACGCCCGATATTGAAGCGATCCTCGACAAGAAGCTTGAGGAACGAGAGATGAAAGCCAAGACCAAAACCGAGATCGATAAATGGATCGAGGAACATCCGGACTTCAAAGAGCCGGAGCTTGGCCACCAGATTCTCGATATTATCGAGAAAGAAAAACTCCCGTTCAATGCTCGGACACTGCAATTGGCCTACGACTCCATAACCAAGGATGCCCAAGCCAAGAAAGCGACCGAGGAAGCTTTGAAAAAAGAGGAAGTGAAAAATCTCGAGCGAGAAAACGCATCAGGTGTCGGAGGCGGTTCACCAACTGCCAAAGGCCAAACGCCCAAAGATAACCCCTTTGACGATCTTGTGGGCGAAAGTATCAACCCTAACCGAGTCAGGTAACGCTTATAAGATTTGAGGTCTCGTGAGCGGTATCGACTCAATAACATAACAAACTTATGCCTGAACCAACCCATATCATCGGCACGAGAAATACGCTGACGATTGAACAATCACAGCGTATTCCCGATGTCGATGACAAGATATTCCTCCTTGAACCAGGCGAATCACCGCTTACCGCTTTCTTGACCCAAATTGGAAAGATTGGCGACGGTGGAGGCAAGTTCAAGGGCATGGCTCTGCAAAAAAGAGTCGTGTACAACCCGGAATTCACTGAATACGAGGATCAGTACTCCGGTGTCTGGGCTCAGATCAATAACGGTGCCGGTTATAACAGCTCGGCAACCGACCTGGTCGTAGATAACCCGGGCGGATCGATATTCACCAAATTCGATCTGATCAAAAATACTCGTACTGGTGAAATTATGCGTGTGACTGCGGTTAATTACTCCACTCACACCATCACTGTAACTCGTGGAGCCGGTGCCACGGCCGCCGCCGCTATCAATGATAACGACTGGCTGTTGATCATCGGTCCTGCTTTTGAGGAAGGATCAAAGTCTGGTGATTCCAACACGACTAAACTCGTGAAAGTCACCAACTTCACCCAAATCTTCAAAACCAAGTTTGGTGTCACCGAAACCGAAAATGCTTCCAAGCTCTATCCGTCCGGCAATCCGGGTGCGGACTTGAAGTACTTGCGTGCCAAACATGGCATTGAACAAGCCAAGAAAATTGAGCGTGCATACTGGTTCGGTGAAAAGAAAGAAGTCACCGGTCCCGATGGTAAACCTCTCCGCTTAACCGGAGGTGTGTTGGAAGCCATCATCTCTGCGGGCAATGTGCAAGACGAAGCAAGCTCCAGCTTAACCGAAGCGGAATTCCGTTCCTTCTTGCAGAATTATGCCTTTAAGTTCGGCTCGTCTGAAAAATACTTCTTCTGCGGAAACACCATTCTCGGATATTTGGAAAGTTTTGCCACTGGCAAACTTATGCTGACTCCGAGCGATAAGACCTTCGGTGTGGAAGTTAGAAAGTATCAGTCTTCATTCGGAACGCTGAACATTGTCCGCCACCCGATGTTCGACAATCAGTATGCCGGAATGGGAGTAGTGCTTGATTTATCAACTTTGAAGCATTGTCCTTTGAATGGTCGAGACACCACGCTCGAAACCAACATTCAAGACAACGATGCCGATGAGGAAATGGATCAGTACAAAACCGAAGTCGGTCTACAGAGAGTCAACTTCGAGAAAAACGCTTTGATCAAGGGCGTGGCCTAAACCTTGATCGTCGGCTCTGCTCTGACTCGCTGGCTTTCAATTTTGGAAGCCAGGAGTAAGGGCGGAGGCCATCAATTAAAAACTTTAACCAATCAACTTATATGGCTAAATACAATTCCCACATCAAAAAATTGCGAATCGTCCTCAAGCCGGCCATGCCGGTCTACGAAGCCGGAGTGAAAGTCGGCGATCAGCCGGGTGAATACGCCCAATTCGAGGACGGACAATTCGAAACCAAAGACGAAGCGATTATTGAAAAACTCGAATCGCTTGGCACATTCAAGATTGATTTCTGGAGGGTCTCCGAGGAATCGTCCCCAACCGAGGACACCACGGTAGACAAAGACTTGGCCAAGATGACCAAGAAAGAACTCCAGTCTCTGGCACAAGAAAAAAATGTCGAGGTCGACGGCACCGAAACCAAAGAGAGATTGATCGAGCTCTTGCTTAACAAATAAACTCGACCGAGGTCGATAACAAATTCAAACTTATGCCAATAGTATCTGCGGACTTAAAAGAATATAAGTCATCAAACGCCAACTCAGACGGCGGTGGAATTTCTGCCACTGAAGTCGTGGATAATACCGACAATAACTTATTCACCGATATAACCGGTGATGAAGCATCTGCCGGTGGAACAGAATACAGAAAAGTATTCCGCAAAAACAACCACGGCTCGCTGTCTTGGCAAAATGTGGTCTCGTGGCTTCAAAGCCAACCGACCAATTCCGCTTTATCGTTCGGATTTGGCGTGGATCATGCCGATGATACTGACGGTGCTCAAGGAAACATGTCGGCGTTTTCCGCCAATGCCGTTGTGGCTGTGGCTTCCGACGGTGCCGACACCAGACAAGTGACAATTGTCGGTGAGGATGCATCAGGAAACAGACAGACCGAGACATTAACCTTAAATGGAACGACTGAAGTCGTTGGTGCTCTCACATTTTCCAAACTTTATGGAGCTTATGTGAACTCACTCTCCGGTTCTCGTTCGATAACAATCCGACAAGGATCGGGAGGAACATCAAGAGGCGTGATCGGAATCAATAAAAAGGTCAGCTTTATCTGGTATGGCAAACGCTATTCCGGAGGTTCTCTCGTGAATGCCGAGGGTGGCGACATGGCCAGCAAGGTGGCCGGATTAAAACACGGTGATATCGCATCAGCTGGAAACTTCGGCTTATGGTATCGCTTAACTTGGCCAGCCAGTGCCGGTGCGGTAACAGCGACAACCACGCAAGTGAAATCCGAGGGCGACACTGCGGCCTAAAAGTTTATAAACTATGGCCAAAACATTCCTGACAAAAAAGAATAATGCCAAAAGCACAATCACGGACAATCCACTCCTTTCGGGTGCGACTGTCTTGAATGTGCAATCTGGTGACGGCTCAAAATTTCCTGATACACCGTTCCATGCGACTTTGTATGCGAGCGACCCTGCGACCAGTGAAATCGTGAAAGTGACGGTAAAATCAACCGACCAATTCACAATTGAAAGAGCCAAAGAAAACACCACGGCACAGGAATGGCCACAAGGCACACGCCTTGAACTTTTGGTCACTGCTAAACTTTTTGACGACCTCCAAACAAGAACCGAGATCGTGGTCGCTACCGACGGTTCGGGCGATTACAACTGCGACGGTACAGCCGATCAAACTGAATTAAATGAAGCGATCAGCAACCTGCCAGCCGGAGGCGGAGTCGTCAGAATAAAAAAAGGAACTTATAACCTGACAGGAGTCGTTGAAATCTTGAAAAGCAATGTGGTGCTTGAGGGCGAAGGATCTGCCACTGTGTTGAGAGCGGCCAACGCCAGCAACTTGGGAGATGTCGTGCGTGTCGGAAACGGAGGCACGACCAGCTACCAAAACATCATCATCAGAAAATTCATGATTGACGGCAACCAAGCCAATCAGACTTCGGGAGCCAGTAGTCCGCTGGTGTTATGGGGAGCGTCTTCCTACAAGCACAGCCGAATAACTGTCGAGAATATGTGGCTGACCGGAGCAAGACAGGATTGCTTAAAAGTTATTGCCATTGAGGACAGCGTGATCAGGAATAATTTTATTTATTCCAACATCGGAACAGCTATCGGATTATTTACTACCTCGCAATACATTAGCATCACCGGAAATGTCCTGACATCCAATTCTTACGGCGTGTATGATAACGCCTGCAATTATTGCACTATGACTGGCAATGTTCTGCGAAGCAACGGCTACGGTTTCTATGTAACCAACGGCTGGCGAGAAAACATCTCGGGCAACACCATATTCACCAGCACCAATTACGGAGTATATCTAATCGGTGCTCAAAGAGTGACGGTAACTGGCAACAATTTCTATGGCGACAATTGGAGCATTGTTATCGGCAACAGCTCGAATATCACCCGATACAATGTGGTCACTGGAAATGTGATTGCATGGCCGACTAGCCAAGGCATCGCCTTGTATTACGGGACGGGCACAACAGTGAGCAATGTGATTACCGGAAACCATATCTTCGGGGCCGGTGGACATGGAATATATCTCTACGCTTCCTCTTACAACACGATCACCGGAAATGCCATCGATGGTTCGTCTCGTTCCGCTAACAACACATCGCATGACATCTATCTCTCGGATAATGCTTCGGTTTATTCGACTTACAATGTGATCTCATCCAATAATCTCCAAGCCACTCAAACGAATAAAGTCGCTTATCACATCAGAGAACAAGGTGCGAGCGATGATTACAACTTAGTCATCGGCAATATCTGCAAAGACGGAGTGACTGGGCAGATAAGTTTGCAAGGTGCCAATTCTGTGCGAGGTACTAACATCCCAGCTTCTGGTTAAAAATTATGTTCAACGCTTATCAATTCAACACGGCACAGCTAAACAGCACGGCGACCAAACCAATCGCCAAAGTGATGAATTATGCGATGGATGTTCTTGGATTAATAGCCCGGCCGATCACTTATTTCTACGATCAATTTATCTCGGTTTTTAATCTGACAACTTACAAAGCGGATATTCTAAACCTTATAGAGAAAACTGAAACTTATGTGCTGGATGTTTATGCGGTAATTGCTAAAGCCATCTCGTATGTGCTGGACATTAAGAATTTGGTCATAAAAGCCATAACTTACGCATTGGATATTCGGAATCTGATAACTAAAACAGTCTCGTATGTGTGGGATGTAATCGGCGGTGCGTTAATGGGAGCGATCTATAAGCTGGACATCAGACAGATAGCCGTAAAACAAACAAGTTACTTGATAGACATCCTGATAACTCTCGGCAAAACACTGACATATAAATTTGACTCGTTTCTTTCGGCAATCAAGCAAACCATCTACGCATTCGACCTGAGAAATCTTGCGACCAAACTTCAATCATATCTGATAGACATCGGCGGTGTGGTGGCGAGAATTCAAAACTACAAGTTTGATATCAGAAACCTTGCCGAAAGGATAACAAATTATCTGCACGACATCAGAGGGTTAATCGCAAAATATTGGACTTATAGATTGGACATAAGAAGCATCGTTGCTAAAACCCAAAGATACATCCTCGACATTCTCAACAAGATTGAAAAGACTGTCGGCTATGCGTTGGATATCTTGCTTCTCGCAGTAAGACAATCGAATTACATCCTCGACATCCGAAGTTTGGCAAACAAACTCACCAGATATTTATTTGATATCAAGAATTTAGCCGGACGAATAACTGTCTACAAACTGGATATCAGAACGCTCATTGCCAAGATTGAAAGCTATGCGTGGGACATCAGAAGCATGATAGCCAAAACCGAAACTTATGTGCTGGATGTTTTAAGTAAAATTGCTAAGGCGTGGACATACTTATTCGATGTCCTGATCGGAATCGGAAAACAATGGTCGTATGTTCTCGATATTCGAGGGTTGATAGCCAAAGCTTGGTCATACCGTTTCCGTATTTGGAAAGTTATCGAGGGAGTAAAAATTGCTGTTGAATTTTTATCAGCCAAACTGTCGGTCCTGATGCTTTCAGCAAAAGAAACTCTTAGTCTTACCACCACCAAATCAAACATCGAGGTCAAAACTGCACGGCAGGATCAACAGATGCAGACTTCAAAGAACGACATCAATCTGCCGAGCAATAAGAAAGACATAAAACTATGAGCATAAAAATAGTACAAAACGATACCAGACCGCCATTGGAATTCAGCCTGACACAAGACGGCTCACCGGTTGATCTCACTGGTTGCACGGTCAAATTCTACATGAAGGATGCGACCACCGGATCAGTAAAGATCAATGGAAGTTCCTGCGTGATTACCGATGCCACCAAAGGCAAGTGCCGATATAACTGGTCTGGTTCAGACACCAACACGGTTGCGACTTACTTGGGAGAGGTCGAGGTCACTTTTCCCGACGGCAAAATACAGACTGGCTATAAACAATTATCAATCATCATTCGTGATGACATTTAAAACCTATGACCAGAGGTGAAATTAAAACTGCAATTAAAAACGAAGTGGACGATCAAACGATCGACTCGTCTTTGCTGAACACTTGGATACAAAGAGCCGATGAAAAAGTGCAAAGCTGGAGGCCGATAAATGACCGAAACCAATCGTTTGATTACTGGGACTATCTAAAAACCGAACAGCCGTACACAACGGTGGCCAATCAAGAAAAATATCCGACTCCGGAAAACTATCGAGCTTTTGTGGAATTAAAAATAGGTTCTGACAAAGAGCCTTATAAGCTCGTGGACTTTCGAGATCGGGATAAATGGGACGGTCATGCGGTGTATTTGCTGGGCGGTTATTTTTATCCAATTGCCACGCCGACAGCTGACGGACTAAGCATGAAGCTGGTTTTTGTCAGGATTTGCGATGACTTCGCATCCGACAATGACGAGCCGGAGGTCGAAAAGCTCTATCACCAAGCCTATGTCGAATGGGGCAAGAAAATGTACTACAACCAACAGGGCGACACCGAACTGGAACAGCAAGCGGAAAATAATTTTGAAAAGATAATGCTTGGCAAATGGCGTGATCAGGAACTTGCCCGAATGGCTTCGGCATCGGATCAGGCCGAAATTCCGAGAAGTAGTCTTGTATAAAACTATGGCTTTACCTAAAAAAATTTGGAAGACTTCGCAATTCCACAAAGGAATATCAAACCTCAATGCCGAGGGTCACTTTTGGTTTTCTAATGGACTGGAATTTGACCAGTATCCGCCTTTTTTGAAGGTGGCCAATAAGTTTTTTAAGGAAGCCGATAGTGTCAGTGTGCCGACTCTCGATGAGCCGACATACATGTGCTATTTCAACTATCGATACTACTGCGTCAATCACGATGATGGAAAAATTTTCCAAAATGATTATTCCAGCTGGGTCGAAGTGCATGACAGTGTGAATATCTGGGGAGGAAGCGGACTGTATGCCGATGACGACTATATGTACTACGCCGGAAGCACATGGGTCGGACGATTCGACAAAACAAACTGGGTGGATAACTGGCAGTCGTTCAATGTGAATACCGCCTTTGATGATGTGCCGATTACGAAGTTTTTGAAATTTATCTGCTTTGGCAACAAAAATTATTTGGCTACATGGGATACCGGAGCTAGCGTATGGAATCCAAACAAGCTTATATTGCCGACCGGTTATGTGATTACCTGGCTCGCACCGCTTACCGATTATTTGGTTATCTCCGCTCATCACCCGACATTCGGTTCGGCTTTGTTTTTCTGGGACGGTTATTCGCAAACTTACAACCGTGTCTTGCAATTAACCCAAACCCAAAGTCTTGCCGGCGTGGTCGACAAGAATGTTCTGTACTTCCTGACAAGGGACGGTTGGATCTGCCGATTCAACGGTTCTGGAATTGAGAAGCTGAACCGTTTCCCGGAAATGAATCATGAGGATTATATCTCGCTTAAAGCCGGATGCATGAGAGTTTATCAAGGTACGATACTAATCGCTAAAGGATCGAACACTTACGATGTAAGTCGCCGAAATCAATACTGCGGAATTTGGTGCTATAACCCTGCAACCAATTCTCTTTATTTCAAACATCGAGTATCAAGCGGTGCAGTTAATCATGTGACTCCGGGAGTCTCGGTTATGTACGGACTTTATGTGGACAATAACACGATCCGAGTAATGTATGGCGACGGCAATAAATCCATAATCGATGTGAATCACGAAACCGGAACTTTCCGCCCGTATGACTTCGGTGCTTATTGGATCAGTCCGCTTATAGACAACGAACCGTATCTTCGCAAACGCTGGAAACAGATCATCTTAAACTTTTTCAAGCCGATGCCGAACAGCAGTTTTGCGAGATTCGAAGTGAAATACAATATCACTGAACAATCGATAAGAGATCAAGCAAAATATGTGACCGGTGGTAGTAATGATTATTTCACCTTATCTTCTGTCGGTTCAATTGAAGTCGGCGATGAAGTGATTGTTCTTGCCGGTCCGTCTGCCGGACAGATACGCCATATAAAAAGCATTGATACTGCCACTAAAACATTCTATCTCGATGAGACTTTGTACTATGTCGGCGGTTCGCAAGGATATCTGCAAGCTGGAGATTATGTAGCGATCACTCCATTCAAAAGATTGGCAACGATTAAAGGAAACGAGAATCAAGGCAAGGTTAATAAGATGCTTCGGTTCAATGCGAGGTCGAAAAAAATCCAATTCAAAGTCGAAGTCTGGAGTAACTCCGGATACGGTGGCGAATGGGATATGGGATTAAAAGATGTGTCGGCAGTTTATGTGCCGGACAGAATAATCAAATAAAGATATGGGCAAATTTACTTTAGAAAAAATAGATCAGGATAATGTCAAAAAGACGGACATTCGAGAGAATGTCTCCACGATCAATATTCCGGCTCTTAAAGGACAAAAAGAAGAGCTGGAAAAACAAATCGCCACAATGCAAAAACAACTCGACCAAATAAATGAGGTCTTGGTCGAGTACGATAAACTTCCACAAACATGAACAACACTCCCCAAAATAAAGATCAGCCGTTTGATCCGAATCTCGGTTCAATTCTCAATTTATTGAGAGATATTCCGGTGTTAAATTCACCGCCATCAGACACGCCGAGAACTCCGATCAGCTTTGCTCTTTATGAGAATGGGGGCACGCGCCGTTTTTATATTTTTTTCAACGGCAACTGGAGGTATGTAACTCTCACTTAAACATATGTCACAAATAACAATACAAAAAGGTCAGACCCTTTCGGGAATCGCCAAACAATACGGCACCACCGTCAACGATCTCCTGAAAGCCAATCCGTCAATCAAGAATCCGAACCTGATATACGCCGGTTCTGCCTTAACTTTGCCCGGATCACCGACTTCACCCGTTGTTGCCCCTAAGGCGAGCGTTCCGAGTCCAAGTCCCACCGTGACACCTTCTAAGACCGTAACGACCCCCGTTGCCCAAAATTCGAGCTCAGGGGTGAGCGGTGTTCCGGAAAAGACCACGATGTATGGAACTGAAGTGCCTTCCAACACCTCTTTGCTTAAACAATACCGGTCCGAATTAGGCCTTGATACCGCCTTAAAAAGTATGCAGGATAATCAGACAAAATACCTTGAAACCCTACAAAACCTGCCTAAGAAATCGGATATCTACCAGCAAGAGAGAACTAAAAAAGGTATCGATACGATGGAAAAAAATTTGCAGAGTTTGGATGCCAGATTGGCCACTATGGAGGAATCCATCAACAGCTCGGAAAAAGATATTCGTGATCGAATCACTTCAAGCGGTGGTCTTGTAACTGAAAGCCAAACCCAAAGACTGGTCGCATCTGAAAAACAACCGCTTATAGATGAATACAGAAAATTACTCAATGAAAGAAACAGACTAGCGACTCAAATAGGAACCGCCGAAACTTCAGCGAAAGAATACGCTGGAATGCAGTATGAGGATTCGACTCTGCCTCTCACTTTGGCAGAAAAAACTCTTGGATTCCAAAAAGATCAATACAGCGTTCTTGGTGATATTTTAAGCCAAGTGTTTGGAGCTTCAGAAAAAGATGTCGCCAATCTTATTGACTCCGCTAAATATGGAAAAGAGCAAGAAAAGAAAGATGCTCAAGATGTGATTGATCGAGCGATGAAGCTTGCCCAAATAGCCAATGAGACTCCTGCCGGAACTGTGCTTGATATTGCCGGAACAAAAGTCGTGGGAACCAAAGGAAAAACTGGAACTGGCTCAAGCGGTGGTTCGACTGACTCCAATGATGTCGAAGCTTATGCTTTAGAGCTTCTAAATAATCCGGACTTCACCGTAAGTAATGTTCCGCAAAACATCAGAGCTAAAGTAATCGCCAAAAGAGATCAGATAAAAGCCGAAGCAGAAGTCGGATCAACAATGGCTAACAGTACGCCTGCGATGATCAATAATAACCCTCCGATCACCGCACAACAATTCGGGGAGGGATTGAAAGAAGTGTTCACTAAGCAAATACCGGGAGTCGCTAAAAATGTGTGGGGCGGGACGAAAGGATTCTTCAAAGGACTTTTTGGTGGTGGTAATTAAAAATTATGGCATACATTAAAGACCCAAAAACTGGCAAATACATCAAAACCGATTCCGTTTCAACGGCACCTGTGACTTCTGTTGGAACTTCTGCCAGTCAAGTTAAATACGAAAAGAATTCGCAAGGAAAATATGAAGTAAAACCGATTGAAACTTCTGTTAAAACTTCTGACAAACCAAATGTAACAACAGTATCGGGATTGCGTGATTTCGCTTTGCAAAACGGTGTAGATATTAGCGAGACTGAACCGAAAGAGTCCATCCTGCAAAAGATACTCAATGTCTTAAATACTGGTGCTTTTGCTGTGGGAGGACTTATTAGCGGTAAAGGGATAAAACAAGGAATCAAAGAGCATGTTTTGCCATCCGAAGCTCTTGGAATCAAAAGTAAAGTCGGTGGATTTATCGCCGATGTGCTTCTTGATCCGACAACCTATATCACATTTGGATACGGTGGCGGAGCAAAACTGGCCACTAAAGCCGGAACGGTAGTGCTGAATAAGACGGGTACCAGCCTTTTGAAAAAATCCATTACTGAACTTGGTGAAGGGGCGGCTCGAAAAGCGATTGCAGAAAAAGTTTTGCAAGAAGGCGGTGAAAAATTCTTGGCCAAAGGAGGTCTGAAATTTGTCGGTAAAGAGATCTTGCCACGATCAGTCGTGACTGCACCGTTTAAGGGTGCGGATAAGCTCATAGAAAAAACCCCGATGGTCGGCAAGCTTTATCAGAATGCCAAAGACTTGGCAGGCAAAGCGTTCGTGCCTTTCAAAGAGATAAAAGATTTGCCCGGAGGAATTGGCGAACAGTATGTTGATAAGTTTTCTAAATTCAGCAAGGCGACAAGATATGAGGTTGGCAAAGCCGTTGACGAAGTTTCCACTCTCGGCAAAACAGCAAGAAAGGAACTCGGCGATAAAGCCGGAATTGAGATTGGCAGAACACTGGAAAATATTCCGACTCCTCCAGTGCTTGCACCGAGAGGTCTTGAGTCAGTCAGCCACATGTTGAAAGATGTTGACCTTGGCGATATCAAAGGTGTTGATCGTGCCAACATTACAGACATGAAAGTTTTCGGTTCGTCCGTTGAGGGAAAACTTAAACCGAATGATGTAGACATATTTGTGAAAGTGAAAGATGGCACGATGAAATTCAAGAATCGTGGCGGATTAGCCTCGCCGATCGTAGTCAAAAAAGGAAAAATACAATACTTCATCATGCCGGAAAGCCAGGGCGATGAACTTCTTGATGCAATGCTTTATACCGGACGAAAAGATCAGAGCCGATTATATTCCGGAAAGATTGTCAGCGTACCAAAAAATTATTGGAGCGGTGCTTTAAAAATCACCGGTGATTCTGCAAGTCAGCCCGGAAGCAGAAAAGCTGTTGATGACATTGTGGACTTTATGCGGGGCGAACATAAAAAATTTGCTACCGCTGAAAAACAGCGAGGTCTCTTGGATTACGAATTGCCTGACTACTTGAGACATTATCTCACTCCCGAGGGTCGTGAATTTTTACAGAAAAGTGGAATGAACATCACTTCTGAAATAAACAAACCGCTTCGGGTTAAAAATCCTTTTGCAAAGACAAGACAGATTGACGACACGGTCGAGGGAATAAACAACTACTTCCGCAAACGATACGGTGTAAGACTATTTGAACAGGATGCGTTCAAAGCTTTCGCCGCTCGTAAAGCCGAACACATCAAAGCCGTAAACACATATGACTTCCTTACTGATATCGGAAAAGAATTCGGCAAGCAAGCCGAAGTGATAACTAAACAGATCAAGAATCCGATAACAGGAAAAATGGCCACCAAAGAAGTGATTAAGCCGATATATGAGAACGGCATCAAATACATCGAAAGCTCGGTGCCACAATTGAAAGGCACATTATTGCCTGAACAGATCGTGAAGCATGTCGATGATACTTATAAGACTTTAACGAATGAGGAAGCGACAAAAAGATTTTTGAAACTTTACGATAAGGTTCTTGGTTTTTGGAAAGGATCTGTCACCGGATGGTTTCCTGCCTTTCATACGAGAAACTTCATGGGAGGAACTTTTAACAATTGGATTGCCGGCGTGACTAATCCTGCGAGATATCTGCAAGCCGATCAAATAGCTCGTGGGTCAAAAGGTACTGTAACCACAAAACTTGGGACTAAATTCGGGTATGACGAAATAAAAGAACTGGCAAGCAAACTGGGAGTCGTTGGTCAGCCGGGATACTTGGATGTTATGAAAGAGGTGGAAAAAGACATTGCCAAGGGGCCGGTGGCTAAACTCATGGGAACGCCTGCCAAAGCAATGGAAGTCGTGGAAAACAGATTGCGATTGCCATTATTTGTCGACCGATTAATCAAAGGTGACACGCCGGAACAGGCCGCTAAAACAGTATTCCAATTCCATTTTGATTATGCACCTGAAGCCCTTGCTCCTTTTGAGCAAAACATAATGAAAAGATTATTGCCGTTTTATCGCTGGACTCGAGGCAATATTCCATTGCAACTCGAACAGATGGTCAAACAGCCAGGTAAATATTCAGCTATCGGAAAAGGTTTGCAGAATTTGCAATCAGATAAAGAAAAAGCCAAAGAGGAATTCTCGGCATTACCGCCTTATATGCGAGAAGGATTGCCGGTCCGACTCGGTGAAAAAGACGGCTTTTCTCAATACATCTACGGATTCGGTTTGCCGGTCGAGGATATAAATAGGCTTTATAAAGGAAGTGCAAAAAGAACGGTAGCCAGCATGGTCGGTGAATTGTCTCCATTGCTCAAATATCCGATTGAAGTCGGCACCGGACAGAATCTGTTCACTGGCGAGCCGATAGCCGAATCTAATCGAGTCTATCCGTTTATAAACAAAGTACCGGGACTCCGAGACTGGCTGGAAGTTAGAGAAAAGAAAAATAAGAATGGATCAATAAGCTATACCGCCAATGCTTACAAGCTTCACTTTCTCAACACCGCATTGGGTAGGTTTTACACCACGGCCGGAAAACTCACCGATGATAAAACATCGGGGGCGGTTAAATTTCTGTACGGACTGCTTGGATCAAAAGCAAAATCGGTGGACATAGAAAAAGAAAAATATTGGCGAGATCAAGAAGTGCAAGACCGCCTCGAGCAAGCATTGGAAAGCAGAGGTCTGATCAGGCAATTCGAGAGAGCCTATGTACCAAAATAAAAATATGAAAGACGAATCTTATCAAAACCACATGCAGGATAAACGACTTGATAGTATCGAAAAGCATATTGTCATTATTAACGAGGAAATGGGGTCGGTTAAAAATGACATGGCTTGGATCAAGAAGTTTTTCTGGCTTATCGCCACTGCATCAGTCGGCGGACTTATAACCGCATTAATCAATTTATTAATCTCATTAGCAAAACACTATGGAACTTAAACCTGAAAAGATCAGATATCTAATCATCCATCACTCTGCGACCGCCAGAGATACTACCACATTTGAAGCGGTCAAAAAATATCATATCTCAAAAGGATGGGGTGATATTGGATACCACTTCTTTATAACGCCTAATGGCAAAGTAATGGCCGGACGATCAGAGAATTCCATCGGGGCACATTGCCAAGCAGACAGCATGAATTTTAAATCTCTTGGAATCTGCCTGCCCGGAAACTTCATGACCGAAGTGCCGACCGTTGAACAATTGTCCTCATTATTAGATTTAATTAAAAGGCTGATGTCGAAGTACAACATTCCTAAAGAGAATGTTCTCGGCCATCGTGAGGTCAGCGGAGCTTCGACAGCCTGTCCGGGAGATAGTCTCCAAAAATGGGTATCTAATTTTAGAGGACAAAAAGACGGAATTGACCCTTCCATGATTGCCGAACAGGTCATGAATCATTTAGAACAAGCAATCGATAAATTAAAACAAATACTATGAATCAAGCACATAAAGAAGCGTTAAAGCACCTTGCGGTCGTTTTTCTGTATTCCGGAGTCTCATCCATTTTGCCGATCCTATTGGCCTATGTACAGAATGACCCTCGCTGGGCATTACTCATACCGCTTATAAACTCGGCATGGTACGCCGTAACCCGATACCTGAAAGAAAGGAAGCTAATCGAGGAAGCTCTGACGAGAGGTGATGAATTTTAGCTAAATTAAGCTATTAAGAATTAGTAGACTTTTTGAGCAAAAGCCGGAACATCAAAATAGCTAGGATTATCCTTGTAAATTCGGCGTAATTGGCGTATAATTTTATCAACACGGTGGAACGATAGCACCCTAATTGGTTCTAACTTCGGGACATCGTCACCGCCACGGCGTTCGCGAACGCCGTGGCTCCGCCACAGTTGACGGAGCTATGATGTTCGCGAAGCGGTTGTGCCTGGTTCATGTGGATTGATGAAGTCGAATTGATGAATTGTTTAAAAGCGAGTTTTTTACGCGGTTCTGTTGTGGTGTTCGCGAACGCCGTGGCTCCGCCACAGTTGACGGAGCCGCGATGTTTGCGAAGCACAGAGGCTAGTCTCGACGGCTAAAGCCATGAGACAAAAACTAATCAAAAACCGCCATTGGGCGGTTTTTGCGATGTTCGGATGAGAGTAATAGGAGAATTAGGCCCGGTATTTATCGGGCTGGATTTTTCATTTATTTTTGGTATTATGAGGCACGCGCGACTTAAAGGAGGAAAGATGGAGGCTAAATGGGTTTTGCGCGAGCTGATGGCTCTGGAGTTTGAGCCGGAAGCTGTCTCGCACTTTTGCTACTTCGTATCTTTGCGCAAACAGCCGTGGCTTGAACTGACCACTGACGGTTTCATGCTGTGCTACGAAAGATTTTCAGGCGTCTATCTCTACCTCAAAGGGGAAGATGTCATGTGCCGATTCATGCGTCGTGAAAACAGCATTGACCTTTTAACTGTTGATCAGGCGCGGGCCCGCAGTCTGTTCAGGCTGGTCATCAGCCATCTTTTAGCCGCTTAAAAAAGACTCCCCGAAGGGAGTCTGTTTTTTATGGGCTTGTTTATAAGAGCTCTGCCAATGATTCCAGTTCCAGGGCTTGGGACGGGGGCTCGATGGGCTTGGTATCTAAGGGCATGAAAGTCATGCCGCCGTTTACTTTAACATTGGTCCAGCCAATGGTTTTGCAAACCGATTTATTAGCCTTTTCATTCCAAGTACATTCTTCTTTGGGGTCTTTTTGTGCCATGCCCATTTCTATTCGGTCCAATTTATTTTGAGTTAAATTAATATTGGCCGCGGCGCTGATTTTATTGATTTCAGCTATGGTCTTATTATATTGAGTTCTAAGCTCATTAATCTTGGCGTTTCTTTCGGTTCTAACCTTTATTTTATAAGCCTGGTTCAGATTTTTGACGTATTCTTTATAAATTAAGCTGCGGTTAATGGTCAGTCTTACCCGGACCATATCTTCGCCTTGGGGGTTTTTATAGCGTTTTTCCACGCGTGTGACTTGCAGGGCTTTTTTATCGGCCATTTCTTGAAAAAATTCAGTCATCTGATCTACTTTTTCAGTCTGATCGTTGATTTGCGACAGATCTCGCATGCTGTCCGGTGATTGCATTCTGAACCATTGTCCAACCAAAGATGATAAATCCAGGTCAGGACCCAAGAGGCCGGAAATCACGGCCGGCATTTTTTCTATACGTCCGTAAAAATACGGATTGATATTTTTCCATTGAAAGCTAAGGGGTTCATTCAGCTCCAAGTTTTGGCCGTCTCCCTTAACAACAGCTTTGGATAAAGTTAGTTGGCCTTCGCTGTCTTGATGGCCGTCTTGTTCGGGCAGAGCACGGCTGACAAAGTCGAGGGTAAAGGAACCGCTTTCGGGGCCTTCTTTTTTAGCTGAAGCATAGCGTGTTTCGTTCACATCAATGACCACTTGGCCGACTATCCGATAACCGTCTTTTGAGTTATAAGAGCTCAAACTGTTGTTGAGTATTTCTTGAGGCGTGGCCGCCAAGGCGGGTGAGGCGCACAACAGAGCTACACCGGCCGAAAAAAGGCTTAAAGATAGAGATTTTTTTAGCATAGTGTGGATATTATATAGAGGATAGGCGGGTTGCGCAACCTAAATAAGTGGACGATTAACAGGTATTCGTGATAAATTCTTGTGGTCAGCTTTTAAATGATATGAAAAACGTTGTATTTAATTCACATCATCATGACTTGAAATCGTCCGAGAAGAGCTGAATTTTTATTTACATAAAAATGCCCTTCTCCATCGAGAAGGGTTATTTAATTCTAATGAATATGCAAAATAGAAAATTACAAATCGGAGTCATGGGTTCGGCCGCTGACATGAATGTCCAGCAGGATTTTGAAAAATTAGCCGAAGAAGTCGGTTATTGGGTGGCGAAGAATAATGCGACTTTGGTTTTCGGGGCCGAGAAGGATTATGATTCATTGTCTACGGCAGCCTGCCGTGGTGCTAAAAAGGCCGGTGGTTTAACCGTGGGTGTCACCTATGGCAAAGGAATGGAAATCTTCGAACAAAAAGCGGATGTGGTGATTGCCACGGGTTTGGAAAGAGGCGGCGGCCGAGAAATGGCTTTAGTCTTGAGTTGTGACGCTATTATTGCCATTAATGGCGGTTCGGGGACTTTGACTGAAATCGCCATTGCTTATCAAGCCAATATTCCGATCGTGGTTTTGGAAGGCAGCGGCGGTTGGGCTGATAAATTAGCCGGCCGTTTTTTGGATAGCCGAGAACGCGTCATGGTTCAGCCGGCCAAAGATCCTGAACAAGCTGTTAAATTGGCATTGCAATCCGTCGGCAGCTCAGGGGTAATGCCCAAAATAACAAAATGATTATTCAGCCTTCGACTTAACAGTCTGGGCGAGCAGGGGCAGGGTCACTTGCTCTTGCTGGCGCGTGCTCGTGTCTTTGAGCTGGACCGTGCCGGCCTCGGCTTCGGATTGGCCCACAAAGATCACGAACTTGATGCCCTGATTCAGGGCATAGGCCATCTGGGCCTTGAGCGCCATATCAGGACCCATGTAGACCTCGGACGGGATGCCGGCTTCGCGCAGTACACGCAACGCCTCCAGGCAGTTGGCCGTCAAGCTCTGGTCCATGATGGTTACCAGGACTTGGGTCTTGGTTTTGCGTTTCTCGACCAGGCCCAGTTTTTCCATGGCCGCGAACAAACGGTCCACACCAATGGAGGCTCCGGTGGCCGGCACCGATTCTCCGGTGAAGCGTGTCACCAAGTCGTCGTAACGTCCGCCGCTCATGACCGAGCCGATTTCCGGCAAGTCCAGCAGAGTGGTTTCGAAGACCGGCCCTGTGTAATAGGCCAAGCCTCGAGCCACGCTGATGTCCACGATCCAGTTTTCGGCTGGGACGCCAAACCCGGTCAAACCCTCACAGATGATGCGCAGGTCGGCCGCAGCTTGTTCACCCAGGGTACTCCGGCCGGCGAAGAGCTGTTGCAGTTGCTCCACAATTTCGGCCGAGCTGCCCGTGATGTCCAGGAAAGAGCTGACGGTCTTGATTTGCTCTTCCGAGAAACCAAGTCCGCTCTCCGTGGCGTCCGGATCATTGGGGTCGCGGTCTTCTTCGGCCACGAACTGTTTGGCCAAGAGCGCGGCCACACCGTCACGGCCAATCTTGTCCTGTTTGTCCAGAATGCGGAACAAGTCCCGCGCCAGAGAACTGCCGGGCTCGACTTTTACCAGCTCGGCCAGCGCGTTCAGCACCTTGCGGGTGGAGAAGCGCACCTTGAAGCGTTCGAAGCCAATGGTTCTCATGGCCGAAACCATAAGCCAGATGATCTCCGTGTCAGCCAGCAAGCTGTCCGAACCTACAATGTCGGCGTCGAACTGCATGAACTCGCGATAGCGGCCGGCCTGGGGTTTCTCACCACGCCAAACCTTTTGGCACTGATAGCGCCGGAAAGGCCGGGGCAGGGAATTGCTGTGCGCGGCCACAACCCTGGCCAAAGGTACGGTCAGGTCGTAGTGCATGGCCAAGCCATCATCTCCCTCGTGTTTGGTGCTGGTAGCTGTTCTCCAGATAATCATATCCGGGGGCTTGCCGCCGGTCAGCACTTCTTCGCGTTCGATGGCCGGGGTTTCGATGGGTGAAAACCCAAAGACTTCGTACATCGCACGAATTTTGGCTAGGATCTGCTCTCGAAAGAGCATTTCGGCCGGCAGGTAGTCTCGCACGCCGGCGGGGAGTGTGGGTTTGACGCTCATAATTCTTTCCACTTCAAAGGACAAGGTCCTCAAGTGTTTATTTATCGGGCTATAAGACCAAAATAATGGTCGGATGTCAAACCACTAGGCTTGAATCAGTTTATGTTACTGATGTTTTTTTGAATTATTGATAATATTTGCTTTTGTTCTAATTTTGTTCTATTATAATAAGCGTACATCACGTCCATCGCGTACTTAACGTCCTACGTCGCTCGTCCCACGTCATGTAGCATATAACATGTAACATGTAGCATGTAGCATGTAGCATGTAGCATGTAACATGTAGCATGTAACATGTAGCATGTAACATCGTCCTACGTCCCATATGACTGAATGAGGCGTTTACGTGGGACGAGTTGGTGAGACTTTACTCAACCCTATTTATGTTATATTCTGTTCTTTGCTTCCCAGCTCTATGGGGGCTAATGCGTCAACTTTAGACGCTAATTTTGGATTATTATGCAAGATAAAATTGTGATCAAGGGCGCTCGCGAACATAATTTGAAAGACATTTCAATTGAGTTGCCGCGCAATAAAATGATTGTTTTTACGGGCTTGTCCGGATCCGGCAAGTCGAGTTTGGCTTTTGATACGATTTTCGCGGAAGGTCAGCGCCGGTATGTGGAGTCCTTGTCGGCCTACGCGCGCCAATTTTTAGGTCAGATGAAAAAACCGGATGTGGATGAGATTGAGGGTTTATCGCCGGCCATCAGTATTGATCAAAAAGCGCACAGCTCCAATCCGCGTTCAACCGTGGCCACCATCACCGAGATCTATGATTACCTGCGCGTCTTATTCGCGCGTATCGGTTATCCGCATTGTCCGGTGGGAGGCGAGCCCATCCGCAAAATGAGCGTGGACGAAATCGCGGACGCGGTTATCAATCAAACCATTGCCATTCACAGCGATCCGGAAGAAATTAAAAAAAGAAAAGCTAAAAAAAGCACCAATGAAATCGTGATTTTGGCTCCTTTGGTGCGCGGCCGCAAAGGAGAATACATGCAGATGCTTCAGCAGTCTTATGAAAGTGGTTTTTCTGAAGCACGCGTGGACGGAAAAATTTATCCTTTGCGTCAACGGGTGCCCTTATCGCGCAATAATCGTCATAACATAGAACTGGTGGTGGACAGAATACCTTTGGCTTGGCCTTTGGAAAACAATAAGCCTTTGCGGACGCGTTTGGTGGAAGCGATTGAAATCGCGTTGGATAGAAGCGATGATACGGTGATCGCGGTTCTGGATGATGAATCAGAAAAACTCATGTCAGCGCGTTTCGCTTGCCCGGAACATGATTTTGCTTTTCCGGAGATTGAGCCTCGTCTATTTTCTTTTAACTCGCCTTATGGTTCTTGTCCCACGTGCACGGGTTTGGGCACGGCCTTTTTGTTTTCCGAAGATCCTTGCCTGGTTTGTCATGGTGCGCGTTTACGTCCCGAAGCCTTGCATGTACTGATTAATAAAAAATCCATTGTGGATGTGACCGGCATGACCATTGAGCAGGCTTATGAATACATTCGCAGTTTAAAACTAAATGAAACCGAAACCGCCATCGCCGAATCAATTCTTAAAGAGATTAATGCCAGACTGCAGTTTATGTTGGATGTGGGCTTGCATTATTTGACTTTGAATCGTATCGCGAGTTCGTTATCCGGAGGGGAGGCGCAGCGCATTCGTTTGGCTTCGCAGATCGGATCTCGTTTGGTGGGTGCTTTGTATGTTTTGGATGAGCCGACCATTGGCTTGCATCAGCGCGATAACGCTCGCTTGGTGGAAACCTTGGAAAAATTGCGCGACGCGGGCAACAGTATCATTGTGGTTGAACATGACGAAGATACGATCGCGGCCGCTGATTATTTGGTGGATTTTGGCCCGGGTGCCGGCAAGCACGGCGGTCAGATTGTAGCGCATGGCCCCATGCCTCAAGTTTTGAATGATAAAAACAGTCTGACCTGCGCGTATTTGCGCGGTGATAAACGCATCAGCTTGCCGCCCAAGCGCAGAACTTTGGCCAAGCAGTGGCTGGAAATTAAAAAAGCGCGCGCTAACAATCTAAAAAAGATTAACGTTAAAATTCCTCTCAAGCGTTTTGTGTGCGTGACCGGAGTTTCCGGGTCCGGCAAGTCCACTTTAATCATTGATATCCTGTATCGTGCCATGGCGGCCAGATTGTATGGGTCTATGGCCAAACCCGCGGAACATGACAGTATTAAAGGTATTGATTGGGTGGATAAGATTATTGACGTGGATCAGTCGCCCATTGGCCGGACACCTCGTTCCAATCCGGCTACTTACACGGGCATGTGGACGCCTATCAGGGATTTGTTCACCATGACGCCGGACGCGCGTATGCGCGGTTACAAGCCCGGGCGGTTTTCTTTCAATGTGCCCGGAGGACGGTGCGAACATTGTGAGGGCAACGGTCAGATTGCCATTGAAATGCATTTTTTGCCCACGGTTTATGTGCCTTGTGAGGTTTGCAAGGGCAAAAGATTCAGTCGTGAGACTTTGGAAGTTAAATATAAGCATAAGAATATTGCGGATGTTTTGAGCATGACGGTTGAAGAAGCGGATGTCTTTTTTAAAGATATTCCGGCTATCCGTGACAAGACCAAGGTTTTATCCGAAGTGGGTTTGGGTTATATAGAATTGGGCCAAGCGGCCAATACTTTGTCCGGCGGTGAAGCGCAACGCGTCAAATTGTCATCCGAATTATCAAAAAGAGATACGGGCAAGGCATGTTATATTTTGGATGAACCGACCACTGGTCTGCATTTTGATGACGTGCAAAAATTATTGGACGTGCTCCAGCGCTTGGTTGATCGCGGTAATACGGTCTTGGTCATAGAACATAACTTAGATGTCATCAAAAACGCGGACTGGGTGATTGATTTGGGGCCCGAAGGCGGGGATAGAGGAGGCTATGTGGTGGCCGAGGGTACGCCCGAAGAAGTGTCACAGATTAAAGACAGTTATACGGGACAGTATTTGAAAAGGGTGTTGGCTAAACGTTAAATTTTGTTATAAAAAATCAGACCCTTTGGGGTCTGGGAGTTAGCTTTTTGGTCTGGTTGGCCGGCTTAACAGCCAGCGCGCGTCATCGCGGGAAAGATAGCGAGTTGAGCGCGGCGAACCGCTGATTTCTTCCAGTCTTTCCAGAAAACGCGCGCGTTGCTTGCTGGTCAAGATGCAGATCAGGCGTTTGCGCCGCTGGGTTAGTTTAGCGGGTTTGACTCGGCGTCCGGCCGGCAGTTTGATATTCCTGGATTCGACTTCGTTTTTGCGGTAGCGCAGTTCCGCGGCCACGGCCCGCAAACGAGTTTCGTCCGGGGTCTGGTCCTGCTCGAGGGCGGGCGGAGGCAGACTGAAAGGGCGGACGGCCGCGTATTCATCTTGAGCCCCGCTGACTTCTTCCCAGCGCATTAGCAAGACGCGCGGATAATCCGGGGGCGACACTTCCAATAGGCGGCGCGCCACATACAACCTGAACCACAGAACGTGCGTCGGCAGTTCCAGGATTGAGGGCAGTCTTTTTTCCCAGTTTGCTTTTTTAGATTTTCTTGCCGGATCGGGGTTTGTTTCCCGGATCAGATCTCGGCCCAGCAGGATGCCGGCGAAGAACAGAACCGTCTCATTGGTTCTGTCGATGACTTTGGGCAGAGCAAACCACTCGTGTAAGAGTTGCAGGTTTTTGGCCTGCGGAGGCTCACGTTCATCAAGCCAAGGATTGGCTTGTCGGAAAGCGGCCCAGGTTTTGGCTCCGCCTTGAGGCAGGACGTTTTCAATGATCAACCGCACTTTCTCGTCCCAGCGTCCGTCCACCCAGTCTTCGGCCGGCGGATCTGCAGGTACCGGTTGCCGTCGGACATGCGTTGCGAATCCCGGTTCCGTCAGCTGACTTTCCGTCTCGGTTTTCGGACTTGGTCTGAAGGAGGGTGGCCGAGAAGGAGAAACCTTGGGCGGATCAGGCAGCTTGGGAATCACCGGCATGGTGATGGCTGGAGCTTTGATGGTCGGTGTTTGCGTTTCCCACAAGGCTTGCGGAATTGTTGCCGGAGCCTCAATCGGCATGAGCCGATCTGCCTGGATGATACTTAGCCGATCTGCCGGCTGGTCCGAAGTTGATTTCGGAGCGGTTTCCGTCGGTACCGGATCCGTGGGTGGCGGTATTGCCGGTTTGGGCAACGGGTCAGCAGTTTCCAAGCTGTATTGTTTGGGTGGTATGGCTCTGGGTTTGGCATCCGGAAAAAGTATGTTGTTGCGTTTGGAAAGCAGTCTCAAGTTGTCGAGCGGGTTGAGATTGCCCGCTTCGATGACTTGTTGCCAATGTCTGATTTGTTCCGGTTCACGGCACAAGGCGAACATGTTCCTTTCGGCTATGCAACGGATCAGTCCCGGATCATAGCGCAGTTCCAAGAAAGCGGACGCGCCTGCGCGTATCCGATCAATATCTTGTTCGACAATGGGCGTTTGCTGTATCAGGATGTTTTTGCTTTTCTCGGGCGAGAAACCCAGCTCATCCGTCAAGAGTCTTTGAAGGGCGAACAGGTTGGTTGTGTGCGTCCTCCATATACGATTGGACTGATCCAGGTTGTATACCTGCTCCACAGACCAGCCGTTGGTGTTCATAAGCTGGACTATGGACAGGGCTTGATCGCGCAAGGCCTGGGCCAGCTTGACGGCCAGGTATTGAGCCATCCAAGGAGCCGCGCCTTGAAACAAGAGGTATTGATAAACGGGCGCGGACAATGAGTTGAGACTGCTGGAGCTCATCTTTACCTCCGATGTCGACGAACAGTAAGGCTAATATGAACATTTTTTCGGTTAAAGGTCAATGTTTTTAAGATCTGATTTGTCTGATAATATGCCAAGATGATCCCCAAGTCAGTCAAAATCAAAAATAATCAATTGCCCGATAGGCCGGGTGTATATCTGATGAAAAATCAGGCGGATGAGATTATGTACGTGGGCAAAGCCACTTCTTTGAAAAAAAGAGTGGAATCGTATTTTACGCGGCCTCGTGACAACCGGATTCAGGCTATGGTTAGCCTGATAGCAAGCATTGATTACATCGAACAGCCCACGGCCATTGAGGCGCTGTTCTTGGAGGCTAATTTAATTAAACGTTATCAGCCTTATTACAATGTACTGGAAAAAGATGACAAGAGTTTCAGTTATCTGGTAATCACTAATGAAGAATATCCTCGGCCTTTTTTGTTGAGGGCCACTGATTTTGATGAAAAGTCAGCCGGAGCTTACAAAGCGGTTTACGGTCCATTTAAATCTGCACGCGCGGTCAGAGCTTCTTTGGACATTATACGCAAAGCCATTCCTTGGTCAGCTTGCGTGCCCGATCAAAAAAGAGCTTGTTTTTATTATTCCATCAAGCAATGCCCGGGTGTTTGCGTGCGTGCCGTCAGCCCGCAGGCCTACAGTAAAATCATCAAAGATTTGATGGTGTTTTTTGACGGCAAACGTTCAGATTTGATCAAAAAATATAAGCAAGACATGCAAAAAGCATCCGTGGCGCAAAAATATGAATTGGCAGCTGATTTGAGGAACAGGGTAAGAGCCTTGGAACATATCCAAGACGTAGCTGTTCTGGCCAAGGATGATAGGCCTTTGCCGGCCGAGGCCGAGAAAAATCCCATCATGGGCAGATTGGAGTGTTATGATATTTCCAATATTTCCGGTACTTCGGCCACGGCTTCCATGGTGGTTTTTAAACACGGGGCGCCGGTTAAGGGCTTGTATCGCAAGTTTAAAATACGCACGGTTTTGGGACCTGATGATTACGCCAGTATGCGTGAAGTTTTAAGCCGGCGCTTTAAACATAAGGATCGTGGCTGGGAGTGGCCGGATTTTATTCTGATGGACGGGGGAGTTGGTCAGATCAACGCGGCGTTGGAAGTTTTATCCGGCTTGCAGACCACCCGGGTTATTCCCGTGGCCGGCCTAGCCAAAGGACCTAAACGCGATAGAGATCAGATCATTCTGGCGCCCGCTTTCGCATCTTTGCATGATTTGGTTCACAAGCATAAAGATATTTTGATTCACGCCCGGGACGAAGCTCATCGTTTTGCCATTGCCTATCATAGAGCACTGCGATCGAAACTGACTAAAAAGTAAGAATGAATTGCTATCTTGATTCTCTTTTTGTGTTCCTCGCGAACGCGGAGAGATCCCTCAACTAAATCGTGTACGATAAGGTCAAGGGATTTCTCCACTTCGTTATCACTGCGGTCCAAATGACATAAGGGGTGTGGTTTTAATTCTAAAATAGTGGAAAGTTTGGTAAAATGTGGTGGATGAAAAATAAAACGCTGTTTAAAGAATTTCCCAAGCCCATCAGTTTTAAAAAACTCATTGGTCCCAGCTTTATCATACTGGCTCTGGGTTTGGGTTCGGGGGAAGTTATCCTGTGGCCCTATTTGGCGGCCAATTACGGTTTGGGTATTGCCTGGGGCGCGATATTGGGCATCACCTTCCAGTATTTCATTAACATGGAGATAGAGCGCTATGCTTTGATCAAAGGCGAAAGCGTGTTTGTGGGCTTGAATCGATTGTTTAAATGGGCGGCTTACTGGTTTATTTTTTCCACGTTTATCGGTTTTGGTTTGCCGGGTATTATCGCGGCCTCGGCCAAAGTATTTGCCGCTTTGCTGGGTATTCATGATTTTAAGTATGTGGCCATAGCTTTTTTATTGGCCATTGGTTTGATATTGAGCACCGGTAAAACGGTTTACGGCCTGATGGAAAAAATAACCAAGACCGTTATTTTGCTGGGAGTACCGTTCGTTTTTTTGTTGGCTGTTTACATCAGTTCCAAAGCCGACTGGGCAGCTTTGGCTCAGGGCGTTATCGGGCGCGGAGCGGATTATCAATTTTTTCCCGAAGGTTTGGTTCTGGCCACTTTTTTGGCGGCTTTCGCCTATTCCGGAGCCGGGGGTAATTTAAATCTGACGCAGTCCATCTACATTAAGGAAAAGGGTTATGGCATGGGCAAGTACGCGCAAAAAATATCGGGTTTATTCGTCAAAAAAGGAGATAAAAAAATTAAGTTGAGCGGTGAGTCTTTTGAGGTTAACGCGCAGAGTGTGGCCAGGTTTAGAGCCTGGTGGAAGAATGTCAGTCTTGAGCATTTGTTCGTGTTTTGGTTTATCGGCAGTTTGACCATGCTTTTACTGATGGTATTGGCCTATGCCACGGCTTATGGCATGGCCGGCAGCGGAGAGGGCATTAATTTCGTGCTCAATGAAGGCTTGGTTATTGGCCGGGTTACCTGGCCGATCGTCGGCAGTTTATTTTTAGTGGTGGTGGCCGTCATGTTATTTCAAACTCAGCTGGGAGTCATGGATTCCACTTCGCGCATCATGGCGGAAAATTACGCGGCCAAAAAGCTGGGCCGGAACCCGGACGGCGTCATCAACCTGTCCAAGATTTATTACGTATTTTTATGGGCGCAAATCGCTTTCGGTATAATTTTGTTCCTATTCAATATTTATGAGCCAAAAACTTTGCTGGTGTTGGGCGCGGTCATCAACGCCTTTGCCATGTTCGTGCACATTGCTTTGGTCTCCTTTTTAAATCACAGGACATTGCAAAAAGTTTTCCAGCCGTCTTTGGCCAGAAAGATTATACTGTTGATCATCTTTTTGTTTTTCGGCTATTTCAGCACCATCGTTATATTGGATAAATTGGGAGTTGTAATGTAATTCAAGTTGAGCTTTGGGGTTTTGTTGTTGTATGAGTAAATTTCTATTAATTAGTTGCTTTTCATTTTTGGGGTTATTGACGGCAAGACAAGCGTTAGCGGTTCCACCGCCTGATTTTATTTTTAACGCCGGTTCATCCATTGTTCAGGTTTTTTCTTTGGTTTTTTTATTTTTATCCGCGGCTTTCGGCACGCTTTATCAATACGCAAAAGTCAGGATCGCGAGCAAAGGAGCTAAGGTCGTGGTGGTTTTGATTATGCTTTATCTAATAGTCTTCGTGTCGGTTTTGGGGGCGCATCTTTACAGTTCGTATGCGCA
This sequence comes from Parcubacteria group bacterium ADurb.Bin192, assembly GCA_002070095.1. Lineage (GTDB taxonomy): Bacteria > Patescibacteriota > Patescibacteriia > 2-12-FULL-60-25 > 2-12-FULL-60-25 > MWCR01. Next base: position 92,790 of record MWCR01000002.1, on the reverse strand, counting down.
GAGACGCGCGTATTTGGATTGGTTGGAAGTGAGCCGCGAACAAACCAAACAAGCTCTGGAGGCGGTGGGTGCTACCAGCACCGAAAAAGAATTACAGCCTTTATATCTTGATAACGGCTGGATCGATAATGATTTGGATCAGGTTCGAACTGCGAGTACGACGGTCAGCTCAACCGAGGTCATGATTATTAAAAATAAAGTAAAAATAACAAATTCATCGCCCACGACAACGAACGCGGATTTTTTAGCGGCACTCGCTTCAAAGACGCAAGATTTTGTGGTTTTGGATGCCAGAGAAGATGTTGAATATGAAATAGGGCATTTACCCGGGAGCCTTCATATCAGAGCAGCTGATTTAAAAGCGGGCTCTTGGAGTGAATTGCCGTTGGATAAAACAGTCTATGTGCTGTGCTGGTCTGGTTTGCGCGGTTTGGATGTAGCCGAATTTTTGAGGTCAAAAAATATCGTGGCCGTGGCTTTGGAGGATGGGGCTGAGAGCTGGGTGGCGGACGGCGGGCAGTGGCAAGGCGGTATTTTATTTTCCAAAGCATTCCCCGAAGAAAGATATGCTAAATTGTATACTACGGAAGAGGTGGAGGATTTACGGCGGCAGGGGGTAGTGCTTGTGGATAGCCGAGAGCCTTATAAATATGACCAATGGCATATATCAAATACCATTAACATTCCTTTGATTTACACCGCGTCACCGGATTTGGAAGAGAGTTTTGATCATGTTCCGGCCGGATCCAAAGTTATTACGGTTTGTGACGCCTATGTTAACTGCTTTGATGCCAAATTGACCGGCATTGAGCTGGAAAAACGCGGGTATGAATTTTTGGGCAGATATAACACGCCGTGGGAATTAAAGTAATATGACGTCGGAGGAAGTTTTAAAAAAATCTTTACCGCCCGCTCCGTATTGGTTTGAGCAAACCGGCATTGCTGAGATAGCTCCCCGCCCCACAGAGTTGACTTTTGATATCTTGAAGCGATTGTATGCCGCCAATGGTCCGATCAGCCGCGTTTATTCGCATTATGGAATTAAATTTTTTGAAACTGATTTTTTAAAAATTATCGGCAACCAATTGTATATTGATCGTGAGCTGGAACTGAAAGCGCTGTTGCCCGCGTACAGTTATTTTTTAGTCCAACCTTTTGCGGTTAAGGCGGTTGGCTTGAAGGGTTTTTGGAACTCATTTAATAATTCTTGGCGTTTGCAGTTGGTAAAAAATAAAAAAGATTTAGGACTGTGGCACGGTGTTGAACAGGCCTTGAAAAATACATCCGGAGATGAAGATGATTTTACGATTTTACTTGGCCGATTCATAAAAGACTATGCCTTGATATTCAGCATTAATCTTTTAGCGGACAAGTCCATTAATTCGTTGGCTTTGATTTTGAAAAAATTTGATAAACAGCCGATTGACATACTTGCCTCCCCAAACTCTTTTGATTTTTACGGTCCCTTGGCAGTAGCCGTTGATACTTCGTCTTGGAAGGGAAATTCTTTGGATTTATCTGACGAAACTGAATTCAGAAGTATGTCTGGCCGGGCGGCCGGTGATAATTTGAACGATTGGTGGGGAGGCTTGTCAGGTATCCAAAAAACCATGTTGGTTCAGCCTATTGAGACGGCTTTGTTTTATAATGACCTGCGTGAGTTGGGGCGGTGGCTGGCGGTTAAACATATTAATCGCCTCAGACGAGCTTTATTTGTTTTGGGTTCGAAGTATGGCTTGGAGGATGCGGCTTTGTTGTATCACGCGACCTTGGACGAAATTAATAACAAGAGTTTTAGCGCCTCCAAATTGAACGATAGGCGGCAGGCTTATTTGGTATACAATAATTTAATTTTACCGGCCGTTTTGCGCAGTAACAAGAAACAGCCTCAAGTAGTCAAATATAAGGGCTTGTCACCCGGTAAGGCTAAGGGCAAGCTGGTTAGGGTGAAAGATATACGTGAGGGCGCTGGAGATTTAATTTTGTATACCTCATTATTAACGCCTGATTTGTTGTCGTATTTCAATCGTATAGAAGGTATTGTGTCGGAAAAAGGCAGCCCTTTGTCACATTTGGCGATTTTGGCCAGAGAAAAAGGCCTGCCCGTGGTAGCGGGCGTTGGTTTGGGGGATGGGCATATTAAAATCGGAGACCTGATTGAGCTGGACGGGTCCAAGGGAACGGTTGATCTGCTATAATTGTTTGATTGGTTATGTCCCAAAAGAAAAAAAGCTGGTTTAGAAGATTGGGCCCGGGTTTTATTACAGGCGCGGCGGATGATGATCCTTCGGGCATAGTCACTTATACTCAAGCGGGCGCCCAATTCGGTTTTGGTCAGCTGTGGACCGTCTTTTTTACTTTTCCTCTCATGATGGCCATGCAGGAGATGGTGGGGCGCATCGGCATGGTTTCGGGCAGGGGGATTACGGATATTGTGCGCCGTATTTTTCCCAAATGGGTCTTGTTTGCGTTTGTGGGTTTGATTTTATTGGCAAATACCATCAATATCGGAACCGATTTGGGTGCCATGGCCGAGGTGACGCGTCTTATTTTTCCGCAAATACCATTTGTTATTCTGGCTATCGGTTTCACGGCCCTGATCTTGTTTTTGGAAATATTTATCAGTTATCAAACGTACGCCAAGATTTTAAAATGGTTTGCCTTGGCTCTTTTTAGTTATGTGATCACGCTTATTTTGGTGACACAAGATTGGACCGAGTTGTGGTTTAATCTGATAACCCCACATTTTCAAATCTCTAAACCTTTTATATTAACTTTAGTCGCTATTTTGGGCACCACCATTTCTCCCTATCTGTTTATCTGGCAGGCCAATGAAGAAGTGGAAGAAGAGATCGCGGAAGGCAGATCTTGTTTTAAAAAACGCATGGGCGCGACTAAGGAAGAAATAAAAGAAATGCGGCGCGATACGGCCATTGGTATGTTGTTTTCTCAAATCATCATGTTTTGCATCATTGCCACGGCCGGTTCCGCTTTTTTTAAGAATGGAATATTCGATATTCAAAGCGCGGGACAGGCGGCGCAGGCTTTACAGCCCCTGGCCGGGCATTGGGCATCATATGTTTTCGCCCTGGGAGTGATCGGTACCGGTTTATTGGCTGTTCCGGTTTTATCAGCCTCGGCTTCGTATGCTCTAAGCGAAGCTTTTGGCTGGAAGGAGGGGCTGTATAGAAAGTTCAGGCAAGCGCATGGTTTTTACGGAGTGATTACTTTTGCAACTCTGTTAGGCTTGATGATCAATTTCGTGGGCATCAACCCCATCAAAGCTTTAATTTGGACGGCTGTTTTAAACGGCGTGGTAACTCCGCCTTTGATTCTGGTAATTGTTAAAATAGCCAATGATAAAAAGATAATGGGCAAACATGTGAATGGTGTCTGGTCCAATTTTTTGGGCGGGATAACGTTCTTGGTGACATCGGTCTGCGTGCTTTTGCTGTTTGTTTTATAGATGCCGGTGTTAATAAGCCTAAAGTGGGGAATCGCATTATCCACATTGGAACAAAAAAAGAACGATTTTTTGACTCAATACAGCTAAAAAATAGCTGTATTTTATTGGTTGACCAAATGTAGTCTAGTGGCATAAACTGGGTGTCAGTGGGAAAAGGTGGGAATAGAAAGGTTGCCGCATCCAGGGATGCGCCGGCCTTCCCCCCGTTTTTTTATAGTCCGAAACCGGTTGGGTTGAGGATTGATACTAAGCCTGTTAAATATGTTTATCGGAGAGTTTCATTTTACGCTTGACGACAAGGGGAGGCTGTCCGTTCCCATCGGCTATCGCACCGCGCTTAAAGATGGAGCTGTTGTTACGCGCGGGCTTGATCATACTTTGTTCCTTTATCCCAAGGAGCAATGGAGATCCTTGGCGGCCAAAATAGCCGCCTTGCCGCTCTCAACCGCGGATACCCGCGCTTTCGCTCGTCTGATGCTGGCCGGAGCCATGGAAGTCTCAATAGACAAATCCGGGCGTATTACCATTCCGGAATACTTGCGTATCTACGCCGGTCTTCAAAAACAGGTGGTGATATCAGGTCTTTACGACCGCTTGGAAATTTGGGACAAAACGGCCTGGCAGGCATATGTAGTCCAAACAGAGGCTAATGGTGATCAAATAGCCGAAAGACTCGGACCAATAGGATTATGAAGCAATCGCCAATAGATTCCGTCCATCGAGCTGTCATGGTTCGAGAGGTTATGGAATTGCTAAAGCCCCGATCAGGTGGTCGCTATTTGGATGCCACCTTAGGCGGAGGCACTCATACGACTGAGCTTCTAAACCTGTCGGCTCCTGATGGGAAGGTGTTATCCATGGATGTCGATGAAGCGGCTCTGAGCCGCGCGCGTCAAAAACAGCCGGCCTATGGCTCGCGCTGGAAGATCGTGGAACAGAATTTTCGTCATTTGCGTCAAACAGCCGAGGAATCGGGCTGGGCGCCATTCGACGGGATATTGATGGATCTGGGCCTTTCTTCCGATGAACTGGCCGATGCTTCCAAGGGCATTTCTTTTCAAGCTCAAGGCCCCTTGGACATGCGTTTGGGTCCTAAAGCCAATGAGGATGGTTTGGTCGCCGCCACGATCGTGAACCATTGGAGTGAGCGAGAGCTGACTCAACTTATCGGTTTATACGGGGAAGAACGTTACGCGCACAGAATAGCCGTCGCCATTGTCAACCGGAGGCAAGAAAAGCCTTTGGAAACGACTTTGGAACTGGCTGAACTCATCAAATCTTGCGTGCCCGCGGTTTACGCCCGCTCGCGCATACATCCGGCAACCAAAACATTTCAAGCACTGCGTATCGCGGTTAACGATGAACTGCAGGCCTTGCGCTCCGCTTTAAGTCAAGCGGATGCGATTCTAGCGCCCGGCGGCATCTTGGTCGTGATATCGTTTCATTCACTTGAAGACCGTATCGTCAAACAAACATTCAAAAAATACCAAGGGTATCAAATTTCAAAAAAACCTGTTCGTCCCACCGAGGACGAAATAAAACATAATCCACGCGCCCGCAGCGCCAAGCTGCGCGCGGCATATAAAAACGCAACAACACAAAAATATTTATGTCACGGACTTACGCTATTGCTATGACCAGACCGCATCAACGTTTTGGCTTTAAGGAGCCAATCGGTCGCCAAATCCCACAAGGAGCCATGGGTTGGAGCCTTTTGGTTTTGGTGGTTTGGCTGGGTTTGGCCGGTTTATATGTAGCGCAAATCGTGGGAGCCGCTCCACGCAGTGATAAACTGCAGAAGCTGGAAACAAGAGTCAATTATTTGCAAAGAGATATTATGGCTTTGGAAGATTCAACAGCCAAAGCATCATCCTTGCATGCCCTCGCTGAACGAGCGCAGGGACTGGGATTGGTTCCGGTGCAAGACCCGGAATACATCAATCCCGCCGCCCATGCCTTCGTTCGGCGCTAAAATGGCGCTGGGATGACAAATTCCTCCGGTCGCGCGTTTCCGGAGGAATTTTTTTATATCTTTACGATGTCATTGCGAGGAGTCCGACGACGCGGCAATCTGCTGGGTCGCTGGCTTATGAGTAGATTGCCGCGCTCCATTCCATTAAGCCCGCAATGATTGTGGTTTTGATAATTTGGTGATGAGATCCTGAAATGAATTCAGGATGACGAAAACGGTCGAATGAGAGGGAGGACTAGCGTTGGTTTTGACGTGGGACGACTGGGACGAGCGACGTAGGATGTTAGGTACGTTATGGACGCTAGGGACGTGAGGTACGTGAGAGGAAGCTATGTACGCTAGATATGTGACAAAGGGGGTTGACAAGTTATAAAAAATATGTAAGTCTTTTTTTGCCTCAAATTGAGGTTTTTCACCAGAGGCGGCCAGAGCAGTGCTTCTGCCGGCTCACAAAGATAAAAGGAGGTCGATTAAATGACCAAGTATCTTTCGTGTGGGTGAGGGAAATAGACTGAACCCCAAACTGCGAAAAAAAACAAAAACCATCAAACCCAAAAGAAAGGAAAACGTGAACGGTGAGATAGTTCTGGCGCAGAGGTTTGCCAGGCTCGGGAGTGCGCTTAGGTGCATGTCCCAAGGTCTTCGTCCACCTACGGACGACGGTCATGGCACACGGGTCTAGTCAGCCCCCGTGGACCGCACATAAATAGCGCGAGGTGCCTCCTCGCGAGCAGCTCATGGGAAGCTGCAACCTGACCGCCTGCCGAATAAGGCACGCGGCCCTCGGGCCTAATTCATCCTCCCGATCAACCCCGCTCCTTCGTGACAGAACAAAAACGGCATCACGACCGACCCGGCACTCCATAGCGACTGAACGAGTGCCAGCCAGGTCAACGGCCCAGTTTTACACTGTCAATGAGGGTATCGCGCGAGCACATACGCAAGCGCGAGGGGGAACGGCGCCAAGCGGGCGCCAGCACAGCTGACACGGACGCGACTCGCGTCCTGTTTTTTTTACGAATTATTTTAGTGAAATTGCGCCGGTCGCCCGAGGTGACCTTAATCTCGTTGACCTGTCTGATGTTTTAAGCAGATTGCCGCGCTCCGCCTACGCTCCACTCGCAATGACATGATTGTGGTCTTGATGATTGAGTGATGAGATCCTGAACCCCCACTATGTCTTACGACTTCGAGGGGCACGGTAAATTCAGGATGACGGGGGTGGTTACGTAGGACGCGGGACGTTGGGTTGTTTGTTACATGTTACATGCTACATGTTTTGTGGATCAGGAAGTTATGGACGCTAGTCTGTTTGTTACATGCTTCGTGCTACATGCTACATGATTTCATGCTATAATGAGCCCATATGCTGAAAAGCACGGGAGCGCTCGCGCGATTGCTGTTTATTGATTTACTGGGCAGTTTGGCTTGGTTTCCTATTTGGTGGTACACCACGGGTCTTAAAAAAATGATCAGCTGGTGTATTGATGGTTTGCATTATCGGATTAAACAATATTCCTTCAAGATTTGGTTGAAGAATTTTTTTGTGCCCATGTACGGACAATATGACTGGCAGGGGAGGGCTATCAGTGTTTTTATGCGGTTGGTGGTCATCATCGGCCGGGGAATCGCTTTGGCGGCCGAAGGAGTGATTTATTTTGTGTTGATTTTATGTTGGATGATAATTCCGCCCTTGGCTTTCTTTTTAGCTTTGCAAAATATTGTTTCCGGCATGTTTATGTCGCAAATGCCATCTTTATAAACTATGTCTGAAGATAACAACCTGCCGGCCGTGCCTCAAGCAATTGTGTGTTCGGAATGTAATGGCGACCCAAGAGGCTCTCGCAACTGTGCTTTGTGCAGAGGAGCCGGGGTGGGCATTCCTTCAGAGCAAGGTTTTTTGGTTTGGGCGACGCCCGTGGATGATTTGACGATTGCCGGGCGGAAACTGCGTTTGCAAATCAATGCCATCCTGCATTTGGCGCTCATGACGGTGATAGTTTTGTTGACGATCGTCTTCTTTTTTCAAACCATACCCAATTTTACGATCGCGGACGTGCAAACTTTGGATTTTTGGACCCGGGGTTATTGGTTTGTGACTCTGTTGTACATCGCCGTTGTTTTGTCGGCTTATTTTGTTTTCAGGATGAGTGAGTTTACGGCCCCGGCCAAACTATTACCTCATTGGATCAATAAGCCCGAACAGGCAAAATCCGAAGAAGTTAAGTATTCTTTGGAAGTATCGGCTTATTATTCTCCGGCCGCCATGGAAGTGGTGGAAAAAGCCTACAAACTGGCCAAAGAACTGGGTTTGATTGAAATTACGCCAGAAGTATTATTCGCCTCCATTCTAACCAGCCAGGACGGTTCGTTGTTCATGGTGCGTCTGGGCATCTCTTTCGATAAAATTAAGGAACCCTTGGTCAGATTGATGCTCCGCGGAGCGCAAGGCAGGCCGCCCATCAGTTTTTCCCGAGAGGCCAAACGCGTGCTGGCTTCGGCTTTTGTTTTGGCTGACCAGACCAACCGCAAATATGTCACGCCCATGGAAATATTTTTGCAGGCTTTCAATGAAAGCTTGAAACTGCAAGAACTATTGGACAGTCTGGGCTTTCCTTTCAATCACGTGGCTCATGTGGCCGAATGGGTGTTACTGCATTCCAAGCTCAGAGAAGATCAAGATCGTTTTGTGCAATTGGCTCGGCTTAAACCCAAGTCCGTGATGAACCGGGCCATGACCGCCCGGCAAACTTCTCTGCTTGATCGCTTTAGCGAGGATCTGACCTTGCTGGCCAGGCAAGGCTATTTATCGCCCATGATCGGCAACTCAAAAGTCATGGACGAGCTGATGAGGGGGTTGGAAAGCGGTCAACAGGGCGTGGTTTTGGTGGGCGAGTCAGGAGCTGGCAAAGCCGCGGTGGTTGAACAGCTGGCCCGGCAAATGGTGGAAGAGGATGTGCCCGAAATATTGTTTGATAAAAGACTGGTGTCTGTGAATTTGGCGCAAGTGGTGGCGGCCGGAGACCCGGGTTTGGCGGCTGAAAGATTGTTAGCCATGCTCCACGAAGTGGCTATGTCAGGCAACATTGTTTTGGCTTTGTATGGCATAGAGGCTTTGGTAGGCGCGGGCAGCGGACCCATGGATCTGGCTGAAACTTTGGCCAGTGAAATGGACAAGGGCTATTGTCTGCTGGTGGCCACCAGCACGCCACGGGCTTGGACTCAATTCTTGGAAAACAGATCTTTGGGCAAGAAGATGGTCAAGGTGGCCGTGCCCGCGGCTGACGCTGAACAAACCATCAGGGTTTTGATGGCCAAGTCAGGGAGTATTGAATATAAAAATAACGTCTTTTTTTCGTACGCGGCCTTGGAAAAAGCCACCAGTTTGGCTTTGCGCTATTTGCATGACGTGGCTCCGCCTTTGAATGCTTTGAATGTGATTCGTGAAGCCGCGGTTTTGGCGCATAAAGAAAGGGGTGACAGAATTTTTGTGACAGCCGAAGATGTTTCACGGATCGTGCATGATAAAACCAATATTCCGGTGGAAATGGTCACGCAGGCCGAATCCGAAAGATTGTTGAATTTGGAAGATAGAATGCACGGGCGCATAGTGGGGCAGGATGAGGCTGTGGTGGCCGTGGCGCGGGCTATCCGCCGGGCGCGGGCTGATTTAAGAGAGGGGAAGTGTCCTATCGCCAACTTTTTGTTTTTGGGTCCGACCGGCGTGGGTAAAACCGAATGCGCTAAAACTTTGGGTCAAGAATATTTCGGTGATGAAAACGCCATGGTGCGTTTGGACATGTCAGAATATCAAGATAAAAATTCGGTGGCGCGTATGATAGGCATGCCCGGAGATGAACGGGGCGGTTTGTTGACCGAGGCCGTGCGTAAAAAACCTTTTACCATTGTTTTGCTGGATGAAATCGAAAAAGCTCACCCTGATATTTTAACTTTGTTTTTGCAGGTCATGGACGACGGCCGTTTGACTGACGGTGTGGGCCGGACCGTGGATTTTACCAATACTATCGTTATCATGACATCCAACGCGGGTACATCTTATATCCAAAGCGCGGTCAGCGAAGGTGAGTCCATGGAGCGCATTAAGACCGCTTTATTGGAAAGAGAGCTGAAAGGCATATTCAGGCCTGAATTTTTGAATCGTTTCGACGGCATAATCGTGTTTAAGCCTTTGACGCGCGATGAGGTGGTACAGATTGCCTGGTTGATGTTAAACCGCGTAGGGCGTAATCTGGAGGCCAAGGGCATTAACTTCAGGGTTGAAGACCAGGCCGTGGAAGATTTGGCTGAAGCCGGCTTTGATCCGGCCTTTGGAGCACGTCCTTTGAGGCGGGTTATTCAAGAAAGAGTGGAAACGCCTTTGGCGGATTTGTTATTGCAAAATCAAGCCGCCAGGCGCGATACCATAGTCTTGAATGACGACGGCTCATTCAGCGTAGATAAAGCACCGGATATTTTTTCCGACTAGTCCATGTCTTATCAGGATTTATGGTTCTATGTTTTGCTGGTAACCGCAGCCGGTTTTGTTTTGTCTTATATTTTCAGTTTTTTTACCCGCCGCTGGGCGGTTCAATACCGGGCTTTGGACATGCCGCGCGGAGGCAGAAAGATTCATGAGCAACCCACTCCCTTGTGGGGAGGTCTGGGCATTCTTTTAGCCTTGATGCTGGTGGTTTTGTTTTTGTGTTTTGACGGCGGGATTTTTTTAGCCAAAATATCCATCGAACAAATAGTTGGTTTTTTATTGGGGTTGATTGTTTTGAATGTGGGCGGCATGTTGGATGATAAATACGTGTTAAAGCCTTGGCAGAGTATCGTGTTTCCGATTTTGGCCAGTCTGCTGGTGATAATTTCCGGAACCACCATTATGCACGTCACCAGTCCGGCTACTTCCACGGCTTGGTATTTGAATTGGTGGACCTGGCGTCCTTGGGATGGTTTTTATGTCCTGTCTTTGCCCGGCGACTTGATAACTTTTGTGTGGCTCATGGTGGCTGTATATGCCACCAAAATAACGGACGGTTTGGATGGTTTGGTGACCGGCATCACGGTTATCGGAGCGGCCATGGTGGGGTTGTTGTCAGCTTTGCCCACATATTTCCAGCCCGGATCCGCTATTCTGGCGGCCGCGGTCGGAGGTTCGTATTTGGGCTTTTTACCGGTTAACAAACATCCGGCTAAGCAGTTTTTGGGTGAGGGAGGCAGTACCATGGCCGGTTTTTGTTTGGGTTTCTTGGCCATTGTCTCCAGCGCCAAAATCGCCATAGCCATGGCTGTGTTAGCTATCCCGGTGGCTGATATTTTTTTTGTGGTTTTAAGGCGTTGCTGGCGCCGTCAAAATCCTTTTAAAGGGGATGACACGCATTTGCATTTTCGTTTGAGGGCCGCCGGTTTGCCTTACAAGACCACGATTTGGCTGCTGTGGCTGGTTTCGGCGGCCGCCGGTTCTTTGGCTCTGACTCTCCAGACCCGCGGCAAGATTTTTTTGGTAGGCACTATGGTTATTCTGACCGGTTTAATATCTTGGTTTATCGATGATTTGATTAAAAGAAAAACTAAAAACAGGTCACCGCAATAAGTTTATTAATTATGCCCGCGGTTGAGTTGAAGTGATATGAGGGACCAAAGAATTTTTATTAAGCGCAATCAGTTGAGGTGGGGATTATGGGTCTTGTTTTTGGTGCTGGCCGGTTTATTTATTTTTTGGCCGAAACCCGTGCCTACGCGAGTCATAATTAACGGTCAGCAAATCAAAGTCCAAGTCGTGGATACGGAGGAGGCCAGAAACAAAGGTTTGGGCGGCCGTGCATCTTTGGCCGAGGATGAAGGCATGTTGTTCGTTTTTGATCAGCCTGATTATTACATTTTTTGGATGAAGGACATGCTGATCCCGATTGATATCGTGTATCTTGAAAAAAATAAGATAGTTGAGCTGGTTAAAAACATGCCTCCTCCAAAGCCCGGAGAAAGTCCGGCGGTTTACAGGCCTTTGAACCGGGCGGATATGGTATTGGAGGTCAAGGCCGGATTGTCTGAAAAATGTGGCTGGGAGATTGGAGATGGCATGGAAATTATAAATTATCAATTATAAAATATAAATTAAGAATTATTCCGGCAAAACGACCAAGAAATGCTGATTGGGATTAGGGCCTGTATCCGGGAAGAAATGGGTGGTCGCCGGGGTATGAGTAAGAAATGAGATATTTGGCTTAAATTGGCTGTTATTCGTCTTTTTCTTTTTAGCCCGCGTCTTTTTGTGCGGGGTTTGACAGATTTGGCTTAACACAGTATTATAGGCGCACTATGTTTGCAGTCATTGCGACCGGAGGTAAACAATACCTGGTCAAAGAAGGGGATTCTTTAAGGATCGAGAAGATCGAAGGCGTCAAAGGCGACGCTGTTGATTTTGATAAAGTCTTATTGATCGCCGAAGAAGATGGATCCAAGGTGGAGGTTGGAACTCCGAATTTATCCGCCAGGGTCAAGGCTGAAATCTTGGAGCAGGCCAAAGCTGATAAAATTTCAGTGGTTAAATATAAAGCCAAGGTGCGTTACCGCAAGAGAGTCGGGCACAGACAGCTTTTTACCAAAGTAAAAATAACAAAAATCGGGTAAATCCCGATTTTTTGTTTCAGTTTATGGCGTTAGGCCGCAGGACGGTTGTTGGTTTTTCGCCGGTTGAGATAAGCGTCTGTAATGGTGGCTTCGTCAGCGTATTCGATTTGCGCGCCTGTGGGAATGCCTCTGGCCAGCCTGGATATGGCCACTGGCATGCTTGATAATTGCCGGATGATGTATAAAGAAGTAGTGTCTCCCATGACATCCGGATCCAGAGCCAGGATGACTTCTTGAATGGGACGGGCCGGATTTTTTAGGCGTTGTATTAATTTCTGAACTTGGATGTTATCCGGGGTTCGGCCTTCGATGGGGTCCAGCAAACCCCCCAGAACAAAATATTTGCCTTGGTAAACGCCGGCTTCTTCCATAACCCGAACATCTTGGCTGGAGGCTACCACGCACAGCAAAGCGGGGTCGCGTTTCGGATCAGCACAGATGCGGCACGGAGAAGTGTCTGTCCATATTCCGCAGTCCGAGCAGGGGATTATGTCACGGTAGATGGCGTCTATAGTTTCGGAAAATTGTTTGGCCGTGTTTTTGTTTTGGCCGGCCAGCCAATAAGCGTACCTTAAAGCCGCCCTGGGTCCCACTCCCGGCAGTTTGTCGAACATGTCAGCCAAATCACGAATAGCCTTGGGAACACTCATATTATTTCATGTAACACATAACCTGTAACATGTAGCAGGCCTTGCTACGTGTTATATGTTACAAGTTACGTGTTTTACTTCTGCACCATGTCTTGCAAGTCTTTGGCTAAGTCCAAGCCGCCGATGTCTTTCATCTTTGAGGCTAATACTTTTTGCAGTTTCTCGGCCGCGTCGTTGACACCTTCTTTGATTAAATCCTGCAGTTTAGCTTTGTCGGACATAAGTTCATCCGCAATGTCCACCGAAGTAACTCTTTGATTGCCGTTCATGATGATTTTTATCTTACCCCAACCGGCCGAGCCTTCCACCGTTTCTTTTTCCAGGGTTGATTGAATTTGCTTGGCCCGGCTGCGCAGATCTTGGAATTGCTTGAGTTTGTTAAACATAGCTATTATCAATTAAAAATTATGAATTAATAACCAATAACCAAATTACAATCACCAACCAAGGAATTTGAAAACTAATAATTTTTTAGTTCTGTCATTCCTGCGACTTGTCCCGAGGAGCTTCAGCGAAGTGGGAAGGCAGGAATCCAGTATGGATAATGAGTGACCAATCCTTTGGTTATTGGTGGTTACAAGTTACAGGTTGTATGAATTGTCGTCAAAGAGTATTAAAAGGGCGCGTTGGGAGGCAGGGTGGCCGTAATGGGCGCATTGGGATCGAAATTAACCGGTGGTAATTGGGCGGGGGACATGGGCGGAGCCATGGTTGGTCTGTTGGGCGCGGGTTGCAAGCCGGCCGAGCCCTCCGGTTGTCTGGTGAAATTACGGAAGCTGGCGCGTGAGTCGTCAAAAAACAGTTTGACCACGCCGGTGGGGCCGTTGCGGTGCTTTGAGATATGTATTTCGGCCGTGTGGCGTTCTTCGGGTGATAAATCATCCAAGCGATAATTTTTGTCAGCCGCTTTTCGATAAATAAACAAAACCACGTCAGCATCCTGTTCAATGGAGCCTGATTCCCGCAAGTGAGAAAGTTTGGGGATGGCCGGTTTTGAGAGTTCAACCGCGCGCGCGAGCTGTGACAAGGCCAGCACCGGCACATTGAGTTCACGGGCAATGGATTTAAGACCGCGGGTGATTTCCGCCACTTCTTGGACACGGTTATCAGTTCCGCCTCCGCGCGATTCCATCAGCTGTAAATAGTCGATAATGATGAAACCCAGGCCGTGTTCCATCTGCAAACGGCGGGCCTTGGTGCGGATTTCCACAATGTTGGCGTTGGCTGAATCATCAATGTAAATGGGAGCTTCGGATAAAGTGCCAATGGCATGGCCGATACGTGAAAAGTCGTCATTATCACCTTGATCGGATAGTTTGCCGGTACGCATTTTCCATAAATCCACATTGGCTTCAGCGCAAATCAAGCGGTCCACCACCTGTTCCTTGCTCATTTCGAGCGAGAAGTAGCCGACAGGAGTTTTGTGTTTAATGGCGGCCTGGCGCATGAAATCCAGGGATAAAGAAGTTTTACCGCAGGAAGGGCGCGCGGCCAATATGACCAAATCGCTTTTTTGCAAGCCGCCAAGCTTGGCGTCCAGATCCGCAAAGCCCGTGGGTACGCCTCTGATTTTGCCTTTTTCGCGGTGGATTTCATCAATGCGTTCAAAAGCATTGTCCAAAATATTGGTAATGGGGGTAAAAGCGGTTTTAAGATAATTTTGTGAAACGCTGAACAGTTTTTGTTCGGCCAGATCCAGAACTTTTTCCACGTCTTCAGCCTGCTCAAAACCCAGAGCCGTGATATCTTGAGCCGCGTGAATCAATCTCCGGAGCGTGGCTTTTTTTTGAACAATGCGCGCGTAGCTGGCTACGTGGCTGGAAGTGGGTACGGCATTGGATAGTTGAATCAAGTACGCTCGTCCGCCGATGGATTCGATTAAGTCTCTTTCGGCCAGTCTGTTGGAAACCGATAAAATGTCGATGGGTTCGTGCTTGCGGTATAGGTCGGACATGGCCTTAAAGATTTCGCGGTGTTTGTCCGCGTAAAAATCTTCAACAGTCGTAATATCACCGACTTTAATCATGGCATCTTTATCGATTAATAAAGAGCCCAAAAGGGACATTTCAGCTTCAAGGTTTTGAGGCACGAGTTTTTCATCAGTCTGCATAGGGCGAAATTACACGCTTGATGGCTTTATGAGAAGAAGACAATCTCCGTATGGACTGTGGATAACTTTAACTGACTACTTAATGTCTATATTCACAAAGCATGTAACACATAGCATGTAACAAGCGGACCCAACGTCCCACGTCGCTCGTCCTACGTCCCACGTAACCACCACCTTCGTCATCCTGAATTTACGTGCCCCTCGAAGTCGTAAGACATAGTGGGGGTTCAGGATCTCATTACTAAATCATTAAACCACAACCATGTCATTGCGAGTGGAGTGAATGCGAACATGGCACGGCGTTCGCGAACTCCGTGCCGTGGCACGGCACTCGCGAACTCCGTGCCGTGGCAATCTATTAATAACCCTCGTGTCATCCTGAATTTAGTTCAGGATTTCAAAACTCGAGTTCTATCACCCGTTTGTCATGCGAGGATCCAGTTTTTAAGTCACTAGATTCCTCTATCCAAGGGAATGACGAAGTAGCGATTATGTCATTATCATCGGGCTAGCACATAACATGTAATCAAGAGTTGCTACATGTTACATGATACATGCTACGTGCAATATGTTATAATATAAAAAAATGAAACAAAGTTCCAGAACGATAAACGTTGCTTTAAATTTGGTCGGGACGATTATTGGAGCCGGTGTTTTTGGTTTGCCGGCCGTCATGGCGCATACCGGATTGGTGGGAGGGACTTTATTGTTTTTTGCAATTTTGTCTTTGACCATCAGTTTGCATCTCATGTACACGCAAGTGGTGGTTATGGACCCGGTTAAGAGACGCTTGGCCGGTTATGCCGGACATTGGGTGGGTATGTGGGCGTATTGGTTGTCTTTAGCTTCTTTTTTCTTTAAGAACACGGGCGCTTTGCTGGCTTATATTATATTGGGCGGTGAATTCTTGGCGGTCATCATGCATGGTTTGGGTTGGTATGACGCGGTCTGGTTTTGGCAAGTAAGTTTTTGGCTGTTGGGGGCATTGATCGTATTTTTTGGACTGCGCATTGTCACGCGCATCGAGAGCGAGCTGACTTGGCTGTTAATCGGCGCCATGCTTTTTACGATAGTGGTCTTGATTCCTTTTTTTGGCTGGTCCAATTTGGGCGCTTGGCAGCTTTCGGGTTTTTGGACGGCTTTTGGCGTAATGTTTTTCAGTACCACGGCCATGACCGTTATTCCGGACGTGTCTGATATTGCCAACCGGCAGAAAAAAGTTTTAAGGAGCGGAGTGTTTTGGGGCACGATCGCGGCCGGCGTGCTGTCTTGGGCTTTTGGTTTATCTATTGCTTTGGCTTATCCCGGCATACAGGGTGCTATGGATATTTATAAAGCGTTTCCGCCGATTTTTTGGTGGTTGATTCCGGTGGTTGGTGTTTTGGCGGTCAGCACTTCTTTTATCACTTTGAGCCAAGCTTCCAAAAATTTATTGCATTTGGATTTAAAAATTAAACCGGGCAATGCCTGGTTGATTTCCATTACCGCGCCCATGGTCATGTATTTGCTGACGGCCAGAGATTTCCTGTCCACCATTGGTTTCGTGGGAGGTATTTTTACGGTCATCAACGGAATTTTTGTTTGTCTGTGCGCCTGGAATATTATGCGTATGAAGGCGTCGAAGATATCCCGGGTGTGGCGCTACTCGCCTTTGCCCTTGGTGTTGATTCTGATTATCGTGCTTTTGCAACAACTTATCGCGTATGCGAATATATAAAATATGAAATACTTGCCTTATATTTACATCCCCATGATCAAGTGGCTGGCCAATATGACCTTGATTATGGTTGTTTTCGGTTATATCTTTCCCAGTCCTTTCAGTCAGTGGGTTGAGTTAATCATGGGTCTGTCACTGTCTTTGGTGGTGGCCATGGTTTTTGGTTATTGGGCTTTGCGCAAAAATATTCCGCACGGCAAAGACTTAGCTGTTTTTATCGGCTTGTGGCTGATCATGACCGCGCTCATGGAGATGATGTTAAGTTATTACAGCTACTTCAGCCCTTTGTTTACGGTTTTGCGGTATGAGTTTGCCATGCAATTGTTTGTGGAAGTAATCGGACTTTTGGCCTTGGTTCTGGTTTTGCGCCGCCAAAGAGCTTACAGTCATCTGGCCGAAGGCATCAACCTAGAGAGTTGAAGTTTGACTTCGGCAGACCTTGACCACGTTTTGCATTAATAAAGCGACTGTCATAGGTCCCACGCCGCCGGGCACGGGTGAGTACCAGCCATCCAGATTTTCTGAGCTCTGACTGTCAAAGTCACCGCGGACTTTATTGTCGGTTGTTTTATTGATGCCCACGTCAATGATACAGGCTCCCGGTTTTACACCGTTGCCAGTTAAAAAATTCAACTGCCCCACGGCTACCACGATAATATCCGCCTGTCTTAATTTTTTATCATCTTTGTCCTTGGAGAGCATAACTTCCACCTCGGCGCCGGCTTTTTCTAAAATGTATTTAAGAGGATCGGCGAAAGTATGGGAGTTGGCCAGGATGATGGCTAAAGCGTGATTGGGTTCTGCGGGAGTGGCCGCTATCAGACGCAGGATGCCTTCGTGCAGGGGAGAAAGGATGGCGGCTTGGCCGGCATACAAATCAGCAACATGCTTGGGGTGAAAGCCGTCCACGTCTTTTTTGGGATCCATGGCCTCTATGACACGATCCGCGTCGTGGCCTTCGGGCAAAGGCATTTGAATAAGGATGCCGTGCACGTTTTTGTCCGCGTTCCAGAGCTTGATGATTTTAATCAATTCGTCGTCGCTGATTTGATTGGGCAGGCGTCTAACGTCCGTTTGAATGCCGATATCGTGGGCCGCTTTTTCTTTAAGAGAGACGTAAATATGCGATGCCTGATCATCACCCACCAATAAAACACCCAGTTTGGGCTTCAATTGCTTGTCTCTGATTTCAGCCTTCAAATCATCCAGAATTTGGTCGGCTATTTTTTTGCCCGGAATTTTTTGCATGGCTTCCAAGATACTTGTTTTTTGGGCTCCTGTCCATGGTTGGGGCTAGGTTTCCAGACCCGGTATGGGGAATCGCTGACAGAATTGTTTGACCTCTGAATTCAGCCCCGTATACCAGGAATCGGTTTTTAATCGGGCTTTAAAATCTTTAATGAGCGCCAGCCGGGCGGTTTTATCCTCGGGCAACTGCCAACCCTTAATGTGTGAGGCGGTTTGCGTGATCCAATCGGCAATTTGTTTCATTTCAGGAGCTTTCAGGCCGCGGGTGGTGGCCGCGGGCGTGCCCAAGCGTAAACCGCTGGGATAGAAAGGCGAGCTGGGGTCATTGGGGATGGTATTGCGGTTGGCGCAGAGGCCAATTTGTTCCAGGGCCGGATCCAGGAATGTCCCGCGGCCTATGCCCGTGTAGCTTAAGTCCATCAGAATCAAGTGGTTGTCGGTTCCGCCGGAAATCAGTTTAAAACCTTGAGCCTGCAGTTCTTGGGCCAATGTTTTAGCATTTTCCACTATCTGTTGGGCATAGGCTTTGAACTCGGTCTGCATGGCTTCATGCAGGGCCACCCCAATGCCCGCGATGGTGTTCAGGTGAGGCCCGCCTTGCAAACCCGGGATGATGGCTTTATCGATTTTTTCTCCCAACTCCGCGTTTTTGGCCAGACCTTTTTCCGTGACCATGATCATGGCGCCGCGCGGCCCTCTTAAGGTTTTGTGAGTGGTGGTCATTACCAGATGAGCAAAATCAACCGGGCTTTGGTGCTGTTCCCCGACAATCAGGCCCGCGATATGCGAAATGTCGGCCAATAAATAGGCACCCACTTCGTCCGCGATTTCGGCGAATTCTTTAAAGGGTATGGCGCGCGGTATGGCTGTGCCGCCGCAGATGATGATCCCGGGTTTATGTTCTTTGGCCAGGCGTCTGACTTCGTCCAAATCTATTCGTCCGTCAGCGGTCATGTGATAGGGCAAGCTGTGCCAGAATTTTGAAGTCATGGAAAATTTCCAGCCGTGCGTCAAATGGCCGCCATCCAAAAGATTTAAGCCCATGATGGTTTGTCCTGGTTCCAAGACGGCGGAATAAATGGCCAGATTGGCCGGAGATCCGGAATAGGGTTGTACGTTTACACATGGGACCTTGAAGGCGGCTTTTGCTCGATCCCGGGTCAATGTTTCCACCTGATCCGCGATTTCATTGCCCGGGTAATATCTTTTGCCCGGATAGCCTTCGGCGTATTTATCGCTTAAAACACTGGACAGGGCGCGCAAAACAGCGGATGAAGTATGATTTTCCGAGGGTATGAGCGTCAGCGTGTCTTGCTGGCGCCGGTTTTCGGCTTGGAGCAGTTGCCACATTGACGGGTCCAATTGGTCGAGTTGCATATTATGGCCCAGCTTACCTCAACGACCGCGGACTGTGTAGTGTTGACAGACTGGATAATCGGCAGTAACCTGGGTGTTCGTTCTTTGTTACTCGTCTTTTACTGGCGCGGGAGGCGAGAGATGCTGCAGGTGAAACAAGGGGCTGTGGTCCATACCTGGGCGGATGAGGTCTGGAACTGGAAGAACTGGTTTCCATTGGGACTCATCCTGCTGGTCATGCTCTTGTTTGAGGAGTTGATCTGCGATGTTTTCGGGTACGGTGTGGTGGATTTTTTGGAAGAGACTTTCTTAACGGCCGCGGTCTTCATGCTCGGGTTCAGCTTGGCCGTGACCATCGTAGCTTCAGGACTGCGCTCCTTGCTCGGTGCTTGGAAACCGGCCTTGATTTTGCCGGCCATCATTTGGTCTCCTTTAGCTGCCTTCGAGGTCTATGCTCACTACGAGATGAGCCATGCTCTGGCGCCCGTGAAACTGAACTTTGCGCACAGGGCCGAAGGGGGTTCGCGCGTGTCGGGCGGGAGCGCGCTTAAGTACGAGGATTTGTTGCTTGAGCGTGATGCCTTGTTGCGCGATTACTGCTACATCAGGCTTGGCGGCTGGCGCGAAAAAGACGGTCAGGCCGATTTGACGGCTGTTTACGTGTTTACCGCTTGCCTTGAGAAGTGAGTGGTAAAACATCCTTACTTGGCGCTTTGAGGCGCTTTTTTTATACCTACTGGCTGGCTTGGATATTTTCGGCTAAACTTGTGGCATATGATGAGAGAGGGATTTGCGTTTAACCCCGGTTCAGGGGTGGAAAAAAAAGAAGAGCCTTTGGAGCGGGGAGGTTTGTATTTATATGGATATCTAACTGGCAGCGGGTTGGTTAAACATTGGAATAAACTATTGGGTTATGTAGAGCCTGATTTATTCGACAGCCGGGGCAAGAGCCGGGTCAGCCGAGCTGAACACAAGGCAGCTCGGGCTGCTATGTTGTTTGAAGCCCGGGAAAGCCATGACCCGGAGGAAGCTAAGCGGCAGATCAAGACCGTCATGGCTGGTTTTAAAGCTTTGCTGGAAAAGCATGAGCCTGAATCGGCGCGCGGCCGGACAGGTGATTATGATCCTTTGCAAAAATTGAACGAGTTGATCAAGACTCATGATTTGGAATTGGATGATTTCTACGTGTCCATGATCTGGAAGTATGCGGCCGATATATTTTTGGAAAAAGGCATGCCCGAGTTAAGCCGGGCCATATCAGAAACAGCCAACCAAAGCTTTGAATAATTTGTTTGATATTTATGTTGAATTTAAAAAAAATGACCAATGTACATTTGGTGGGTATCGGGGGCATCAATATGTCGGCCGTGGCCAAGTTGCTGTTGCGGAGCGGTTTTACGGTGACGGGTTCGGATGTTAAGCAAACAGAGATTACCGATGAACTGGCGGCCAAAGGAGTTAAGATCAATATCGGTCCGCATGACGAAAGACATGTTTCGGCTGATTGTCAATTGGTCGTACATACTTCGGCCGCACCCGATGATAACCCGGAAAGAGTGGCGGCTAAAAATCGTCATCTGCCCGACTTGTCCAATTTTGAGTGGCTGGGAGAATGGTTTAAAGATAAGAAAGTGGTTTTGGTGACAGGTACGCATGGGAAAAGCACGACCACGGGTTTGTTGGCGGCCATGTGCATTCAGGGCGGTTTGGATCCCACGGTTATCATTGGCAGTAAAATGCCTGATTGGCCGGATGGAAATCTGCGGTTGGGTGAATCGGATTTGGTTATCATTGAGGGGGATGAGTATGCCAAGCATTTTTTAAGTTTTCATGCCGCAGCTTTAATCATCAATAATATTGAGCTTGATCATGTGGATGTCTTTAAAGACATAGACGACATGAGGCATGCCTTCGAAAGGCTGTTGCGTCAGACTAAGGTGGGCGCGATTGTTGTTTACAACGCGGACAGTGATCAGGCGGCCAAGGCTGTGGAATCCGTTAAATTGCATCCCATTAACAGTTTGGCTTTTGTTAAACAACAAACACAAGATCAGGCTTATGTCATGCGGGCTGTCTATGAGTATCAGAGAGAGGCGGGGAGGACTAAAATTTCGTTAAAGCACAAGGAGGCGGTATTGGATTTGGAATCGGGTTTGTTTGGCGAGTATAACGTTCAAAATACGGTGGCGGCCGCGCTTATGGCGCGTGAATTGGGTGTGGCGGATGAAGCGATCATGAAAGCGGTTCGGGATTTTTTGGGCATTTGGAGACGTATGGAATTGCTCGGCGAACGCAATGGAGCACCCGTGTATTCAGATTATGGACATCATCCCACGGCTGTTAGATCGGCACTCGATGGCTTGCGGGAAGCTTTTCCGGATAAAAGGATAGTCTTGGGTTTTCAGCCCCATCATAAAAACAGAACTAAAGAATTGTTTAATGATTTTGTGACTTGTTTTGACCGGGCCGATGTTTTGGTCTTATGTGAAATCTACGATGTGGCCGGCAGGAACGCTAAAGAGGATGAGGATATGAACTCAAAACTTTTATTGCAAGAGATTCAAAAAAGAGAAACGGCCAGACCTTTGGTTCAAATCGAGTACGCGCCTGATCCGGAATCAGCTGTCAGCCGGACGCTGGCCATACTTCAGCCCGGAGATGTGGGCGTGGTCATGGGAGCGGGGGATATTGATGAAGAACTTAGGATCCAATTAAAAAATATAAAATAACAAATATAAATTATAAAATTATGAATTGTCCATTCTGTAACCGTCGAAAATTCATAATTATAATTCATAATTTTTAATTATAATTATGCTGCCTGAAGTAATTTTAGAGTTTAAAAAACAATTTCCGTCCATGCTTGAGAATGAGCTTTTGAGCAAGCATACCAATATGCGCATTGGAGGTCCGGCGGCTTTGTTTTTTTCCGCGGCCGTGCCGGGCGATTTGATTAAAGCCGTGTCTCTGGCCCGCAGTCAGGGTGTCGCGTGGACCGTGCTTGGCGGCGGCTCCAATGTTTTGGCTTCTAATGATGGTTTTGACGGTTTGGTTGTCCAGCCGGCTTTCAGGGATATTAAATTACGCCAGCAGACAGTCACCGCGGAAGCCGGAGCTATCACTTCGAGCGTGGCCAGGCAGACGGCTGAAGCCGGTTTAGCCGGTTTGGAGTGGGCGGTGGGTGTTCCGGGCACCATTGGAGGCGCGGTTTTTGGCAATGCCGGTTGCTACGGCGGTGAGATTAAGGATAATTTGGTATCTGTGGATTGCCTGCGGCTCTCGGATATGAAGCCTGCGGTCTATCCGGCCGCTGACTGCGGGCTGGGTTACCGCACCAGCCGCTTTAAGCGCGAACCGCATGTTATTTTGAGAGCCACTTTTAAACTCACGCCCGGTGATCCCGAGCAATTAAAACATCGCATAGAAGAAATAATGCGCCAACGCAAAGAAAAACAGCCTCTGGAGCATGGCAGTGCGGGTTGCATGTTTAAAAATTTTATTTTTAAAGATGAAGGAGAGTTGGATCGTCTTAAGCGCGATGTTAAGAACATCCCGGCCCAGATGTTGGAGCGTAAATCCATTTCAGCCGGTTGGCTGGTTGAACAGGCCGGTTTATTGGGTGAAAAGATAGGCGATGCGCAAGTCAGCGACAAACACGGTAATTTTATTGTTAACTTGGGCCATGCCCGGGCGCAGGATGTTTTGATGCTGACCAGCAAAATCAAGATGAAGATCCGCGACGAATACGATATTATGCTGGAAGATGAAGTCCAGCTTTTGGGTTTTTGACTGTTTTTCGCGAGTCAAGTACGCTGTTAATATCAATTACGAATTAAAAATTACGAATTAAGATTTATTTCAGCGCAACGATTGAGGTGGGTGATTCCGGCAATTCATAATTCATAATTTTTAATTCTTAACAAAGAGAATTATGACTATCAACATACGCGCCATGAACATGGAGTTGACCGAAGCCATTAAAAAATATACGGAAGAAAAAATGACGGGTTTGGAAAAATTTTACGACAACATCATACATATCGAAGTTGATTTGGGCTTGGATTCCAATCATCACAATAAAGGCAAGATTTATAAATGCTCGGTTTTGGTGGATGTGCCCAACAAGCTTTTTCGGATTGAGAAACAAGAAAAGGATTTGTATAAAGCCATAGACAAGGTTAAAGATCATTTGAGAGAAGAGATTACGGCCTGGAAAGAAAAAAATCGTGAAACATTAAGAGGGACAACGGTCTAACGGTTGTTTGTCCGCCCGCCCGACAATGTTGGCCGGGTTTTTTGACTTTAGCGTATTTTATGCTTAATATGGGCGCATTATGTCTATCATGAAAAAGATTTTCGGAGATCCGAACGAAAAAGTTATTAAACAGATAAGGCCTTTCGTGGATCGGGTTAACGCGCTTGAAACATCCATTAAAACTTTGACTGACGACGGCCTCAAACAAAAGACGCTGGATTTTAAAGAACGCTTGGCCAAGGGTGAGACTTTGGATGATTTATTGCCCGAAGCTTTTGCTGTGGCGCGTGAAGCCTCGTGGCGCAACCTCAAGCAAAGGCAATATGATGTTCAGTTGATCGGCGGCTATGTCTTGCATCGCGGACAGATCGCCGAGATGCGCACGGGTGAAG
The DNA here is from genome assembly GCA_002070095.1 of Parcubacteria group bacterium ADurb.Bin192. GTDB lineage: Bacteria > Patescibacteriota > Patescibacteriia > 2-12-FULL-60-25 > 2-12-FULL-60-25 > MWCR01. The sequence continues at coordinate 68,991 of MWCR01000002.1, read as the reverse complement.
GTAAAACTTTAACGGCCGTGGCTCCGGTTTACGTGAACGCGCTTGAGGGCCGGGGAGTACATGTGATTACAGTCAATGATTATCTGGCCCGCCGCGATACGGTTTGGATGGGTCAGGTATACCATGCTTTGGGCTTGACCGTGGGCTGTGTTCAACACGAGAGTGGTTATCTTTATGATCCTGAATTCAAAGCCGAGCCTCAACATGATGAAAATCGTGACGAGACGGGTTCGTTTAAGGTGGATATGGATTATTTACGGCCGGTTTCACGTCAAGAAGCTTATGCCGCGGACATAACCTACGGCACCAATAATGAATTCGGTTTTGATTATTTGCGCGACAACATGGTGGGTTCCGTGGATCAGATGGTACAGCGCGGTTTGAATTTTGCCATTATCGATGAGGTCGACTCCATTTTGATTGACGAAGCCAGAACTCCGCTCATCATCAGCGGGCCGGCTGAAGAATCCAGTGAAATGTATTATCGTTTTGCCGAATTGGTGCCGCGCTTGGAAGTGGAGACGGACTACGTGATTGATGAAAAATTACGTTCGGCCACCATTACCGGATCAGGTATAGCCAAAATGGAACAATGGTTGGGCATAGAAAATTTATACGCTCAAGGCGGAGTAAAATTAGTCCATCATCTGGAGAACGCTTTGCGTGCCCATTCTTTGTATAAAAAAGATAAAGATTATGTGGTCAAAGAAGGCGAAGTATTGATTGTGGATGAATTTACCGGGCGCTTGATGGTTGGCCGCCGATACAGCGAAGGCCTGCATCAGGCCATAGAAGCCAAGGAACGGGTCTCCATACAACGTGAGAGCATAACTTTGGCCACCATCACCTTTCAAAATTATTTCCGCATGTACAATAAACTGGCCGGTATGACGGGCACGGCTTTAACCGAGGCGGAAGAGTTTTATAAAATCTATAAATTGGAGGTGGTGGAAATACCGACCAATAAAACATCCCAGCGTAAAGATTTTCCGGACCGGGTTTATAAAAATGAAAAGGGTAAGTTTCAGGCTGTAGTGCAAGAAATTAAACGCCTTCACGAATCCGGACAACCTGTTTTGGTTGGTACGGCTTCCATCGAAAAGAATGAAATATTGGGTGAATTGCTCAAAATGGAAGGCATTCCTTACAATTTGTTAAACGCCAAAAATCATGAAAAAGAGGGCGAGTGGATCGCTCAAGCCGGCCGGCCCGGAGCGGTGACCGTGGCCACCAATATGGCGGGACGCGGCGTGGATATTATTTTGGGCGGCAACCCTCCCACCGAGGAACAGGCCGGTAAAGTCCGAGGCTTGGGCGGCTTGCATGTCTTGGGCACGGAACGGCATGAGAGCCGGCGCATAGACAATCAGCTGCGCGGCCGCGCCGGACGTCAAGGAGATCCGGGAACCACGCAATTTTATGTTTCATTGGAGGATGATTTGATGCGTATCTTCGGTTCTGACAATATGAAGAAGCGCATGGATCAACTGCGTATTCCGGATGATCAGCCCATCGAAAGCAAGGTTTTATCCAAAGCCATTGAGTCAGCTCAAAGAAAAGTGGAAGGCCATCATTTTGATGTGCGTAAACATCTTTTGGAATACGACGATGTTATCAATAAGCATCGGTTGGCAATTTATACTCAAAGACGTCAGATTTTGGAAGACGCGGCGCGGGCTACGGTGGAAGGCGAGCGTCCGCTTAAAACCAGGATATTGGAAGCCGTGGAAAGCGAAATTGAACAGACCGTCTTCTTTCATACAGGAGCTGAAGATCCGTCTTTTTGGAGCTTGGAAGAAGTTGCCAAAGCCGTAAACGCTTTGTTGCCCGCGGAAATGGATGTGACCGAAGTCATGAGTGATTTTCAAAAACAAGCGGAGGGCAAGCAAGAAATGGTTGAACTGCGCACCAAAATTATCGAGGCTTGCATGGATTTGGCCCGCCGGGCTTATACCCGCATTGAGGAATCGGTCATCGACATGGGCTTTATGGCGGATATTGAAAAGCGGGTTTTACTGCGTGCCTATGATGATTTGTGGATCGAACATTTGGACGCCATAGATCATCTGCGCAGAGGCATTGGTCTTCAGGGCTACGCGCAGCACGATCCTTTAGTGGAATACAAACGCGAAGCTTACCGCATGTTCAATCAGCTGAATTCATTGATCAACAAACAAGTGGCGCATGCCATCTTTAAAATTCCGGTCGCCCAACAAGTTGTAATGCGGCAGTTTCAAAACGCGGCTTTGAATAATCAGCCCATGATACTGCAAGGCGCGGCCAAAACTTCGGATCAGCTGTCCGCCGGGCAGACGGATAACAAGATTAACCAAGACCCCAAATACAAAGACGTGGGACGCAACGATGCCTGTCCTTGCGGCAGCGGTAAAAAATTCAAGAAGTGCCATGGAGCTTGAGTCAGATGATTGACAATTCTTGCTCTTTGGCCATTAATCGGATATACTTCGGCCGATAAATATGTCACAAGCTTCAAAAAACACAACCGGCGTTTCCCGTATTTCCGTAAAACGCCGCATTGCTTTATTGGCCATACTTTTTCTGGCCGCCGGTTCATTATCTTATCCGGGTCCGGCTAATTGGCTGATAGATCAGACCAACGGCGCCTTAAGAACCAATTTTGGTCATATTGATAAGCCTTTTATTTTGGGGCTTGATTTGCAAGGCGGAACTCGTCTGGAATATGAGGCCGATGTTTCCCGGCTGGATCCGGGCAAGCAAGCCGCGGCTTTGGATGGAGTTAAGGATGTGATTGAGCGCCGGGTTAATTCCATGGGCGTGTCCGAACCCTTGGTGCAGGTAACACGTTCGGGCGATGACTGGCGCGTGGCGGCCGAACTGGCCGGTGTCAAAGATATTAATCAAGCCATTAAAATGATCGGTGAAACTCCGATTTTGGAATTCAAAGAGATCAACGAAGATCCTCCTCGGGAATTGACCGATGAGGAGCGCGCTTTGTTGGAAGAGTCTGCAAAAACAGCGCGTATTAAAGCTGAGTCATTTTTAGCTGAAGTCAAACAACAGCCGGACAAGTTTCAGGATATGGTCAGGGCTTCCACGGACAATTTACCCTTAAAAGAACAAGGGGGAGATTTTGGCTTTATCAAGGACAATGTATTATATACCGAGGTTTATACCGAGGCCGCTAAAGTTCAGCCGGGAACTGTTTTGGATAAGGTTTTCAGCTTGCCCATGGGTGAAGTGGTGGTTAAAGTCGAAGAGAAAAAGGAGTCGGGTCAAGAGGTTAAAGCCCGCCATATTTTGATTCAGTACGCGGGCGCCTCTCAAGCTTCAGCTGACATTACCCGCACCAAAGAACAGGCTTTGGAGGAGATCGAGCGTATTCAAGGGGAATTGTCCGGAGCTGATTTTGCGGAGTTGGCTAAAAAATATTCCGAAGAGCCGAAAGCTGATGAATCAGGCGGGGACTTGGGCTGGTTTGATAAGGGCGTAATGGTTGAAGAGTTTGAGCAAGCGGTTTTCGCTTTGTCCAAAGGGGAGGTTTCCGAACCTGTGGAAACAGCCTTTGGTTATCACTTGATTTATAAAGAAGACGAGCGTTCGATTGAGGATGCTCGTGTCAGCGTGGCGATTTTTAACAAAACACAGGAAAGCGATATTTTGCCTCCCCAGGATGATTGGAAGAATACGGATCTGACGGGTAAGCAATTGGCCAGCGCTATCTTGGATTTTGATCCCAATTCAGGCTCGCCCTTGGTGTCTTTGCAGTTTAATGACGAGGGAGCTGAATTGTTTGCCAATATTACCAAGCGCAACGTGGGCAAACCGGTGGCCATCTTTTTGGACGGAGAGCCCATCAGTGTGCCAACCGTGCAAAGTGAAATCTTGGGCGGCAAGGCTGTGATTACGGGCAATTTTACGGTCAACGAAGCTAAGCTGTTGGCTCAAAGACTGCAGGCCGGTGCCTTGCCCGTGCCGATTACTTTGATCGCTCAACAGTCGGTTGGCCCCATGTTGGGCGCTGATTCGATTAAGGCGTCTTTAACGGCCGGCATTTGGGGATTGATTTTGGTTACCATCTTCATGGTCTTGGTTTATAGATTGCCCGGTTTGATTTCTGTTTTGGCTTTGATAGTTTACGGCGCTTTGTCCTTTGCCATCTTCAAGTCCCTGCCGGTCACTCTGACGCTGTCCGGCATCGCGGGTTTCATTTTATCGGTTGGTATGGCCGTGGACGCCAATGTGCTGATTTTTGAACGCTTAAAAGAAGAATTAAAGTCCGGCAAGAGCTATGCCTTGGCCACGGAAGAAGCTTTCAGGCGGGCTTGGCCTTCGATCAGGGATGGTAACTTAACCACCATTATTGCGTGCGTGGCCTTGTACTGGTTTACGTCATCGGTCATCAAGGGCTTCGCTCTGACTTTAGGCGTCGGAGTTCTCATCTCCATGTTTTCAGCTATCGTGATTACTCGTAATTTGATGAGATTCGTCATCACACCCAATTTAGCCTCTAAAATTGGCTGGTTGCTGCTTAAACCGCAACAAGATAAGGATAACAACAAATAGTATGCAATTAAACATTATCAAATATCGTTACCTTTGGTTTGCTGTTTCGGGTGTCTTAATCGGCTGCAGCCTGCTTTTTTTGGCTCTTTTCGGGTTGAAGCAAGGCATAGATTTAACCGGCGGATCCATGCTGGTGGTGCGTTATGAAAATCAAAGACCCACGCCCATGGAGGCTGAACAAGCGGTTTCATCGTTGAATCTTGGAGGCATGGTTATTCAGCCGGTGGGTGAAAATGACATGAGTTTCAGAATGAAGACTTTGGATGAAGAAACTCATCAAAGAGTGCTGGTTGTTTTACAGGACTCGTTCGGCACCATCAATGAACTGCGTTTTGATTCCATTGGCCCGGTTATCGGTCAGGAATTGCGCGCCAAATCTCTGATGGCTTTGGTTATCGTGTTTATCGCCATTTTGATCTACATTGGCTGGGCCTTCCGCCAAGTATCCGTGCCGGTTAAAGCTTGGAAATACGGCTTGATAACCATTATTACGGCTTTTCACGACATCATTACTCCCGTTGGTTTATTTGCGCTTTTAGGTAAACTGAACAATGTGGAAATCGGGACGGCTTTTATCGCGGCCATATTAACCATCATGGGTTATTCGATTAATGATACGATTGTGGTGCTGGATCGCGTGCGCGAAAACTTGCAAAGATCCACGGGTACGTTTGAAGAAATCGTTAACGTCTCATTGAATCAAACTATTTGGCGGTCAATCAATACCACGGTTACGACTTTGCTGGCCTTGGTGGCGGTTTTCTTGTTTGGCGGCGACAGCATCAAAGATTTTGCCTTGGCTTTAATAGTGGGTATTGCCACGGGTGCTTATTCTTCGATTTTTATCGCCACGCCTTTGCTGGTGACTTGGCACAAAATCAGTTTGCAGCGTAAAGCCGCCCGGGTGAAATAAAATCACAAGGTTTAGCTCTTTCTGCGTGTTTTATTGTGTGCTAATATACTGGCATGGGGGAATTAGCCGCGTTTGATATTAACGCCTTGTTGAACAGCATGGGAAGCAGTCCGTTCCAGGCCATGTTTTATATTTTTACGCATGGCGGATGGCTGATTTTTATTTATGTTTTTTGGTATCTTTTTAAATTAGGCTGGCTGGAGTGGCGGCAGACGTTGCACATGAGGCAAAAGCAATGGATCGTGCTGGCCATAGATGTGCCCAAGAACACAGAAAAAGATCCGGGTCAGGCTCTGCGAGGTGTGGAAAACATCTTCGCGCATTTGGCCGGAGCGCATTCCAGCCATTCGTGGGTTGATAAATGGATTAAAGGAGCGGTGCAGGATCAAATTTCTTTTGAGATAGTTTCCATTGAGGGCAATATACAGTTTATTATTTTTACCACCAGGCAGTTCCGTGATCTGATTGAAGCTTCGATTTATTCTCAATATCCCGAAGCTCAAATTTCAGAAGTGGAAGATTATGCCAAACAAGTACCGTCTTCATATCCTGACCCGGAATATGATGCCTGGGGCACGGAAATGATTCCCGCGCCCAACAAGTTAAGCACGGATATTTTTCCGCTCAAAACTTATCCGGTTTTCGAGCATTCCATGAGCGGCGAGCTGAAAGATCCCTTGGCTGTTTTATTGGAAGGTTTTTCACGTTTGGGACCGGGTGAACAAGCCTGGCTGCAGTTCGTAGCCGTGCCCATTGAACAGAAGGAGTATCAGCAGTTAGGCCAGATTGTCATTAAAAAGCTGAAAGGAGAAAAAATAGAGAGTAAGCCGAGCTTGTTGGAAAAGATAGTACTGGCCCCGTTTAATTTGTTTATCATGATCGCCAATGAGTTTATGGGTTCGGCGGCGGCTCCGGCCAAAAAAGACGATAAGGGCATGGATTTGAGAATGTTCAATTTAAGTCCGGGCGAACGCAAGGTGCTGGAGGCCACGGAAAACAAGTTGTCAAAAATAGCTTATAAAACCAAAATCAGATTTTTGTATATCGGCAAAAAACAGGTTTTTAAAAAGCCCAAAGTCATCAATTCTTTTGTGGGTTTCATGAAACAGATGAATGCCAACGATATGCTGTCTCTTAAGCCTGAACTGCGCAAAGTGGGTTTGAGCGGCAGTTTTTGGTTTTTTAAGGACAAGCGCAATAATTGGCATAAAACCAAATTAATTGCTCATTATAAATCAAGATCGGCCTGGGACGGCATGCCTCCGCATTACATGTGCACCGAAGAGCTGGCTACTTATTGGCATTTTCCGCATACTTTTCAAGTAAAAGCCCCGCATTTAAAAAAGCGTGAAGCCAAAACGGTTGAACCTCCGTATAATTTGCCGCAGGTCTAAAATATGTCCATCAATTACGATCATGACCATGAAAATGAGATAACTTTGTTCGCTGAAACCAATTTCAGGAATCAGCGCCGGCGTTTTGGCATTAAAACCGATGATCGGAGAAAGCATATCTATATTATCGGCAAGACGGGCATGGGAAAAACCGTTTTGCAGGAAAACATGGTCATGTCCGATATCATGGCCGGGCATGGAGTTTGTTACATAGATCCGCACGGCGACACGGCCGAAAAGATATTGGATTACATACCTTCCAACCGCATTAACGACGTGGTTTATTTTAATCCGGCGGATTTGGACTATCCCGTTGGCTTTAATATTCTGGAAACCGTTAAAGACAGTCAAAAGCATTTGGTGGCCAGCGGTCTGATGGGCGTGTTTAAAAAGATTTGGCCGGATGTGTGGAGCGCGCGTATGGAGTATATTTTGCTCAACTGCGTTTTGGCGCTGTTGGATTATCCGGGAGCGACTTTATTGGGTATTAACCGTCTGCTGGTTGATTCTGAATACAGGGCGCGCGTCATCACCAAGATCAGAGATCCTATCGTGAAAACTTTTTGGGTGGCTGAATTTACCACTTGGAGTGAAAAGTATCAGACTGAAGCCATTGCTCCGATTCAAAACAAAGTGGGCCAATTTTTGTCCGCTTCGATCGTTAGAAATATTGTGTCGCAGGTTCGTTCCACCATCGATGTGCGCGATATCATGGACAGCGGCAAGATTTTTATCGTTAATTTGTCCAAAGGCAGGATCGGAGAAGAAAACATGCGGTTATTGGGAGGTATGATCATTTCACGTTTGCAAATGGCGGCCATGGAACGCGTGGATTTGCCGGAAGACGACCGCCGCGATTTTTATCTGTTTGTCGACGAATTTCAAAATTTCGCCAACGAATCTTTTGCTTCAATTCTGTCTGAAGCCAGAAAATATCATCTGAATTTGACGGTGGCTCATCAGTACATCGAACAGCTGACCGAAGAGGTCAGGGCCGCGGTCATGGGTAATGCCGGCACCATACTGACTTTTCGAGTAGGGGGCGCGGACGCCACTTTTTTGGAACAGGAATTTACGCCCACGTTCACGCCTGAAGATTTGGTTAATCTGCCCAAGTACAACATTTATTTAAAACTTATGGTGGATGGAGTGGCGACCACGCCTTTTTCGGCCACCACTTTGCCGCCCATGGCCGTTTATTCGGGCAATGCGGCCAAGGTTATAGCTGTTTCAAGAGAAAGGTACGCGGTGCCTCGGTCTAACATCGAAGAAAAGGTTTTGCGCTGGAGCGGCATGGAAGCGGCAGCCACTTTAAGAGGAGCGGAGTCAAATATCGAAGAAGAGAAAAAGCAGTTGGGCGGCTATACGCCTTCGGCTTTACAGCAAAGTGTTGCGCTTGATGAGGAAAAAGAATCTGCCGGGTCTGAACCGGTCGAATACTTGAAAATTTCTCCGGAGCGTTTACAGGCTTTGGTCAAGCCCCCTGTACAGGGCAAGAAGGATAAACCGAAGTACAGTCATACCTGTGACCGATGCGGCAAGGTTTGGGATATGCCCATTCAGCTGGATAAGAGCCGGCCTATGTTTTGCGCGGACTGTATGCCTATCGTGCGCGAGGAAAAGAAGACCAAGTCCAAAATCGTTAAATACGGGCCCGGAGGGGAGAAGGGCGGGTCCGCGGGTCACGAAGAGAAAAAAGAAGAAAAGCCCAATCGTCCCAGGATTGTAGGAGATCTGGTCATTGAAAACAAAAAAGAACCGGTTGCCGCGCCGGCGGTTCAGCCTGCACCTAAATCCGAACCACCGGTTAAGGCCTTGAGTTTCATGGAGGAACTTAAAAAAATCAAGGGTCGGGCTTTGGAAAATCATAAACCAAAGATGGAAAAAACAGTCAGGCCCGATGGTGTTAAAAAAGACGAATTCAAGGGGGCGGATCAGGCGGTCGAAAACTCCGTTCAAATGAATTCAAATCAACTTTTCAAGCACGAGCGTATCAGAAGCGGGAAGAGCAAACACAAAAGCGAGTTTGCCAACAGGCCGGCGCCCAAGCCGGACAATGGTGATCTGCTGGATGAACCGCCGCGTACACTGACGGTTTTTAAATCAAAAGCAGTTAATAACACGTCCAAGACGGTCAACAACGCGCTAAGTTCTTCGGGTACTTTACGCCCCGGAGAAAGAGTAACTTTTTAGTTTTATGTCAGAAAAAGTGTCTTTTACAACTTTTGACGGAGTCAAGATAGTGGGGGAATGGAGTCCGGCTTCGACTACGGTCGGAGTGGCTATTTTATTGCACATGATGCCGGTTGACCGGCGTTCTTGGGCGGCCTTTCAACAAGTTTTGTCCAAATACGGAGTGGCTTCTTTGGCAATTGATATGCGCGGGCATGGTGAGAGTGTTAATACTGACTCGGGTGCCAAATTGGACTATAAACAGTTTGACGATGTTCAGCATCTGCAGACTTTGAACGATGTGCAAGCGGCCCTGGATTGGCTGCAAAAGAAGCAGTATTCCAAAGACAGGGTGATGTTGGTCGGCGCTTCAATCGGAGCCAATTTGTCTTTGTTGATGCTCCGTCAGTCGCCTGAACTGGCGGGCGCCGTGCTTTTGTCGCCCGGTGATTATCGGGGTATTAACGGAGTCGAGGAGGCTTTGTATGTCAAGCCGCATCATTGTTTGTGGGCCGCGGGTTCGGATGGGGATGATCCCGAGTCTTTTCAGGCGGCCGAACAGATAGTGGAAAAGGCGGCCGCCGATAGAAAGATGTTTGTTCCCTATAAAAATTCTGGTCACGGCATTCATTTGTTTACGGCCGACCCCAAGTTGATGGAGTCTTTGGCCGGCTGGATAAAAGAATCTCTCCAAATGGTCAAATAAAGCTTGAAGATAAGTTTGATTGATTGCTCTAATCATCGATCAGATTTTTTGATATGGTTTTTGAAACGATCTGCGGGGCTTGCATAATCTGTCTGGCGGGCATATGATTGGGCATCCTTCGGGATTTTATACGTTATGAATCACCAAAATTTTGAAGCCAAGTTAAACGAGCTTAAAGCGCCCAAGTATCGTTTTCAGCAAGCGATGCGGGCTTATTATAAAGATTTTTTAGGCTCTTGGGATGATATAAGCACCTGGCCCAAGGACTTGAGACTGGAATGCCGGTCTTTAGCCTGGTCTCCGCTTAAGTTAGCTGAAACTTCACCGGATCTAGAATTTTCGAGCATTAAATTGTTATTGGAAACCGAGGATCGTCATTTTATCGAAACCGTCATCATCAGGCACCAAGACGGCCGGAATACGGTTTGTATTTCATCGCAAGTGGGCTGTGCCATGGGCTGTGGTTTTTGCGCTACCGGAACTTTGGGCTTTACTCGCAATCTGTCAGCTGAAGAGATAGTGGATCAGGTAATCCAAGCCGCCAGAATACTCAATCAACAAGAGGCTAAAGTCACCAATATTGTTTTTATGGGCATGGGCGAGCCCTTTAATAATCCGGACAATGTTTTTGAAACTTTGCGTCTTTTGATGCATCCTGATTATTTTGGCTTGGGCGCCCGCCACATCAGCATCTCGACCTGCGGCATCATCCCGGGTATTCAAAGGTTGGCCAAAGAGGCTCCGCAGGTCAATTTGGCCATTTCATTGCACGCGCCCGACCAACTCTTGCGTGCTCAAATAATGCCCGTGGCCAAGGCCTATTCTCTGGACAAACTAATGGACGCGGTCAAAGACTATTTGAAGCGCACCAACAGAAAAGTGATGTTTGAGTATGTCATGTTAAACGGAGTCAATGACGGTTTGGAACAAGCGGAAAAATTGGTCAAATTGCTTGGGCCGTTAAAACAGTTGGCGCATATTAATTTGATTAAATATCATGATACCGGAACTTTTAAGGCGACTGACGAAAAGCGCAGACGGGAATTTTTTGAACATATCAGAAAGAACGGGCTCTCAATTACGCAGCGTGTATCTTTTGGCGAACAAATCAAGGCCGCCTGCGGTCAATTAGCCGGTAAAAATCAGTCATGACAGGCAGAAAGTTAAAAAAAAATAAAGTATTGGTGGCCATGAGCGGGGGCGTGGATTCTTCGGTGGCCGCGGCTTTGCTTAAAGAGCGTGGTTTTGACGTGAGCGGTTGTTTTATCAAAAATTGGTCCCAAACCAAAGATGTTTTCAGCGGTGAATGCAGTTGGAGGTCCGAGCGCAGGGATGCCATGAGAGCCGCGGCGGTATTGGACATTCCGTTCATGACTTTTGATTTTGAAGATCAATATCGGCGCCTGGTGGTGGAGGCCATGATTAAAGCTTATAAAGCCGGATATACGCCCAATCCAGACGTTTTATGCAATGAATACGTTAAGTTTGGCATGTTTTGGCAAAAGGCCAAGCTTTTGGGTTTTGAAGCCATGGCCACCGGGCATTATGCCAGAATCAAGTCAGACGGACGGCAGGCTCATTTGTACAAGGGTTTGGACAAAGATAAAGATCAGTCTTATTTTCTTTATCGAGTTCCGCAGGAGGCTTTGTCTCACGTCATTTTTCCGATCGGTCATTTACAAAAGAGTGCCGTCAGGCGTAAAGCCGCGGCCTTTGGTTTGCCGACGGCTGAAAAACCGGATAGTCAGGGTATTTGTTTTATCGGTAAAATCAACTTTCAAGATTTTTTAAAACAGCGGATCAAATCAAAGCCCGGCCGGATAATTTCAGATAAAGGCGAGGTGCTGGGAGAACATCAAGGTTTGCATTTATATACCATCGGGCAACGCCAGCAGATCAAAGTTGCGGGCCGGCATGCTTGGTATGCGGCCGATAAAGATTTGAAAAAAAATATCCTGACAGTGGTTGATTCGGATAGACATCCCTGGCTGCAGGCCAAGCGCTTAAGGCTGGGGGATTTGCATTGGATCAGCGGTCAAAGCCCGTCCTTGCCCTTGTCCGTGCAGGTTCAGGTCAGATACCGTCAAACAGCCTGCGCCGCTCGGTTGATAAAGGGGTCGAAGGCCGGCGAGATGAGTCTTGAGTTTAAACAGCCGGTTAAAGCCGCGGCTATTGGCCAGTCCGCGGTTGTGTATCGGGGTTCTGAATGCCTGGGCGGTGGAGTAATTCGTCAAATCGACCATCTGTGATAGTATACTGCGAATATGTCTGAACAAAGATCCAAAAAATTTCAATGGATTTCTTTGGCTTATTTGATTTTGTTCATGTTGGCCGTTTTTTCACCTTCTCTGGTGACCAGGGATTATTTCGGAGTTCACGAAACTCATGTTGAGGAGTTTTTGATTTTTGTTTTTGGATTTACGGGTATTGCCATTTTCATGTTTTATGAAAAATTAATGGAAAAAAAGGAAAAAGAGAATCAGGAAATAATGGATGCTTGCGAACAGGCTAAAAAAGAGTTGGTTTCTTCCTATCAGTATATAGGTTCGGTTAACCGCCAACTGGATTTGCTGAAAAAATTGATCAACGATACCAGTGTTTCCATGTACGAACAAGCGAAATTAAGCAAGGATTTGCTTCATTCTTTGGCCTCGGCCGCGTCCGTTAGTTTTGGCGGAGCTCCGGCCTTATTAAGATTCGTGCATTTGGATAAATTGCGAACAGAGGGCGAGTTTCATTTTCCTAATCATAAAGATAACAATAATTGGCGTATTGCCAATAAAGAGCTGAAGAGGGTGCATGAAGAAAATCGTATTTCCAGCTTTGAAAACGAAGGAGAAAGTTTAATACTGGTACCTTCAGATCAAAGGAGCGGGAGTCTGAAAGCTTTTTTGATTGTTAAGGATATTGATAACCGGTCCAAGGATTTTGACCCCAGTGTTTTGAAGGTTTTTGTCAATCAAGCGGAACTTGTTTTCCGCGATTTGAGACAGGTGGATAAAAATGAAGCTGACTCGCCGCTCGGCCATGTAGAGGCCGTGGCCAGAGAGGTCAAGGGTGAAATTGACTAAGCTTGTTTAATATTGGTTTCTTGTATATTCTAAAGAAATTATGCATAAGAATTTGACCACGGATAATATTAGGCGGTTGTTTTTGGATTTTTTTAAAGAAAAAGGCCATGCCGTCTTGCCTTCGGCTTCATTGATTCCGGAAAACGATCCGACGGTACTGTTTACCACGGCCGGCATGCAGCCTTTGGTGCCTTACTTATTGGGACAAGATCATCCCATGGGCAAAAGGCTGGCCAATGCTCAAAAATGTCTGCGTACGGATGATATTGATGAGGTGGGTGATAACCGTCATCTGACGTTTTTTGAGATGCTGGGCAACTGGTCGTTGGGAGATTATTTTAAAGAAGAGTCCATTCAGTGGTCTTATGAATTATTGACCAATGAAAAATGGCTGGCCATGGATCCTGAACGTTTGTATGTGTCGGTTTTTGAAGGCGATGCCGATGCTCCTCGGGACGATGATTCGATCAATATGTGGCAAGCGCAATTCGCGGTGCACGGCATGGCGGCCGAAGTCGGTCAGCCCGGGATTGATTGGCCGACCGGCGAAACGCACGGCAAGCGGATTTTTCCTTATCCTAAAAAAAATAATTGGTGGGGTCCGGCCGGTCAAACCGGTCCATGTGGTCCTGATACGGAAATTTATTATGACACCCGCCGTGAGCACGATCCGGCTTTTGGCGACATCTGTCATCCGGCCTGCGACTGCGGTCGGTTTGTTGAAATTTGGAACAATGTATTCATGCAGTACAATAAGCGGGACGACGGTTCTTATGAGCCTTTGGCCCAGCGCAATGTAGATACGGGCATGGGTTTGGAAAGAATGGCGGCCGTTTTGCAGGGGTGTGCTACGGTTTTTGACACCGATAAAATGCAAAATATCATTCAGGTATTAAAGCAAGTTTTTGGATTGGATTATGGACAAACAGATGATCAAGACAAAGCCATTAGAATTATCGCTGATCATTTGAGAGCGGTGGTGTTTTTGATTGGCGACGTCAGAGGTGTGGTTCCGTCCAACATCGGACAAGGGTATATTGTCAGACGTTTGATCAGACGTTCGGTCCGCGAGGCTAAAAGATTGGGAGTTGAGGTACTGATTACTCCGGCTGTCTGTCAGGCGGTGATTGAACAGTATAAAGATGAGTATACGGAGTTGGAACAGAACGCGGCTAAGATTTTAAACGAGGTCAAAAAAGAAGAAGAAAAGTTTAATTTAACGCTGGAAAAAGGCTTAAAAGAGTTCGATAAAATGGCAGAACAGGCTCCCAAAATATCCGGCGAGCAAGCTTTTGTGTTGTACGCGACGTATGGTTTTCCCATAGAGTTAACCGAAGAATTGGCCAAAGAGCGTGGCGGCAGCGTGGACAGGGGTGTTTTTGAGGAAGAATTCAAAAAACATCAGGCTCTTTCAAGGACGGCTTCGGCCGGCACTTTTAAGGGCGGGCTGGCCGATCACACGGAGCAGACAACCAAATTACATACGGCCACTCATTTACTGCATCAGGCCTTGAGGTCGGTTTTAGGCACGCATGTCGAGCAGAGGGGGAGTAATATCACGGAACAAAGATTGCGCTTTGACTTTACACATGGACAAAAAATGACGGATCAAGAAAAAGATCAGGTGGAAGCCATGGTTAACGCGATTATTAAACGTGACTTGCCCGTGATCAAAGAAGAGATGAGCGTGGAGCAGGCTAAAGAGAAGGGGGCTATCGGTTTGTTCGAAAGTAAGTATGGTGAAAAGGTCAGTGTTTATACGGTTTTGGATACGGAAAATCCAGCCGGCTATTATTCCAAGGAGATTTGCGGAGGCCCGCATGTGGCCAGAACCGGTGAGTTGGGAGGCTTTAAAATCAGTAAGGAAGAGGCGGTTAGTGCCGGAGTCAGGAGGATAAAAGCCGTTCTAGGGTAGAGGAACTTGTAATTTTTAGTAAATACTGTATAATTAGCCATAATTATGTGGATAAGCCCATGTTATATTGTTTATGCATGATAAAAGCTCAACAGGAAAGGATTTTTTAATGGTTAAGGGTGTGGTGGAGGAGAATTTGCCTAGCGCGACTTTTAAAGTAAAACTGGAAAATGGGCACACTATTTTGTGCCATTTATCGGGAAAATTACGTATGCATCGCATCAGATTAACCCCCGGAGACGAGGTGCAGGTTGAAATTACGCCTTATGATTTGACAAAGGGCAGAATAACCTTTAGATTATAGCCCACTTGTACGGCTTTCCCGGCATTTTCCGGAGCAGGCGCGGTCAAGTTCAATAATGTTAATTTACTAATTATTTAGCCGCTTAGGCGGGCTCGACAAACATGAAAGTAAGAGCATCAGTAAAACCCATTTGTCGCGATTGCAAGTTAATTCGGCGCAAAGGCCGAGTGGTTTGTATTTGCAAAAAAAGCCCAAAGCATAAGCAGCGTCAAGGTTAAGCAATATGGCACGTATAGCTGGTGTAGTTTTGCCTCAAAATAAGCGTCTGGTTATCGCCTTGACTTATATCTATGGTATAGGTCCCACCAGGGCTTCTTTGATTGTTAAAGCCGCGGGTATCAGTCCTGATATCAGGGTTAAGGATTTGGATGATGAACAAGAAAAGAAATTGCGCGATGAGGTGGAAAAGAAGTACCGGGTCGAGGGCGAACTGCGCCGGGAACGCTTGAGCAATATCAAAAGATTAAAAGAAATCGGATGTTATCGTGGATCCAGGCATGTTAAAGCCTTGCCTGTCAGAGGTCAGAGGACCAAATCCAACAGCCGCAGTGTGCGGGGCAATGTCAGAAAGACCATGGGATCGGGTAAGAGAAAACTTGAGAAGACATAAAATATGAGTACCACGGAAACAACAGCAACGGTTATGGCGGCGGAAGCTCCACAAGCCGAAAAGAAAGCCAAGAAGGTGCCCAGAGGCAAGAAAAAGGGTGTCAAAACCAACAAACAAGTGGCTCATGCCAATGTTTATATTCAGGCGACTTACAATAATACCATTGTTACGATCGCGGATTTAAACGGCAATGTGGTCTCGTGGTCAACGGCCGGACACTGCGGATTCAAAGGTCCTAAAAAAGCTACGCCTTACGCGGCTTCGGTGGTGGTTAAGAGTGCCTTAGAAAAAGCTGAAGCGTCAGGCATCAAAGATGTCAGTTTGTACATCAAGGGTGTGGGACAGGGCAGAGAAGGTGCGATTAGAGCTTTTAATATAAATAATATCAACGTGGTCTCCATTAAGGATGTTACTCCCATGGCGCATAACGGGTGCCGCAAACCGCGTCCCAGACGTTTGTAATCAATGTTGAAATAATTTTATGGCAAGAACGCAAACATCATCCTGTAAAATATGTCGCCGAGAGGGGGCTAAGTTAATGTTGAAAGGCGCGCGCTGCGTAGGTTCAAAGTGCGCTTTCAGCCGACGGCCTTACGCGCCCGGCGTGCATGGCACGGGCCGGCCTCCAAGAATCACGGATTACGGCAAGCAGCTGCGTGAAAAACAAAAGGCCAAGAGACTGTACGGATTGTCGGAAACTCAGTTCGCCAATTATTTTGAATCCGCGGTTAAAATGAAGGGTGATTCCGGAGTAAATTTGATCAATCTTCTTGAAACCAGGCTGGACAATGTGGTTTTTAGAGCCGGTTTTGCCAAAAGCCGGGCCGCGGCCAGGCAGATCGTGTCTCACGCCCAAGTGAACGTCAATGGGAAAAAAGTTAACATTCCATCTTTTAAGGTTAAGGTTGGTGATGTTATTAAGGTTCGGGACCGCAAAAAAGAGGGGTCTTTGTGGAAGAGTTTGGCCGAGGACATGAAAGCTTATGAGTGTCCGTCTTGGATGACGGCCGATTATTCGGGTTTGGAGATAAAGATAACGGGCAGGCCGACGGCGGAAGAATTAAAACAGATTTTTGAACCTAAACTCATTATTGAATATTATTCGCGCTAACGCGCCCGAACCTTATGGAGTCTCTTCTTCTTCCCACAAAAATACAATTCAACCAAGGTGAACGCCCGCATGAGGGTGTTCTTATCGTGGAGCCTTGCACTCCGGGTTATGGCACAACCCTGGGCAATGCTTTGCGCAGAGTTTTGTTGTCATCTTTGCCCGGCGCAGCCGTCACAGCGGTCAAAATTAGAGGTGTAGATCATGAATTTTCGACCATACCTCACGTGAAAGAAGATGTTTTGGAGATCATCATGAACTTGAAGGCTCTGCGCATGAAGCTGCATTCAGAAGAGCCGGTTAAATTAAGTTTGAATGTTAAAGGCGAAATGGAGGTTAAGGCGGCCGAGTTTGAAAAAAATGCGGACGTGGAAATCGTCAATCCGGAGTTGGTGATCGCGACTTTGACCGATAAACAGGCTAATTTGGAGATGGAAATCACCATTGGCCCGGGCAGAGGTTATCGCTCCACCGAAGAAAGGCAAAAAGAAAAATTGGATTTGGGTGTTATCGGCATAGACGCGCTGTACAGCCCTGTATTGAATGTGTCCTATCAAGTGGAAGCTACTCGCGTGGGCGATAAGACGGATTATGACAAGCTGGTTTTATCCGTGGAAACAGACGGCTCAATAGACGCTTTGGAGGCTTGCAATCACGCTGTTAATATACTTTTGGATCATTTTAATTTATTGAAGGATCTGAAGTACGAAGAATAATTATGAGACATCAACGTAAAGGAAAAACCCTGGATCGGAACAGTACCGCCAGAAAAGCTTTGTTGCGCAATTTGGCCACGTCTTTGATTTTGCATGAACACGTGAATACCACTTTGGCTAAAGCCAAGGCCGTGAAGCCGGTGGTGGAAAAGTTGATTACCACGGGCAAACAGAAGACTTTGACC
The DNA here is from genome assembly GCA_002070095.1 of Parcubacteria group bacterium ADurb.Bin192. Taxonomy (GTDB): domain Bacteria; phylum Patescibacteriota; class Patescibacteriia; order 2-12-FULL-60-25; family 2-12-FULL-60-25; genus MWCR01. Next base: position 51,352 of record MWCR01000002.1, on the reverse strand, counting down.
TCGCGCCGTAAGTTGGCTTCTTATATAACCATTGAGAGCGCGGTTAATAAGGTTTTGGAAGAACTGGGGCCCAGATACGCGGAACGTAAAGGCGGTTATTTGCGCATTATCAAGCTCGGACAACGCCAGGGTGACGGCGCTGAAACGGCTCAAATTCAATTTGTTAACGACTAGAATAATATGCCATGGAAGAAAAGACCCGGTATTAAAACCGTAGAACGCAAGACTGTCGAGGTGGACGCTGCCAGCAAGCCCGTGGGACGATTGGCTACGCAGATCGCCATGATCTTGATGGGCAAGCATAGAGCAGACTATGAACCTCATATGGATATGGGGGATCGTGTTTTGGTTAAGAACGTCAAGGAATTGAATTTTACGGGTAAAAAGTGGGATCAGAAAAAGTATTTCAGAACATCCAATCGTCCGGGCGGGCTCAAAGAAACACCGGTTAAAGTATTGCGCGAAAAAGCTCCGGAAGAAATCATTAAGCATGCCGTTAAATACATGTTGCCCAAGAATAAAACGCAAGCTCTGCGCATGAAACGCTTAACCTTTGAGAAATAATATGACAGAACCCAAGAAAAAAGAGGAAAAAGAAGTATCCGGCAAAGCCGAGGCTAAAGCGGTCAAGGCTAAGAAAGAGGTTAAGCCCAAGGCTGTAAAAACGGTTAAAAAGACCCCGGCCAAAAAAGAACCGGCGGCCACGGAAGAGGCTAAAGCGACTACTTTGGCGGTTGAAAAAGATCAGCAGGCCGCGGCTAAAAATGCCAAGGGCGGTTCTTTCATTCCTTCGGTTGGCCGGCGCAAGCGGGCGATCGCGCGTGTCAGGTTGATTAAAAACGGCAAGGGTACGGTCAGCGTTAACGGCAAGGCCATGGAAGAGTATTTCACGACTTATGATTTGCGGACTCAAGTGGTGGCGCCTTTAAAAGCCGTGGGCCAGGATACGGCAGTTGATGTGAGTGTGAAGGTTCTAGGGGGAGGTATCCGCGGACAAGCCGAGGCTATACGCCACGGCATTGCCAGATCCTTAATTGTTTTAAATCCGACTTTTAGAAAAACTTTAAAGAAATTGGGCTATTTAAGCCGCGACCCTCGTCAAAAAGAACGCAAGAAGTTTGGCCTTAAGGGAGCGCGCAGAGCCCCGCAGTGGTCAAAGCGCTAAGAATTGGACGAAACAAACCCGGGCTTGCCCCGGGTTTGATGAATCATGTAATCATGGCCCAAAAATACTCCGGACCCATACAGGTTCTTGGTCTGCTCGGATGTTTCCTTATCCCTGCGATGTTTTTGGTATCGGTTTTTCCTCATGCAAGCGAAGGTGAAATCTTGATCGGGTATATCCCTTTCCTCTTGATGCCGACTCTGGCATTAAGGGTTTTGTTTGAAGGAGACGATTCGAATCTTGGTAGATTTTTCTACAGAATAGGGGATGGCCTGTTCCATTGGTTGTTTCACAACGGAGTCGCTACATTTTTGGGTAAGATGAGAATTTGGGCTTGGTTTTTGGACAGGATAGGGCGACGCGGCACGGAGCGTCAGGATCAAATAACAAAAATTGAAGATGATATACAAAAGCATCCTGACATTTTTGTTTGACTTCTGGATATTGCGCTTCGAAATATTTCTCGCTAGCCAATTTTGCTTAAATAAGCTAAGCTTTTGGGGTGTCTGAGGGTGCTAGGATAGCAAAAAACGCCTCGTGGTCAAAGCGCTAAAAGAACAAATAAGCAAAAAGACAAAAGATCGGCTGTGGCCGGTCTTTTTTGTATAGCAAGGGTTAGCTTTTGAATGGATAACGCTCCTCTTTTGTCATTGCAAGGATGAACGAATTTTAAGGCACGGCACTCGCGAGTGCCGTGCCGTGGCAATCTACTTGGACGGCAAGTTTATAAGTGAGATTGCCACGCTCCGCCTACGCTTCGCTCGCAATGACAATGTTGGTTTTGACGTAGGACGCGGGACGTTGGGGTTGTTTGTTACATGCTACATGTTACATGTTTTGTGACGTGCGACGTTAAGTACGTTAAGTACGCGATGGACGTGATGTACGTTAGGTGCGTTAAGTACGCTATCAGCCAGTTTTTTTGTTTGACGATTAATCAGCGGAAAGATATATTGGTCATGAGAGGCAAAACGTTCGTTAAAACCACAACCGCGGCTTTGGCCGCCCTTGCAAAGGAGCAAGATGACAGCTAATAAATCAGAAAAGACAGGTTATGTAATTGAAAAATGCGATGATCTTATTAAACCCAATGTATTGGATGATGATCGCAAATTTATTGAAAAGTCTGAACAGCAGAAAGCGCTTAAACCATCCGGTAAGCGAAGATACTGGATAGATCAAGGAGGTGCGGTGGTCTTTGACCACGGGGACTGGCTCGATTATTTGTCAGCTCAAGACCGTTAACCGGTCAACCGCGCGGCGCGGTCTAACGCCATAACATTCGTACGGCATGCTTAGGCATGCCTCTCTCGGCACGATATTTCACCGCCTCTCAACTCTCGTGCCACCTATTTTGCGCATCAATAATTTTGGTGTTTAGAATAGGTATAATAGAACTTGATATTCATACCCAAAAGGCTGGTCGTGCACCGTTTTTTGTTTCGTGTTATATGTTACATGTTTCATGCTACATGAGTTAGACTTTTTGCTTGATTTACAGTAATCTTTTAGCATGTCCACGGACAGTCCACTGGTTAAAAATACTATTTGGTTGATGATGGCCACTATGGGGCAAAAGGTAGTGGCTTTTTTGGCTTTTTATCTGATCGCCCGTTTAACCGGGCCTGAAATCACGGGTTCGTATTTTTTCGGCGTGTCCGTGACTTCCATTTTTGTGGTTTTTTCGGATCTGGGCATGACGCCCGTGATTATCCGAGCTTTGGCCGGCAATCGCGAAGATGCGGAAAAATTATTGGGTACGGCTTTACGTCTGAAGTTATTCTTAGTGCCGATTTCGGTTTTGGCTTCTTTGAGTTATGGTTTCTTGACCAATCAACCCCCGGTCATCTTGGGTACCATCGCTTTGGCCTGCGTGGCCATGTCGGCTGACGCTTTTCATCTGATTTTGTACGGCAGTTTGCGCGGGCGGCAAAATCTTAAACCCGAGGCCTTGGGCATGTTCATCGGCCAGGCATTGAGCGGTTTGGCCGGAGTGACGGCCGCTTTAATGCATTGGGGCCCCATGGGTTTGGCCGGAGCCTTGGGCTTTGGCAGTTTGTGGAACGTTTTTTGGGCTTACAAAAATCTTAAAAAATATCAGATTCGTATTTTGCCGGGGCAATGGTCATTTGTAAGAAAGATAGCTTATGAAGCCTGGCCGTTTGCGGTGGCCGGTTTGGCGGTGAAAGTTTATTCCTACATAGACAGTCTGATGCTGCACGCCTATCAAGGGTCCGTGGCCGTGGGTTATTACGCGGTGGCCTACAAGATGACTTATGCCATGCAATTTTTACCTTTAACTTTTACCGCGGCTTTGTATCCGGCTTTGAGTTCGGCTTATGCCAAAAAAGAGAATGAAGAGCTGAAAAAAGTGTTTATCGGGTCTTTAAGATTTATGGCCTTGGCCGGTTTTCCGATCGCGGCCGGCTTGTCAGCCTTGGCCCCCCGTTTGATCGAGTTTTTTTACGGTCAAAGATTTTTGGGCTCCATTCCGGCCATGGAAGTTTTGCCCTGGGTCTTGATCCCGATTTTTATGGATTTTCCGGTAGGCGCTTTGTTGAACGGCACACAAAAAGCTCATTTGAAGACCTTGGCCATGGTGGTGACCATGATTATCAATACGGTCTTAAATTTTGTGCTGGTGCCCAAATTTGGGCCTCTGGGAGCGGCTTGGGCCGGAGTGGTCAGCTTCTGGTCGTTATTTGCCATGGGAGTGATGTTTACTTATGGCATGGCCGGGGGATTGAGGCATTATTTGATACTTACCTCAAAAGCCTTGTTGGGCGCGGGTTTGTCTTGGTGTGTGTGGCGCTATGCGGGCGCCTACATGCCTTTGCCTGTCAGCTTTGTTTTTGGCGCCGGCTTTGCCATTTTGGCGGCCATGGGTTTAAGATTGCTGCAGATTAAGGATATTAAAATGACTTATAACCAATTACGTTCGAGATTCGTTAAGCCAGATCAAATTCATGCCGGTTAAAAATACTCGGGTTAATTGCATAACTCCTGATTATCCGCCCATGAAGGGCGGCGTGGCGCGTTATTTAAGTTCTTTGTCCGCGGCCTCTGGCTTTAGAATGAACGTTTATGTACCGATTGAGCATCCGGAGCCGGTTGGATCGGAAGTCAAAAAAATTAAATTTTGGTGGCCGGTGTGGCCCAAATGGCTGCCTTTGGTGAAAAGAATATTGGATCTTAAGCGGGAGGGAGGTTTATTGGTGTCGCATGTTTTTCCGGTTGGGACGGCCGCCTGGCTGGCTCGGCTGTTGGGCGGGCCGGAATATGTTTTGTTGTTTCACGGTACTGATTTGCAGAGAGTTAAAAGCGCTTGGAAATTATGGCTGTTAAAGCGGGTGTGCGGCCGGGCACGGGCCATGGTCGTCAACAGTCAAGCGACCGGTCGTATATTGACTCGTTTTATACCGGGCGCTCATTATTCGGTTATCACGCCCGGTGTTTGGCCCGGCCAAAAAAAAGACAAGGTTTTGGGCCGCGAAGAGCTGGGTTTGGATGAGCAAACCAAGGTTGTTTTGGCGGTCTGCAGGTTGGTTGACAGAAAAGGTATAGATACTTTGATTCAGGCCATGGAACAGCTGCGGGCACAGTTTCCCGAAGCTCAATTGGCGGTGGTGGGTGACGGTCCTTTGTATAAAGCGTGGTCTGATCTGGCTGAATTGCTGCAGGTCCCGGTTACTTGGGTCAGGCGGGCGGATGATGAGCTGGTTAACAAGTGGTACGCGGCGGCTGATATTTTTTGTCTGCCGGGGCAGGAAAAAGCGGATGACATCGAAGGTTTTGGTATTGTTTATCTGGAAGCCGCGACGCATGGCCTGCCCGTGATTGCGGGACAGGGAGGGGGAGTGGCTGAAGCTGTTTTGGACGGAGTCACGGGTTTGGTTGTGCCTCCGGCCGTTGAGTCTGTCAAACAAGCGCTGGCCCGTTTGCTGAACAATGCATCTTTGCGTGAACAGATGGGGCGGGCCGGCCGGCAGCGCGCTTTATCCGAATTTGATTGGGCTGACAGATGGATTGACTTTGATAAGCTGATAAACGGCTCATCAATTGTCGATTTTAAAAATGATATGGCTGTAGTCATTCCTTGTTGGAATCATGCCCGGGAATTGGATTTGACTTTACAGGCTTTAAGTCAGCAAACTTTGCAACCGGCTGAAGTCTTGGTTGTTGATGATGCGTCGGAAGATGATCCGCGGAGTGTGGTCATGAAATATCAAGACAGACTGCCCATTAAATATCTTAGATTGGAAAAAAACAGCGGAGCGCCGGCAGCCAGAAACAAAGGAGCTGAATTAACTAAGTCGGAATTTATTTTGTTTTTGGACGCGGAAGTTGTTTTGCGGCCTCAGGCTTTATGGTTGATGCGGGAGGCTTTGGAAAAAGAACCGGATGCGGCTTTGGCTTACGGCGACTTTTATTGGTCCTATAAATTATTTAAAGCCAGAGACTGGGACGTGAGTGCCTTGCGCCGGATTAATTACATTCATACCACGGCACTGATTAGGCGCAATCAATTGATACCTTTTGATGAGAGTTTAAAAAAGTTTCAAGATTGGGATTTGTGGTTGAGCGTGGCCGGGAGAGGCAGTCGGGGAGTGTATATACCGCAAGTTTTGTTTAAAGTTTTAGGTGAGCGACAAGCGGGTATGAGTAAGTGGTTGCCGGCTTTTGTTTATGGTTTACCTTGGCCTATATTCGGCTGGACACCAAAAACGGTTAGCGGGTATAAAAAAGCGGAGCAAATTATCCGGGCTAAACATGGTATATGAGAGATCTAAGGATTGTTGTCGTCAGCTGGAACGTGGCCGATTTGCTGGAGCGTTGTCTTTTGTCTTTGCCGTCAGCCTGCCAGGGGTTGGATTGGGATTGCGTGGTGGTGGACAATGATTCGGCGGATCAATCCACGGCCGTGGTCCGGAAAATCATGGATTTGGATGAGCGTTTTGATTTGATCATCAATCAAGAAAATACGGGTTTTGCTCATGCTTGCAATCAAGGCGCGGCCAATCATCATGCTCGTTATGTATTGTTGTTAAATCCGGATACCGAGTGTCCGCCCGATTCTTTGGCTCAATTGGTGCGGGCGGCGGACACTAAACCTTTGGCCGGCGTTATTGGTCCGCGGTTGGTCTATGCGGACGGAACTTATCAGGAGAGTGTCCGGCGTTTTCCGGCATTGCCGGATCAGAGTCTGATTTTACTCAAATGGCATCACTTTTTACCAGGCCTTAAATCTCTGCGAAGATATTTTTGTCACGATCTGGCTAGAGATAAAGCGCAAAGCGTGGAGCAAGTCATGGGCGCTTGTTTTTTGGTCAGAAGTGATTGCTGGGATCAGCTTAAGGGCTTGGATCAAAGATATTTTATTTGGTATGAAGAGGTTGATTTTTGCATGCAGGCCGTGACTTATGGCTGGACGGTTTGGTACGAGCCGGCGGTGAGTGTTATACATCATGGCGGGCAATCCTTTGATCAGGCTTTTACTTTGCGCAAGCAAAGATATCTGAACGATAGTCTGCGCAAATACATGCTTAAGTGGCATGGGCGGCTGGCTTGGCTGGCGGTGACCATCTTGCATCCCATTTCGTTATTGTTGGCCGGCTTGGCCGGCGCTATCAAGTTTTTTGGAGCCGGTCATAAGTTAAAAAATCCGACCAAAGCTTGTGCGGCCAAAAAAAATTTGGTGGAGGTTTTGAGCATCCGGCGTATTAACAATTTTGGCTATTGGATAGGCGGCATTCTCATTTTGGAACTACTGTCCATTTTTACTCTACAGAATCCGGACATGAGGAGTCTATTGGCTGTCATGGCCGGCTTGGCCGTGGCCGTCATGGCTTATAAGCGGCCGGCTGTGGCGTTGATGCTGGTGGCCGTGGAATTATTGATTGGCGGTTTTGGGTATCTGCTTAATTTTTCACCGGACGGGCAGGGCTTGGGGATCTCTTTGCGGATTATTATGTTTGGGGCTTTTATGGCGGGGTGGGGTTTGAATGCTGTCAAGCATAAAATATGGAGATATTGGAGGCTGAAAGAATTGTTGATTCTGCAGGTGTGGGTTTTTGTAGGGCTGATGATTGTGAGCGGTTTGGTCAATGGCTTCTGGTTGAAACAGCCGTATATTTTTCAGGATCTGAACGCCTGGTTGTTTTTGTTGTATTTCGTGCCGGTTTTGGATATTTCTCACCGCTATCATCAAGATTTGCGCCGGCTGGCGCTGACCGGGCTCGTAGCGGGTGCGGCTTGGCTTGGTTTTAAGACGTTGCTGGTTTTGTACATTTTTAGTCATGGTCTGAATGGCGTGGCGGAAACGGTTTATACCTTTGTCCGAGATACACGGGTGGGGGAGATAACGCCGGCCGGCGGGCAATTGTATCGTGTGTTTTTACAATCCGGAATTTATGGTTTGTTAGGCTTGATGTTTTTGACCGGTCATTGGTTTGGATCCAAAGAGGCTGATCCGGCTGATGATTTGGAGGATCGGACGAAAGATGGTTATAAACTTGAATATTGGTCATATTTTTTAGGAATTTTGTTGTTTGGAGCTTTGATTGTGGGCTTGTCGCGCAGTTTTTGGTTGGGCGCGGCCGTTGGTTTGGGATTGGTGGCGTTAATGGGTCTGGTTAAATTTAAAATAAAAAGTTGGCCGGGTTTATTGAAGCTGGCCGGGGTGGCGGCCGGGGGAGCCTGGTTGACGGCCTGCATAGTCTATTTCCCGTGGCCGTCCGCCGGACGGGTTAGTATGGCTGATATGCTCATTAGCCGGGGCACTGTTTCGGACGCGGCCGGGGCCAGCCGCTGGAATTTATTGCCGGGTATGTGGCAAAAGATCAACCAAGAACCCATTTTGGGTAGCGGTTTTGGCAGTACCGTGACTTATCAAAGTTTGGATCCCAGAATATTAAAAAACAATGTTGAGGGCTGGCACACCACTTATGCTTTTGAATGGGGTTGGTTGAGTTTTTGGATTAAGTTTGGAATTTTTGGGATTATAATTATGGCTTGGCTGTTGGTTTCGCTTAGCTGGAGAATCTGGAAATCGAGTTATGCTTGGTGGATTAGAACCGGAGTGGTCGGCGGTATGGCGGCTATGGCCGTTGTTCATTTTTGGACTCCTTACCTGGATCATCCGTTGGGCTTTGGCTGGATTTTGGGGCTGGAAAGCCTGTTAGTTTTGAAATCAGAGCAGGAGAATCCTACCGACATTGTAATTAACTGATGACGTACATAGCGTACCTAGCGTCTAGGGCGTACTTAACGTCCTTTCACATGCCTAACGTCCCAATCGTCGCTCGTCCCGCGTCGCACGTCACAAAACATATCCCGACACCATGATCGGGATCCCGATCAATATATATTTGATTATTGTATCGGGATAACATGTAACATATAACAACGTACCGCGTCGCTCGTCCCGCGTACCGCGTCAAAACCAACATTGTCATTGCGAGCGAAGCGCGGCAATCTCACTCATAAGCAAGTCTTCTAAGCAGATCACCACGTCGTCCAACTCCTCGTGATGACATAACCGTTATACTGTCGTTGCGAGTGAAGCGTGGCAATCTCGCTTAAGAAACCGATTTCGCGGCCGCGGTTGTTATGGATGCCAAAAGAGGGAGTGGGTCGAGATGGTAGAGAGGAAGAAGTGAGGTGGTAAGTAGAGGGATGCTGAACTAAGTTCAGCATGACGGATAAGTCTGCTGATGGTAAGGATACAACTATGAACAAAACTTTTTATTGGAAGTCGCCGTTGGGGTGGATTAAAGTTTTTATCCAAGGAGGTTTTATTACAGAACTATGTTTTACGACGCAAGTTAGAGGTACAATATCGAAAACTAAAAATGATGTTTTAGCGCAAAAAATCATCTCCCAATTAAACGAATACTTTGAAGGAAGGCGTCTGGTATTTTCTTTGCCTTGTAAATTTCAAGGAACTGACTTCCAAAGGCTTGTTTGGCGCGAGGTTGGTCAAATAAAATACGGACAAACATCATCGTATGCGGAGGTGGCCAAAAGGATCGGAAGGCCGGGAGCTGTAAGGGCGGTGGGCGGGGGCGTGAGTAAAAACAAAATAGCCCTGATCGTACCTTGCCACAGGATAATCAGGAGTAATGGAGAATTGGGCGGTTATGCTTGGGGTAAAAAGCTGAAGCTTGATTTATTAAAACATGAAGGCGCGGCCGGATCAGATTTTATGGCCGGCTAAGTAGGTTTGGCCGGACATGGGTTTTTTGCCTTCGGGCTGGAGTTCCAATATTTCGATAAATTTTTGATCGCCGCACAAAACCAAAAGACGGTTTCGGTCTTGCAACAGTTGCCCGATGTTTGGCGCTTGAAGATTTTTCGACAGGTCGACGGGCGCGGCTTTTAGGATTTTTAGTCTTTTTCCCTGCCATTCAAACCAGGTTCCGGGCCAGGGGTTATAGGCTCTTATCAGGTTGCATATCTCCAAGGCTGACTTGTTCCAATCTATTTTGCCGTCTTCTCTGGTTAGCATTTTACAATAAGTGGCCAGAGCATGGTCTTGCGGTTGGGGAGTTATCTTATTTTCAAAATAATCAACCAAAGCGCGGGTCAGCAGTTCTCCGCCCATTTGAGCCAAGCGGTCATGTAATTGACCCCCTGTTTCAGCCTCGGAGATTTCTGTTTCCGCTTGCGCTAAGATGTCTCCATGATCCATTTCAGCATCCAGTAACATAACGGTGACACCGGTCTGCCGGTCGCCGGACGCGATAGCAGCCTGCACGCACGAAGCGCCCCGGTGTTTTGGTAAAAGCGAGCCATGGACATTGATGACGCCTCTTTTGGGCAGATCCAGAATATTTTGAGGGATGATTTTTCCATAAGACACAATTACATAAGCGTCTATGCCATGCCTTTGTTGTAAATCACTTAGCGTCTGATAAGTATCAGGTGTTTTGATTTTTTGGAATTGATAAACAGGAATATTAAATTTTTCGGCCAAGATTTTAACGGGCGGCTTTGTTAAGAACTGATGTCTTCCGACGGGCTGGTCCGGCTTGGTGACCACGGCCGTAACTTCAAAACGCGGGTCATCTATCAGAGCCTGCAGAGATGGAGTAGAGAATTCAGATGTTCCAAAAAAAATGATTTTATAAGGCATATTTCAGTTGAATATTTGCTGGACGCGTCCAACTTGGCCGTCTTGCAGGCGGACTTTGATACCGCGATGATGCTCGCGGGAAGAAGTTAGGATGTCTTTGACTGTGCCCTGGGTTAACTTACCGGTCGGCTGATCTTTTTTGAGCACAATGGCGACTTTGAGCCCGGGTTTGATGTCGGCCCTTAAGGTGCCTTTGGCAGAAGACTCGGTTTTTTTGGATGCCAAATGAGAGCTTTCGGATTTTTGGCGGTTAATCACTCTTTGAGCTTCTTTTAAAAAGGCCAGATCTCTTTGTTGGATAAAAAGTCCTTCATAATTTTGCGGTTGGTCATTGGCCAGAGTCTCTACAGCTTGTTCCAGGGTCTGCCAAACCGTTACAAAACCCTCATCGTTTTCTTTAGGGGTTAGTTGCGGCGAGCCTTTAGCGGTTATTGTTCCCAAGTAGGCATCAGAGATTTGTTTCATGTTCCAAAGACCGCGGTACTCAATAATTCGTCCCAGCGGTTGTTTTGGTTCTATTTTACAACCCACTTCTTCCAGAGTTTCTCGCTTTAAGGCTTGCTCGGGATTTTCATTTACCTCCAAACCCCCGCCCGGCAATTTGTGATAATTGTATTTGGAGACGTATAACAATGGGATCATGCCGAATTCATCAAACAGAATGCCTCTGGCAGCCGAACGTTCATTGGTGTCCGGCTGAGGGGCGGGTTCCTGGTCGTGAATTACTTTTAAGACTCGCATTTGATTTTAGACTCTTAGATCCGGTTTGGCATCTGGCCGCGGGTGATTTCGGTCATTTTATCTATAAATAAAATTCCGTCCAGATGATCCAGTTCATGTTGAGCTACCACGGCGTCCATGTTTTTTAAATCCAGTTCGGCCCGCCGGCCGTGACGGTCCATGAATTTGATGGTTATACGTTTGGCGCGTTCCACCAAACCAAAGACGCCGGGTACGCTTAAACAGCCTTCTTCGGTTTGAGTGAGCGAAGTTGATTTTTTGGTAATTTCAGGATTGATGAAAACCGTGACTTGGCGGCCGATAACGGCTATAAAAACTCTTTTATTGATGCCGACTTGCGGGGAGGCGATGCCGATGCCATCGGCTATGTCCATGGTTTTTTCCAGTTTATCCAAGAAAGCTTGGAATTGCGGGGTGGTAACTTCTTGTTTATCAATTTCAAGCGACCGTTCGCGCAGGGACGGGGCCGGGAGAGTGACAATGGGGAAGTTTTCAGACATGTCAGTTGATAGGCGATTTTAGCAGAAAAATGCGATTGGGTCAAGATCTATGATACCTAATTTTACCAGGCATGTCACTTGCTCCGCGACTTGCTCCTTGGTTAGATAGTCAGGAGGCAGGAGGTGATAAATCAGCCTTGGATTTCGTGTTTTAGTCATATTTTCCACCGGCCATGGTCCATTGATTTGCCAGTCCGGCCGGTTGAGAGTCTGTTTTATCGTGTCGGTTAAATCTTGTTGCCGGTTGATGACGATTAATTTTATCAGTTGGTGAGCCGGCGGAAAGTGAAAACTGTCCCTGTCCTGCCATTCCTGTTTCCAGACCTTGAGCAAGCCGTCCGGGGTGAGCCAGCTTGGACATTGGTCGAGCAAAGCTTCGTGTCCTTGAACAATGAGCCGGCTGCGAGTGTTGACGGCTTGAGCCGCGATGCGCCTGAAGGCCGTAACCAATCTTTCTTTTTTGCGGATATCTTCGGTCCAGCCGCCGATAAAGGCCAGTTCGGTGATAATCAGCAATGACGCCGCAGGGGTGGAGGCTGTTGACCAATCATGCAGATCCATGACTTTGATATCCGCGTCCGGAAAATTTTTTTGCGCTTGTTTTTGCAATTCATCACAGCCGATCATGGATTTGGAAAAATTAGACCCTTGGCAATTGGGGCATGAAGCGGGCAGGGGAGTTTTGGCATTGCATTTTTTACATTGAGCGTATTGCGTGTAATTATTCATGCCCGTGCCGCAACGCTCGCAAGTCAAAAACCAGTCGCAGTCAGCGCATCTGATCCGGCCTCTGGAGCCGCCGACCGCGTGCAGTACGCGTATTTTTCGGCCGTCCGCCGAAGCGTTTTGCATTTCCAGATAGGTAGCCGCCGTCAGTGAGCTGATGGCGGATCGGCCGGCGGATGAGAAGGCTTGGATGTTCATGTCCGGTTCCAGAGGTTCCGTGGCCGGCAATTGACCGGATTTTAAAACATTCAGGCTCGGAGTGGTTCCGATTTCAATGACGCGCAGAGCCGGGTTTTCCTGTTTGGTGATTTCGATGATGGTCCGAGCGTCGTATCTGGGCGTGAGTTCGTCTTGTTTATAATCATCGTTTTCAGGTTCATCCATAATTACAATATCAGCGCAGGAACAGAGCCAGGCGCCCAAACGAGTGGCGATCAGTACGCCGTGAGGGTTGGCTAGGAAATCATTCCAAATTTTCCAGGCCGCTCCATCCGCGGTTTTGGAAGTCAGGCCCGGGCAGTTGAGCCTGCTTTGTAAATAAGCCACGCGTGATTGCCAAGGCGTGATAATCAAAACACGGCCGTTGGCTTGTTGTTTGAGCGCGGTTTGGATCAAACCGTGATCACCCAGATATCTGTTGGCCAGGTAAAATTTTTGGTGGCGAGGCTCGTTTTTGGGCCAATGCAGGTTGCGCGGGAGCACGTGCGGTTCTTGATCCGGCAGTTTTTTGGGTATTTTTCTCAGCCAGGCGTTGAGCATAGTGGCTGGTGACACCAGACTGAATTGAGCCGTTTTTAGACAGATGGACGGCAAAATTTCCGGAAATTTTATGATTTTTTGAACTTGACTGATGGAAATGACTTTATCCGCGTAGTCGCTGACCGGCGATATATTGGAGATCAGGGCCGGGATTTTTTTTTGCCGAAAAGGCACCATGATCAAATCTCCGATATGGGCCGTGCCTTCGGTAACTTGATAGTCAAAAAAAGAATGGCCGTAAGGCATTTTGACGCCGGGAATAACCGAGATGAACATGTTTGTCTAAACTAAATCAAAAATAAAAATTTTAAAATAAAAATTTTTGGAAATGTCACCTGATTTTATATTTGAGTATTTTTTATTTTTGATTTGGTAAGCGGTCACCCGATGTTGTATTTGGCGACCAGATAGCCTACGCCGAAAGGAGCCTCGTAACTCAAAACTTTTGGTTCGTAGTTCGTGTTTTCGAGCGTACCCAACAAGGTAGTTATAGGACGATAGCCGCATTGGCCGGAATTTTCAATAACTTCTAGCGGCAGGGACAGAAGGTGGTTGGGGTCTTTGGTTTGGACGGCTTGTTTGACGGCCTCGTCGAACTTAGGCCCTTCGGCTGAAGGACCTCCCGGAGAGTCGGCTGTCAGCTTGTGGGACAGGTCGGCGCTGGCGATGACGGCCACCCGTCTGGTTTCGGCGTGCAAAACTCTTTTTAACTGCCGGCCGAATTCGTAGTGAGCTTTGCCGTCCATCATGGAAGGTGAAATAGGAAACAGCTTCCAGTTTTGCAAATGAGCGGTCAGCAGGATGATAGGTATGGAGTAGCTATAGTCCAGTTCTTCGCTGGAGGTCAAGGTAAAGGGCAGGCCTTCTTCTCTCATCTTGCGATGCGCTCTATCGATCAACATGTAGTCGCTTTTAGCCTTGACCGTGGTGGAAAAATCGCCGAAAGACTTTAAAGTGCCTTGATAAGAGCCGGCCATGTTGGCGCTGAACGAGTCCGGGTAGCGCGGGCCGTGCGGGGCGATGATGCACAAAGTTTCGGCTTTGGCCAAATATAGAGCTTGTTCAATTTCCTGATAAGCGGCCAGGGTTTGGGCCAGCTTGCTCTGATGCTCTTTGCCGATGGTGGGCAGGAGCAGGGGGGAGTGAGGGACTATGGCTGCAAAAACTATCATATTTTATTCTTGGGCTGTTTGGACCGTCCCGGGTTGATTAAGATGGGGCAGTTCTATGGCTTGGCCGATGTTTTGCACGGCGATAACGCGATCCGGAGCAATAACTATGTTGCTCCACTTCCAACCCATTTTTTCAAAGACTTCTTCCGATGGGATGGGCCGTAAATAGTTATCTTCGACCACATAGACCACGGGATCTGAATTGCCCTTAACCAGTTCTCCGCTGTTGAAAGTATATGGCTGGCCGGTTTCATAGGTTTCAACCGTTTCGTGAGCCACGGTTTTGATGGGTCGGCGGGTGAAATACAGTTTAAGGAAAACTTCGTCCAATAGCGGGTATTTAACTCCGTTTTCAACGTACCAAACCGTCGAAGACTTATTGGTTTTAACCAAAGCGCCCATGGGGAAAATGTCTTTTTCGGTAATCGGCTGGAGCAGGGCCAAGTCGGACAAGTCTTCTTCCAGGGCCGGGATCAGTTCGTCCTCTATGAAACCGAATTTATAAAAAGCTTTTTGGGATTCAAATTGGCGTTTGCCAGAGCCCGTGATGAGATAGAGATTATCTTTCTCGGTTTTTATCAGAGAATATTTGGTGAATTTAATGGTTTCACCGTCCGGGTAATTGGACAGCTCCGTGTCTGACGCGCTGATGGCCTTGTCAGCCTCGGCCATGGACAGGAGAACTGATTCGTTGGCGAATTTTTTCTTTACACCGTTTTGTATGAGGTAGGCCTGCTGGCTGGGATTGCCCCTGACAATCGTGCCGTTGGGATAAGGCAGGGAAAACCAGCGGCGCCATATTTGCCACAGATTGTAATTGCCTCTGATGTGCGGCGTGTAAGTATAGAGCATGGCCGTGGCATTATTGGCCGGAGTGACTATTTGACCGTTGATGTCCATGCTTTTGCCTACGCCTCGGCCCGCGATAGTGACTCCGAAAGTTAATAACTGCATCAAATATTTTTCGCGGTGTTGTTTGGCCGCCCATTCCAGCTGATTGGCGAAGCCTTTAAATTCTTGGATGGAAGGGTCGTCTTTACTGCAGGAGTCGCAGACCGCGTACCCAGTAGCCCAATCCAAACTGCGTTCGCTGGGATTGGGGTTCTGAACCAAGGATTGTTCTTTTTGCAATAAGACCAGCAAGTATTTGGGATTGATTTTATATGATTGGGCCACGCGCCAGATAACATCGGCCGCGGTTTTTTCCAGGCCGTCGATGTCGGTTACTTTTAGGCTGGCTAAAACACCTTTGCTCTTAATAAAATTGATAAAATAATCATAGCCCATGGAATGCACGTTAAACATGTCATCATCGCTGATGATCAGATTGGGGTTAAAAGCAGGGTCCAGGTCCGGTATGGTTTGAGCTTTGACGGCCGGAACAAGCAAGATCCCGGCTGTCAGCAGGGCGCCGGCCAAGAGGTGTTTGAGTGTAAAATATTTACCTTTCATAACCTATAACCTATCATAAATGTAAACTTAGATGTAGGATTTTACCTGTTTATGAAATATTTTCTGTGGATAGCTTCCGGTTTTTTAATTCTGGCCTTGTTTACCCAATGGATCAGACTGCCTTTGGCTTTTGAAGGGGTTTGGATGAGTCCGGACGAAACAGCTAACGCCATCACGGCCATAAATTGGGTAAAAACAGGTGATTTTAAGCTGGATAATCCGCTGGTTAAGTCTTATGAATGGGTTTTTCCGCGCAGTTTTACGCCGCTCATCAGCCAGGGTCAAATAGCACCCGTGGGTTTTTTGGGCATGATTATAACCATGGGCTTGGTTTATGCTTCGTTCGGATTGTACGGTCTTTTGTTTTTTACGCCATTTTTGGCTTTATTGACTCTTTGGGCTTGGTGGCAATGTCTGCCCAAGACCTGGTCCTCGGCGACCAAGTTTATGACCCTGCTGGTTTGGATGAGTTTTCCAACCGTGATTTTATATGCCAATCGGGGTCTTTTTCCTAATTTAGTCATCACTTGTTTGGCTGTCTGGCTGTGGTATTTGCTGACTCGGCACAGAAGCTGGTGGGTGTATTTACTTAGCGGAGCGATTCTGGGTTGGGGTTTGATGATTCGTCCCACCGAAGCTCTGTGGTTGATACCTGTGGCGCTGTGCGCTTGGCTGTACAGTTGGGGTGAAAAAACAGGCACAAAAAATAAGTTGCAAACAAAGCTTGTTTGGTTTTTCGCCCTTGGGTGGTTGGCCTTGGCCGGTTTGGGCGCGGTGGCCGGTTGGCAGACGTATGATCGTTGGCTGGTGGCCGGTTATCAAATACGTTCAACCGTTCAGGTTCAGGCAACAGGCGCGGACAGTTTAACCGAGCAGGCTGTGTCGGCTTGGGAAATTTTGCCGTTTTCTATTCATCCCAGAAATATCGAATGGAATGTCAGGCATTATGTTTTTTGGTATTTATGGCCTTGGACTTTGACGGCTTTGCTGGCCGTGATTTTGATGTGGCGAGCTCGAGTATGGAGGGGTCTGGGCAAGTGGCCGTTGCTGGCCATGACGGTGACGGCCATGACGGTCATTGGTTTTTACGGCAACGGCCTGTATCACGATCATGTTTTGGCCAATCACCCAAGCCTGGGTAATTCGTTTTTAAGATATATTTTGCCCTTATCAGTTCTTTTTGCTTTTTGCGCTGGTTATGTGATTGATGTTTTACAGCGACATTGGAGCACTAAGATATTGGCTTTTTGTCTGACGGCCTTTCTGGTGTCTTTTGGTCTATGGTCAGCAATCTCCAGAGATAACGAGGGTCTGGCGGCCAATGAAATCGAGCTTAAGCGCTATGCTGATATTCGAGATCAAGCCAAAGCTCATTTAAAAAAAGAAACGGTCGTGGTGTCGGATCGGAGCGATAAAATTTTTTTTCCGGCATTCATGGCCGTTTCGCCTATCCCGGAACCGGATTCGATCAGCTTTATGCTTTGGAACAATGTTCCGGCAGCCTTATTTACCACCACGCAAAACCAAGAAGGTTTGGCCAAATGGGCGCTTTTCGGTTTGCGTTTGGAACATCTGTTCACAGATGGCAATGAAAGCCTGTATGATATCCGAATAATCGAAGACTAAAACATGATTGATAAAATAAAAGAATTTAATGTTCCAAAATGGTTGATAGCGGTGCTGTGCCTGATGCCGTGGCTGTTAGGGGCCGGTGTTTTTATTTGGATATTGTTTTTGCGGTTTCCTCTGGATGGGATGTTTAAAATTGAAGCTGATTTAACGGGTGGTAATGCTTATGTTTTTCCGTTTTTGCCGGCTGAAAGAACAATCCTGCTTGATGGGCGGGCAGAAGGCTGGAAGGGCCAGAGAATAGTGGATGATCCGGTTTACATGAACATTGTGACTCCGGGGCCGTATGAATCGGTCGAAGTGGCCATGGATTTCAAAGTTCTGCGTCAACCCTTGCTGGAATTCGGTTTGGTTAAAGACAGCGCCGGTCAGCAGCTGGAGATGTATCCTTGGTATTCCGAAGTTTTGGAGCTGGAGTCGTGGAAAGCTGTGGCCATGGAAGGAAAGACAAAAGGTTATGTGGCTCGGGGCATGGCTGATGACAGATTATTGAGCCGCGACACTCGGGGGCTGGCTGTTTGGTTGGCGTCTACCACCAGTCCGGTCATGTCAGACTCTTGGAGTGATCAAAGATTGGTAAAAAATGTATCTTTGAGAGGAGCGCATGATTTTTGGGTGGTGCCGGCCGATGGAAAAATCTTTTTCAAAATAATCATCCAAGATGTAAATCGCAACCGCAGCGGGGGAGTGGTGGCCGTTCAGGTTTTGCTGAATGATGTTTTGGTCCATCAAGACGCCATTGGAACCAGCGGGAGCCGGGATGTGGGCTACGGCGCTTTAACGCCGGTGACCGTTGACTTAAAAGATTTGGCGCCCGGTGTTTACAGGCTCAAAGTGGTGGCGGATGATGATATTTTTATCAGACGGGTTGAAACCCATAATCCGAGATGGGTGGTCGGCCCGAGGCTGGTTATCGGTGACGTGGTGGGTTATGCCACAACAACTCATTCGCTGGACGCTTGGACCAACGCGCGCCATATCGTGGCCGAGACTTTTCATAAAGAGGGTTTTCAGGAAATAAGTTTGGGTTCGGCCAGCGGCATCATCAGAAGGACGCATACGCCGGTTAGAATAGACCGCACGGATGAAACGGTTGAGCCTGTCAGAATAAGCGCGCCCAACGGCGATGTGCGGGTGATAGCGGACGGTTATTTCAGTTTTGATCAAAGTTCTTTTTTTGAGCCCCAGCCCAGAAGGTTGACCGCGGCCACCATGGGCAGCCGGGAGGGCATTGAGGCTGTTTTGACGGGCTACCAAAGAGTGGAAGCTTTGGGCGATGGTTGGATGAGGGCTAAAAAAACCTTTCCTATAGTTTCGGAGGCCGGATCTTTGCGCTTGGTATTATCCGCGCCGGGCATTGCTTCGCGGGCCGGGGCCGTGGATATAAAAAAAGTGTCCGTAACTTTCCGGCGGGCACCCATGGATTTGCAGAGCTGGTGGGATTTGTTGCTTAAAGAAGCTAAAATAGCTTGGAGAAGAATCAGATAAAATTTATGCCGGTTTATCAAGCGTTTATTCTGTTTATTAAAAGCACATTATCAGCCGCCCTGGCTGTCTTGTTGGGCTTGCTGGCTTTGGAGTGGCTGATGCCCAAAGCGGTCTTGCCGTTTATCAATATCTTTGTCTGGCTGTTGCCGGTTTTGGTTTTGTGGGTTTTGTTCTATGGCCTGACCCATGAACCGGTCAGATCGCGGATGACCAAGTATTTGCATATTTTGTGGGTTTTATTGGTTAGCTTGGCTTTACTGGGTTTGTTGACCTTATATCTGGATAATTATAATATCAAATCACTTTTACTCATGGGTTCGGCGGCCGGCATTATGGGCGCGTGGCTGTATTTGAGCATCTCTTCTAAAATAGAATGAAAATATGTCAGACTGTCTATTCTGCAAAATAATCAATAAAACCATCCCGGCTGAAGTAGTCTACGAAGATGAGCAGGTGGTGGCTTTTTTGGATATCAATCCGGTTAATCCCGGGCATACTTTGGTGGTTCCTAAAGAGCATAAAGAGTTTTTTTGGGAACTTGGAGCCAACAGTTGCGGCCCTGTTTCATTGGTAATCCAAAAAATAATGAATGTTTTGGTGCATGATCTGGGCTACGAAGGGGTGAATTTAATCCAAAACAACGGCCCGGCTTCGGGGCAGGTTATCCCGCACGTGCATTTTCATGTCATTCCCCGTAAAAGCGGTGATGGACATGCTCATTGGCGTGGTGCGGCTTATGAAGCAGGAGAGCAGGCCATGATGGCCGAGAAAATAAAGGCTGTACTCAAGTTTTGATTTAGATAATGTTAATTTTTTAAATTTATATTATGGTTATATTGGTATGCGGAGGAGCCGGCTTTATCGGTTCCAATTTCATCAGATACAAAATGGCTCAAGATCCTGATTGTAAAATTGTGAATTTTGACAAATTGACTTACGCCGGCAATCTCGACAATTTGGAAGATTTGGCTGGTGATACCAGGTACACTTTTGTGCAAGGCGATATTACGGATCTGGATGCCTTGAATAAGGTCATCCGCGAGCAGGGGGTTGATCATGTCATAAATTTTGCAGCTGAAACGCATGTCGATCGTTCGATCCACGGAGGGTGTAAGGATTTTGTTTTAACCAACAGCTTGGGTGTGCAAATGATTTTGGAGGCGGTAAAAGCCAATAATATAAAAAAGTATGTACAAGTTTCCACGGATGAGGTTTACGGTGCTTTGAGTTTGGAATCCAAGGATCTGTTTACCGAAAAAACACCGATCATGCCCAACATGCCTTACGCGGCCGCCAAAGCCGGTGGTGATTTAATGTGTAATGCGTATTTTGTGACTCATGGTACGCCGGTGGTGGTCACGCATTGTTCTAATAATTACGGCCCCTATCAATTTCCGGAAAAAGTGATTCCTTCATTTATTTTCCGGTTATCGGCTAATGAGAAAGTACCGATTTACGGTGACGGTTTGAATGTTCGCGATTGGATTCATGTAACGGATCATGCTCGAGCGCTGGATTTATTATTGCAAAAGGGTGAACCTGGGCAGGTCTACAATATTGGTTCAGATAACGAGCGCAGTAATTTGGAGTTGACCCGCATGTTGTTGGCCTATTTTGGTCAAGGTGATGACAGGATCGACTTCGTGGAAGACCGGAAGGGGCATGATCGGCGTTATGCTATTGATGCCACAAAAGTAAAGTCTCTGGGTTGGTCGCCCGAGTATCCGCGTGACAAGTTTGAAGAGGGCTTGAAACAAACTATTGAATGGTATTTGAATAATCCGGAATGGGTCGAGAAATTGCGGCAACGTAAAATTGAATGGGATGAAAAGGCCTTGAGATCTAATTAATATGAAAGGTATTATTTTGGCCGGAGGGACGGGTACTCGTTTGTTGCCCATGACCGCGGTTTTAACCAAACAGTTGCTGCCGGTCTATGACAGACCCATGATTTTTTATCCCTTGAACACTTTGGTCAAAGCCGGCATTAAAGACATCCTGATGATTGTGGCACCCGAGTATTCCGGCAGTTTTTTGAATCTTTTAGGTTCCATGTTCAGGCCGTTCGGCATAAATTTGTCATTTATTGTGCAAAAAGAGCCGCGCGGTTTGCCGGACGCTTTTATTCTGGCGGAAGATTTTTTGGATCAGGATTCGGCGGTTATGATTTTGGGTGACAATATATTTGAAGATGATTTTACGGAGCATATCCGGAGTTTTGAACGGGGCGGCCGGGTTTTTGCCCGGCGGGTGCCGGATCCGGAAAGGTTTGGAGTGGTGGAGTTTGATCAAGAGTCCGGCCGGGTCATATCCATCGAAGAAAAACCGGCTAAGCCGAAGAGTGATTTTGCCATCCCGGGTATTTACATTTATGACAATCGCATTTGCGGTATAGCGAAACAGCTCAAGCCCTCTGAACGCGGGGAGCTGGAAATCGTGGACTTGCACCATGCTTATTTGGAACGCGGCGAATTGGATGTTCGGGTTATTGAAGGCGGCTATTTCGACGCCGGCACGCCGGATGCTTTGCTTGAAGCTTCCAATTACGTCAAACAATCGAATTACAAAAAGAATTTTCATCCGGACATTGAAGCCGCTGTCTCGGCTTTTAACGCGGAGTTTAAATCTTTGGTTAAGTGGCGGAGGTGATTTACAGTCCCAAATTACTTAACGGCCGGATGGCGTTTTGTTTTTTAGCTGTTAGATCCAATTTCCACAAACCTTGTTGGTTTTGTTTTTGACCGATGATATAAATAGCGTCTTGCAAGATGGTGATAGCTTGGAGATTATCGAATTGGGCGAGGGTGGTCTTATACCTTCCGTCTCTGGAGTCCAAGTTAAACATAATGACTTCGTTTTTGCCGGCCACGGCCAGGTCCCGGCCTTGCGCGTGCCAAGCTACGCCCACTAAAGGATCGCTTTGCCGATAGATTAATTCAGGATTGTTTTCCTGCCAGATCCAAG
This sequence comes from Parcubacteria group bacterium ADurb.Bin192, assembly GCA_002070095.1. Taxonomy (GTDB): domain Bacteria; phylum Patescibacteriota; class Patescibacteriia; order 2-12-FULL-60-25; family 2-12-FULL-60-25; genus MWCR01. The sequence goes on along the minus strand of MWCR01000002.1, from coordinate 29,623 downwards.
CTTCGTTGTTATGTTTAAAGGCGTATTTAATATTTTTTTTGACACTGACCGCGTTCAGCCAATCTCCGTAGGCTTGGCTGATAGAGGCTGGATTTTGGGCTGTGTCTATCCAGAGCCATTTGTTTTGATCTCTAAGAATTATGGTTTCATTCGAAATACTCCAAAAGCTCCAGGAACCGACGGGTAAAATGGAGCCTTCTTCAGCGTTTTCTCCCTTGGTTAGAATCAAGCCTGTGGATTGAGGAAGTTCCAGTAGTTTGTAGTCGTTCAGTTCATCTTTGACGGATGCGGCTTTGTTTTCTCTGGAAACGGTTTGATCCCGGCTGATGGTTAATTTATATTCATCAGTGTAGCCTATCAGCTCCCGGCCTTGCCAATGATAATTGCCCGGGGGCAGTTTGTTGGCGCTGATATCTTCAAAATTAATCAGCCAAACAGACACGGTACTCGAAGTATGGCCATGAACCAAAGCCTGGGATGGGTTGATCGGATTCCATTCGACTTCAAAAATCTCAATATTTTCTTTAATATCTATCTGCTGATCGGATTTGGAAGTTTTTCCGTCCAACAACCTGATGCTGGTCAAATTAGTGTTCGATTTGGCAATCAAAAAAGCTGACGACGCGTTCGCTTCACCAAAAAGATCGGTTGCGTCTGATTGACCTAAATATTCGGGTTCGTTGACCGGCCAGAGATAAACACCGGAAGCGAAAGTCACTCTTTCCGGTTCAACCCAAAGCGTTTTAGACCAGGGATGATGGTCTTTGAGTTCCAGCTCGATTTTATAACTGCCCGGGGCCATGTTTTGTAAAGTAATCGGCGTGGTTTCAGGTATGGTTTTGCCATTTAATTTGATGGAGGCGCCGCTCGGCACAGTATCCACAATCAACGTCCCATTGCGTTCTATGGCATTTTTTTTAGGGTTCCATCTGTAACCCGAGGTGTAAAAAACCACGGCCGGGGCCATAATCAAAAAAATTATAGTGAACAGCCAGGGTAAAATTTTGCGGTGAAAGGGTATTTTATACATGCTGATATAGTATAAAGATATAAAGATGAAAGCGCAAAGTTCGGGCCGCGGTTGAAAGATGTTTGTGATTTTGGCGGTTGTTTCGGTTCGGATTGAAGGTTTGACTGGCGCCCAAAGGGCGAGTAAACTTATCACATGCCGATTAAGGGATATCAAAAAGAAAAGAGCAGAAAAGGCCTATTTGTGGTCTTGATTTGTATTCTTTTTGCTTTTTTGAGCGGCTTGTTGATTGGGCGTGCCGGCGTAACCGAGGCTTTATCGCCCGGAGCCGTAACCAAGAAGGTGCTGGGTATCGGTTCCAAGGCGCCGGCCGATGTTTTAGAGGAAGAAATTGAATTTAAACAATTTTGGGAGCTGTGGAAGATATTGAAATTAAAATACTACGAAGATGCCTCGGAGGAGAAAATGTTTTACGGAGCCATGAAGGGTTTGGCCGAATCCTTGGAAGATCCTTACACTTCTTTTTTTGAACCTGAACTGGCCAAAGAATTTACCGATTCTTTAAAAGGTGAATTCGAAGGCATAGGCGCGGAAATCGGCATCAGAAACGGACAATTGCAAGTAATAGCCCCTTTACCGGACACGCCGGCCGAGAAAGCCGGTTTGATGGCCGGAGATTATATTTTGCAAATCAACGGCACCAGTACCGAAGGTATGATGACCGAACAAGCGGTCATGTTGATCAGAGGAGAAAAAGGAACGGCCGTTACCCTGCAGATCGGTCGCTTGGTTAAGGCTGAAGTCGATGAAGAGGGAGCGGTATCGGGCAAGAAGCCGGATATCAAAGATGTGACCATTGTGAGAGATACCATAGTGGTTAAGAGCGTGCGTTTAACTTGGCCCAAAGACAATATTGCCATGATTCAAGTTTCAAATTTCAATCAAGATACGGACGTGGAATTTAAAAACGCGGTGACTGAAGTTTTATCCAAAAACATTAAGGGCTTGATCTTGGATTTGAGAAATAATCCGGGCGGTTATTTGGACAGGTCAACGGCCATGGCCGGAGAATGGACCGGAAAGCAAGTGGTGGTTACCGAGAGGCGCAAGGGTAAAATCGTGGATGAGTTCAGAGGTACGGCCGGCGGGCGTTTGAATGGAGTGGCGACCGTGGTTTTGATCAATCAAGGTTCGGCTTCAGCCTCGGAAATCGTGGCCGGCGCTTTACAGGATTATGGACTGGCTAAGATCATGGGCATGACCTCATATGGCAAGGGTTCGGTTCAGGATTACACTGAATTTAATGACGGCAGTGCTATAAAGGTAACCATAGCCGAATGGTTGACGCCCAAGGGCAGATCCATTAATAAGAGCGGTATAAAACCGGATTTTGAAGTCGATAGAACCATAGAAGATTATAATGAAAATCTCGACCCCCAACTCGATAAAGCGATCGAATACCTCATCGACCCAGATGTCTTCGTCGCCCACCATGCCACCGGCACCCCGCAAACCCCGTAAGCCGGGTTATCACGGCAGAAGTGCCAGAGGTTTGGCTAGACCCATGCGGCAAATATCCGCCGGGGGCATTATTTTTCGCAGAAAAAATGGACGCATAGAGATTTTCTTTTTAAAAAGAGAAGATGGACGTTGGACTTTTCCAAAAGGCAAACAACAGCTGGGTGAATCTTATGTGGTAGCGGCTATCAGAGAGATTAAAGAAGAGACGGGCATCAATGAATTGCGTTATTTGGCGCCTTTGGGTTCAACCGCTTTCAGATACATGGAAAGGTATCAAGGTCCGGTTAAGGCTATTTCAAAGGTGGTTCATTTTTTCTTATTCGAAGCTCCGGCCGAGGCTGTGTATAAACTTCCGGGAACCGAAGGGATCGTGGAGGCCGCCTGGGTTAGGGCGGATAGAGCGTTCGCCACCTTAAGTTACAGAAACATGGATAGATTATTGGCCAAGGCCCTGCGTTTGATTGTGGAAGATGAAAATAAAGACAAAGCATCCGGCCGGGGCAGGGCGACCTAGTTTTTCGTTTGTGGTATACTCTAATCCCGTATGGGGAAAAGCATAAAAAATTCAAAAAATCGTCGTATGACGATTTTTGTAGTGGGCGGAGTGATGAGTGGAGTGGGCAAAGGAGTGGTCACGGCTTCCATCGGTACTTTACTTAAAGAGTGCGGTTTGAAAGTAACGGCCATGAAAATAGATCCGTACATCAACGTGGACGCGGGCACCATGAATCCGATTGAACATGGTGAAGTTTTTGTGACCAAAGACGGGCTGGAAACAGATCAAGACATTGGCAACTATGAAAGATTTTTGGATCAAGATATTCCTAGGGTCAATTACATGACCACAGGCATGGTTTATCAGTCTGTCATCGAGCGCGAAAGATCTTTGGGCTATGGCGGGAAAACCGTGGAAGCCGTGCCGCACATTCCGCTCGAAGTGATCCAGCGGATTAAAACGGCTCAAAAAGTAAATCAAGCGGATATCACGATCGTGGAGATAGGCGGCACTTTGGGTGAATATCAGAATGTCTTGTTTTTGGAGGCGGCTCGCATGATGAAACGCGACGCGCCGGCTGACGTACTGACGGTTTTGGTCAGTTACATGCCTGTGCCGGCCACTTTGGGTGAGATGAAGACCAAGCCCACTCAATACGCTATCAAATTGATGAATGAAACGGGTCTTTTTCCGGATTTGATTGTGGCCCGTTCCACGCATGCCATCGATGATGTACGCAAAGAAAAATTGGGGCGCAACTGCGGATTGGCTCAACAAGACGTGATAGCCGCGCCTGATGTTGCGTCCATCTATGATGTGCCGGCCGCTTTTAAAAAACAAAAAGTGGCCGAGAATATATTGGCTAAGCTTGGTCTGCGCCAAACCTGTCCGCTTAATTCCAGATGGTCGGCTTTTTCAAAAAAGATCAGTCAGTCGGGCAAGTCGGTCAAAATAGGCGTGATAGGCAAATATTTTTCCACGGGCGATTTTGTATTGGGAGACGTGTATTTATGCGTGCTCGAAGCCATCAAGCACGCTTCTTGGCAATTGGGCGCCAAACCTGAATTGGTTTGGATTAACAGCGAGGATCTGGAAAAGCATCCCAAAGAAGTCAATAAAACACTTAAAGGTCTGGATGGCATCTTGATTCCCGGCGGCTTTGGCAATCGGGGTGTGGAGGGTAAACTGCTGGCTGTCCGTTATGCGCGTGAAAAGAAGGTTCCGTATCTGGGATTGTGTTACGGCATGCAAATGGCTGTGATTGAAGCGGCTCGCAATGTTTTGGGGTATAAAGATGCCAACACTACCGAGATAAACCCGCAGACTAAAAATCCGGTCATACATTTAATGAACGAGCAAGAAGAAAGGTTGAAAAATGCTCGATACGGCGGTTCCATGCGCTTAGGCGATTATCCGTGCGTACTGACCAAGGGTTCTTTGGCCCGTAATTTGTACGGACATGAATTTGTGGTGGAAAGGCACCGTCACCGCTATGAATACAATCTTCAGTACAGGGCTGAACTGGAAAAAGCCGGACTTATTTGTTCGGGGACGTCTCCGGATGATAATTTGATGGAGATTGTGGAATGGAAGAACCATCCTTTTTTCATTGCTTCGCAATTTCATCCGGAATTTTTATCCAGACCCATGAATCCCCATCCTTTGTTTTTAGGATTTATCAAAGCCGCTTTAAGTATCAAAAAACGAGCCTAGGCTCGTTTTTTGGATTTTTATTTAGCAATGGGTTTGACGTTGGCGTAAACTGTCTTCTTGGGTTTGCCGGTAAAGGTTTTAACCTTTTTGTGGGTAAAATTGACCAAGCCGTCAGCTACGGCGTACAACGTGTCGTCTTTGCCAATACGAACATTAACTCCTGGTCTGATTTTGGAGCCGCGTTGACGCACTATGATGTTGCCTGTTTTAGCGTATTCTCCGGCATAGAGTTTGGTGCCCAATCTTTGTCCTTGAGAATCGCGTCCCAGTTTGGTAGAACCGCCTGCTTTGGTATGTGCCATATGTTTATGTGGCGATATCTTATGCCATTAATCAAGGCTTGTCAAGGCTAAATAAACGGGTTAAGATTAAATTCTATGAGTGAAAATAACGCTAATTTACGCCAAGAAATAGAAAATGCTTTAAATGACCTGAGATCGGGTTTAAGATTGCACGGCGGGGATGTCGAGCTGGTGGAAGTGGATGAAGATCAGGGAATAGTCAAAGTCAGGTTGCATGGAGCTTGTGTTGGCTGCCCTATGTCTGAAATAACTTTGAAGGAGGGGATAGAAGCCACGATTACAGCTATTTTCCCACAAATAAAGCAGGTGGTGGCTGTGGAATGATATTATCCACACTACACACGGTCTTGCCCCGGTCGTAGCATATACTTATGAAGTGGGATGAGTGGCGTTTTAATATTAGGTTTGCCTGGGAAAACCGTTTTTTGAAGTTCATGAGTTTGTTGATTTTGGCCACGCTTTTGATCAATTCGACAATTTCGGCTGTTAGTTTAACGCGTGCTGGTTTGTCATCCGGTTATATAGTTTCGCATTACACGGTCTATCTGGGGATAGATCAAATTTTATCCTTGCCCTGGCTGGCTTTAATCGTCGGCGTGCCAATTGTTCTGATTTTTGGTACCATCTTCTTTAGTTTTATGCTTTATCGTCAAGACAGTATTGCGGGCTTCGCTTTATTGGCTTTGGCCGGCATGTCCGCCTTGTTTTGGTCTTGGCATTTGTATCATTTAGTAAAAATAAATATTTAAAATAAATATGACCATCATGACTTGGGAGATTGTGCGCATCATTACTTTTGCTTTTCTGTGCTTCATGGTGGCTTTTATCAGTACGCCCGGCATCATTAAATTACTGCGCCGGTATAAATTGGGAAAAAATATCAGAGACGCGGCCTCGGCGCCGGTTATGAATAAATTGCACGCGCATAAAGCCGGGACGCCCAATATGGGAGGTGTGGTCATTTGGGGGGCCGTGGTTTTAGTGGTGGGTCTTGTTTGGCTCCTCTGTCAATTGGATCCGAACGGTGTCTGGTGCTCTTGGAACATTTTGTCGCGCACGCAAACTTACGTCCCTTTTGGAGCCATGATTGCGGCCGCCTTGATCGGTCTGCTGGATGATTATTTGAATGTGCGCGGTTTGGGCCCCAGAGGCGGAGGTTTGCGCAAGCGCTATCGCATTTTGGCCTATACGGCCGTGGCCGCCATGTGCGCCTGGTGGTTTTACGCCAAGCTCGATTGGGATGTGGTGCACATTCCTTTCGCGGGTAATTATGAAATCAGCTGGCTGTATATTCCGTTTTTTATTTTTATCATTGTGGCTACCTCTTTTTCGGTTAATGAGACCGATGGCTTGGACGGCCTGGCGGGCGGGACTTTAATGGCCGCTTTCGGCGCTTACGCAGCCATTGCTTTTATGCAGGGCAGGACTGATTTGGCGGCTTTTTGCGCGGCCATCATTGGAGCTTTGCTGGCTTTTTTGTGGCACAACATCACACCGGCCGCCTTTTTTATGGGAGACACGGGTGCCATGGCCTTAGGAACCGTTTTGGGCATTGTGGCCATGCTGACCAATCAGCCGTTGCTTTTACCTATTATCGGACTGCCCTTTGTGATTGAATCCGGGTCGGTTATCGTGCAAATGATTTCCAAAAAATTAAGAAACGGCAAAAAAGTTTTCAGGAGTTCTCCTTTGCATCATCATTTGGAAGCTCTGGGCTGGGGAGAGCCTAAAATCGTCATGCGGTTCTGGGTGGTCTCTTTTATTTTTTCAGCTTTGGGTATTTTGATACATACCATCGATAAGTAATTGGATTATGAGGGAGGATAAAAAACCCATAGATCGAAAGTTTTTATTGATTCTTGGAATGATTGTGGGTTTCGGTTTATTAATGCTTTTGTCGGCCAGTGGTCCCTTGGGCTATCAAAAATTCGAAGATTCAGCTTATTTTTTTAAACATCAATTAATTTACGGTCTTTTGCCGGGCACATTTTTGTTTTTGATTTTTTCACGCCTGGATTATCGCAAACTGCAATTTTTGGCGCCGGCCGCCTTAATCGGTTCGATTGTTTTGCTTTTGCTGGTTTATATTCCGGGTATAGGCCTGCATTTTGGAGGTTCCGGGCGCTGGGTTCAACTGGGTTTTATTTCGTTCCAACCGTCTGAATTTGTTAAACTGGGATTTCTGATTTACGTGGCCGCCTGGCTGGCCAAGAGGCATGATTATGAGGCTAAGACTTTGGAGGGCGGATTGATTCCGTTTTTATTGTCACTCTCCGTGATAATGGGTCTGCTGATTTTACAGCCTAACACCGGCTCCATGGCCGTGATCGTGGGAGCGTCTTTAACGGTTTATTTTATAGCCGGCGCGCCGCTCATTTGGTTCGCGGCCATTGGTTTGGCTTCGGCTTTATTGATAGCCTTGCTGGTTAAATTAACTCCTTATAGAGCGGCCAGGTTTTTAACTTTTTTACATCCCGAATTGGATCCGCAAGGTATCGGCTATCATATTAATCAGGCTTTTTTAGCTATCGGTTCGGGTGGTTTGTTTGGTTTGGGCTATGGTCATTCCAGACAAAAACATTTGTATCTGCCTGAAGTGGCCGGTGATTCCATTTTTGCGGTTATTGCCGAAGAGATGGGGTTTTTGGTGGCCTGTCTTTTATTGGCAGCCATCGGTTATCTTGTTTACCGCATGTTTATCATAGCGCGGCGGGCGCCCGATTACTTTGGGCGTTTTTTGGCGGTTGGCATCGGAGCCTGGATTGGCATTCAAACCATTTTTAATATCGCTTCCATGATCGGCCTCATGCCCATCACCGGCGTTACCCTGCCTTTCATCAGTTACGGCAGTTCGGCTTTTGTTGCCTTAAGCGCGGCTTGTGGTATCATGGCTTCAATCAGTCGTCAGTCTTAATATGCCTCGTGTCATAGCTTTAGTCGGAGGAGGGACGATGGGCCCCGTGGTGCCTCTTTTAGCTTTGCAGAAGAAGTTGTCCGCCTTGCACCCGGCGGATAAATTTGTTTGGGTAGGCACGCCGGACGGGCCGGAAAAACGTATTATTGAAAACTCGGACCTGGCTTTCGTGTCTTTGCGGGCGGCTAAATTGCCTCGTTATTTAACCTGGAAATTATTGACTTGGCCTTTTGATTATTATAAAGCCAAACAGCAGGCCGGTATTTTTTTGGATGACTGGCATCCGCATATCATTATCGGCGCCGGTGGTTTTACCCAAGTGCCTGTAATGCGGCTGGCGGCTGAGCGAGGCATACCTTGTGTTATTCATCAGCTGGATTATGACCCATTATTGTCCAATAAGTTGGTGGCTAAGTATTGCAGGCTGATTACCACAACATTCGTTTATCATAAAAAACTTTTAACCGTGCCCCTGGATAAATATCGTAATAGACAGGCTGATGAAAAACGCATAGCCACTCCCAACAGATTCGTGGGCTTGAGATGGCCGGAAAAGATTATGGCCGCGGCTCATTTTGGCCTGGATGCGCGCCGGCCGGTGGTGTTGTTTACGGGCGGAGGAACTGGTTCTTTAGCCTTGAATCAAGTGGTCGAAAATAATTTGGACAAATGGTTGTCCAAAATTCAGATCATTCATCTGACGGGTAAGGGCAGGGGGCTGGCAGAGTTGGAGCGTCCGGGTTATGTGAAAAGAGAATTTTTGGATGAACAGGATTTGCTGAATGCTTATGCGGCGGCCGATGTGGTGGTGTCGCGCGCCGGCATGGGAGCCATTACCGATTTGGCGACTTTATCCAAAACAAGTATTTTAGTGCCAATCAAAAATTCTTCTCAAGAAAGAAACGCTCAACATTTGCCTTTGGGTGCGGTGGAGGTTAAAGAGGGGCCGGGATTATTTGATGATATCTATAAACAAGTTTGCCATCTCCTAAAACATCCGGATGAGTCCAGGCGCTTGGCTGATGAATTGCATAGATCGGTTAAAACCGATGACGGAACCGAATGGGCCGAGCTGATACAAAAATTTTTGCCCGAAGACGAGGATTAAAAAAACCGCTTTTAGCGGTCAGGATTCTCCTTTTTGTCGAGTCTAATATAAAAAAGCCGATCAGCCAGCCGCGATCCCAGGGTACTGAAAAATATTCCGATCAGCATGCCCGAGAGAGCGATGGCATAGCTATCAAGCGCTGAGAACTGGCCGGTTTTCATTCTGGCTATGACCGTCAAGGTCAGCAGTACGGCACTTAAGCAGAATACTGCCATGCCAAGTATTTTGGCCAGGTAGTTCCCCATGATTACCTCCGTTTGTTGGTGTGTGATGATTATCATAAATTTTAGTCATTAGCAAGATGGTCTATTAGCAACTCTTACTCCTTCAGTCTTCATTTAAAACAAAATCCCCCAAAGCTTAACGCGAAGGGGGATGGTGCGCCCGGTGGGGATCGGACCCACGACCATTGGCTTAAAAGGCCACTGCTCTACCACTGAGCTACAGGCGCTCGATGCATGCATGTAGCACGTAGCGTATAGCATGTAACAATATTATCATAGGTTACATGTTGCGTGTTATATGCGGTGCTTTGTGCAGTTCTTAATTTTGCGCTAAAATAGTAACAAGTTTATCTAAATAAATCAAGAGATGCGGATTGCCATGATTGGAGCCAAAGGGCTCCCCGGTTTGCGGCCTGTGGGCGGCGGGATTGAGGCGCATGTAGAGAGGCTGGGTTGGCATCTGGCCGGGCGGGGGCATGAAGTGACTGTTTATGTCAGAAAGTACGCCAATCCTCTTAAAAAAAAGACCTGGAAAGGTTTGAAATTGGTAACCCTGCCCTCCTGGAACAGGAAGAATCTGGATACTATTACCCATGTTTTTTTGGCCAGCTGGCACGCCATTGCTCAAGATTATGACATTATTCATTATCACGGCATCGGACCGGCGACCTTGGCTTGGATCCCTCGGCTTTTCAGCCGGCCTTCCAGAGTGATTGTAACTTTTCACAGTCGTGATCAGTTTCATGAGAAATGGGGGTTGTTGGCCAAGGCTTACTTAGCCTTTGCCGAGTGGGCCTCGGTTAAGCTCCCTCATGCCACGATTGCGGTTTCTCACAGCATCCAGTTGCTTTGCTCCATGCTGTTTAGAAGCAGGCAGACTTATTACATTCCCAATGGGGTTGAGATGGCGCGTAAAAATCCGGGGTCAGACGAATTAAAGCGTTTTGGTCTTAAAAAAGGCCGGTATTTTTTGCACTTGGCTCGTTTGGTGCCGCATAAGGCCCAAGATGATTCGATTAAAGCTTTTTTGGAACTTGATACGCAGGATAAGTTGGTGATAGCGGGCAGTGCGGCTTTTGATGATGCCAAGTATTTGGAAGATCTGAAAAGAATGTCCAAGAAGGACAAGCGGATCGTGTTCACGGGGCATCAAAGCGGAGAGATTTTAAAACAGTTGATTGCCAATTGCCGAGCCATGGTTCATCCTTCACGCAGCGAGGGTTTGTCCATCGCTATTTTGGAAGCCATGTCTTACGGTAAATTGGTTATCATGAGTGATATTCAGCCTAATTTGGAATTAATTGATCATTCGGGCATTGCCATTCCGGTGGGCGATGTGCAAGCTTTAAGCACGGCCATGGGCTGGGCTTTGGAAAATCCGGATTTGGTTAAGCAAAGAGGGGAGAGGGCTAAAGAGATAGTTCATCGTCTGTATTCGTGGGAGTCGGTCACCAGGAGAGTGGAAAAAGTTTATAATCAACAATTACAGCCAGAAATATATGAAGATGTTTAATTTTCAAAAGGTGGAAAAGTTAAAAAAAATTCATGATCAAGAGAAGCGCGCTTTGGACCAGACGGCCAATGACCTGCGCAAGACGGCCAAGGTGGCCATTTTTGCTTTGCATCGAGGCGACGGCCGGAAAGCGGAGGCGGATTTGGCTCAAGCTGAAAAATATTTAACTAAATGTCAGTCATTGATTAAAAAGAATTCAAGTCTGGCCAATGAATCAGCTTATCATTCGGCCCTGGAAGAATACGCGGAGGCTGTATTTTTCAGAGGTTATTTGGCCGGTGAAGTTTATTTACCGAACGAGATTGCCAAAGATGAGGAGGCTGTAATCGGCGGTTTAGCTGATTTGGCCGGTGAAGTGGCCCGTTATTCGGTTTTACGGGCCACGGAACACGATGCCCAATCAGTAGAAACCGCTCACAAGGCAGTTTTAAAAATAGTCGATTGGCTGGCGACGCTGGACTTAACCGGTTCGTTAAGATCTAAATTCGATCAAAGCAAACAGCATCTGCGCAAAATCGAAGATATTCGTTATGACTTATCCAGGTGATAAGCAAAATAAAACCGTCGGCCGATTTTCTCACAAGTCTGCGCCCAAGGCCAAAGTTTTTAAGTTTGTTGATTATAAGGTGAATGATTCAGGCAAAGCAATTGAGTTTAATTACCGGCTGGAATTTTCTAACCGTGAATCAATGGTTTTTACGGACAGAATAGTTTTACCTCAAAAAATAAAAAATATTACTCCGGAGGAACTGGATCTTTATTTACAGCCCCTGCATTTGATTTTGGGCATCAGTTACTACAAGCTGTATTGTCCTCCGAGTATACAGACCGGTTACAACCTTTCCGTTAAACAGGCGGAATTTTGGAATACGGTTTACGCCAAGGGCTTGGGTGAGTTTTTGTACAGAAATAAATTGGATTTGAAAATGATAGCCCGCTTTCCCGCTAAAAAGGGTTCAAAAAATGTCATTACTCAAAAACAGGTCGGGTTTGACTTGGGGTCGGCTAATAAACGGGTTTTACTGGGTATCGGCGGGGGCAAGGATTCGATTGTGGCGGCCGAATTGTTGAAAGGCCGGTATGAGACGACTTCTTTTTTAGTTGAGACTCAAAAAGAGGATGCTTTGACCAGGCGCGTAATGCGCGCGATCGGAAACGAGCAATTGATCGTCAAACGTTTTTTGGACCCTAAAATTTTCGAACCTCATGAGGGTTCGTATAACGGCCACATTCCCATTTCAGCCATATTTTCTTTCTTGGGTTTGTTGGCGGCCAGATTGCACGGATACAGGTATTTGGCGGTGGGCAACGAGCAAAGCAGTAATTTTGGCAATTTAAAATACCGCGGAGTGATTATCAATCATCAATGGAGCAAGTCCATGGAATATGAATCTTTGTTGCAGGAATACACCCGGCTGTTCATTAGTCCGCATATTAAGTATTTTTCCATCTTGAGGCAGTTTAATGAGATCAGGGTGGCTAAAATGTTCGCGCGGCATAAAAAATATTTTCCATTTTTCTCGAGCTGTAACCGCAACTTCAGAGTGCATCAAGCGCGCCCGGACTCTTTATGGTGCGGACAGTGCCCGAAATGCGCTTTTGTTTTTTTGATGCTCGCTCCTTTTACGGCCAAAAAAGAATTGATCCGCATTTTTAATAAAAATTTATTGGATAATGAATCTTTGTTGCCGCTTTACCGTGATTTGCTGGGTTACGGCCGGCTGAAACCGTTTGATTGCGTCGGTACATTTGATGAGTCCAGAGCCGCGCTTTATCTGGCATCAAAGAAATATAAAAATTCGATGGCGGTTAATACTTTTTTGATGAAAATAAAACAACCGGAGGCATTGACACAGGATGTTATGCGTACTGCGCTGGCGCCGACCCTGCCAACTCCTTTCAGGTTTTTGGGCGTGGAGAACGTGGCTATTCTGGGTTTTGGACATGAAGGCAAGATCAATAAAAAGTTTGTTCAGAAATTTTATCCGGGTTTGAAGATAAGTGTCTTAGATCAAAAAATGGACAAAGATTATTTATCAAGGCAAAAAGATTTTGATCTGGCCATTAAAACTCCGGGTCTGCCAAAGACCAAGGTAGCCATTCCCTATGTGACGGCCACCAATCTGTTTTTTGCGAATATCGATAACTTTACTGTTGGAGTAACGGGCACTAAAGGCAAGAGCACGGTCGTCAGTCTAATCTACGCCATGCTGAAAGAAGATGGGAAAAAGGTAAGGCTGGTAGGCAACATAGGGAGTCCCATGCTTGAAGTTCTGTTGACCAAGACCGACCCCAAGGAGATTTTTGTGATTGAGCTTTCGAGTTACATGCTGGATGATATAGAGTATTCACCCAAGGCCGCTCTTTTGCTTAATCTGTTTCCCGAGCACATGCCTTACCACGGAGGCTTGAAAAATTACTACGCGGCCAAACGCAACATCTTTAAATTTCAGGCTCCGGGCGATATTGCCATCACCAAATACAACGAGGTCAAGCTGCCGGTGAAAGACAGGGATATCCCGCTTTTGGGCCGGCATAACAAAAACAATGTCAAAGCCGCGGTTAAAATGGGCCGTCTGTTGGGCCTTAAGGAGGAGGTTATGGCACGCGCCATTAGAGGCTTCAAGCCTTTGCCGCACCGTTTGGAGTTTGTGGGCAATTTTAAGGGCATTGATTTTTATGATGATGCCATTTCCACTACCCCTGAATCAACCATTCAGGCCATCAAAGCTTTAAAGCGTGTGGATACGATTTTTTTAGGCGGAGAGGATCGGGGGTATGATTTTACGGATTTGGAAAAAACTTTAAGATCGTCCGGCATCAGAAATATTGTTTTGTTCCCGGACACGGGCCGCAGGATTTTACGTTCAAAAAAAGGTTTTCATGTTTTAAGTACGGACAGCATGGCGGAAGCCGTTAAATTCGCTTACCGGCGGACGTCACAAGGGAAGATCTGCTTGCTGTCAACCGCTTCTCCCAGTTACAGTCTGTGGAGGAATTTCGAGCAGAAGGGCGATGATTTTAAACAATGCGTGCGCCGGGCGGGTGTTTGACAATAAACGCCATCTATCTTACTATTCTGATAATTCATACTTATGCGGAAAGATGCATCTAAAAACAAAAAGGTCTGTCAGGATGCGGTGATGGGCACGGCGGTTTTGGGTGAGCGCGGGCAGCTGGTCATCCCCAAGGAAATCAGGGATCGTTATGAATTGAAAACAGGCGATAAGTTTTTTGTTTTGGGACATGGCCATGGCCCGATTGCTTTTTTGCCGCTCAATCAAATGCAGGATTTTATTCAAAATATAAGTTTTAAAATACAGGAGGCTGTTCAAGATAGCAAAACATGAGTATGCCCAAGATTTTTAAAAGTAAAATTTTTTATATCACGCTAGTATTGGTTGCTCTGGGCGGTTATTGGTTTTGGCAAAACGCGCAAAAAGCCAAACAGATAACCTATGAAACGGCCGAAGTCGAGCAGCGTCGTTTATTGCAAACCGTGGAAGTGACCGGCGAAATCAAACCGGCCGCGCGCATTGATTTGGCTTTTAAGACGGGCGGTACTCTGCAAAAAGTTTACGTCAAAACCGGCGATCAGGTTAAAGCCGGAGATGTTTTGGCTGAACTGGAGGCCGATGATTTATATTTCGCACAGCAAAGAGCGCAAGCCATGGTGGCCATGGCCAGCGCCAATTTAAACGCGCGCTTGGCTGGAGAATCCGAACAGTCCATTAAGATGGCCGAGGCGCAATTGGAACAGGCTGAAGCGGCTTACGATAAATCGCTCTCTGATTTGGAAAATACCAAAGTACAGGTGCAAAATGATTTGCAGAGCGCTTTAATAGCCTTGGAAACCGCTAAAAATAATTATGATAATTCATTACCTATCACGGATCAGTCGTTGAAAAACGCGGTCGAAAGCGCGAGGGTTTCATTAAAAACCACGGTCGGCCCCATGAATACGGCTTTGGTTGATGGTGATTCCGTGGCCGGCGTGGACGACACCAATTCCAGCAAAATGTACGCCAGCGCTCTGGGTATTTTGAACGAAGGCTCCATGACCACGGCCCAGAACAGTTACCGAAAGGCTAAAGCCTTGAAGATTGAGGCGGAAAAGGCCATAGAGTTGTTGTCTTCAGATTCAAGCAAGCAGACCGTGCTTGACGCGGCTGATAAAACAGAAGCGGCTATTGGGGCTATTCAAATATTTTTATTGGATGTTAAAACCGTATTAGCCGCCTCCATTACCACGCCTGAATTTTCAGCTTCGGCTTTGACGGCCAAAAAATCCGCCATTGATGCGGATTACGTTCAGGTGTCATCGCAAAAATCAAGCGTGGTGGCGGCCAGACAAGCTTTGGATATGGCTGAACTTAATAATACATCAGATAAAACCAGGTTAGCGGATGCTTTGAGGGCCGCTGAAGTGGCTTATGACATCGCCAAAACCAATGTTGATTTAAAAATAGCTGCCGCTGAAACCAATGTGGATATACAAAAAGCGGCCGTGTCTTCGGCACAAGCGGCTTTGGATTTAAAGGTGGCCGGGCCCAGGGCGGTTGATGTGGCTCCATTGCGGGCCCAACTGCAAGAGGCGAATGTGTCTTTGGCTCAAGCTGAAAATAATTTAAACAATGTCAGGATTTTAGCACCGGTCGACGGCACGATCACGGACGTGATTTCTGATGTTGGTGAGCAAATAACGCCTAACGTGGCTCAGATCAGGATGATCGGCACCGAGGTTTATGACATTGAAGCTCAAGTGCCGGAAGCGGATATTGTTAAGGTGCAGGTGGGACAAGAGGCGGAAATAACTTTGGATTCTTATGGTGATGAAATTAAATTTAAGGGGGTGGTCACTGCTGAAAATCCTGATCAAACCAAGGTATTGGATGCCATTTATTACAAAATTCGCGTGGCTTTGGAAAAAACCGACAGGGATATTAAGCCCGGTATGACGGCCAACGTGATTGTGACGACCAATGTGGCTGACAATGCTTTTGTTATTCCGGTCAGAGCGGTTAAAACGGACGCCGAAACAGGTGCCAAGTCGGTCAGGATTTTGGTTGATAATCAACCCGAGACCAAGCAGATCGAGCTGGGGTTGAGGGGCGACGAAGGCCGGGTGCAGGTTTTGCATGGCCTGTCGGTCGGACAAGCGGTCATCTTGAGCGAAAAGATTGGAAAATAAGTTGTATGACAAAGAATAACGACCAGTGTAAACAAGACGCTGTTATTGAAGTTAAGGATTTGGAAAAACAATACGAAAACGGCGAGATAATCACTAAAGTTTTACACGGAGTCAATTTTAGAGTGAATAAAGGAGAGTTTTTAGCCATCATGGGTCCATCCGGATCCGGTAAATCAACCTTGATGCACATACTGGGTTTTTTGGACAAGGCTTCAGCCGGCACTTTTTTGTTTGAGGGCCGGGACGTGAGCAGTCTGTCTGATGATGAGCTGGCTTACATGCGCGGTGAGAAAATAGGTTTTGTTTTTCAGGCCTTTAATTTGCTGCCGAAAGCTTCTGTCCTGGAAAATGTTAAATTGCCTCTTTTGTATTCTGATATACCTTCAGCCAAACGGGACGCGCTGGCCAAGAAAGCGATTGAGGCCGTGGGTTTGACCCACAGAACCAATAACTTATCCAATCAGTTGTCGGGCGGAGAGCGTCAAAGAGTGGCTATCGCGCGCGCGCTTATCAGAGAGCCTTCGGTTATTTTTGCGGATGAACCGACCGGTAATTTGGATTCAAAATCAGGCACTCAAGTGATGGAAATTTTGCAGGCTCTGAATTTGGAAAGATGCGTGACCATTATTTTGGTGACGCATGAGACATACACGGCCGAACATGCGGAAAGAGTATTGAGAATTTTGGATGGACGAATAACCGCGGATGAGTCGATTAAGAACCGCCGTATCGCCAAAGATGGAGAATTACTAAAGTAATCGCATGCAGATTAATGATTTATTCGCCAGCTCATATCAAAGTCTGCTTAGAACCAAGGGCAGATCTTTGTTGACCATGCTGGGCATTGTTATCGGCATTACAGCCGTTATTTTGGCTTTATCCATCGGTGAATCGGCGCAAAAATTCATTTTATCTCAAGTTTCCGGCTTTGGTTCGGATGTCTTGTTCATGGAAAGCGGCACGCTGGAAGGGCAGACTAATAATCCATCGCCCTTTGTGGAGCAGACCTTGAAACACAGTGATTTAAGAAGAATTAAAAGAGAATCTTGGGTGGAGGCTGCGACCGGTAATATTTTTCAGATGGATTTGCTGCGGGTGGACGGTAAAAATAAAAACATAAACGTTACCGGTACCACGCCGGATGACTTGATCATCAGCAATTATAAGCTGAAGGAAGGTGTATTTTTCGCGCAGGATCAGTTGGACAGCAAGGCGCAGGTGGCGGTTATCGGTTATGATATCGAGAGAGTGTATTTCGGGCAGGGCAATGCCGTAGGTAAAAGATTGAAATTAGGCAAAACGAATTACCGCGTGATCGGCGTTTTGGATAAATTAGGCACTAAGTTTTTTCAAAATTTGGATGAGATGGTGTTTATCCCGGCCACCACCATGATGGAAAACTACAATTATGATACGTATCAATTCATCAGTGTTAAAACACCTTTGCCTTTGGAAGAAGCCAAGTTCAGGCTGGAGGTCTTGATGCGTGAATTGCACAACATCGATAATCCGGAAGGGGATTTATCCAAAGATGATTTTTATGTGGCCAGCCAAGAAGATGCGGTACAGATCGTGGAGCAGATAACCGGTGTTTTGCAGATATTGTTGGCCGCCATAGCCGCCATTTCTCTTTTGGTTGGCGGGATTGGTATTATGAATATCATGTACGTGAGCGTGACCGAGAGGATCAAAGAAATCGGATTAAGAAAAGCTTTAGGCGCCAAACAGAAAGAAATATTGAATCAATTTATCACCGAATCCGTTATTTTGACTCTAGCCGGGGGAGTGGGCGGCGTGGTTTTAGGCAGTTCCTTGGCTTGGTTGATCATCCAGATTATCAACGGTTATTTGCCGGGCTGGGATTATATTGTTTCTTTGCAGGGCGTCAGCTTTGGAGTGATCGTGTCTACAGCCATAGGTTTGATTTTTGGATATGCGCCCGCCAAAAAAGCGGCTGATTTGGATCCTATCGTGGCCTTAAGGAGCGGAGATTAAATATGAAATTTACGGATGTTATAAAAATAAGTTTGGATAATTTAGTACGCAACCGCCGGCGGGCGGCTTTAACTATGTTGGGCATCGTTATTGGCGTCATGTCCGTTATTTTGATGTTGTCCGTGGGTCAGGCGGCGGAAAATTACATTTTATCTCAAGTTTCGTCTTTTGGCTCTGACTTGTTGATCGTCCGCAATGGCCCGGGCGACGGAGGCACGGGCAGTGGGCCGCCCACCATGACGGTTAAGCAGACATTGACCTTGAAAGACTATGAAAAATTAAAAAAACAAAGCTGGGTAAGCGCCATTAACGCCAGTGTTATATCCGACTTTTTAGTTGAATATGAGGCTTCGACCATTACCACTCGAATATCGGGCGTGAGTCCGGATGATATGCTGATTTTTAATACCACATTGAGCCAGGGTTCATTTATCTCGCAAGACGCCTTTGATTCGGCTGCCAAAGTAGCCGTTTTGGGCAAGGATGTGGCCAATGATTTATTCGGCCAAGAAGATCCGATCAATAAAAGGATTAAGATACAAAAAAAAGCTTATCGTGTGATAGGGGTCATGAATGAGGCCGGTACTCGTTTTTTTACTAATCTGGATAAAAGTGTTTACGTGCCCACTACGGCCCTGATGCAAGATACGAATAAAGACAGATTGCAATTCATGTACTTGAAGATTTCTGGGCTGGAGACGGATGAGGCCAAGGAGAGGATCAGAGTCTTATTGCGCGAGAATCATAACTTGGATAATCCGGAAGGGGATTTATCCAAAGATGATTTTTTTATTGCCGGGCAGGAAGATACGGCCGCGGCCGCGGGCATGATTGGTAGTATTTTACAGGTTTTGCTGGCTTCAATTGCGGCCATCTCTTTAGTGGTGGGAGGGGTAGGTATTATGAACATTATGTTTGTGACGGTGACGGAAAGAACCAGAGAGATCGGTTTAAGAAAGGCTTTGGGCGCTAAAAAAGCGGATATTAGAAGTCAATTTTTATATGAGGCTATCATGCTGTGTCTCACCGGCGGATTGATCGGGGTGGCGGCCGGCATTGGATTGTCTTGGTCTGGAATTAAGCTTTTACAAGAGTTGCAGTCGCCTAATTGGATTTTTACCATTCCTATGGATGGGGTGGTTATGGGTTTAACGGTTTCGACCTTGATCGGAGTGGTGTTCGGTTATTTTCCGGCCAAGCGAGCTTCTGATTTGGATCCAATAGAAGCCCTGCAATACGAATAGAATTGTGGATACTTTTTTGTTTTATTTAAGCTAAAAAATACAGCCTTGACGTTAATTCCGTAAATCAGTATGCTATTAGCACTCAATATGTTCGAGTGCTAATATTTATGCATGAACGTCTGAATCAGGTCTTGGGTTTGGTGATAGACAAGGCAGTCAAAACCGGGGAGCCGGTAGGTTCGCAGTCTTTGGTTGATAATTATAAATTGAACGTAAGTCCGGCTACGGTGCGTAATTATTTTTCCGAATTGGAAAATTTGGAATACATTATGCAGCCGCATACCTCTTCAGGTCGTTTACCGACCGAGAAAGGATATAAATATTTTATCGAGAATTTGATGCCGGTTTACACCTTGTCGCGTAAAGAAGGCCTGGATTTGACCGAAGCTTTAAAACAAAGCAATGAAGAGCACCGGGCTGTAAAATCATTGGCTAAAATTGTGGCCGAAATGGCGCAAAATGCCGCGGTGGTGGGTATCGGCTCGCATGACAGTTATTATACGGGTTTGTCCAATTTGTTTGCCCAGCCTGAATTCAAAGACTGGAACCGCATCGTTTCTTTGAGTGATGTTTTGGATAAGATGGATGACGTACTGGCCAAGTTGAGGAGTGTCAGATTCGAACATCCGACCGTTTTAATCGGCGCTGATTGCCCGTTCGGTTCTTTGTGCGGATCCGTGGTGGTTTCATTGCCGCCCGGTTACATGATCGGTATTTTGGGCCCCATGCGCATGGATTATGCTCAAGCCACGGCCATTATGAAAAAAATTCAGCTGTTAATTTCAGAAAAAAAATATGACGAAACATAAAAACGATATCTCTGATCAAGAGAATGAAATGATGGAGGGCTCGGT
Source organism: Parcubacteria group bacterium ADurb.Bin192 (assembly GCA_002070095.1). GTDB lineage: Bacteria > Patescibacteriota > Patescibacteriia > 2-12-FULL-60-25 > 2-12-FULL-60-25 > MWCR01. The sequence goes on along the minus strand of MWCR01000002.1, from coordinate 9,578 downwards.
CACGGACGCGCCCGAGGCTAAGCCGGAAGGAGCGGATTGTCCCAAATGTTTTGAATATTTGGCCGGCTGGCAAAGAGCACAAGCGGATTACGCTAATTTGAAAAAAGATTTGGACAGGTTGAAACAAGAATACACTGTTTATGCCAATGAAAATTTATTGCATGAACTTTTGCCGGCCATAGATCAGTTTGAAATGGCTTTGAGCTACTTGCCGGATACGAATGGACTGCCGGAACAGGATAAGAAAAAGATGGACAGCTGGCTGGTGGGTATTAAAGCGGTCAGGCAGTTATGGGAACAGACTTTTGAATCAATCGGTTTAAAAGGCGTGGACACGGACGGCGCTTTTGACCCGGAAAAACACAATGCCGTGGGAAAGGAGGAGGATGAAACCAAACCTCATGATTCGATTCTTAAGGTTATTCAGCCCGGATGGCAATTAAACGGCAAGGTGTTGCGTCCGGCTAAAGTAATTGTAAACCAATTAACAAAACCAAATAATAAATAATTAATTATAAAATAACAAATCAGGATTTTAATTCTTCCCGATACTACTATTGGGATCCCGATTCCGCCTACGCCATAGCTATGGTGGGCACCGCAACATATACTTTATCGTTGTGCGGGATAATCCATAATCAAACATATGTCATCTATAATCAAATGGGCTCCGTTTTTTGAGCCTTTCGAAAATTTCGATGAGTTCTTTAAAGATGCTCCCATGGCGCTAACCTCAAAAGGAGGATTGGTTCCGCCGGTTGATATGTATGAAACCAAGGATTCGGTTATCGTGGAAACCACCTTGCCAGGAGCAGACCCCAAAAAGGTCAGTGTGGAAATTGAGAACGGTGTTTTAACTATAAAAGGTTCTTGCGAGCGCAAAACCGAGGTGGACGAAAAAAATTATTATCGTCGTGAAATTCGTTCCGGCCAAGTGTTTCGCCAAATCACCTTGCCTAAGCGTATAGAGGACGATAAGGCGGAAGCGGGTTTTGAGAACGGCATCTTAAGAGTCACTATCCCCAAGTCGCCGGAAGCTAAGGCAAAAGCAGTCAAAATTGACGTCAAAAATACGGACTAAGTTAAATCATCTGACGGGCATGACCTAACAGTCATTCCCGCGCCGTCCGGAATCTATGCTTGATGGGTTTCGGATCGCGCCGGGCATGGCGCTGAAATACTTAAATAACAAATTACAAATAAAAATAACAAATCAGGTGAGGCCGCGCTAATTTATACATGAAGATAAATAACGAAGTTTTCCTGAATTTAATAATTTAATATTTTATATCTAATAGTTTAATCAGATAATTATGAGCAAAATACTGGGTATAGATTTGGGAACCACCAATTCCTGTATGGCTGTGGTTGAAGGAGGTCAGCCCAAAATCATAGAAAATGCCGAAGGGGCGCGTACCACGCCGTCCATGGTGGCCATTTCCAAAAATAACGAAAGACTTATCGGACAGCTGGCCAAAAGACAGGCCGCCGTTAATCCGCAAAATACTTTGTTTTCGGTTAAGCGCTTGATTGGCCGGCGCTGGGATGACGCGGAAGTACAGCGCGACAAGAATTGGCTGTCTTACAAGATCACGCAACAGGGAGACGCGGTCAAAGTGGTCATGAACGGCAAAGAGTATTCACCCGAAGAAATTTCGGCCATGGTTTTGCAAAAACTTAAGGCTGATGCCGAGGCCAGATTGGGTGAAAAAATCACGGAGGCGGTTATTACTGTGCCCGCTTATTTTGACGACGCGCAGAGACAGGCCACTAAGGTCGCCGGAGAGATTGCCGGCTTAACGGTCAAACGTATCATTAATGAGCCCACGGCCGCGGCTTTGGCTTATGGCTTTGACCGCAAGAAAGATGAAAAAATTGTGGTTTACGATTTGGGCGGCGGCACTTTTGACGTGTCTGTTTTGGAGGTGGCTTTTGATGAGGCTACGCAACAGAATACGGTGGAAGTTAAAGCTACCAACGGAGATACTCATTTGGGCGGTGATGATTTTGATCAGGTGATTATCAAATGGGCCATTGATGAATTTAAAAAGCAAGAAGGTTTGGATCTGTCCAATGACCCGATTGCTTTACAACGCATTAAAGACGCGGCTGAAAAAGCCAAGATAGAATTATCCACGGCCATGGAGACTGAACTGAATCAGCCTTTCATCGCCAACGATTCAAGCGGAGCTAAACACTTGATGCTCAAGCTGACGCGCGCCAAGATGGAAGAATTGGTCGGTGATTTGGTGGATAAAACTTTGGAACCATGCAAGAAAGCTTTGGGAGATGCCAAGATGTCCACTAATGATATCAATGAAATCATTTTGGTGGGCGGCATGACGCGCATGCCGTTGGTGCAAAACGCGGTTGAGAAGTTTTTCGGCAAAAAACCCAATGTGAGCGTGAATCCGGATGAAGTGGTGGCTATCGGAGCCGCTGTGCAGGCCGGCAATTTGCAGGGCGACATCAAAGGAGACTTATTGCTTTTGGATGTTACGCCTTTGTCTTTGGGCTTGGAAACCATGGGCGGAGTCATGACCAAACTGATTGAGCGCAATACCACCATCCCAACCTCTAAGCAACAGATTTTTTCCACGGCGGCCGATGGTCAGACATCCGTCGAGATCGTGGTTTTGCAAGGCGAGCGTGAAATGGCGGCTGATAATAGAAGTTTGGGCCGTTTTACCCTGTCCGGAATTCCTCCGGCTCCGCGCGGTGTGCCTCAAATAGAAGTGGCTTTTGATATTGATGCCAACGGCATTTTAAACGTCAAAGCTATGGATAAGGCTACCAATAAAGAGGCTAAGATAACCATTACCGCTTCCACTAATTTGTCCAAAGAAGAAATTGAGCGCATGAAAAAGGACGCGGAAGCGCACGCGGCTGAAGATAAAAAGCGCAAAGAATTGATTGAAACCAAGAACATGGCTGAAACCATGGTTTATACCACGGAAAAGATGCTCAAAGAAGCGGGCGATAAGGTTAACGCTGAAGACAAGAAGGCGACCGAAGAAAAATTGGAAGCTTTAAAACAGTTGAAAGACTCGGAAGATGTTGAAGCTATCAAAAAAGCGGCTGATGAATTGGCGACCGTAGCGCAAAAAGTGGGCGCCGCTATGTATCAACAGCAACAGCAAGCTGAGCAACCGGCTGAACAACCGAAGGCTGAGGAATCAACCGAGGAACCAAAGGCCGACCAGCCCAAAGAAGCTGATTTTGAAGAGAAGAAAGACTAATACGTCCTGCGTCGCTCGTCCCGCGTCCTGCGTCTGTTCAACTTGACGTGGGACGATTGGTTCCGACACTCGCAAAAAAACGTACACTCGGTCGGGATCCCGATCGCAGCATCGGGAGACGTGCGACGTGCGACGTGCGACGATCATAATATATGTCCAACGAATTAAACATTAAAGCCCCTGACGATCTTTTGCAGGGCAGGTACGCCAACATGATGCAGGTGATGCATGCCAAAGAAGAATTTGTGCTCGATTTTATGTTCGCGCATCCGCCCATGGGTGAGCTGGTTTCGCGCCTGATCGTGAGCCCGGCGCACATGAAGCGCATTGTGCATGCCATGCAAGACAATATTAACAAGTACGAAAAACAATTCGGTCCGATTCAAGAAGCGGGTGAACCGAAATTACTGAATAACTAAATTGTCATCTCGACCGCAGCGGAGAGATCGCTTGAGGTGATTGATCTAAGGGATTTCTCGACTATCGCTCGCAATGACAGGAAACATGTCCAAAGATTATTATAAAATTCTGGGCTTGAAAAAAAATGCCTCGGAAGAAGAGATTAAAAAAGCTTACCGTCGTTTGGCGCATCAATATCATCCGGATAAAAACGGAGGAGATGAGCAGAAGTTTAAGGATGTGAACGAAGCTTATCAGGTTTTGGGCGACAAACAAAAGCGCGCGCAGTTTGATCAATTCGGTTCCGCTGCTTTTGAGCAGGGCGGCTTTGGCGGGTTTAACGGAGCTCAAGGCTTCGGGGGTTTTGATTTTGGACAGGGTTTTAATATCAATGTTGATGATTTCGGTGATTTGGGTGATGTTTTGGGCGGTATGTTCGGCTTTGGCGGCCGGGGCGGTAAAAAAAAGCGGGGGCGGGACATTGAAACAGAAATCAGATTAAGCTTTAAAGAGGCTGTTTTTGGAGTTGAGAAAGAGATACGTTTGTATAAACCCGCGCCTTGCCCCATTTGCAAGGGGACAGGTTCTGACCCTGTAGGTAAAATATCCTCTTGCCAAACTTGCGGGGGGCGGGGCAAGGTGCAACAAACGCAGCGCACCATTTTTGGTGTTATGAATACGGTGGTGGCTTGCCCGGATTGCCAAGGCACTGGTCAGCGTATTGAAAAACCCTGTCGGCATTGCAGCGGCACGGGTATGGATAAAACCGAGAAGACTTTAAAGATACGGGTTCCGGCCGGTATGAATGACGGTGAAGCCTTGAGAGTCAGCGGAGAAGGAGAGTTTCCGGGGCGAGATGGACTGGCCGGTGATTTATATGTTCGAGTCAGAGTAGCTAAAGATCCGGTGTTTGAGAGGGCGGGCAATGATATATTATCTGCCGTTCAGGTGCCGTTTTCCGTCATGGCTTTAGGTGGATCCATTGATATTGAAACCATTGACGGTCCGGTTGATTTGAAAATTCCGGCCGCTACGACCGCGGGTACGATTTTTAAACTGCGCGGCAAAGGCATTCCGTATACCAATGGCAAAAGCCGGGGAGATCATCTGGTAACCGCCTTGCCCTATGTGCCGGCCAAGCTGACTCGTGAGCAGAAGAAGCTTTTGGAGGAACTGAATAAGTCCGGGCTGTAAAAAATTTATTTAAATGAGGGATTCAGTTGCTAAAATCATTTGTCATTGCGAGGAATGTAATCATGACGCGGCAATCTGCTTTGATAACTAACTTGCAAGCGAGATTGCCACGGCACGGAGTTCGCGAACGCCGTGCCGTGGCACTCGTCGGACTCATTCCTCGCAACGACAACGTTGGTTTTGAATTAGGATATTTTAATGATTTAGTTATGAGATCCTGAACTGAATTCAGGATGACGTCCCTCTTTTTGTCATCCTCGCGAACGCGGGGATCCAGTTTCTTAAGTGCTGGATTCCCTTTTTCCCACCTAAGCTTCATCGATAAAGCTCTGGTGGGCGCGGCAAGGGAATGACAATGGAGGTGGTGACGCGGGACCCCGTAGAATCCGCTACGCTCCTTTACGGGGCAGACGCGGGACGTTGTGTTGTTTGTTGCATGTTACATGCTACGTGTTTCATGTTGTAGGACGTGTGTTTGTTATTGATTGTTGCTTAAGGTGGATTCCCGATTTAATTATTTAGCTGATTAAGCCTATCAGCCGTTTAGCCGGGAATGACAATATCGGTTTTGACGTAGGACGACTGGGACGAGCGACGAAGGACGTGATGTGCGTTTTCAGGTGTGCTATAATGTCTTGGTATGGATTCAGTTTCGGCTTTTATAGCCAATATCAATTGGGCGGCGCCAAGTTGGGATCTTTTTGTCTTTTTATTTTTTGTTATCGGTTCTTTATTGTACGGCTTTTCTTTGGGCAGAGACAGGATCATAGTCATCATGGTGGCGGTTTATATGGCTTTGGCCGTAGTGGGCAACGCGCCCATTATCAATCAGATAAATTTGGCCTTCAATATCAATGAAAGCGTGGTGCTCAAGATTTCATTTTTCTTGGGCGTGTTTGTGGTTTTGTTTTTTTTGCTGTCACGCAGCGCTTTGCTAAAAACGATTGGTGAAAACAATGCTTCCGGCAGATGGTGGCAGGTTATTTTGTTCAGTATTTTACAAATCGGTTTGCTGATAAGCATCACCATGTCCTTTTTGCCCAACGAAATATTAGCCTCTTTCAGTCAGTTTACGCGCGATTTTTTTATCAGCGATCTTGGCAAATCAGCTTGGTTGATAGCGCCGATCGCGGTTATGGCCTTGGGGCCCAAAGCTAAAAACGATTAACAAGGGAAGGCCTTTGGCTTTTCCATGGAATTAACAATGATTTATGAATAACGACAAAGTCTCCTTGAGCCGGTACATCTTGGTCATACTCTGTGTGTCCGTGGTGTTTACGGCTTTAATTTTGATTATTTTGAATTCTTGGGTTCAAAATAAACGTCTGTCTTCAAGCGGCGGCTCGGGCATTCCGGCCATAGATCAGGTTTTGTTTGGCCAATCATTTGAGGACGGATATAAGGCCGGTTATTTGGCCGCCAGATCCAAATATCAAAGAATGGCGCCCTTGCCCGAAGGCATGCCTGTCATGGGCTTGTCCGGCACGGTTGAGTCCATCAATGACAAACAATTGGTGGTTTTGGCTGACAATTTGGATGTGGATGAAATCGTGGACGGTGTTTCTTTAAAGCGCACGGCCATGGTGGATGAGCAGACTAAATTTCTCATGAGAACGCCTTTGTCTCCGGAAGAACAATCAAGGAAAATCGAGGCTTGGTCCCGTAATACCGGTGATGTGCCGCCTCCGCTGCCGTATACGGAAAAGACAATTTCTCTTAAAGACATTAAAGCCGGTCAGAATGTATCTGTCACAGCTGATGAAGATATTAAATTAAAAGAAAGTTTTTCAGCCAAAGAGGTGATTGTTTATCAACAACCTGAAATAGTCGTTCAACCTGAACCTGTCCCGCCGCCGATCGAAGAGTCTGCGGTGGAAGAAGAAGTTTCCGAAGATACGGGTATTGAATTGGAATAAAAGATATAATTAAGCCAAAAAACTTGGAGTATTCCAAGTTTTTTTAATTAATAATTTATAATTCGTAATTCGTAATTTTATTTTGCCTGTCTTGCCTTGACACGGGCCTTGTTTTATGCTGTAGTAGTACATTGCTCGCTCCAATTTTTGGAGGCAGTGTCGTAACTCGACAATGGAATAAAGCGCTAAAAAAGCGCAGGAGGATAACATGAACCGTAACTCAACCAAGCTGATCGCTGTGTTGGTTTGTCTTCTGTTCGTCGCGGCGGCCCTGGTGGGTTGCGGCGGAGGAGCGGAAACGCAAAATTATAACCCCAACCCTCAACCCGAGGCCGGTGACGCCGGACCTGACACGGATGCAGATGTGCCTGACGCTCAACCCGAAGCCGAACCGGATGCCAAGGAAGTTGGGAATGACACCGGTGTGGATGCTGAATCCGACGCGGATGCGCCCGATGTTCAGCCCGAAGCTGAACCGGATGTGGACGCGGAGCCGGATGCGGATTGTGAACACAGTGTTTGTGATCCGTGTTCGCCCGAAGGTTTGCTGTGCGGAGACTTGATTTGCTGGGAAGGCCTGTGGGCCATGAACAGCGATTCAGGTATTTCGCATGCCGGCTGTCCCCAGATTGACGCCGGACCTGACGCCGACGCGGATGTGCCCGATGTGCAGCCCGAAGCTGAACCGGATGCAGATGTTGACGGCGGACAGGTGCAAGAGACCGGTACGTTCGACGCGCCCCCGCCCCCGCCCGAAGTCTGCGACAACAACGCGGATGACGATGGGGATGGCAAGAAGGATTGTGAAGATCCGGATTGCTATCAAGCGGTCAACTGCAAGATCGATGTCTGCAACGGACTGGACGACAACAATGACGGCATTGTGGACAATGGTCCGGGCATGGAGTGCGCGGGTGTGGCCGGCAACAGCCAGTCCTGCGTCTTCATGTGCGGATCTACGCCTCTGCCCGGGACGCAGTCTTGCAACACCTCTACCTGCAAGTGGAATGCCTGCGCCAAGGTTGCAGTTACGGAGTCCAACTGTTCGGACGGCTTGGACAATGACTGCGATGGTCAGGTTGACTGCGCGGACTATGACTGCCAGATGAACTTCATCGGCTGTCAGTCCGAGATTTGCAACAATGGCGTGGATGACAACGGCGACGACCAGGCCGACTGCAATGATCCGCAGTGCGCCAACCACATCACCTGCGTCTGCGAACCACCTCAAGTGGGTTGGGATTGCCTGTACGCGGGTGCCTACCATCCTTGTGATCCGGCATACCGCTGTGACTGTTCCTTCAAATGGAACTATTCCTCGGCGCCGGGCGCTTTCACTTGTCAGATCGGAGATGCTTGCAACGGGCTGGATGACAATGGTAATGGCGCGGTGGATGAACCATTCGCTTGCGTGTACAACACCACTACCCAGTGCGTGACCACGTGCGGATCTATCGGCAGTCAATACTGCAATCTCAATTGCCAGCCACAGGCCTGCCAGCCGCCTCCGGAAAATTGTTCGGACGGCTTGGACAATGACTGCGACGGCAAGAAGGATTGTGAGGATCCGGACTGTGCTTTGGCCCCCAACTGCCAGGTTTCGGAAATCTGCAACGCCCTGGACGACAACAATGACGGCATTGTGGACAACGGTCCGGGCATGGAGTGCGCGGGTACGCCCAACAACACCCGTTCCTGCGTGACCGCTTGCGGTTCCCAGGGCGTTCAGGCGTGCAACACTTCCACCTGCCAGTGGAACGCGTGTGTGACGCCGGCCAAGGAGATCAAGTGCGGAGATGGCAAGGATGATGACTGCGACGGCTACGTTGATTGCGCTGATTCGGATTGCTGGGGTACGGCGGCCTGCTCGCACAACTTTGGTACTTGCGGGTCGGTTCAGTTGACCGGAGACGCCTTGAATTGCTCGGCTTGGAGCACGCAACAACTGCCCAAGCGGGTTTTGCAGGGCTGTGCTTTCTCGGACAGCGACCAATGGGTCGTGACCGGGGACTATGATCAGATCGAGGTCATGCGCAAGACTACCGGAACCTGGACTGCGGTTCCGATTCCGGTACCGGGCAAGCCTGAAGGCACCTCCATCACCTGCGTGCAGAATAACGTGTACTTGGTTTACAACCAGCACAACGCGCCGCAGGGCAGTATCGTGCTGGCCAAGTGGACGGGTTCGCAGTTCCAGCGTCTGAACACACCGTCAGCCGAGGGCTACGCTTCCACGACCGCCTGGGCCTTCGACGCTTCGAACGTTTGGATCTTCGGATTCAAGTGGAATAGCTGGACAGGTGTGAGGCCTACGTCTGTGTTCAAGTGGAACGGCACGGTCTTGACCAAAACGCCTTACTTGGAGGCTAACGACAGAGTGTTCTATGTAACCGGGTTTTACGCTACCGGTACGACCAATGTCTACGCTTCCGGTTACGATTGGCACCAGCAGACCTCCGAGCAGACAGCTGCCCTGGCGCATTGGGACGGTATCAGCTGGGCCAAGGTCGGATTGCCTGTATTCAAGGGCAGTCTCGAATCGATTGCTGGTACTTCGGCTTGCGATGTGATGGTTGGCGGTTTCTATCTTGATACCAATCAAGACGCGCAGGCAGTCAGTTTCCAGCGCAACGGGTCAAGCTGGGTGTCTCAGACGTACCCCGGACGTAAAGAGCTTATGTCCTTGATCAAGCGGTCTTCCTTCAAGTATCTGCTGTCATCCCAATCATTTGATGGTTGGGACTGGATTGCGGACATCGGAACCAGCAATGGTGACAGCACCTTGAATTGGTTCCGTCCCGCCGAGGAGTTCTACAGGCCGCTTGCCAGC
>MWCR01000001.1 GCA_002070095.1 Parcubacteria group bacterium ADurb.Bin192 | reverse complement strand
CTTTGATACATGCCATCGTTTCCGGCAGACGTGTAAACACTGGTTAAGTTGCTGGGGTCAGATATATCAATAATTTGAAAGTATCCGGTCGTAGCCCCGTCTTTATTAAGAACGTAGGCGTAATCTCCTTGGATATCCAAGCTGAAACCCGCTGACTGTACCGTGTCCAAGGAGTCAAGTAAAACCGGGTAGCCAGAGCTGATGTCAAACGTCTGCAATTGATCATCATGAGCTCCTAAAGTAAATAATATGTCACCTTTAATGTACATTTCTGCATCTGACCTGCCAGCTCCTAAATCCGCCGTAGTATTAACCAAAGTGACTGAATTATTATCCGGATTGGCAGCGTCGATATTTGTAGTGGAAACATTATAGGCAATAATATTTCTCCAGGCCGTGCCTTGGACGCCAATATCCTGTGCATTATTCCCACCCGGAAGCAAAGCCCCTGTATTGCTGATGGTTAAATATTTATTAGCCAAATTATTTTTGCTGAAAGTAAGGCCGTTATTGGATTGCCAAATTTCCCATGTGGATGTGCCGATGCGAGTAGACGAAGCCCAAAGATCCTTCCAACGATATTCTGACGAACCCAAATCATACATCAAAGTGGTTGATGGACGCAGATCTCCGGAAGAAGTGGCGCCGGCAAACCATACCCAATGAGTAGTGGTAGCGCCTACATCTGTCACCTCTTGCCAACTGGGCGTAGAAGCCCCGGCCACTGTTGCCCATGTAAGATTTCCGGAGCCATCATTTTTTAGGTAGGTATTAGTTCCACCTTGAACAGCAGACCAATTATAAACAACGTTATTAAAAGCAGTAGTACCGGAAACGTAAATATTTCTCCATGATAAGGTTGGTGAACCAAGATCATATAAATTATTGGCATTGGGACCAACATTGCCAGCGACTTGCAACCTGAAGCTTGAGGGATTGGTTGTACCAATACCCACATTCCCCTCTATAATCATGTTATTGGCACCGGGGTCAGTACCTGAATATGTAGCACCCCAAGCCGTACCGCCGGAATTAAACCAGGTAAAAGGCGTGATCCAAGTTATGTCCGTGTCTGCGGAACCTGTGCCCGATGTCAGGTAAGACATGTTGCCCGTACTGCTGAAAGAATACAAAGCCGGGTAATCCGCCGTTCTCCTTTTCCAGGTTCCATCATAATAAGCATTCCAAGAAAAACCCTGACCCCAAAAAGAATTCCTGTTTGAAAATTCAATTAACGCTGCGCTGTCATTGGAAGTGCTTTGTCTAAGCCTGATGCCGTTAACTACATCTAAAGCTTTTTGCGGAGATGTAGTACCAATGCCCACGTTGCCGCTCGTATCAATAGTCAATCTTCTGGATCCGCCCACGTCGGCAATAGTAAAGTAATTATTCGCGTCCTGCTTCAAATTCCATGTGTTGTCGCCAATATAAGTGGATGAAACCCAAATATCTTTCCAGCGGCGCGCTGATGAACCCAAATCATAGGTCAGAGTTTGCGTGGGCAAAATATTGCCCGTGGAAGATACACCGCCAACGCCGATGGCATTGGTGGTGATGTTGCCTTCATCTGTAACTTGATCCAAATTTGGAATACCTCCTGTTACCTGCACTCCATCAACCCAAAGTTCTGTGGTCGTAACATAGTCAGCCGCCAAATTCGTAGTCGTCACATTCTGCGCATACAAACCCAACCACCTATAAGTGCTATTCCCCAAAGAGTAAGTATCCGTGATGTAAGGCAAGAGGTTGGAGTTGACTCGGCCGGTGAGGGAAAGGTCAGCCAAGGATGAAGTGGCGGCCACAGACAGGGTACTGCCTAATTGAGTGATGCCATCAACTTGTAAGTTACCCGTAGTGGAAACACTGCCTTGCCTGGAAACGGAAAAGACATCAGAACCTGAATTAGCCTTAATTAAGAGGTCATAAAGATTGTTGGTACCTGATGTGTAGATGGCTAAAGCTGTTCTTTCGGCTGAAGCACTGTCATTAGAGCTTTGATGCAAGGCAAATAAGTCTCCGCCCGTATTAGATACGGTGTTGGAAGCGTATTGACCCTGTAAAGTTTGTGAATTATAGGCATAGGGGACGGCTGACAGTCTTTTTCTGGGGGTCATCTCACTGTCTGCCCCAACTGTTATACCTAAGTAGAGAGATTCATTGTTGAATAGACCTTCCGGGAAGGCCACTTGATCATTGCTGATATCTCCTAAAAGAATGCTGAATAAGCCATTTTTGACTTCTACATCTATATTGGCCGGTGTACCTGCCGGTAATCCATTGGTGGTTGAGGCTGACCATAGACTAGACCCTCCTGAAGCTTGGCTGTAGACGGAGATCTTCATGGAGTAGGTGCCATCTCCAACATTGATACCGGACGAGTTCATGAGCCTAGCCTGATAATTAACCGTCTGCGCTATTCCTTCAGCTTTAGCTTCCTTAATTCGTAATTCGTAATTCGTAATTGAATAATTGATTCCCGTGCAGACCATTAAACACAGGAACAACCCATAAACAAAAAGATTCACGTTCAACGTGTTGGCTAAGCAGTCTTTGATTTTAGCGCCCAATGGTTTTATCGGGCTATTGTTTTCTCGCGGCATGTATATTGGATATTGTTTGCTGTTGACCTCATCCATTAACCCAGACCTATTTGTCATGCTGAACTTGTTTCAGTATCTCCTGACATGGTTATATTCTGTTTCCCGAGACTTTTTGTTTATCCAATTTTGTTTTTCTTGCCCCCTGAAGCTGTTTGATCCGCGAAGCTGATGCGAAGTGGATTAGCGTAAGGGGGATAGCCGTTTGTTTAGATGTTGTTTTGTCTGACTTTGTTCTGACTTTTGTGTAACCTATTTGCTTTGGTGGTTTTGGCTCGCCCTGTCTACAAGCTTGTATATATAGTAACAGACTATAAAACCGCTCATTTTCGCCTTATTTTCCTAAGATTAAGCAAAAAACAGCCTGTTCAAAAGCTGTTAATAAAATAAACACCACCATCCGTAAGGTCGTTTTTTATTTTTGATTTTATATTTTATATTTTTTATTTGTATTTTATTCGCAGTTTGTTCACATATTTTTAATATTTGGCTAATTTTAGTGTAAATACTTAGTAATACTTATCCACTTTTGTGTTGATAACTATTTTCCACTTATTCCGTCCTTGTCTCCCGTTTCGATCCCATTTTGTCATCTCGACCCCCCTCATCCTGTCATCTCGACCCCTTCGACTGCGCTCAGGGCGGGCTCTGTGGAGAGATCCCTTAAGTCCGATAAGCCAAAGCGATTTCTCGACTATCGCTCGAAATGACAAAGTAACAGTCATGTCATTGCGAGTGGAGCGAATGCGCAACGTGGCAATCTGCTTAGACGACTAGCTAATGAGCGAGATTGCCGCGTCGTCGGACTCCTCGCAATGACACAGCCTGACTTGTGACGTGGGACACTCCTTCGCTAAAGCTTCGGTGGGCAGGCGCGGGACGAACGACGTTATGGACGCGAGGTACGTTAGGTAGGCTATCGATTATCAGCCCGTGGGTTCAGGTTCTACAGTTACCAAAGGTTCTGATTCGGGTTCGGGGGCGGGTTCAACTTCAGACTCCGGTTCTACCGGGGGTTCGGGGTCAGGTTCCGGAGCTACGGGTCCGGCAATTGGTTGGCCTGATTGAGTGGTTACTTGGCCGGTCAGCGTATCAAAGAGTCCGATGGTGCCGTCTGAAATGGGTACTTCGGTCACATTGGGCAAAGTAATCACATAACTGATCTTGATATCCGCGGTTTGAGATTCGGAGAACATGATCTTAAAGCTGGTGCCTGTGATGTCTTGCACCCAATAACTGCCTTTGACATAGCCTTGAGGCATAAGTTGCACAATGGGATAGGCTTGCAAATTAGCATGATTAACCAAGACCTCTTGTGTATTGGCCTTCATGTAAGCAAAGCCCTTAATATCTTCACTGACCGCGGAAGATGTTCCGCCCACCGCGAACTTGTCGCCCATGTAGCTGACATTGACGAACACGCTTATCAAGCCTTGCCCCGGTTTATCATAAGCTTCCAAAGCCACACCGATAATCGAACCTTTTTCCGTGGCTTTCACGGCCACGCCCGGCATATCGGACGGCGCCAAGAAGTCTCCGGGTCTGATATGACCGTTTTGCGTGGATACCTTGGTGGGCACACGGCCGGCCAAAGCCACAGGGTAGGTATCAGGCGCCGGTCCGCCGGTCATAAAGCCGGGCTTGGTGGACACGATGCCCAAGATAATATCTTTACTGGAAGTGGAACGCTTAACCTTGTTAATACCGTCAGGATCAGCCGTCACCAAGTCGCCGGGTTCCAATTGTTCATTGGATTCGTATCTTTCCGCGTAATCATATGCCGTACTGGCCTGCCAGCCGTCCGCGTTGGTCGCGATATAGGTGGAACTAGCACCCAAGGTATCATCCACGAACAGATAAGTGCTGGTTGAACCCATGCCCGTGGTCTTGGAACCCAGATATAACCGGCGTCCCACAGTAAGATCGCCTGACACGGCCACATCACCCGCGTTAGTGATAGTTAACATGGCTTGAGCCATGCCCAGTGAACCATTGGTGCCGGTCGCGAAACCGATTTCCAGCCTGCTTGAAGTGGTGCTTAAAGTTTTGTTGATCAAAGAGAAGCTGGTGGTGATGGCCGTAGTGGTGGAATTATCCCAGCTGGATCCTTGCAGGCTGAACAAGCCTGAATCATAAGTAGTAGTCGAAGTGCTGGCCGTACCTTGAGCTGTAATGGAGCCTCCGCTGTAAGCCAGGTCGCCGTTTTCATCAATCATTAAAAAGGGTGTAGAGGTTGAGTGATTTGTATCGATGGCTATGCCCGCGTAGAGAGGGGAGGAGGAGGCGTAGAGTTCTTGGACGGAGTTGACTAGCGGACCAACAAAAGTCGTATAATCTATGTAATAATAATCTTCCGGATCATCCGGCACAATCACACCGTTAAACATTTCGGACAATTCACTTGCAACCTGATAAACTTCTTGAGCAATAAATCCATCATCATAGGTATCAGCTGCGAGCATTTTAAAGTGCCTAGGTTGTAATTTTAGTACAAAATTCAAACCTAAATTATTATCAATAATATCTTTTTTAGCTCTAACGTCAGATAAATCTGATATCGTTCCATAATAATATAAATTTGTCCCGGTGCCACCATTACCCGCTGCGCCACCAGCATAGACTCCATTAACATCAGTGGCTCCCAATCTAACCTGATTGCTTGCTGTGACTGAAGCATTATAACCAATAGCCGTAGAATTGGTGTAATTATTTGCCGTGGCGTTCGCATTGTAACCCAAGAAAGTATTATTACTACCTGTAGTAATTACATTTCCAGCGTCTGTTCCAAAAGCCGTATTGCCACTACCGGTGGTGACATTGCCCAAAGCCACAGCACCGCCAGCTGAATTACGGTTACCTGAAGTCAAATCAGTCAAAGCAGTCCATCCAAGAGCCGTATTGAAATCCGCAGCTGCATTGTCAACGACATACATGCTCTGCCAGCCAATACTAGTGTTATAACTTCCAATATCGCTCCCTGCGACAACACCCCCAGCATAAGCATTGTAACCCATGATCGTATTTTGTGTTCCGGCTGTATTCCAATAACCGGCATTACTGCCAATGGCTACTATTTGACTGGCCGTATTGCGATTTAATGCATTGTAACCTATGGACACCACATCGCTAGCAGTAGTTTGGCTATACGCGGAATTGGCTCCCAATATCACATTTCTAGCACCCGATGTAAGCCCAAAGCCAGCAGCGCTACCAATGCCGATATTATAATCAGCTGCGGTATTATTGATTTGATATAGTGAATTTACTCCTAAAGCAATGTTATAATCACCTGCCGTTGAAGTAAGTAAACCGCCCCCAATACCTATACTGTAGGTTCCCGCAAAAACAGCCCCGATAGAATCACTGCCAATTGCAGTATTATAACTGCCCGTCGCAACATCCATCGCTCTAGCACCTATTGCAGTATTACCATTGCCTGCCGCGGCATTTAAAGCATTGTAACCAACCGCCGTATTTAGACTGCCGGTCGTATTGGAATAAAGCGCTTCCGTACCAACCGCCGTATTTGTACCGCCGGTCGTATTGGAATAAAGTGACCGATAACCAACGGCTGTATTATTGTTTGAGCTGTTAGCCGCGCCGGTTGAAGCATACATGGCCAGCTCTCCAATAGCAGTATTGTAATTACCTGTTTGATTGGGATATAAGGCACGGTAACCTATGGCTAAATTGCCGGCACCGGTGGTATTTCTAAAGGCAGCTTCATAACCAATGCCTATGGTATTGCCGGCGTTATTGTTATACAGCGAAGAAGCTCCGATGGCTATCACATTTGCGGCCGAGCTTTGCAAATAAGCGGCCGCCGGTCCTAAAGCCACGTTGTAACTACCAACTCTATTATTCAAACTATATAGTGAATCCGCACCCAAGGCCACATTCGCTCCTCCTGTAGTATTGGATCTAAGCGCGTTGGAACCCATGGCCGTGTTATATTGACCGGTGGTATTGGCAAACATAGCCTGATAACCCAAGGCTGAATTATAACTCGCACTGTTAGCGGCTCCGGTTGACGCATAAATAGCTTGATAGCCGACCGCAGTGTTATAGGCACCGGTTTGATTTGGATACAGCGCTTGATAGCCCAAAGCGGTGTTGCCGGTTCCCGAAGTATTGCGATAACCGGCTTGGACACCAATACCCATATTGCTACTAGCCGTATTATTATATAAAGATTCATAGCCTACGGAAACAACCGCGGAAACCAAGCCTCCCAAACGAGATGCGTTGTAACCAACCGCTACATTGTTGCCTCCCGTATTGCTATACAAAGCATTGGCTCCCACAGCCGTATTATTGTTGGTTGCGGAAACCGAAGTCAAAGCAGCGTAACCAATCGCAACATTGCTTCCGCCGGTAGAAATACTGTTTAAAGCATAAGATCCCAAGCCGGAATTATAATCACCACTGCTTAAATTAACCATCGAATAAGCACCGACTGAAGCATTATCCACGGCGCCGCCCGCAATATTGTATTGAGAATAATGACCGATGGCTACATTTTGTGAAGAACCCGCATAAGTTAAACCGTTGCCATACATGGCACCCCAGCCCATAGCAGTATTTCGCTGACCGGTTGTATTACCGGCGCCTGACTGACTGCCAAAAAATGCATTGTATGAGGCCGAATTATTTGAACCTGATAAATAGCCGGCGAATAAATTGGTATCGTTATCGGCATGGATCCTGGCCAATTCGGCTCCGCCTGAAGTTTGGAGCTGAATCAAAGGATTGGCGATGGTTTGTGAGGCATTAGCGCGAACAGCCAAACGCGTTGAGTTTGCCGAGCCGGGAAGGTAAAAAGTACCGGCCGTATCAAATACACCTCTGGATACACCCGCGGTTTCAAAAAATAATGAATATCCGTCATTGGTTCCCAAAACCGCATCGGCTGTAAAACTGTTGCCGTTTTGGACAAAAGCATTAGCCGAAGTAAGATAACCCGCATCATTGGTCCAGTTTGAAATATTTGACGAAGTGAAGTCAGCGACGGCCAAGCCCGAGATGGTTGTGCCGTTGTGCGTGTGACTGTCGTTAGCTACAGTAACAACACCCGTGTTGGACATGGTGGCATCGCCGGACATGGCCACGGCCGCGGCTTGGTTGGAAGCATTGCCCACCCAAAGGTTGGTGGAAGCTAAGGCTTGACCACCGACTCCCGTAATATAGCCGGCATCATTGGTCCAGTTTGAAATATTTGACGAAGTGAAGTCAGCGACGGCCAAGCCCGAGATGGTTGTGCCGTCGTGAGCGTGACTGTTATCAGCGACGGTGATCACACCCGTGTTGGACATGGTGGCATCACCGGACATGGCCACGGCCGCGGCTTGGTTGGAAGCATTGCCGACCCAGAGGTTGGCCGCTGTCAGAGATTGACCGGCGACACCGGTGATATAGCCGGAGTTATTGGTAAATTGCGAGATGTTGTTATTAAAGGAGATGTTGCCCGAACCATCATTTCTGAAGGCGCCTGCCGTATTGGCAGCCGGCCAATTATAAGTTACGCCGTTTATACGGATGAGGTTGCCGCTGGAATTTACCTGAAAGGCATCTCCATTGCCAACCGTTAACATAGCCGCCGGAGTTGTGTCGCCGATACCCACGTTACCGCTGGTATCAATGGTTACGCGTTCACTGCCGCCGACATTGGCTATGGAAAAATAACCGCTGGCGTTTTGGCGCAAATTCCAGGTTGAGCCGCCAATGTAAGTAGAACTAACCCAAAGATCCTTCCAGCGATTTGAAGATGAGCCGAGATCGTAAGTAAGTGTAGTAACCGGCAAAATATGACCCGTAGATGAAGCTCCGGCAACTCTGATGGGGTTGGTCGTAACATAACCCTCATCGGTCACGTCTTGCAAAGTCGGAGTACCCCCGCTGATCAAAGAACCGTTAACATACAAATCAGTGGTTGAAACATAACCCAAAGCATCGATGTTGGTAGTTGAGACACTGGTGAAGATGCCGTTGGAAGCATACAAATTTCTCCAGCGGTAAGAAGCTGAACCCAAGTCATAAGCATTGGTGGATGATGGGCCCGTATGACCGTCAATGGTCAGCTTGAACACATAAGGATAAGGCACGCCCACGCCCACCCGGCCGTTATTCAAATCACCGTAAAGTGTATTGCCGATATTCAAATGATAATTGCCCGTGGCGGTCAAAGAATCAACGTTGTTGCCGATCAAAATATTATTGGAACCGGTCGTAATATTGTCGCCTGCCGCGTAGCCGATGGCCGTATTGGAAGCGCCGGTGGTGAGTGAGTAGAGAGTTGCACCGCCCAAGGCTGTGTTGGCCGAGCCGGTACGTACGGCGAATAAAGAATTGTAACCGATGCCTGTGTTATTGGAGTGGCTGTTATTGGTAAATCCATGTAAAGCATAAGATCCCAAAGAAGTATTACCCGAGCCGGTACGGTTGTAATAGAGGGCTGATGATCCCATTGCAGTGTTATTGGAACCTGTTGTATTTTCATCCATAACCAAGTGGCCGACACCGGATAAATTAATACCTGTACTGTTGCTGTAAAGTGCGCGATAACCGACACCGGTGGTACCGGTGGCATTGTTGCCTGATAAAGCGCTGGCGCCGATGCCTACGGTTTGATCTGCTGTAGTGGATAAACGCATGGCCCATTTACCGACTGCCACGTTGTCATCACCGTTGTTATTGTACATCGATTCGTTGCCGACTGATGTATTTGATTCTCCGTTAATATTATTAGTTAATGCTTCAACACCGATGGCCACATTTTTCCAGCCCGTCGTGTTATTTGCTAAAGCTGCGTAACCAAAAGCATTGTTTTGATAGCCTGTTGTATTATCAGCCAAAGAACCATGCCCCACGGCCGTATTGCCATAACCACTGGATAGGGTTGCTAAAGCACGATAACCAACACCCGTGTTATCAGATCCTGACATCACACCGCCGGAATATCCCCACATAGCCTCGGCACCAATAGCCGTATTGTATGATCCGGTAATATTCGACCAGCTGTTGTACATGGTGCGAAAACCCAAGGCCGTATTATATGTACCTGTGGTAATAAATGCACCGGATTCAAAACCCGCAAAAATATTGCTTTGATCATTGGTATGGATACCTCCAATCGCAGTACCTGCCGAATTGCGGAATAGGATTAAAGGATTTTCCATGTCTTGCGTAGCATTGGCTTGCACAATCAACTGCGGAGCATCTTGCGAACCCAAAACAAAAAGTTGATCCGTGGAAGTTGCACCTGCAACTCTAATGGGGTTGGTGGTTATGTAGCCTTCGTCCGTTACATCTTGCAAGTCTTGTGCTCCACTGCCTCCGCCCGTAATTTGTACTCCGTTGACGTAAAGAGCTGTTGTTGAGACAGTGCCGGAGTTGTAGATGTTGGTAGTTGTAACATTGCCCAATAAACCAAAGCTGGAGTATAAGTTAGTCGTTGAGACATAACCCAAAGCATCCAAGTTGGTGGTTGAGACACTGGTAAAGATACCGTTTGAGGCATAAAGATTTCTCCAGCGGAATGAGGCTGAACCCAGGTCGTATGTCAGGTTGGCCGTGGGCAGGAAATGTCCTGTTGATGAAGCTCCGGCGAATCTGATGGGATTGGTCGTAACATAACCCTCGTCTGTCACTTCTTGCAAAGTCGGAGTAGCGCCTGTGATTTGTGTGCCGTTGACGTATAAGCTGGTTGTGGAGACGTAGCCGGATGCAAATAGGTTTGTTGTTGTGACAGTGCCGGTGAAGTTGCCGTTGACGGCGAAAAGATTCGCCCAGCGATACGCAAGAGATCCCAAGTTGAAGAGATTGTTGGTACCGGGCAAGAAATGATTGGTTGAAGTAGCGCCCGCGAATTGAATCCAGTTGGTTGTGGCAACACCCAAGTCTGTGACATCTTGGAAGTCTTGAGCTTCGATGCCGGTGACAGCTACGCCGTTGACGTATAGTTGTGTGGTTGAGACGACACCAGAGTTGTATAAGTTGGTTGTGGTGACGTTGCCCAAGAGTGCCGTGTTTGAATACAAGTTTGTCGTTGAAACATAGCCCAAAGCATCAATGTTGGTTGAGCTGACATTGGTGAAGATTCCGTTTGAAGCATAAAGATTTCTCCAGCGGAATGAGGTGGAGCCAAGGTCGTATGTGATGTTGGCTGTTGGCAGGAAGTGACCCGTGGATGAAGCTCCGGCGAAGCCGATGGCGTCGTTGGTGATGTAGCCGACATCAGTTACTTGTTGGAGACTTGGAGTAGCACCTGTTATTTGTGTGCCGTTGACGTAAAGAGATGTGGTGGAGACGTAGCCGGAGGCATCGATGTTGGTTGAAGATACGTTGGCCACGGCCATGCCCAGCCATCTGTAAGTGGAGTTGCCGAGATAATATGTATCTGTGATGTAAGGCAGGAGACTGGAGTTGACTCGGCCGTTCACAGCCAGATCCATAAGGGATGTGGTTGCATAAACACCCAAAGAACCCATGGAGTAGATGCCCGGTGATCCGACAGATAGGCCGCCTTGGGCAAAAATATTATCCGCGAACATGGATGACTGCCGTACATTCAGGGTGCCCAATTCGGCGGAGTGCGCCAAAAGACCATTGGTTTCGGTGCCATGGACATCAATAGTATAAACCAAACCATTATCACTGTTGGTGCCGTATAGATAGCGTCCGTTTAATACGGCTCCTTGAAAGTTTCCATCTACACTGCCCAAAAGCACAGGATCTTCCGGGTCGATAAGATCAATAACATGAATTCCGCTGATACTGGAAACATATGCATAACGTCCGGAAACTATGATTTCATTTAATCCGCCTTTGCCGGTAGTTACTCTAAGAGTTGTTGCCACGGAAGCAAAATTGGGATTGCCGATATCAATAACATATAAATCACCCGCGTCTCCAAAATTATAGGAGCCCACGGCATAAGCATATCTTCCGCTGACAGCCACATCGAACGGTCTGAAATCCGCGTCTAAAAAGACGGAATCAATAAATGCCGGATCCAGCGGATTGGAAACATTGACTATGGATACGGAGTTTCCGTCTTGGTCGGCTGTGTAAGCGTAAGCGCCCTGAACAGCCAAAGCCCAAGGGCTGGTGCCAACACCAACATTTGCCACTTCAACCGGACTTATTGGATTGGTGATATCCAGAACCGTTAGCTCATCATTGCCATTATTGGCAACCAAAATGTAGTTTCCATACCTCTCAATATCATAGACAAAATCCAAATTGGTGTTATATGTATCAACCATGACTTCCGAAGCGGGATTGGAAATATCATATATATAAATTTCTTCCGCAGGCAGATATAAGTAATTACCTATGATTAATGGATTGTCGGCATTAGATCCTGCGGCGCTCCCTATGGGATTTATTCTTCGGGGATTACTTGCTTCAGCAACAAGGAACTGACAGCCGCCGGTCTGTGCAAAGTAAATATAATCACCAACAACTCTGCCGCCCGTAATGCTTCCACTGCAACCATTAGCAAAAGATGATGTTGCCACAACCGGAAATGCTTGTTGCTGATATAAAATATTTTGGATATTTCCATAAACATCAAGATCCTCGGTTGGATTTAATAATCCAATACCGACATCGCCTTCCATGATGGACCACTTGCCGATATCCAGATTCAAAACCGCATCTGATTTAAATGTTAGTTCCGAAGTTCCCATGTTGCGCAGGGAGGCGATATAATCAACAATATCGAGATTGGTTGTATCAAGATATCTGGTTGTAATAAGTGCAGGCTCGGAATAACTGTCCAAACCTCCGGTCACGTAAATAACACCATCATATACTGCCATGCTGAAAGAATTTCTTGGAAATGCCGGATCTGAATATCCCGCACTCCAAGAATCTGACAAGAAATCATAAACTCGTAAATCCGATAAAAAATCTATATCCGGGTCTTGTCCTCCAAAGACATACATTTTATTATCAAGTACTACGGCTTCGTGAAATCTACGGAAATTTCCGGTATCCTCGGTGCCACTGCTCCAGATATCATTTTTTATATCATAAATATATATGTCGTCGAGCCTGTCACCCGTATCATCATCTTCTCCTCCAAAAACATACATTTTGGTCCCATAAACAACAGCCGAGTGGCCGAACTGCCTAATACTGTTCGATGCCCCATAACTCCAAGAATCAGTGTCATAATCGTATATTTGAACAATGTCAACAAAACCGGAACCATCATCACCTCCATAAGCGATTAAGGTTCCACCGCTTAATACAACCGAATGAGCCGCTTGATTGGAGTTTGCGCTCGCACCGGATGACCATGTTTCGCTGATAAAATCATAAATACGTAAAGAGCTGGTTGCGTTAAAATTTTCATCATATCCACCAAAAACCAACATCTTATCATCCCAAACTACCGCTCCATGAGAGTAACGTTCGTATTGCGTATCTAGAACAGAGCTGATTTCCCAGGTATCCGTTGCCGGGTCATAAATCCTTAAAGAACTTGTTGTATAATAAGTAAAAGTATCCGGATCATAACTTAAACCCCCAAAAACATACATCTTCCCATTGTATTCAACCATAGTTGAATCAAAAGTTGCATGAGTATCTTCATCGGCTGCTGATTGCCATATACTATTACCAGCGTAATTTAAAATTGTACCGTCATTGACCACCAAATTGGCTCCGGGTGTGCTGGTCCCAATGCCGACATTGCCGTCAACCGTAATGGTTAATCTCTCCAAATTGTTATTGCCGACCATGAATCTGCCATTGGTTCCTTGCGTCAAATCCCATGTAGATGTCCCGATATGCATAGCCACACCCCAAACATCGCTCCAGCGGTAAACTGATGTGCCGAGAGAATAGAGATTGGTTGAAGTTGGAACGAGATTGTTGGTTGAAGTGGCACCCGCGAACTGGATCCAGTTGGTTGTGACTGCTCCCAAGTCTGTGACATCTTGCAAGTCTTGTGATTCAAGACCTGTAATTTGCGTGCCGTTGACGTAAAGGGATGTGGTGGAGACAACGCCCGAGTTGTACAAGTTGGTTGTGGTAACGTTGCCCAAGAGAGCAGTGTTGGAGTTTAAGGTGTTGGCTGTGATGTAGCCTGAAGCATCGATGTTGGTTGAGCTTACATTGATAACATTGCCGTTGACCGCAAAAAGATTGGCCCAACGATATGCGGAAGAGCCTAAAGTATATAAATCCGTGGTACCGGGCAAGAAGTTGTTGGTTGAAGTGGCACCCGCGAATTGAATCCAATTGGTTGTGGCAACGCCCAAGTCTGTGACATCTTGAAAGTCTTGAGTTTCGATGCCTGTGACTGCTACACCGTTTACGTATAGAGATGTGGTTGAGACGACGCCGGAGTTGTATAGGTTTGTTGAGGTGACGTTGCCAAGATTAGCTGTGTTTGAGTTTAAGGTGTTGGCTGTGATGTAACCGGAGGCATCGATGTTGGTGCTGGAGACGTTGGTCAAGTCAGCATTGGTAGCTGTGAGATTGTTGGTGACGATATAACCGGAAGCATCCAAGTTGGTTGTTGAGACGTTGGTGAAATCTGCATTTTGAGCAAAAATTCCCAACCACTGATAGTTCTCTGTTCCCAAAGTCAAAGAGTTGGTTAAGTTGGGAACAATGTTGTCTGTGGATGTGGCGCCCGCGAATTGGATCCAATTGTTGGTTGTGGCGCCGACATCAGTTACCTGTTGCCAAGTTGTCGTTGCGCCGGCTCCGGTGATGGCTACTCCGTTGACGTACAAAGCCGTGGTTGAAACCGTGCCCGAGTTATACAAATTGGTGGTCGTGGCATTGCCCAAAATTGACTCAGTTGAGTATAAATTCGTGGTCGACACATACCCCAAGGCATCAATATTGGTGGATGAGACGTTAACCGTATTCACGTTTTGTGCTGTGATGCCCAGCCATCTGTAAGTGGAGTTGCCCAAAGAGTAGGTATCAGTAATGTAAGGCAAGAGATTGGAGTTGACTCGGCCGGTGAGGGATAAGTCAGCCAAGGATGAAGTGGCGGCCACGGACAGGGTACTGCCTAATTGAGTGATGCCATCAACCTGTAAGTTACCGGTGGTGGTAACACTGCCTTGTCTGGAAACTGAAAAGACATCAGAGCCTGAATTGGCTTTGATTAAGAGGTCATAAAGATTGTTGGTACCTGATGTGTAGATGGCTAAAGCTGTTCTTTCGGCTGAAGCACTGTCATTAGAGCTTTGATGCAAGGCAAATAAGTCTCCGCCCGTACTGGCTACGGTGTTGGAAGCGTATTGACCCTGTAAAGTTTGCGAATTATAGGCATAGGGGACGGCTGACAGTCTTTTTCTGGGGGTCATCTCACTGTCTGAACCAACTGTTATGCCTAAGTAGAGAGTATCATTGTTAAACAAGCCTGCCGGAAAAGCCACTTGATCATTGTTAGTATCACCTAAAAGGATGCTGAATAAGCCATTTTTGACTTCAACTTGTATATTGGCCGGTGTACCTGCCGGTAGCCCATTAGTAGTGCTGGCTGACCATAAATGAGAACCTCCCGAAGCTTGGTTGTAGATGGAAATCTTCATGGAGTAAGTGCCATCCGAAACATTAATACCCGAAGCACTCATCAAGCGCCCTTGATAGTTGATGCTTTTATCGATTTCAGCCCATGACCGCTGTATATTGACGGTCAAAACTCCAAATAGCGCTGTGACAAAACAAAATATACAAATGTATGAGATTTGTATTCTTAGTTTATTGATTAAACAGAGCTGTTTTTGTTTAATGCCGGATTTGTTTGGCGGCATACAATTTATTTTTGAGCTTGTTTTAAAATTTAAAACAGGTCAGCAAATCGCAATTCAGAAAATACAGCCATAAACATGCGCGCGCCTGACCTGTTCTCAAGCTCGTAATTATTTTAACACGCGTATATATAATCTATTTCGGCTAATAATAGCAATACCTTTCTCATTTTTCATCCTTGTTCATAAATTGTGAATACACCAAATCCGACCTTCCGTAGCTCATGCTCATCCAACCTACTTATCAACATACTTATCAACAATATTTAATACATAAAAATACCATAATGCCTTCCAATTATTTGGTTATTGGTTATTGGTTATTGAGTAATTAAAGGTGGATTCTCCCGATACTGTGATTCGGGATCCCGATTGAGTATATAATTTTTTGCGAGTGTCGGGACCGATTTAATTAATTAGCGTAGTTAGGTATTTTGCTTACTAAGCCGGGAATGACAACCTTGGTTATTGATGATTGGTTATTGATGATTGGATATTTGAAAATTGAACATTACAAAAAACCGTCTTAAACGGTTTTTTGTTGGTGGACCTTGAGGGATTTGAACCCTCGACCCCTTCCATGCCATGGAAGTGCTCTAGCCAGCTGAGCTAAAGGCCCGGATATTGACTTAAATTACAATTTTCAAATACCAATTATCAAATTAGGATTGGCTATATTGAAGACTGATTAAGGTAACGGTGGAATGATTCTACAAAAAATGAACTTTTGTGTCAATGGACTTAAAAGATGTGCCTTAAATCGTCGACCATGGCTAACCGGTCGCGTTTTTTGCCCATCTTTTTATCTTGCCGGCGCAAAAAATGATACTTATCCCGCATCTCTTTGGCCAAACGCAGGGTCTCGGCTTGATTGACCACGGGTGCTGACTGATGCCTGGCCAATTCCTTGGTCAGTTCCCGGATGTGACGAACCAGAGATTCCTCATCCACCAAAGTATAATCAACCAAATCATCTTCTGACGCTAAAACTTCATTTTTAGGCTGACTGGCCGGGCATTCAAACTCCTGTTCTTGATCTGCTTCAACCTCATCAGAGCTGTCCATGATAACGGCTCGGGGTTCAGTCTCGGGAGGAACGAAGCTATTTGACGAATCAACCTCTTGCAGCCGACCCCTTATCTTGAGTTCGCCGGCTAAAATATCCATTCTTTGCTTGGCCGAACCCGAATTCACCCGGTTCAAGCCCTGCGCCCTTTTCCAGTCCATGTATTCTCTTTCAAGTTCGGCCGTATCCGCAATCGCAATTTCAGACGCGATCAAGGCTCTTAATAATTCCGCCTGCCTATATTCAATCAAAGAAGCCATACCCTGATAATCATCCGTTTCTTTGAGCCCGGAAATCATATCATTCAACTTTTCCAAATCATTTTGATAGGTTGTGAATATTTTATCAGCCGTTTGATTGATGTATTTCTGTTCCTGAATCAAGCTCTTCAAAAGCAAAGCCATGCGCCCAGATGGATTACTCTCATTAAAATAACCCCATCTGATCAATGAGTTAAACATGGATTTCATCTGGCCGTTTTTCATCCGCTAATATAATAGCTTATTTACGCGCGCAAAAAAAGAGCCCCGTCTCATTTGAGGCGGGGCTGGGTTATCTTATTCGGCTTTTTGAATTGGGTTTTGCTCTTCAGGACCGGTTATCTTTTCTTCAACCGGGGCCGGGATGGTTGGCTGAGGAGCCGGAACCGGTGCCGGCTGACTGCCTTTGGCTTTTAAATCTTGTAAATACTTGATTCTGTTGGCCACATCCTGATTGTCTTGATTGGTTTCTTGAACCTTTAAGACTTGCTCCAGAGATTTGTCCAATTCTCCTTTTTCTTCATACAAGGCGGACAAGAACCATCTGGCGTTAGCATATTCCGGAGCCATGGCCACGATTTGCTCGAACAAGTTAATGGATCTGTCTTTCTCGTCATTGCGATAATAGAGGATGGCTAATTGGAAAGCCACTCCCACGTCTTTGCTGTTGGCCACTACTTCTTCCAGCTTGGAGATGGCATCCTGAATACGGCCCTGTCTTTCATACACCAAGCCCAATTGATAGTGCGCGGGCGCGAAATCAGGTTTAGCTTGAATGGATTTATTAAACCATTCAGCCGCCTTATCCAATTCCTCCTTAACCTTGCGTTCAGCCTCTTTGCGCTCACCCTCGTCTTCAGCTTGAAGCAGGGTGCGGTAAGCATCGGACCGCAAAACATATATCTTGCCTATTTCCGCGCCGTACACCGGATTATTAGGCTCGCGTGCCAAAGCCTCTTCAAAATTTTTGATGGCAAACTCGTCCGCGCCCTGAATAAACCCGGCAATGGATTGATAAATGACCGCCATATTCTCCCAATTATCAACATTGGAAGGA
Source organism: Parcubacteria group bacterium ADurb.Bin192 (assembly GCA_002070095.1). Lineage (GTDB taxonomy): Bacteria > Patescibacteriota > Patescibacteriia > 2-12-FULL-60-25 > 2-12-FULL-60-25 > MWCR01. Next base: position 242,424 of record MWCR01000001.1, on the reverse strand, counting down.
TTAATTTCTCCGGCTTTTTTAGCCGTATCAATAGTAGCTGCAATCACTTGATTGATTATGGCTGCTCCCTCCGGATTATTTTTCTCGGCTTCAAATACTTGAGCGGCTTTGATCAAATAGGCTTGTGACAAGTTACGATAATACACATCGTTCAACCTGTTCATGACCACTGACTTGTTCAGATGACCGATAACCTCATCAATATTTTTACCATCTCGGTAAGTCATGACCGCCTTGGAGTATGAGGCATCAGCCGCCAGTCTTTGCCCGGCCAGCCACACGGTTGATAAAGCGGCCACGCAAATAACGATAAAGGAAATCGAAATAATAGTGGAAGTGGCCACGCTTTTTTGTGAATCCCAGACAAAAGCCTTTTTAGCAATCAAGGCCGAGAGCAAGGCCAGTAAAAACCAGAACACAAAGTGATGCGCAAAATTGTAGTTATACAGGAAAGCGATAAAAGCCATGGTGGCCCAACCCGCGAAAATCGTCAGATAAGCCTGCCAAGCATCATCATCCTTTTCCTTAACCAGATGCACAGCGCTGGTGGCAATGGCCGATATCAATAATATAAGCCACATGGCAATGCCCACCAAACCGGTCATGGCAATCAAAGTGAAGAAGGTGGTTAAACCGCGTTCAAATCTGACCGTCCAAAATTGAGACAGGTTCACAGCCGGAGATCTGTATTTGGCGTAATCATAAATCCAAGTTCCTGGGCCGGAGCCAAAAATCGGGGCTTCACTCAACACATTCTTGGCAATGCTCCAAGAAGCTGTAGCCGAGGGCGATACTTCAGCCGGCAAATTCAACTTAACCGGAGTTTTGAAGATGAGCAACAAAATAGATACACAGATAATAACCGCCGGCACTACCACACGTGAAACGTGATTGACCTTCAAAGCCCTGACAATGGGCAGAATAATCAATAAAGCCGTGCCGAAAATGATAGCGGCCCAAACCACCCAAAAATCAACCGCTACGGCCACCAGCAAAGAAACCAACAAGGTCAACCAGACGATCACATTAGCCGCCACACTGCCTTTGGATTTTTTGCCCAATTTGCATTCATCATCTTTACAGCCGAAAACAGTTAACGAAACCGCCAAAACCAAAGGCACGGCCATGTACACTCCAAAAGCATTGATCGTGCCGACCGTGTTGAAAGTCTTGGCCGAGGTAAAGGCCGCCAGCCAGCTCAAAGGATAAATGCCCAATAATTGAAAAAATCCATATAAGCCCACCAGAATTGACGAGACTAAAAAGGTTAAAACCAAATTATACAATCTTTTGGTTGTGCCCACGCGGTTGACCACCAGCATGTAAAAAACCACAAAGGCCAGCATGGTAGCGAAAGACCATTGCATCTGACCGATGTTGCCGACCAAAGAAATATACTTGTCCTGAGAGAACAAACTGGTCACCAGCCAGCCGCCGGCAAACAAAGTCACCACCAAATGCAGCCAGGCTCTGGATAAAATAAATCGTCTTTCGGCCAAGCCTTTGCCCAACCAGGCGGCCATGCCGAGCATAACCAATATGATAAGCAAACTTTGCTTATTCAGCTCCAGCACATCCAGCGTAATGGGTAAAAAGAATAAAGGCACCAGCGCCACACTGGCGTAAATGCAGGCGTCTATCAGATAACCCAGTATCTTGGACAGACGTGGCGAGACCTTCTCGCTTCCCTCCCAAGTGGCTTTGGCCACAGCGTCTTGGTTTAGCATAAGAACAAAAATAAATTTAAATACAAAAGTATTAGTTATTAGTTAACCGCAGTATAGCATATTTGATTATTTTTTTCTAAACCCGATTGTTGAAAATCACTGGCCGATGGAAACTCCCAAGGTATCACCTTTAAACGTACTACCATCTGTAAAATGAGCTACGGTATATAATTGATAGAAACCGCTTTGATCCGGCCTGTTCCATTGTATGATATTAACGTAATTTTGAGGCGCTACCACCGAACCCACCAAACCAACCGAACCTTCATGCGTGTAAAAGACGTCCAATTTTTGCAGATTGTATAAATCATTAACCTGCAAACTTAAATTGATGGGAAAATCAGACAATACAGGATTATCACGCGTAGTTACGCCCTCAAGCGACACGCGGAAGGGCGTAGGATCGGCCAACAAATTAATTGTAACTTTAACCGAAGCCGTATTGCCGATATCATCTCTGACCATTAAAACCAGGTCATGGTATCCGCGGCTGACCGTGTTCGGAATGTGTACGCGGACTTGATTATCAGAGCCTTCGGCTGAACCTACCAATAAACCATCCAGCTCAACTTTAACGCTTTGTACCATGCGGGAAGTTTGCGCGTTAAACGAAATGGTCAAATCTCTGGAATAAAGATTGTCGTTTTGTTGAGGTGAAATTAAATTCAAAACCGGCCGGTTATCAGCCGTATGAATATCATCATATTCCGTGGGCACGGTGCTGGTGGTGTGCCACTCATTTTTCTTAACCCATTCCTGAACTCCGTATTCCCAGTTGGCGAATTGCGGATCACTCTCCGGATTAGCCGGGGCCGGTCCCATGGGGTCATCCTTATCCAGATACCACAATATATTATGCGCTTCGTAGAATTCTTTTTCTTCAACCAAATCTTCGGGCGTAAACTCGGTGGCCAATTTGCCGCTGAACTTATCGATTTTAACCGTGGTCTTAAAAGCTTTGCCTAACAGAACTGGCTTGGCAGCCGTCAACTGCGGCATGGGCGGAAAACTTTCTTTTGGCGTATCAGCCAAGGCTCTTTTCATAAAGCCTTGCCAAATGGGCGCCGCGATAACCGAACCGTCCGCTCCGCTTTTCATTTCCGTGGCATCACTGTTGCCCACCCAAACACCGGCCGCTAAAGACGGCACATAGCCCAAGGTCCAGGCATCTTTAAAATTATTGGTGGTGCCGGTTTTGGCGGCCGCGGGCCTGTCCGGTAAAGTCAAAAAATTTTGCGTGCCAAAAACATAGGCTCTGGCGTTGTTATCGGACAAAACATTGGTAATCTCATTGGCCGCGGCCGCGGGCACCACTTCCTTGCCCTCCGGCGCCTGCCATTCCAACAGCACGTTGTTGTTAACATCCGTCACTTTTAAAATCGATGTAATCGGATATTGCCGGCCTTGATTGGCAAAAGCCGCGTAAGCATTAACATGTTCCAATAATTTGACTTCGCCCCCGCCCAGCACCAAAGACAAACCAAAACGAGATCTGTCTTCAAAAGTGGTGTAACCCAATTGTTCCGCGAAATCCAACACCCGGCCCACACCCACCAAGTACAACATTTTAACCGCCGGAATATTCAAAGATCCCTGCAGGGCCTTGCGTACGCTGATAGGGCCGTTGTAAACCGGACTGTAATTTTTGGGATTATAGGGACCAACATCTGTTTTAAAAGTGGTCAGTACATCCCACAAAGTAGTCTCGGATGTATAACCTTTAATAAACCCGGCTGTAAACACAATCGGTTTAAAAGAAGATCCGGGCTGACGCGGCCTGATTGATACGTTAACCTGTCCATCAATTTCTTTATCAAAAAAGTCCTTGGATCCAACCATGCTTAATATTTGTCCGCTCTTGGGGTCCAGAGCCACCAACGAAGCATTGGTAAAACCGAACTTCTCACCATTTTTCTCCACGCCTTTTCTGACTTCTTCTTCAGCTATCTGCTGCATCTCCCAATCCAAACTCGTAATCACACGCATACCTCCTTGTTCCACGGTTTTTTGCCCGTATGTTTCTATCAATTGCGAACGCACATACATAACAAAATGAGGAGCTTTAATGTCTCCCACCGTACGAGGCACCAACTTTTGCAAAGTATCAATCTGCTTGGCTTCATCAGCTTGCTCTTTGGTTATATAACCATCACGCACCATGTCATCCAAAATCAATCTCTGTCTGGCTATTAATCCCTGTCTGTTATCACCATGCATACCGGTACCATAGGGAGACCACTTATCCGGCGCCTGCGGAATTGCCGCCAGCAAGGCCGCTTCATCCAAAGTTAATTCATCCACGCGCTTCCCAAAATAACCCTCGGCCGCCGAACCTACTCCGTAAATCATGGAGCCGTATGGAATCTCGTTTAAATACATTTGCAGAATCTGATCCTTGGTATACCGTCGCTCTATTTGAAAAGATAATAATATTTCTTTGACTTTGCGTGTCACGGTTCTTTCATTGGTCAAGATAGCATTCTTAACCAACTGTTGAGTTAAAGTAGACGTGCCTTCAACCCGCTTGTTTTGCAAAAAGCCAACCGTAAAAGCTCTGACCAGTCCCTTCCAATAGATGCCGCCATGTTCATAAAAAGCTCGGTCCTCAATGGAGATGGTTGCTTGTTTCATGACCTCGGGTATTTCCTCAATCTTGACCAAAGATCTTTTTTCATCTCCATGAATTTCATACAACAGCGTTTCACCGGTGCGGTCATAAATCTTGGTTGACTGGGGAATTTCTCTGGTGCTCAAGGTATTTGGATTTGGCAAATCGCGGCTGATCCAAGCCATGGCAATGGTGGCTGTCAATAAGCCCAACAAACCCAAAGCCAAACACACTATCAATAAAATAACGGCCACCGCTTTTAATCTGCCGGGTCTTTTTTTAGCCCGTCTTTCTTTCCATTCTTGGGGCAATTTTTGGATTTCTTTGAGACCGGGGATTGGCATAAAATTTGGCTTAAATTAGTGAAATTTTAAGGTTTTACTCTTGACAAAAACCGCAAAATATGGTATGTTTTTAGCCTCTTGAAATGGATGACCTGTCTTTGCAGGAGAAGCGAAATCAACTGATTTTGCCCTCTAGTAAGCCCTATTTGACAGATTAAACCATATTTTGGCTAATCTGACCAAATAGCTCCGCTTAAGCGAAGCATGATTCCTTCCAAGAGTATAATATATATGGTCTTACACAAGACACTTAACTCCGTAACCAAATCAATACTCATAGTTCTGATAACCGCTGTCACTTTAACATCCATAAAAATCCAAAGCGCGTCAGCCTTGGAATTATTGCCTCCGTCACCCATGTTTTCAACGGCCACGCAAATTCTGTATGACGCCATGCAAGAACGGGCTTTCACTATTCCGGAAAAACCGGTTGAACAGACCAAACCGATTATCATGAGCGTACCTGAAGTCAAATATACCCGGACTTATACGGTGACCGCTTATAACAGCGTGCCTTGGCAAACCGACTCCACTCCTTGTATCAGCGCTGACGGATCCAACATCTGTCAATTAAGAGAACAAGGTGAACAGTCTTGTGCCGCGGCTCTGCCTTTTGGAACCAAAATTCATGTGCCCGGCTTCGGTGTCTGTACGGTCCGCGACCGCCTGGCCGCCAAATACTCACATAGAATAGACTTATACTTTGGCGGTGCCGATCAAATACCGGCCGCCAAGAGCTGGGGCAAAAGACAAGTGGTAGTGGAAGTTTTAAACAAAGAAACGTAATTCAAAAACACTCGGCTCAAAGCCGGGTGTTTTGTTTTTATCTTAAAAAGATAATTAATGATTGCAACATTGGCGGCGCCGCGTGAAGCCGTTGGTTGTTTAATTATTGGGAGCCTCGTAAAAGCAGCCAGCTGCTCATGAGGTACGTAAAAAGCCGTCTTATGCAAGCGGCTTTTTACGTGGAGGCGTGAGCGGGAATCGAACCCGCGAATACAGGTTTTGCAGACCCGTGCCTTACCACTTGGCTATCACGCCCAGATCTGAATGTTTAATCTGATTCTAAGCGTCCTGATGTTATCAAGCCATAAAAAAAACGTCCAGCCGATCACCAAGCTATCAACTTCTGACAGTTGTCTATTAACCCGTGTTCAGGTAACCTATGCGCCGTATGTTGATTTTCGGTCATCGCGGCCTGCCCAACCGGCGGGTGGCGGAAAACACGCTCATCTCTTTTGTCCAAGCCATGCAGGCCGGAGTGGACGGCATAGAATGCGATGTGCGTTTAAGCCGGGACGGACTGCCTGTTGTTTTGCATGATGAAAATCTGGCCCGGGTGGCCGGTGATGCCCGGCGCTGTAAAAATTTAACCGCCAAAGAATTATCCAAAATAGAATTGCGCGGCGCGGGCAGTATCCCTGAACTCAATGATCTGACCACGGCCATACCTCAACCGTATTTAATCAATCTGGAAATTAAAGATCCGGAGGCCGCCTCCTGCATCATAGCCAAATTAAAAACCAGCTCCGGTTTGCGCGCCCGCACTTTAGTCTCTTCTTTTCATTTTTCAATTTTACATGACTTTCAAAGAGAACTGCCTGAAATCAAAAGAATTGCTTTAATGCATATCTGGACGGTCCCGGGACGCAAGCAAGCCGTCTGGCCCCATATCTTTAAACTCGAACCCTGGGGTTTTGGCACACGCGTTTCTTCTTTGAATCCGGCACGCGTGCGCTGGCTGCATGCCAGAGGCCTGAAAGTGGTTACTTATGAAGACCGCCCTTCAAGCCTGGCCACCAGACGCATGGTCAAACTCGGAGTGGACATAGCCATTACCTTCAAGCCGGATCTGTGCCGCCAATTATGGAATAAAAAAATTCAAAATTTTGATTAAAAAAACCGCGGTCAATTCAGACCGCAGGAGTTGACCAGCCCCAGAATCTCGCTTTGCTGCAAGATCTGGCGCTGATACAAGGTGCTGTACAAACCGTGTTTGCTCATCAGATAGGCATGCGTGCCGTACTCGGCCACTCGGCCGCAGTCCAACATAATGATCTGATCCGCTTCTCTGATGGACCACAGCTGGTGCGTGACATGCACAATGGTGCACTGACCGCGCAAACCATCAATGGCCGTCTTCACTTGATAGGCGCTTTCCGCGTCCAGATGATTGAGCGGCTCGTCCAGCAGAAGAATAGCCGGCCGGCAGAGCAGGGCCCGCGCCAAACAAATTCTTTGTTTCTGCCCTTCGGACAAACGCGAGCCTTTGTTGTCAATCACCGTGGCATAGCCCTTGGGCAGTTCGGTGATGAATTCGTGGGCATTGGCCAATTCGGCCGCCTTGCGGATTTGATCGTCCGTGGCTGCCGGTTGTCCGTAAGCAATGTTTTTGGCGATGCTGGTGTTGAACAGTTCTATCTGTCCGACAGAAGCCACGTGCCGGCGAACCTCCGCCAGATCCAAATCGCGCACGTCAATGCCATCCAGCAGTATTTGACCCCGGTCCGGATCATCCAGCCGGCGCATGAGACCAAGCAGGGTGGACTTGCCGCTGCCCGACAAGCCTACAATTCCGGTCAGGGAGCCGGCCTTGATCTTGAGATTGACGCCGGACAGGGCCGGCTTGGATCCTTTTTCCAGAGCCAAACCTTCAAGCGTGGCCACGGGATAGATGTAACCGACATCACAAGCTTCCAGACTCAAGCCCTGCGCGGTTTGGATGCTGGCCGGTTCTTCCGGAGCCGGCGCCAGATACTTCCAGTCATGCTTCAAGATGTGCAGAGTGCGCCGGATGTCTTCCTGGCTCTTGAGAATCTGTTTGTAGGAACGGTTAAGCACCTCGGCCATGCCCAAGGCACGGCCGGCCAGCATGAGCACGAAGAACAGCTGACCCAAAGTCAAAGCTCCGGAGAACAGCCCGTAAGCCGCGATCACGAAGACGGCTACCTGCCCGAAATCAAAAGTCAGCCGGTTGATCTGGCCCCATGTTTCGGTCAGCCGATGTTCCTTGGCCTCCAGCGACTTTTTGTTTTCCCAAAAAGCCAGGACCCGGTCCAGCTCTCTCTGCTCTTGCCCGAAGGCTTGAACCGTCACGATGTTGTCCATGGCCTGCGAAGCATAGGCGTTGGCATCTTCTTGCAAGTCGGTCAACTCTTTGCGCAGAGGCTCGATGCGGTGTTTGAGCTTGCTCTGCGTGTAGATAAAGACACTCAAGATTACCAGCACAGCCAGACCGGCCTGGTAACGCACCGCGAACAAGACAACCGAGGTAATCACCAAGGTGGCCAGCGAGGGCAACAGACCAAAGGCCAGATGCCAGACCGTTTCGATCGACTCTTTGACTCCGCGATGCAGTTTGCCCACCACCTTGCCCGGATTCTCTTTGGCAAAGTAAGCCGGTGGCATGTGCAGTAACTTGTCCGCGGACTTGGCCAGTACATCAAACTCAATGGAGTTCAACACTCTGAACACCCAGGCATTCTTGAACCTGACCGCCAGGTAGAACAAGCTGTAGGCCAAGAGCGCCAACCCGGCCATGCCCAGCAAGGCCGCATGGTCCACCTGCTCTTTACGGCTTTGATTGACCACGTGGTCGATGAGAACCATCATAATGGCCGGCTGGATCAAGTTGAGCAGTTCGTTAACGCAAATCCAGGTTAACGCCCGCTTGATTTGCGGACGGTAAGGCCAAACCAACTGCCACAGATCCTTGACGATGGACCAGCCTTGCTTGACTTCAGGCTCTTTCATGGACCGCCTCATTTTTTCGAAGTACATCCCCGGGCGCCATGCCAAGGGACAGGTTAAATTAGCAAAAATATTGATGCGCGTCAATGGGACCGGATAACGTACCTGGCGTCCATAACGTCGCACGTCGCTCGTCCTACGTCACAAAACATGTAACAAACTTACCTCACGTCCTACGTCGCTCATCCTACGTCAGGGCTCAATTCCCCTCCTCAGGTGAGGAGGGGTTAGGGGTGGTGTTGAACTGATAATCTAATACTAACGACACCCTGCATGACGTTAAGTAAGTATAAGCCTAACTCACCCCAGCCCTCTCTTACCCAAGAGAGGGAGAGAGGGTCGTAGGCGAGGTTGAGTTAAGACGCTAAGTACGTGATGTCCCGACACTCGCAAAAAATTATACGCTTGGTCGGGATCCCGATCGTAGTATCGGGATACGTGATGGACGTGAGATGCACGTTGTACGTTGACACGCGCGTTCGCGAACGCCGTACCGTTGTACGTTGTACGTTGTACGTTATTGTGATTTCCCCTATGGTGGTATATATATAATGTAGTATGAACACCCCCTCACGCCCCAAGGCTCTGCTGATTGACGCCAATGCCCTGATTCACCGGGCTTGGCACGCCTTGCCGCCCATGACCAACAGCCAAGGCGAATTGGTCAACGCCGTCTATGGCTTCACCTCTGTTTTAATTAATATTTTGAACCAGCAAAGACCTGATATTTTGAGCGTCTGCTGGGACACGGCCGCGCCCACCTTTAGGCATGAAGCGCGGTTCGACTATAAAGGACATCGAGAAAAACAACCCGATGAATTTTACCATCAAATCCCGCGAGCCGAACAAGCGGTTGAAGTTTTGGGCGGAACCAATATCAGCTTGGACGGCTATGAAGCGGACGACCTCTTGGGCACGCTGGCCGTTAAGCTCGAACAGCAGGGCTATCAAGTCATGATTTTGACCGGTGATAAAGACGCCTGGCAACTGATCTCTGACAACATTTCTGTTATAGCTTTCAAAAAAGGCGTGTCCGAAACCATCCTTTACACCCCGGAAACACTGGTACAAATAACCGGCTTAAGACCCGACCAGATAGCCGATTACAAGGCTATGCGCGGTGATCCATCAGACAATCTGCCCGGCATCCAAGGCATCGGCGAAAAAACCGCCACTGATTTGTTGGTTAAATTTGATAACTTGAAACAAATTTTTAAAGCCGCTCACAACCCTGAATCAGGTTTGGCCCCGGGCGTGCGCGACAAACTCATCAAAGGAGAAGCAACCGCCAAAGAAATGTTGCACCTGGTCACCATTAAAACCGACGTGCCGTTGCCAGTCAGCCGCCAACAATTAATCCGACGGCCCGTGGAACAATCCGCGGTATTAAAACTGTTTTCTGAACTGGGTTTTAAATCCTTGATCAACCGCTTATTCGGCCGTTCTTCCGCCAATCAAAACAATGATGAAACCGGCGGGACAAAAGCCGCCAAAACCAAGAGAGAACCGGCTGTGCAAAAAACTACAACTTTAATTTTAAATACACCCGGAGAACTGGCGGAGGCTCTAAAAAAAGTTGGTTCTGAAGCTAAACTTTACCTCTACATACCGCCGGCCGTGCAGACTTCTTTTTTTGAACAACCGGCCGCTCTGTTGCTGGGAACCGGACGGCTAACCTTTTCAATCTCAGATCCGGCTTTGCGCGATCAAGGCTTATCAGAACTGAAGACGCTTTTGGAAAACCCAAAAATAGCCAAAACCGGCCATGCGGTTAAAAATATTTTCCATTGGGCGGACGGTTATGGCATCACAATCCAAGGACTGTCTTTTGATACGGAAATCGCCTCTTACTTGTTGACAGCCGGCGAACGCAGTCATGAGCTAAAAACCCTGTCAGCTTTGTATCTGCAAACCATAATCCGCGAAGACAAACCCGAACAAGAGTTGAACGCTGTCAGAAAACTGGAGACCGTATTACAGAAAAAACTTAAAAAGGAAAATTTATGGCCGATTTTTGAAACCATGGAAATGCCGTTGATCCCCATCCTGGCCAACATGGAAAAATCGGGCATCTTAATCGATGTACCCTATCTCAAAAAACTGTCGCGAGAGCTGACCAAAGAAAAACAGGCTTTGGAAAAAACCATGCATGATCTGGCCGGCGAGATTTTCAATCCCCTGTCGCCCAAACAACTCTCTCATATTTTATTTGATGTTTTAAAGATTTCGGACAAAGGCATCAAGCGCGGGAAAACCGGCCTCTCGACCGCAGCCTCTGAACTGGAAAAACTTGACGGCACTCATCCCATTATCGAGCTGATAGAACAATACCGCGAGTTATCCAAACTTCTGTCCACCTATGTGGATGCTTTGCCTCAACAAGTGGATAGTCTGGGGCGAGTACACACCACCTTTAATCAAGTGGTCACGGCCACGGGGCGTTTGTCTTCTTCGGATCCCAATTTACAGAACATTCCCATCAGAACCGAAATCGGACGCCGGGTGCGCCGGGCTTTTATTACCAAACCGGGTTACGCACTGCTGGCCTGTGATTATTCGCAAATAGAATTGCGCATTGCCGCGGCTTTGGCCAAAGATAAAAACATGTTGCTGGCTTTTGAAAACAATGAAGACATTCATACTTCCACGGCGGCTAAAATTTGGGATTTAAAATTGGACGAGGTCACCAAGGATCAAAGACGTATTGCCAAGGCTATTAACTTTGGCTTAATTTTCGGGCAAGAGCCTCAAGGCTTGGCGCGCACGGCCGGCATTAAGTTTGAAGAGGCCAAGCAATTCATTAATAAATATTTTGAAGTTTTTTCGGGCATCAAAGAGTGGATGGAACTAAGCAAAGCCCTGGCCTCGGAACGCGGTTATGTGGAAACTTTATTTGGACGCAAGCGTTCTTTACCCGAAATCAATTCACCTCTGCCTCAAGTTCGCGCCCAGGCCGAACGCATGGCCATCAACATGCCCATCCAAGGCACGGAAGCTGATTTGATTAAACTGGCCATGATTAAAGTGGCGCGCGAACTGCCAAAAATTTCAAAAGAGACCAGCCTGCTCCTGCAGGTGCATGATGAATTGGTCTTTGAGTTACCTGAAAAGCAGGTAGTCAAAGTTGCTTCGCAAATCGTAGACATCATGCAAAACATAGAAAAAATCGGCTGCCCGATTATCGTGGACGCCAAATACGGTCAGAACTGGGAAGAAATGTCGCCTGTCAAATAAATCAAAAACGAGCCGGCCGGCTCGTTTTTTAATTCTTCGAAAGAGTTTTTTGTAAACATACAGTATATTCCAAGCTTGTCAACGGTTCGATTTCAGACCCGCTTCCCTTCCAAAGGATATAGAGTTAGCATTCTAATATGCTGATTATTTGCGCCGGACCGGAAAGTTTTTTAGCCAGACAAAAAGTCCGGGAACTAATTGACGCCTACCAACAAAAACATGACCCGAGCGGCCGTTCAATTGAACGTTTGGAGCATCAATCCACTCTACAGGACGTACTTGGAAGGTTGGGCAATATGGACCTGTTCGCTTCCAAAAAACTGCTCAAGTACGAAAATTTGCTGACCGGTCTAACACCCGCGCAAACCAAAAAATTAAATCAGGCTGTTTTAAAAGACGCGGATCAAAACATTGTTCTGACCGAAGAAGACAAACTGCCGCCCGCCAAAATAATGGAGCACTTTTCCAAAGAAAAAACTTTTGTTTACGAATATCAAAAATTGTCAGCTTCGGATTTACGCCAAGCCGTTGTGGCCATCTGCCGGCAAAACGAGCTTAAAGCTGAATTGGCCGACCGGCTGATCGCTTTATACCCTAATGATCTTTGGGCCATAAACACAGCCGTTCAAATGATTTCAGTCTCCGGACTTCTGCCGGACCAAACCCTGCCCGACTCACAAAGCAATCTGTTTAATACAGTTGATAATCTATTGCAACAAAAAAACCAAGTCCAAACCGGTTTGATGGGCATGGATGCACAAGAAATATTACCTCTGCTGATTTCACAAGCTCTAAACTGGCACAAAGTAAAACACGGACAAGCACAAGGCGTGCATCCTTATGTCCAAAAAAAATTGCTAAACACTGATTTTCAAAATCCCGATTTCAAAACCATTAATTTTCTCCGCTGTTTATACGCCACGCGCAGTTCATTGGCCGGCGGTAAAGAAATTGTTCCTTTGATATAAAAAATCCTCGGTTTAAACCGAGGATTTTTTTAGGCTTTTTTTGCCGACAACATTTTCATTAAAGTTGATTTTTTACGATTGGCTTTATTTTTTGAAATAACATTGACTTTGGCCGCTTTATCAGCCGCTGTTTGAAAAGCCACCGCTATTTTCTTAGCCTCCTCCATCTCGCCCTTATCAGCATGATCTTTAGCCTTGGAAAACAAAGCTTTAAAATTGGTCTTCACGCGGGCATTGTGAACGCTTCTTTTTTTGGCTTTGCGCAACTCCTTAATGGCTGATTTCTTGTTTGGCATATATGATAGACACAATAATAAGCTGTTTTTAAAGAAGTGTCAATAAATACCGCCTCTTAACACGCATTGACGCTAAATATATTTCAAGATATCATAAATTGGCTTAAATAAGCTGGTAATGATTGCCATTAAATATTTTACGACTCATTTGTTCCTGTAGTTAAATGGATATAACGAGGGACTCCTAAGCCCTAGTTGGTGGTTCGATTCCACCCGGGAACACCAGACCTCCACAATATAATATTCAATAATTCATCATTGAATATTTGAAAATTCATAATTGAAAATTTAATTTGGGCCGGTAGCTCAGTTGGCTAGAGCGCTGCATTCGCATTGCAGAGGTCGGGGGTTCGAATCCCCCTCGGTCCACCATCAAAAAAGCCGCTCGAAAGAGCCGGCTTTTTTGATGCCCCGTGATTGATTTATCAATTTTACGGGACAAACCAACTATTAATCCCCTGAATCCATATGACACACCTACACTATAGATTTGTAACCGACAACTTCTAGCGATTTAGACAGACCAATATAGATTCAAGATCAATAAATTATACAAGAGTGTTTCACGTGAAACACTCGGTCTAAATAATATTAGCATTTTGAAATTAATAATAAATGTTTCACGTGAAACGTTTAACTAAGCAACAGAAAAAGTCCAACGATCATTTATCAATCAATATATTTAATTACTTCATTCAGATAAAAATTATCTATTATTTTCTTCATTAAGTGTTTCACGTGAAACACTTAATGAAGTGTATCATTCTTATTACGACTTATTGAAGATATGTTTCACGTGAAACGTTTTTAAATTAATGATTTCAAACAGAATTACAAAACAAATAATGAATAAAGTATTATTTTAAAGAATATTTACAACTTATAAAGTGTTTCACGTGAAACACAGGCCTGTTTTGAGAATACAAGAAATAATTTGTCCCGGCATTGTTTCACGTGAAACAATTAAACGAGTCAGAGCAAACAATAAATTGTAAGTGTTTCACGTGAAACGTTGACAGCATAACTGTCTAAGCAAACAAAATATTCACAGAAAGAGAAATTCTATAAATAAATTGTCTTTAAATTAATGTTTCACGTGAAACATTAATTGTGCTAAACGACAAATATGCAAAACATGGCTTTGTTTCACGTGAAACAATTCTCATGATCAAACCGGAACAAATCCCAATCCTAAGTGTTTCACGTGAAACACTTAGATCAAAAAACTTAGTTAAAAAGAATAGTTGCTAGCAAACGTTTCACGTGAAACACTGTTGATAAATATGTCAAACTTATACATCAATTCAATTAATTTAGCTTAAATTAGCCAAAATACTGCTTTCAACACGCCTAAACCTCGCCCTTAACAAGGATTCGAGGGGCATGGCAAGTTCAGGATGACGAAAGCGGGATTATGAGGGACACTAAGCATAACTAAGCATAACTCACCCTAACCCTCTCTTACCCAAGAGAGGGAAAGCCCGAAGCCGTGGAATGTTCCTGACGTGGGACGCGGGACGAGCGACGATTGGGACGTTATGTCCCGACACTCGCAAAAAATATATGCTCGATTGGGATCCCGATCGTAGTATCGGGATACGTGAAAGGACGCTAGGTACGTTAATTAGTAAGAGTTACCCACACACTTCCTAAAGGCCCAAAATTATGCTATACTTGCATTACCTATGCGCTTTTACTTGTGCGCATTCATCGCGGGTTTTTTAATATTCTCCAGTACTGTGTCCGCGGCCATGACCAGTACGAATTTTGAAATCCCTTTTGATTCCATCAATAGCGGGGGGACTGATAACAGTACTTCCACTAATTTTTTATTGTACGACACATTAGGTGAACAGGCTACCGGTTATACCACCAGCACCAATTATACGGTTCAAGCCGGCTACCGGCAGACCGAATTCTTTGAGCCAACCCTATCTTTTTCCATCAGCGCGCAAGAAAACGATACGCAAACACCATATACAGCGCTTTCCAAAAGCCCGACCACGGTCACGGTCAGCTCTGTGGCGAATTTTTCGGTCGGTCAATATATAGGAGTGGTGGAAAACTTGGGTTTTAGCCAAAATTTTATTGTTGGACGGATCACTGAAATCAATGGGTTGATTTTGACTGTCGACAAATGGGACGGCATGGTGTCAGCCATCTCAATCACTCCGGCCGGAGGGGATGATTATGTCTACAGGATGGAGGATAACAACGCGGATTTTGGTCAATTGGACGTCAATTTGGGCAAAACCGCCATTGTCAGAACCAATATCAGCACCAATGCCGCCAGTGGTTATACTTTAAGAGTGCAGACCGATGATTATTTAAGAGCTTCGCCCTCGGCCCACATTAATAATGTCAGCGACGGATCCGTCACCTTGGGGTCAGAAGAATACGGAGCGCAGGTTTACGGTTACACAGCTACCAGCACGGGATTTGATTTCGCGGCCACCAGCACTTTGCGCGACATTCAGATCTCAACCACCACGGCTGATAATGACCGCATTGGCATGTTGTACAAGATCTCCATCACTCCGGTCACGCCGGCCGGCGCCTACACCCAAACCATCAGATATTTATTAACAGCCAATTTTTAACAAAAATTGGTTTTTACGGTATAATTTAGCGCAATTCGAAGGTCAATAACTTTTTAAGGCAAGTTAAAAAGTTATGGTCCTTTGAAAGGTCGAAATCAATCTTGATTGAGGACTAATAATTCAAAACATGAATAATTAGGCGTGTCTCGATGTTTGCGCCACCATGAGGGGGAAAAACATTGATACAACGTATAATGCTCATGGCTTTATATCGCCTAAAATTAACACAAAATATTAAAAACATCCTATGAAAGGATATATAGTTAGATTGTTTTCTTTTGTAGCCATAATTGCCATGGCCGCTGCCATGTTGCCCGCGAACGCCAGCGGTGTGCAGTTGAGCTATGTAACTCCGGCTAACGGTGAAATTGATACCGAAACCAATGGTTTCGCAGAAATTACTTTTGGTTGGACGGCTTCCGGTCAGTATTCCACTGGTGACACTATCACTGTGGTCATCTCGCCGGCCGCCAGCTCAACCTTTGTAGCTGACTGCGCTGTTCCAACAGCCTCAGTAGCCGGCGGAACAGGTTCCTTTGGTTCTTTTACCGCTACCGGTGCCACCTGGACTTTTACTGGTGGCGCAACCGGCGTAGCCGCACAAATGTGTTTAAGCGTGCCCGTAGCTGATGGCTTAGTAATTAATCCGCTTAATATTTCAGTGGCCATTTTGTCCAGTGGAACTTACGTGGACTATGGAGCCATCTTGTACTACCTGGGCGGAGGCAATGACGTGTTGGTCACCGCTACGGTGCCTTCCACTTTGTCATTTGCCATCGTATCTTCGACCGCTTTGGGCGTGCCGAAAAACGATTGTGCCTTGGGTTCTTTGACCACAGGCGCTGTTTCACCCTGCAACTATAGCTTAAAAATCTCCACCAATGCGTCCGGAGGTTTTACCAGCACTATAGATGCTGACAAGCAATTGTCTACACCTGAATATGCCACCATAACCGATATCGCTGAAGACGGTACGGTTACACTTGGCGTCGAAAGTTATGGCATTGCGGTAACAGGCGCTACAGTCGGCGGCCGTAATTCTGGCACCGGTCTGTTTGATCAACCCTTGGTTGAAAATGGTGATTTTGCCGACGATGATACGCCGGTACCCACTTCACCAACCGCTTTCATCAGCTATACTGATGGTTTCTGGAGTTCAACCACGCAATCAACCACATTAGTAACTCACAAGGCGGCCATTTCACCGGTCACCCCGGCTGGTTTCTACAGCCAAACCGTTACCTACACGGTAACCGGTTCGTTCTAATTGGTTTTACCTCCTATCACGCACTCGTTGCGTGATAGGGCTGTAGAATTAATTTCTCACCCTAACCTATGAAATTATTTAAATACTCATTTTTCGCGGTTTTGCTCTTTGTGCTTTTCGGTTTTATACAGAACGCTTCAGCTCTAACCGTATCCCCGGTGGTGGTTGATCATGAAGTGGCTCCGGGCATGCGGGCCACGGGCAAAATCATGGTTACCAATGAGAGCAAGGGGCCGGAAACTTTGTATGTTTCGGTTCAATCCTTTGTAGCCCAAGGTGAAGAGGGTGAGCAACGCTATCTGGACGAAGAGGTGGATGTTAACGGCCTGCCTCAATGGTTCAGATTTAATGAAAAATCTTTTGTTTTGGAAGCCGGTAAATCCAAAGAATTGGAATACACCTTAAACATTCCGGCCAATGCCGAACCCGGCGGCCATTATGCCAGCGTGTTTTTTACCAATACTCCGGATACCGAGGGAGAGGGCAGTAATCTGGGCATTTCAGCCAAAACAGGTATTGTTTTTTTGATTAGAGTCTCGGGTGAGGTGAATGAAAAAGCCACCATTGAATCTTTTACGGTTAACAAATCCGCTTTCAGCAGTTTGCCGGCCATGATGAGCTTGCGCATCCGCAACCACGGCAGTGTGCACTTTAGACCCACCGGCACTTTAACCGTGCGCAACATGTGGGGAGGGATTGTGGCGCGCGTGCCGGCCAATCCTAAAAAAGGCGCGGTCTTGCCCAACAGCGTCAGGCGCTTGGATACTTGGTGGGCCAAATCAACGGACATTGCCACCGGCGGATTTATGGCCGGACTGACCAATGAATGGCGCAACTTTGCTTTGGGTAAATACACGGCCACGGTCGATGTTAAATACGGCAGTGCCAACACCGCGCTCGAAGCGCAAACTGTTTCTTTTTGGGTGATCCCTTGGAGGATGGGTCTGGTGCTCTTACTGATTATCGTCGTGTTATTCCTAATAATGAAAGTGTATAACCGGGCCATCGTCAGTTCAGCTATCAGCAAAAATACCAAGCATAAAAAATAATGCGGCCGCGGACCAAGCCCTGCTAACTGCAGGGCTTTAACCGCGTTCACATTTCACAACAGAACAATTTGGACGCGTTAAACATGTTAAAAAAATTACAAAATCGCGTTTTGGCGTCCAAGGCCATGATCTTGTTTCTGGCCTTTGTTTTAAGTTGCGCTCCCTTGCTGACTCTGGCGGCCAGCGCCAGTCCGGCTTCGGATCAAATCACCACGCATACCGCGGGTGCAGCCGCCAATCACACCATCAAGTTTAAAACCCCTTCGGGTATAGACGCTCCGACCGATACCATTACTCTAGACCTGTCGTCCTTCACCTTTGGAGCTTTAAATTCCGGAGACGTGGATATTTTTTACGGACCCGTGACCGGCTTGGAAAACTCTCCGGCTCATGGAGCTGTGCCGGGCATCAATACTTGGGGTATAGCCATGGGCGCAGGTGTCATCACTTTGACTCCGCCCACCAATGCCGTACCCGGAACCGTGCCGGCCAATGATTTAATAGTTGTCTATGTTGGTACGCATGCGGCCGGCGGCATCAATCGTTTAACCAATCCCGCGGCCCCGACTGCCGTCTATCTGAATATAGGAGGTAATTTCGGCGACACGGCCAGCGTAGCCATTCCTATTGTGGCCAACGGCAATGTCACGGTCAACGCCACCGTTCCCAGCAGTTTAATTTTGACCAGCATCAATCCAAATACAGTGGACGTGGGAGGCGCCAATTTTATTATGACTTTGGTGGGCGCGGGCTTTATGGCTGATTCAGTAGTGCGTCTGGACGGGGGAGACAGAGTAACCACTTTTGTCAGCTCGACCCAATTAACAGCCACCATCTTGGCCGCGGACATTGCTTCGGTCGGCACACGGGTGATGACCGTCTGGAATCCGACCGGCGCGCTCTTGTCCAACTCCAGAAATCTGACCGTGCAGACCACTGTTTCCGGCGGAGGAGGCGGAGGCGACACCACCGCGCCCATCATCTCCAATGTCCAGGCCATTAACATTACCCAGACCTCGGCCCGCATTATTTGGGATACGGATGAACCGGCCGACTCACTCACCAACTACGGCTTAACCGTCATCTATACGGACTCCGTATCCAATGGATCTTTTGTTCTGTCTCATGGTCTGGACTTATCCGGTCTGACACCGGACACGGTTTATCATTTTCAAGTTATTTCCAGCGACCCGTTCGGCAACACAGCTGTTTCCGGTGACTATACATTTAAAACGCTGGCCCTGGATCCACTGGTCATATCCAATGTTACCTCCACTTCGATTCAAGACACGTCAGCCTTGATTGTTTGGGACACCAACCGGCCGGCTGATTCACTGGTCCAATACGGCACTTCCGCGCTCCTCGGATCCTGGAACTCGGTAGCCGGCTTTGTCAGCAACCACGCCGTGCCCCTGTCCGGTCTGCAGCCTAATACGATTTATTATTACCGCGTCATCTCACAAGACGGACTTGGAGCCAGCGCCACCTCTTCAATCTACACTTTCAGAACTTCGTCAGATCTGACTCCGCCCACCAACATCACCTTAACGGCCACGGCCGGGGACACAGTGGTCCTGCTTAACTGGACGCATCCGCCTGAACCTGATTTCGCGGGTGTTAAAATCATGCGCCGCACCGGAGGATATCCCGTCGGACCCAATGACGGTGATTTTGTTTACCAAGGTCTTCTGCTGTCAACTTTGGATGTCGGGCTGACCAACGGAGTCACTTATTACTACGCGGCTTATGCCTACGACACCAACAACAACTTCGCGTCCGGGGCTTTGGACAACGCTACTCCGCAAGGAACCATTCAACTGCCTCCGACTTCAACTCCGCCTTTGCCGCCGGCTACCACCACCCCGCCCGTAGTCCCTCCAACCACTACCACTCCGCCTGTTGTTCCGCCCATCACCCCGCCGGCTACCACCACCCCGCCAACCATTCCTGACATCAGCATCCACGCCATCTACTACGCGGCCAACGGCACGGTTTTGTTGCAACCTGATGAAAACGGACAATACGGTGTCTTGGGCAACAGTTCGGTTTTGGTTTATGTGCCCACAGCCAATCTGGGCGCCACTCCTCAATTCGCGGTTATGACCGTGGGCGGCCACTCATATTCATTAACTTTAAGTGCTGATGGAACAGCCTACACCGGCACCTTTTTGTCACCGGACAGCGGTTTATTCAACACGGACATCCGAGTGACTTTTGTGGACGGACGCGTGGGCGCGGCCTTGGATGATTTTGAAGTTCAATACGGCGGACAAGTGGTTGAAGAACCCCTGATCATCGGGCCGGTAACCGCCCTGCCCGAGGCTACGGTGACTTTGTATCAAAACATCAACGGAGAATGGGTGGTGTGGAACGGCGCTCCTTACGGACAAAGCAATCCGGTGATATCAGATGAAAACGGAGGCTTCACTTTTGTCGTACCCAACGGACTGTATTATGCTCAAGCCGAAAAACCCGGCTATACCAGCCAAAGAACAGCCAATATCAATGTCAGACAAAACGTGTTCGGCGGCCGTATACCTCTAATCAAAGTCCCCGAGCCCTTGACTGTGACCGGCACCTTCCCGTTTGTGGAAAATCTGCCGGAACAAGTTGAATATACAGCTCAAATAATCCGGCAAGCCATCCGCGATCCCCAGATGGTTGAGGCGATCGAAAGCTACGCGGCCCCAACCTTGCTTAGCATCTCCTTATTAAATACGGCCGCGGCTCTGCCTTTATTCAACCTGCTGTCCTATTTGCAATTCTTTTTTACTCAACCCATTCTGCTGTTTGGGCGCCAAAAGAAAAAGCGCTGGGGCTTGGTCTACAACTCTCTAACCAAACAACCCATAGAATTTGCCGTGGTCCGCTTAATTCACTTTGAAAGCCATCTAATCGTCCAGACCCGCGTAACCGATAAATACGGGCGTTATGTTTTTCAGGCCAAGGCAGGCAATTACCTGCTGGAAATCAACAAACCGGGCTATCAGTTCCCAACCCAATATTTAATAGATGTTAAAACAGACGGAGAATTTGTGGATGTTTATCATGGGGAAATGATCGCGCTCAAAGAACAGTCGCCCATTGGCCTGAACGTACCTCTGGATCCGGTGGTAACCGTGGAAACACCGCGCAAAATCATTTACAAAAAAACCGTGCGCAACGCCCAGCACTCCCTGTCCTTGGCCGGTGTCATCGTAGCCTTCTTAGCTTTGATCATCTCACCCACCTGGCTGATTGCCATGATTTTCTTGGCTCAAGTGGGCTTCTATTTCCTGTTCAGACGTTTGGCCTTGCCGGCCAAAGCCCGGCCCTGGGGTAAAATCTACAACTCATCCACCAAACAGCCGATCAAAGGAGCTGTGGTGCGCATCTTCGATAAAAAGTTTAACAAATTACTGGAAACCATGCTTACCGGAGAAAGAGGACGTTATGGCTTTTTTGCGGACAAGAATACTTTTTACATTACCGTGGAAGCCGAGGGTTATGAAAAATACACTTCCAAGGACATAGACCTGGTACGCACCAAAAAAGAAACCGTGGTGGACTTTGACGTGGCCCTAAAACCAATCAATAAAACCACCTAAATGAATAAGAACAAAAAATACGGACCTTTGGTCCGTATTTTAATTTACATCACTACTGCCTGATAGGCATGACCAAGTATTTATAATCCAAATCATCACCAACCGGCAGAATCAACATGGGCGACATGGGGCTGACCGTGGCCAGCTTAACTTTTTCACTTGACAGAGCATTCAAGCCATCGGAGATATATTTGAAATTCAGCACAATTTTATTATCCTGACCCGTCACTTCTCCGCCAATAACCGTCTTGGTCTTGCCCGTACCCTCATCAGAAGACTCTATGGCGCATGAATTGGCCCCCGGAGAGAGTTCCAGGTGCACATCGTTAATCTCTTTGCGTGAAAACAAACTGGCCGCCTTAACAGCCTTTATAAGCTCCTGCCGGTTTAACACGGCATCCGTATTGGATGAAGTTGGGATAATATTTTGATAATCCGGAAAACTGGCTTCTATCAAACGCGAAGTCAGTTCAACCGAACCATAAGAAACCACCAATTGATTGTCAGTCGTGCTCAAGCCCACGCTCTCCGGAGAATCCAAGTCATCTTTATAAGAAGATAAGATGCGAAAAATCTCACTCATGGCCCTGGAAGGGACGATGATGGTGGCCGGCTGTTCATTTTCTTTGCAATCAATCACTCTTTCAGCCAAACGATAAGAATCCGTGGCCACCAAAGCCGCTTTGCCCGGCCGTCCCGGGGCATTAAAAAAACAAGCTACACCTGAAAGCTCGGGTCTGGACTCGGACACCGAAGCCGCGAACACAACCTGTGAAATAGCCTGCCTGACTTCGCCGGCTTTTAACTGATAAGTGGTGTTCTTGGTTAACTTGGGCAACAAAGGAAACTCGCTGGCCGGCATGCCCCTGAAAACGGTTTCCTGGCCGTTTGATTTAATCTCCAAACCCGAATCCTTCAACTCAAACTCAACCTTGCCCGAAGGCAGCAAAGCAATATAATCAAATAACAGTTTAGCCGGCACGCTGTATTCACCTTCCACGTCCACGCGCCCGCGGACAGTACAACTGATGGATATTTCCAGGTTGGTGGAATGAAAATGAATACCGCCTTTTTCAGCTTTAATCAGAACATTGCCCAAAACCGGCAAATTAATATTTTTAGATGTAACGTGACTGACGATGGACAGGCCCTGTACCAGGTTCTCCTGTGTGCAAGAGAATTGCATATTCAAGTGGTTTATTTCCCGGTTATCCGGATTATCTTTTATTAATAATTAATTAAATATATATAAGTAATAGTAGTAATAAGCCCTGTGTATGAAGTGGAAAACCGTGTTTTGAAGCTGGGTTTAGGTCTTATTTTATAAACAGAGGTGTTGATTGTATGGTGAAGAAGCTTGTCTCGCGGTGGTTAAGTTTGCTGGGGGTTGTTTAACCCGCTCTAAGAATACAGTTTTTCCACCCGGACGTACACAGGTTTACTGGCCCTGTGTCCCCATGTAGATCTTTTCGCGTAAAGTGTTGATATCGTGTTTAAGCTGTTCGTCTTTTTTTACCATCTCGCCGATCTTTGTGCAGGCATGCATGGCCGTAGTGTGATCACGGTTGCCGATTTGTTTGCCGATGGCCGGGAAAGAGCACTTGGCTTCTTCGCGCAGCAAGTACATAACCACCTGTCTGGGAAAGGCCAGTCTTTGTTCGCGGCTTTTGCCCAACAATTCTTCCATTTTTATATCATAATAATTAATCACCACTTCCATCAGCTTGCGCGGAGTAATGTTTCTTTTGGGCATGGTGGGCACAAAACTTTGCAGCAGGCTCTGGACCGATTCCATGGTTGGTTCAGCGCTTTTGAATTGGTGGTAGGCAATGACTTTGTTCAACGCTCCTTCCAATTCTCTGACATTGGTCTGAACCGTGCCGGCCACGTAGCGCAAAATCTCCATGTTGAGACTGTAATTTTTTTCCGTGCATTTGCCCTGCAAAATAGCTACTCGGGTTTCAAAATCAGGGCTTGAAATATCAGCTGTCATACCCCATTCCACCCGGGAAACCAGCCGGGCCTCCAGACCTTGTATTTCCTTAGCCGGTCTGTCCGAGGTGATGACGATTTGTTTGTTGGATTGATGCAGGGTGTTGAAAGTATTGAAAAATTCTTCCTGGGTGCTGTCTTTACCCGCGATAAACTGAATGTCGTCCAAGAGCAAAACATCCAAAGATCTGTAGGTGTCTTTAAATTCACGCGCGCGTCCGCCCCGGACCGACTGAATATAGTCATTGGTAAAGCGCTCACAGGTAACGTAGAGCACGTTGGTGTTGGGCTTGTTTTTTAAAACATGATGGCCGATGGCTTGCAGTAAATGTGTTTTGCCCAGGCCCGCGCCCCCGAAGATGAAAAGTGGATTATAAGTGGTGCCGATGCTGGCGGCCACGGCCATGGCCGAGGCGTGGGCCAGCTCATTGGTTTTGCCGACCACAAAATTTTCAAAAGTATATCTGGGGTTCAAGCCTCCGGAGCCGTTTTCCGAATATTTTTGCTGCTTAGCCTCTTCCTGCTGTGAATCGCTCAAAGTAACTTCATAGCTGGTTTCCATGGGCTCGGCCGGCGCGAAGCCCGGGATGGGGGTGGTGTTGCGCACCTCGACTTTATAGGTAACTTCACGGACGCCGTTGTTAGTGGCATTGCGCAGGGCTCGGACAATGGCTTCGTGGTATTTTTTTTCCAACCAGGCCTTGGTAAAGGTGTTGGGCACGGCGATGATTATCTTGGAGCTTTCATAACTCGAGATAAAAGTGTTTTTAAACCAGGTGGTGAAATTGGCCTTGGAAAGAGTGAGTTCAAGCTCTCCAAGAGCGGCTTGCCAAATTTCATTGGGATTCATAGAAAAGGTCGGGTTAATCTGTAATATTGCCTACATATCAACAGGTGCGTTCAAGCATGTCAAACGTGTGGATAAATAGTTGATAGTTATGGATAAGTCTTGCATAACCCCTAAAAACATTATTATTTTTTGGAAATTCGTCATGTATTTTTACCAACAATGTTATAAAGTGTGTTAATATATTGTACAAGTCAGTTTAATATTTTTTATTTTTTATATGTTCAAGAACAAATTTTTATTGGCCTTCATCGGCCTGACGTCAGCCATGCTCATGTTTTATTTGGGCGTGCTCTCCAGAAATGCTTTGCAGGAGTATCATTATATAGGCCGTCCGGGCAGAGACACGATTGTGGTTGACGGTGAAGGCAAGGTTGCGGCCAAGCCGGACGTGGCCATGATTGAACTGGGGGTTATCACCGAAGGGCGGACCGTGGAACAAATCCAAACTTCCAACACCCAAAAAATGAACGCTATCATAGCGGCTGTTAAGGAACTGGGCATTGCGTCTGATGATATTCAGACCAAGCAATACAGCCTTAACCCCAAATACAACTGGAACGAGGGCCGGCAAACTCTGGATGGCTATACCATCAGCCAGAATGTGGCGGTTAAGGTGCGTGATATGAGCAAAGCGGGCGAGGTGATCGGCCGGGCCGGCGAATTGGGTGCCAATCAAGTGGGCGGTATGCAGTTTGTGATTGATGATCCCAAGCTGCTGGAGGCTCAAGCCAGAGATTTGGCCATAGATGAAGCCCGTGAAAAAGCTCAAATTTTAGCCCAAAAATTGGGTTTAACCGTGGTCAGAGCCATCTCATTTAATGAATCCACGGTACCGGTTTCCGGTCCGCGTCCTTATTTAGCCATGGAAAAAGCGGACATGGCCATGGCCGTTGCCCCCACCATAGAACCGGGTTCGCAGGACGTGGTGTCTTATGTCAGCGTGACTTTTGAGGTCAGATAACAATCCTGGTTGCTGACGCTTGCCAAAACCTGAATTTTCCTTTATCTTAGTGCGGTATGCCAAAAAGAACATATCAGCCAAAAAAGCGCAGGCACATGAAGGTGCATGGTTTTAGAGCTAGAATGGCAACTAAAGACGGTCGGAAGGTCTTATCCAGACGGCGTGCCACCGGCCGCAAAAAGCTGACAGTCAAAAGAGCCAGATAAACAACAAGAGACGCACACTGTGCGTCTCTGTTATTATGAAAGACCAATAAATTATCAAATATTCAAATATAAAATTTGGAATCACTTCGTGATATATTATATTGAATAAGCAGAGCGACACCAAGTTTGTAATTTGAATATTTGATAATTCTAATTTAACTAGATATGTTGCCCGTGGAGCAGAGATTGAAAAAAACCAAAGACTTTGCGCAGATGGCCACCCGGGGTCGATCTGTTTTTGGTCCTCTGGCTACCATGCGTGTCAGACGGATTGATTCGAGTCCCGAGCCTGCGGACAGCCGTATCGGTTTTATTATTTCCACTAAAATTTTTAAAAGAGCGGTTAAACGCAACTTGGCCAAGCGTAGATTCAGAGGAGCGGTGCGTGAGCTCTTGGACCAAATCCCCAAGGGTTATCATTTGTTGTTCGTCTTAAAACCGGATACTTTAACGGCTGATTATCAGGTGATAAAAGATGAAATTTTGAGATTGGTGAGCAAAATTCCGGAAACCATGTCCAAGCCTCTCAAGCTTTCGCCTCGGGCGCGCAAAGAAATGAGCCGGGGCAAGATCGCGGCCGGCGCCAGATTTGTTAAACCGCGGGTCAAGGCTAAGAAAGCCGGACAAGATACTTAACCAATCAAAATGTGTGAGCGGCCGGCCGCCATCTCTCTGGCAAGTTAAAGACATCTGACAGCAATGAAGGCGATTAAATCCTTATGTCCATCAATTTTAAATATTTTTTTTTAGTCCCGCGCCGGTTGGCGGCCGGGCTGATTAGACTGTATCAAAAAATACTGTCTTTGGATCATGGACCTTTGGCCAAGTACATGAGCAGGCCCGTCTGCAAATATCATCCCACCTGCAGTCAGTATGGATATGAAGCCATCATGAAATACGGTGTGTTGAAAGGTCTGCCAAAAACCATCTGGAGGATTGTACGCTGTAATCCTTGGAGCCGGGGCGGTTTTGACAGCCCTTGATGGTTTCAGTCAAAGAATAGTGCTTGAGATTGACTTTTTGGTAATTTCGTGTATATTTTCTATGCTCTTCGAGGCTGGTTCTCCGCCTCGGTTTCCGTTCTTTACATACTAAGGAGAGTCGGAGGTGCGTGATGGACGACAGAAGCCTGCTGGTACCGGTTTACGGCTTTGGTTCCATGGACAAGGCGGTTCAATATCGCGATCAGACACAGGATCAGCGATATTCCCAGCTGGAAAAGAATATTTACTTCAACCGGCAATACGGCAAGTACTATGTGCCGATTCCGGAATGCGGCGGCTTGCCGGCCATCGGTTTGATGGAGGTTTCCCGGGTGTTGACCGGAGAGCGCCGCTTTACCTTGCGCCGCCGTCAAGATCCCAAACCGCCCGAAGCCTACACGGCCATCATGTTGATGTTTGGTCTTCGCCGGTTCGACTATGTCTGCCGAGACTCGGACGTGCCGCCTTGGGTCAGACGCATCTCGTCCGGAGAACGGGATTGCTTTGCGGCTTGGGTGCGCAGTGACGGTCAGGTCTTGCAGTGGACCACCCTTTGCACGGCAGAGGGAGGGGAATTCAAAGTGCACATCGCCCGCAGCGCCCGCGGCTTGATCTATGCCAGACGGCTGGTCCTCGGAGAACGGGGGCATGTGGAGGGCTTGGCGTCCAGAACCGTGGGTCTGTCCTTGGCTATCTTCGACAAGCATCCGGACAAGGATGATGTGTTGAGCCTTCAGACTTTTGCTCTGGATGATCATGATTGGCCTTTGGCCGATCCGTCTATCAAGTTAACGGTCCATCAAGACGCGGTGTGGCGCGGTTTGGCTCATCGGGTGCTGGCCGGTTTCAAGCAGGAGTGTTCGGCCTGGCCGGAGGACGCCGAAGTACAGCGCCGGCTGGTCATTTGTCAGCAGGCCAGAGCGCGTGAAGACGCCCGTCTGCCGGCGCAGGCCGGTTTTTACGAGTTGATTCACCAGGTTGGCTGGCAGGATGCTTTGAGCTTGGTGGAAGAGCCTTGGCAGATGGAAATGGTCTGCCGTGTCTATGGAGAACGCCGCAAGCACTACGATATCAATGGCGCGCGTTTGCCCGCCGAGGTCATCAAGGCACTCATAGACAAGGCCGGCTTTGCCGAAGAGCGCCGGTCCGAGTTGCTCGATTTTCTGCAGTACGCGGCCTTGATTTTGCCGCCAGCTCCCATGCCCCCATGATTTGAACATGCGGGGCTTTTTGTTTAGGCGAGCGGGCTAAATATTGTCCGTCATCAGATTGTTGGCAGACAGGGAACTTCCAAGGTTTTTTGTTTACCGGTCAACCCTTTGGTGATTTCAATTTCACTGGGCGCGCAATCGCAAATTTCTGCCAGAAATTTAATCAGTTCCTTGTTAGCCTTTCCCTCGATCGGCGGAGCGCTTAATCGTATTTTTAAAGTCTGACCTTCCCAGCCCACCGCTTCCGTTTTTTTGGCGTTGGGAATGATTTTTACTAACAGCTTCATAACAACTTAACCATACCGCACGCGCAGAAAAATAAAAATGACCGCGTGCGCGGTCATTTTTTAAACTGATTGATTTACTGTTTACCCATTCTTTCAAAAGCGCGCAAAATCTCCAACGGAACTGCGAAAATAACGGTGTTTGATTGGTCGGATGATAAGTCGTTCAGAGTGGAAAGAGTTCTTAAGTGCAGGGCTCCGGGTGAAGAGGACAAGATGCCGGCCGCTTGCTGTAAATTATTGGCGGCTGCCAGTTCTCCTTCGGATTTGATGATAACCGCTCTTTTTTCACGCTCGGCTTCGGCTTGCTTGGCGATGGTGCGCACCATGTCATCCGGCAGGGAAATGTCTTTCAGTTCCACACTGCCCACTTCCACGCCCCAGGCTTGCGCGTGGCTGGCAATAACTTCTTTGATGCGCTTAGCCGCTTCTTCGCGGTTGGAGAGCAGTTCGTCCAAAGTCATTTCACCGCAAATGTTACGCATGGTGGTTTGAGCCAATTGCGAAACCGCGTTCATCACGTGCTCGACTTCCAAAAAAGCTTTGTCGGGTTCCAAAATACGATAGTAAATAACCGCGTTGATTTTGCAGGAGATGTTATCCTTGGTAATAGTATCTTGATAAGGCACGTCGGCCGCTTTGATGCGGATATCCAGCTTGACCATGCTTTCGATGACCGGCCAAATGATTCGCCAGCCGGGCTGGACAACGCCCGCGAATTTGCCAAAGCGCAGTTTGATGCCGCGTTGATATTGGTTGACTTGCCTGATAGAGGTTAAGACAAGAAACAGGATGACTAAGACTAAATAATACATATGCAGATATTAGTGATTAAACTCTTTACACTCTAGCAAAAGCAGGGACGCGGTCAAGGGACGGACTTGCCGTAACAAATCCCGGGTAATACGATTGATTTAGGGTATGAAAAAAATTAAAAAACCGACCGGTCTGAACCGCAGTCATTATAATGTGGTTTTGGTGCACGGCTGGTTAAGCACGCCGCGCCATCATTGGTTTCCTTGGCTTCAGAAAAAATTGCGGGCCATGGGTTTTCAAGTTTTAGCTCCGGCCATGCCTCAAGCCATCAAACCTGACAAGGATAAGTGGCTGGCCAAGCTCGAAAAGACGGTGGCCCCGCTCGATCCCGCCAAAACCATTTTAGTCGGCCATTCTTTGGGCGTGCCCACCATTTTATATCTTTTACAGAAACATCGTGGTCGAAAATTCAGGCATGCGGTTTTAGTCAGCGGCCTGGCTCGGCAGATTCCTTATTTGGATAAGATTGCCACGGGTTATGACATGGATTTTGATTGGAAGCGCCTGCCGCGTAAAGCCAAACTTTGGACCGTGATTCACGGCGATCAGGATCCAATCGTGCCCATCAAAGAAAGTCGTTGGATAGCGCGTAATTTGCAAACCAAGCTTTGGGTGGAAAAAGGCCAAGGTCATTTTACTCAATACAGAGGAGTGTTTAAATTGAAGGATGTTTTAACGGCCATAACCTGTAATCAAAATTTAAGCCAAGAGATTAAGCAAAATATTAAATGTGTTTCCGGCCGGCCATTGGAATTGCCGCGCGCTTTAAATCAAATCATTAAATTTTTAAAATGATATGCGTTTAACCACGCTGTGTTATGTGGTCAGAGATGGTCAAGTTTTGCTGGCTATGAAAAAACGCGGTTTAGGCCAAGGTAAATGGAACGGCCCCGGAGGCAAAGTAGAGGACGGCGAAACTCCGGAACAAGCTTGTCGGCGAGAATTTTTTGAAGAAACCGGAGCCAGCGTTATGACACTGGAGGCCAAGGGTCTGATCGAATTCGTTTTTGAGGCCAAGCCCGATTGGAATCAGCGTTGCCATGTTTTTATAGGCCGTGATTTGGCGGGTCAGCCTCAAGAAACAGAAGAGATGTTGCCGGCTTGGTATAGTTTGAGTGAATTACCTCTGGATAATATGTGGGAAGATGATGCTTTATGGTTGCCGGCTGTTTTAAACGGAGGACAGGTTAACATGAGATTTTATTTTGATGAGCAGAGCAAGCTGGTAAAACACGAGCGGATATAGGTCGGAATCACTTAATGCCGTGACTATTGACGCATTGGGCGCCATATTTTATAATTGAGCCTCTTTCACGCTTGGCGTGATGCTCTTAAAAAAAGAAGAAGAGTTAGCTTAAGGGGATTTCAACTGTTTGTTGTTGAGGAAAGGATAGAGATCATGAAGGCAGATACCAAGGTCCAGTCCAATGATACCGCCATCAAGCTCGTGACCACGGTCGTGGAGCGCGCCAACCTGAAACAAGCGCTCAAGACCAGACTGATCACGGCTGACCGGATCGTGGGCTGGACGTATCTCGACGAATCTCGGATTCAGTTTCAGACGGCGACCGGCCTTTTGCCGGAAACTCACGGCGTGGCGGTCAAGGCTCCGTACGACACGATCGCGGGCCATCCGGCCCTGTTCAACTGGGACGGCATCGACGGCATGGACTTCTTCGGTTTGTTCAACTACAAGTACAAGCCGAACAACTTTCCGATCAACGAGGTGGTTGGAGATGTGGCCAAGCTGACCGGCTACCTGCAGTACACCAATCTCAAGACAGCCGGCTACCTGGACACGGTCGTGCCCATCAAGGACCTCAACCGCCTGACACAGTTCGGCGTGGTCAAGGGGCGCATCGTGGACATGACGGCCGCGGGTTTGGTGATGGCGCGCGTGGACCGGGTCAACGGTCTGCTCACGGCCATGTACACCAACGCCGGAGGCCAGGCCAAGAGGCTGGTAGCTGTGCCGGTAGATCGCGTCAAGCAGGACGTCACCCTGCTGCAACGCCCGGATCACTGGGACGTGCTGGTTGAGACGGCCAACGACATGATCTTCTACTCGCGGTCCGACTACACGGACATCTTCGGCAAGACCTCGGTCCACTTCACGGACAAGACAGCTCGCAAGCTGATCGTGGAACGCGGCAAGGACGGGCAGATCAAGGCCAAGTGGGACGGCTTGTCCAAGCCCATCAGCTACTACCTGGTCGGCCAACTGGCCGGTAACCGGGATCTGCTCGTGGGTTACGACATCCACGACGATCAGAACATCGAACTCTTCTTCACCACCCGCGACGACCAGAACGTGGCCTTTATGGCCTGATGTTCTCCGCGCGGCCCGGCTCGGGGCCTCCGCATTCTGCGGCAGGCCTCATCTTTTATTGACGTATTTTATAGCATCTGGTTCAATGTTAAACATGCTGAATAACATGCTCGTTAAGGTCATCTTCATCCCTTAAGGGTGGGGTTGATTTTGCGGTCGGTTTCAGCAAACAGCCTCACGAGAGGCGGTTTTTTTTCTCTTGCCACAACCAAGGAGGAGTTCATGTTCGGCAGAACCAAGCGGGCCATCTACATGCATCAGATTGATGGATTTGGCGAGCTGACCACTATTCCGGTGGAGAGATATATTGAACGTTCTTTGTTGATGGGCGGCACGGTCTGCGTGACCGAAGACACGGACACCTGTATTTGTCCGTGGCTTCAGGAAAACGGTTTGGCGCCGGATGAATTGATCCGCGTGCCGGGCCGGTGCATGTTTTCCACTTTGTCGGCCGGGGGTCCGTTGCTGGAAGACTTGAAACAGCGCTTGCAGGACGGAGCCAGACTGCAATTCTTCCATCCTACCCGTCTGGAATCTGATTTCCTGCGCGCGGCCGGGCTGGACTGGAAACATACCATGTCTTGCGAGCCGGCCATTGCCCACCGGCTGGGCAACAAAGCTTATTTGCGGCGAGTTTCTGACTCACTGCAGGGAGCCGGAGCTTTTCCGAAGCACATCATTTTGGCCGAGGGTTGGAACCTGACAGATCTGGACTACGCCATCCGCCGCCTGGAACCCAGGGGAGATCAAGTCGGCCGTTGGCACGTTCTGGTCAAGCCCGTGGACTTGGCCGGCGGTGATGGTATCTGCCGCACCAGTTCAGCCCTGTTCCGCAAGTTCGCGGATCGGTTCATGGGACGTGAAGTGATCGTGGAGCAAGAGATTGTGAATCGCGAGTCCTTGAGCGCTCAATGGTTTATGCAGGCCGGTGATCCGGTGTACGTGGGAACCAGTCTGCAAATGCACGACGGATTCGTGCATCAGGGCGAGCTCTTGTCTTCCGGTGATGACGTGGTATCGGCCGACGTGTCCCGGGCTCTGCGTGCTTTGACTCAACCCCTGGTACAGCACGCCGTGCAACTGGGTTACAGCGGAGTCTTGGCCTTTGACGCGGTGCGCGACACGCGCAGCGGCAAGCTGTATCTGTTGGATGCGGACGCGCGCGCGACTTCGGCCACCTACTGCTATGCCGTGGCCGCCCGTTTGGGGATGAAGGCATGGGGTATGGCCAACAAAATCATCGAGCCCAGCCGTTGGATTGATACTTATAGCCGGGCCCGCGGCATCCTGGGGTATGGGCTCATGTTCCGCCGGCAACGGGGGACCGGTGTTATTCCGTACATGGTGGGAGCTTTGCGGCACGATCGCTTGCGGCGCATCGGTCTCATGGCCATTGAACAAGACGTGAGCCAGGCCGGCGCCCTGCTTGAAGAAGCCGAGAGTCGGCTGACCGCCTGACAACTCAATCGAGCTCAGCTCGATTCTTCTCCGAACAGCCTGCGAGCTGTTCTTTTTTTTGCGTTACATTGTCATCTCGACTCTCTCACTCCTGAACTGAATTCAGGATGACGGAGGGAGCGATTACGCGGGACGTTGGGTACGCGAGAGCCTAACTCACCCTAACCCTCTCTTACCCAAGAGAGGGAAGGAAAGCCCGAAGGCGTGGAATGTTCCTGACGTGGGACGCGGGACGAGCGACGTAGGACGTGTACGTTTGTTACATGCTACATGTTACTTGTTTCGTGACGTAGGACGAGCGACGATTGGGACGTTATGTACGTGAAAGGACGCTAGGTACGTTAAGTACGTTATGCGAGCGGGGATTGACAAGCCATGAAAAATATGGCATTCTTGTTTATCAATTGAGATCAAGGTCCTGCGGGACCGAAAGGAGACTGAGATGGGGTTGTATGAAAAGATTCACAACAACCGCGACACCGTGGGCGTGCAAGAGCTGTTGATCGAGCTGGCTCATTCATGTCAATCGTGGCTGGATGCCAATCACCAGACGTTCGGGCTCGAGCCTCTAACTTCGGATGATCGGGCTGTCCAGCGCGCGGAGATTCTGCAAAGGGTGAACTCGGAGCAGAGAATCAAGTCCGCGATTGCACTGTTGGCAGAACTGGGCATTGAGCTGGGTGATTGCGCGGATTTTGCCCGTTTCTGTCCCATTGTGGTTTCGGCCATGGACGATCACCTGGCCGCCTAGCCGCTCCGGCTTCTCGCTTCTTACTTAGAACGCCTCGTGCGCCCTCCTCCCTAGCGCCCGGGGCGCTTATTTTTTTGACTTGATTTGGAGATTCGATTAAATTCCAATTTAAGGAGGTGGCGCTTGGCTCATCCCACGGTTAATAATCATGTGCGGCACGTCTTGGCCGAGGCCCTGCGTTCTCCGGAACTTGTTCCCTTGGTACACGAACTTTATTATGCCTCGGCCGATTATCACCAACGGGTGACCTTACCGTCCAGATCTACAGAGCCCTGTTTTCAAGCATCCGGTACAGCGGCCGCGCGTATCGAAAATAGAGTGCGGAACGCCTTGTCTGCCTTGCAAGCCAAGGGTGTCAGATTGATCCCGTTCAATCTGGATGAACTCTGCGAAGCCGTAGCCGACGTTTTTACCTAGTCTCTTGCCCTCTGTCGGGCGCTTTTTTTATTAAAAGTAACAGGTAAAGAAAAATCCCCCGTAGCTTTATGCGAAGGGGGATGCCCCACTCCACTAACCCAACTTCGCATAAAGCTTCATTGGGTTCAGTTACGAGGGACACTCCCTATAGCTTCACAATGCGCAAAGCGCTAAGTGGAGCGACGGGGAGTGGTGCGCCCTGTTGGAATCTCACATCGCTGCGCTCTTTCAAGAACCTTTTGGTTCTCGAATAACTCTCCTCCGCATGTAAGAAACTACCGTTTCCTACCACTTTCCCGTTCTCATCCAACAGGTAAAGAAAAATCCCCCGTAGCTTTATGCGAAAGGGGGATGCCCCACTTCACTAACCCAACTTCGCATAAAGCTTCATTGGGTTCAGTTACGAGGGACACTCCCCATAGCTTCACAATGCGCAAAGCGCTAAGTGGAGCGACGGGGAGTGGTGCGCCCTGTTGGATTCGAACCAACGACCTACAGCTTAGAAGGCTGTTGCTCTATCCGGCTGAGCTAAGGGCGCATGAACTAATTAACAAATTTCAAATATAAATTATCAAATTAGGGTGTACTTCGTATTTTATATTTGTTAATTTGGTAATTGATTTTGATAGGTGCAGTCTAGTGGAAATACTGACTTTTGTCGAGAGGCGGGCTTGGTCTTGACATGACCGGCTTGGCTTGATTATGTGTCTTATGTTTCTTGGACAACTTGCACTTATAGACTGTCTCAAAACGGGGGGTGAGCCATGGATTTTCAAGAAAAGATGCGCAGGCGGCAGCTTTTACTGGATTGGCTGGCGGAAAGCCAAGAGTGGGTATTTATAGCCGACGGTATGAGCTATCGGACTGATATTAACACCATCAGGCCGGGGACTTGTTTGTTGGATGCTCAAGAAAATCCCACGGCCCAAGAAGTCTTCTTGGCTCTGCGGACGGATCTCGAGGTGTTGGCGCAAATTTTTGGCATCACGGGCCGGGGGTTCGCACTAAGCTACTTCAGACTGGGGGAGTGCGCGGTCAATGACAGCCGTGCCTGGCAAAAGCTGGCCGATTTACTCGGCATAACCTTACACCTTTATCAGCGTGTGGGCGTCGGTGAATACTATTTGGCGGGAACTTACTCTTGTCTTGAATCTTGGCCGGCGTCAAGCCGTTCAAGATCAAACGCCTCAGCTCGTTTTGGCAAGGTATAATTTTATGATCGTCGCTTTTTATCATCACTTGGCTCTTTGAGCCTCTTTTTTTATTCTTTTCTTCTTTTGGCGTGAAAGGCTTTATGCACATCGCGCAGCTGCTGGTTGGTAATATGGGTATAAATTTGAGTGGTGGTAATGGAAGAATGCCCAAGCATGGATTGCACACTGCGCAGGTCCGCGCCGTTCATCAAAAGATCGGTGGCGAAAGAATGTCTTAGGCTGTGAGGCGAGATTTGTTTAGTGATGCCGGCCATGAGCGCGTAGCGTTGGACCAGCCTCTCGATGGACCGGGGAGTGATGGGGCCGGCTTCTTTATCCGAGTTTTGAGCGGTGTTTTTAACAGCCCTGTCATGCCGGATGAACATGTACGGAGATTCATCCTCCCGCATCTTGAGGTAGTTTTTCATCCAATGTCTGGCCTGATGCGATAAAAAGACAATCCGCAGTTTGTCGCCTTTGCCATGGATGGTAAATTCTTCACGGTTTAAATTGACCTGCTCTTTTTTTAGGTTGGCTAACTCGGAGACGCGCATGCCCGTGGAAAAAAATAATTCCAAAATAGCTTTATCGCGCGCCTGCAGGATGCCGACGTCGTTCGTTTGGAGCGGGGCTTGGAGCAGGCGCTCCATGTCATTAGCCTCCAAGAAAACTGGCTCTCTGGCGTTTTGTTTGGCCAGCTCAATTTTTTCGGGGGCCATGATTTTTACGTCGTGTCGGATCAAGTATTTAAAGAATGAACGTAAAGCGATTAAGTGATAATTTTGTGTATTTTTTTTAAGCAGGCCCCTGGTCGGATCTTCCAAGCGATTAAGATAAAGACGATAATCAACCATCATTTTGTCATTAATGTCTTCGGTTTTAGGATCTTTGGCCCATTCGATAAAACGCAATAAATAAAATTCGTAGTTGCGGATGGTCATTTGAGATCGTCCTTTTTCAATTTCCAGATAAATCAGGAAATCGCGCAGATGATGGGAGAGTTTCATATGTGTCGGATAATATTTTACCTGCTTATGCGCTTAGCGTCCATCGCGTCTTATTTCACAAAACATGTAGCACGTAGCATGTAACAGCGTCCCACGGGGTGCCGTTCGCGAACGACCACCCCAAGTCAAAACCAACATTGTCATTGCGAGGAATGAGTTCGACGAATGACGCGGCAATCTCGCTAATTAACAGTTATGTCATCATCGAACGGTAGTCGAGAAATCGCTTTAGCTTATCAAACCCAAGAGATCTCTCCACGTTGGTCGAGATGACAAACAAGCCATTGTTATCCCCATGAAAACGGGAATTCACGGAGCTATGCGTGCAACGCCACTGGGGAAACCCTCACCACTCCGACGTTGCGTCGGAGATCCTCTCCCTATTCAGGGCGAGGGTTTGGGAGGGGTGGTTGAGTAGCTGGGATTGACATAATCAGAAAAAAATAGTATATGAATAGCCGGTCTTTGAAAGGAGAGAGTCACATGCAGGATCAGGTGGATCAGGGGTTGGTTAAGCACGCGACCGCCAAGTACTTGAGTTGTCTGTCCGGAGATGTGCGGGAAGCGGACACATTGACGTCTTTGCTTTTTGCACATGTCGGCTTGCTGGAGGCGGTTCTCGATCGGTTGAAAAACAGCGCTCGGGTCACACCGGCTGAATTCCACGGCAATATGCTGCGCTTTTTGTACAATCGGGCGCTTGATTGCCTGCAACGCAGCCGCTTGGGACAGGACTGGTTGCCTGAATTGTATACAGGCCTGGAGATGGCGGCCATCTACCGTGTTTGCCTGGCTCGTGAAGACGGGTGCTATATCTATGTGGGCGCGGCGGTGTCAGCCCTGATTCAGCAAGAGATTAGCGAGGCTGAATCCGGGTTTTTGGCGGATCTGGGCCTCAGTCGCCAGGAACTGGATGACTTGGTCTTGAAATACGGACGCGCCTACGTGGCGCTGTGCCGCCGGTCCTTGAGAGCTGAAGCTGTCGAGGGTTTGGAAAGGCTGGGCCGAGTTTGTGATTTGGACATTGCCCGAGCCGGTTCTTCGGTGGAAGAGTATCAAGCCTGGTCTCGCGCTGTCGCGGCGGTCGAGGCCAAAAAGTGCCTGAGCTTCTTGGACTCCAGGGATTTGATCGGCCTGTTGCGGGACAAAGACGCCACTCTGGGAGTCTTGCGGGAACTTGATAACGTCACCGGCCTGATCCCCGCCTTCGGACCGCCGGCGGAATTGGGAGACTGCTCTCTGGGCTGGTTTGATCCGCCCAAGCTCGGGCCGGCCGAGGCCGGTTTGGATGAGTCGGATCTGGCGCGCCTGGCTCTGATCGTGCGCGAACTGGATCTGGAGGCCTAGCGGTGTCTCGTGCTCCGTGGAGATTGTCTGCGGGGCTTTTTTATTTTAATAGCCGCTATACCCTTCAAGGGTTGACATTTTTATAAAAAAGTGCTATTTTAAGCATCATTTCCCGGCAAAAGAAAGGAGTTCTCATGGAGAACGTTCAGCAGTTTTTGGCCTTGATGTGCGAGGCGGTAGTGGGTGCGAGTCTCGGCCTGGCGGTCACGCGCAGCCTTCAGGGTCTGCCCCGTGCCTTGTCAGGCCAAGCTCCTTCGCATCATGGGCCGCAAACTCTAATCAGGAGGGTTGGTGATGGCCGTATTCAGATTGATGGTGGGAATCGTTCTTTGTTTGATGGTCTTCGCTTTTGGGCAGTACCTGGTCGGGATCGAGTCGCCGTTCACCCAGTTCATGGGCTTGATGCTCAAGATTTGCGGCGGCCTGGGTGCCGGTTTCGCGATTGCCGAGTATCGCGGCGACCTCTTGAATAACGGTTACTAGCCCGCGTCTTCCGGCCCCGGTTGAGGAACTCTCGACCGGGGCATCGCTGTCTTGACCATCCCGTCAAACCTTGCTAATCTTAGCTCACTAATTTATTACGCTTTTTCGGCTCAAGGCTGAAAAACGCGCTGACCCGGCTTCTCTGCGATCCGCCCGATTCTAAACAGGATCTGACGTTTAACACAGAAGCTGAACCATATGTTGGATCCTAAGAAGAAGAAGCAGATTATTGAAAAGTTTAAGACCCATGCCACGGATACGGGTTCTCCTCAAGTTCAGATAGCCATCTTGACCGAGGAAATCAAAGACTTGACCGAGCATTTGCGCTCGCATAAAAAAGATTTTTCCTCCCGCCGCGGTTTGATTAAAAAAGTCAGTGAACGCCGCCGTTTGATGAAATACTTGAAGCGCGAAGATGCTTCAGCTTATGACGAGCTGATGAGCAAACTGAAGATATAGCATGCAGCATGTAACATGTAGCATGTAACAAGAAGAAGGTTGCAGGTCCCGTCGTTGACGGGACTTGTGTTATGTTAAATGTTTTATGTTATGTGCTACATGTTACATGCTACATGAAATCCCTTTTGACCGATTGGCGTATTAATATTATGCTAGCCTGACGTTTGAATAATTCAATTTTTTAATAAGTTTATTTTTTTATGATTAAAAGACCGGCTCAACGAGTGGCGGTTCTGATAGATACGCAGAACATGTATCACTCGGCCAAACATTTATATGATGCCAAGCTTAATTTCCCGGGTATTGTGCGCGCGGCCACGGAAGACAGGCAGTTGGTGCGGGCCACTGCTTATGTGGCCAAGTCCAAGACGGGTGAGGAGCTTAGTTTTTTTGAAGCTCTGGTGGGCGGAGGTATAGAGCTTAGAGTTAAAGAAGTGCTGGAGTTTTCCAGCGGGGTTAAAAAAGCGGATTGGGATGTGGGTATGGCCATAGACGCAGTCAAATTGGCGGACAAAGTGGATGCCATGATTTTAATTACGGGCGACGGAGACTTTGTGCCGTGCGTGGAATATCTTCAGGCCAAGGGTGTGGTGGTGGAGGTGATTGCTTTTGGAGCGTCCACCAGTTCGGAGTTAAAAGGTGCCTGTGATTTGTTTATCGATATCTCGGAAGAGGCGGATCAGTTTTTGATTCGTTCATCCGGCCGGCACAAACCGCATGGCCAAAAACAAATGGACAAAGATGTGATTGGTTCAGTCATAAATAACGACCGCAAAAGACCACCAAAAAGAAAATAAGTAAAAAAATGAGCAGCCTTACGGGGCTGCTTTTGCGAGTTGCGCCGGCCAGCGGCGGCCGGGCACGATTGGATTGTGCCTGGTCATGAGCTGCCACTCAGCGGCGCTCAAAAAGTACGTTCGTTTGCCTTCTTCCGCACCGCGGTCGATGTGCACCAGGCACACAACTTTGGTGGCAGCGCCGGCCTTGAGCAAAGCTTGTTTGAGTTCCAGCTTGGCTTGGACCAAGTTGTCCAAGATTTGGGCCAGACTCATGCCAATCTTGGTGGCCGCGCCGCAAGGGGCGTGCGCGTACAAGGCCACCATTTACGTGCCTTTCATGCTCCAGGCATCGACGATGTCCTCGATCATGTTGACGCCGCGGAAGCCCTTGTTCAAAGGCGAGTCCGAAGGGATGATGAGAGCGCCGCCATGGCAGGTCAAAGTGTGAATGCGGGGCCAGGGCATTTTCTGCAAGCACATGCCGGCCAGGTTGGCGTACAAATCGTCGAACTGATCACCGTCCGCGCAACAGACCAGAGTTGTGCCCTTGCTCATCGGGACCCTGTGTACCTCCTCATCCTTCAAAACCCCCTTGCCGCGCAGGTACAGATAGGTCTCCCTGTCTTCCGCTGTTAAATGCAGCATTCTCTCCTCCTAAAATGTCAGTGGTTTTTTTTGGCCACACTGCTGTATACAATATATAGATTGATTGGTCAAGGGGTCGTAGCAGGCTGGTTCGGTATCTGGTATAATACACAAGGACATGAGGATAACATCTAACATGCGCATCATATTGATTTTAGGACTGCTGACCTTTCCGTTTTTAGTGATCGCGGCCACCAGTACTAATTTTGATTTAACTCAAGAGCATGGCGGTCCGGTTGATTTTCGCGCCTCTTCCACCAACTATCAATTTAACGCCGAGATCGGCCATCCAGGAGCCGGCGTTTCCACCAGCACTAACTATGTTTATTGGCACGGCACTTTTTGGGAAGAAGACTTGGAACTGGTAACCGCCACTATTCAATGGGCTGTGCCCGAAATGCGCGTGGGCGCCACCAGCACCAATGATGATGCTATTTTTTATTTAACAGTTAAAGATCCGGGTACGCATGCTGCGGTTTATACCATGCCGGTTTTGGCCAGCACCACAGTGGCCGGCACTTATCTGACACCTATTGATTTAGGAAGCATGCCGGCCGGCAATTATGACGTAGCCATCAAAACCCATCAGCATTTGACCAAGATTTTAAGAAACGTACCCTTGAGCACAGGTAATGTGGTTTTGAATTTTACCCAGCCTGATAACTCGGCTCCTTATGGTACGAGTACTTTATTGGCCGGTGATGTCAGCGGATCTACCAGTACTCCGGCCACCATGGGTGACGATGTAGTCAATTCAGTCGATCTTTCAATTATTATCAATGATTTGGATAAAGATGATCTAACCACCCGCGGCATCAGATCCAATCTGAATCAGGATCCGGTGGTTAATTCCGTGGACTTAAGCTTAATGTTGAAAAATTTGGACGTGGAAGGCGATAACTAAGATTTTTAAAAAAATATGACAAAGTTCTTGAATGTTGTTTTGATAGCAGCCCTGCTGTTAACGGCTTTGCCGGTTAACGCGGCCACTCCCTCGGGCACGGATTGGTTTCAGCTGTTAGCCTCCCCTTTTACGGGCGGTGATAACACGGGTGACGGCGGTACGGGCTTGCCCGCGGACTTGAATTATTTTTATGTTGGTCAGGCTTTTACGACCACCATGCAAATTCAGTCAGCCAACACCAATGCGTCCAATATTTGGATTGACTACGATACGGTTAAAGTCACTGCATCCAATTTGACTACGGGAACCTATTTTCCCAGCTGGTCCGGCCAGACCATTTCCGGAGGCCGGGTCAAGTCCACAGGTTACAGAACCACGGGGTATTCAAACGGATTGGGTAATTTTGGCACGGTGCGCTGGACCATGAATGAGCCCACGGCGGTTAACTACGGAACGGGCGCGGCTTTGACTTTGGATATTAATGTGGGTGTTATCGGACAAACCACGGAAAGTAATATTTCTTTGGATGGCAATGATATGCTGGATGATGCCGAAGATTTTCAAATGCATATTTGGGCGGACACTAAAAAACCATATGCTTTAAATCCGGTGCCCACGCACGGCAGTATTAATGTGGCGGTTGAAGATAACTATACTTTTGATTTGCGCGACAGTAAAAATGGAGAAGGTGATAACACGGGAGTGGGTACGGGTGTTAATACGGCCACGCCGCCGGGGGCCATTACTTTCAACGGCAGTGATTATACGGCCTGGGATGCTTATGCATGTTCCGGTGTTTGGGGTACCAACTTGTGCAATGTTACCGTTAACCCAAACAGCCCTTCGGGCATTGCCGGCGATTTGAGAAACTGGGAATACAATACTTTATATAATGTGGTTATCAGTGGTTTTCAGGATTTAGCCTCGCCCACCCAGAATCAATTGGGTGATGCCAACGGACCCAATACCATGGACGCTAAGAATTGGACTTTTACCACCGAGGCGGACACGGTGGCTCCGCGCGTAGTGGCTGAAACGCCCAACCGCGGGAGTGTTAACAACAGTGTATCCACCAATATCACGATTGATGTGCATGACAAGAAGTTCTATCCGGGGAACATTTCCGGTACGGGCGTGAACGCGGCCAGCTGTCGATTCAATGTTTCATCTCCGTCTTTTGCTTTGACCACTTACCAGCAAGGACATCCGGACGTGACGGTTACGGCCATTGATTATGGCTACAGATTTACCATCAATCCGGCCAGCGACTTCAGTCAGAATGAAGTGGTAACGGTTAGTGCTTATGATTGCGCAGACTTGGTGCCTAATGTCATGGTGACCGATACTTGGACTTTTACCACCGCTGATACGGATCCTCCTTATGTGGACCAGCGCAATCCGGGCAATGATCAGGGTATTATTCCGGCCGGTTCTATCATCTTTCATGTAAAAGATGACGGCTCGGGTGTTGATTTGGCCAGCTTGGTGGTTTATGTAAATGGTATTTATTATAAAAACGCGGCGGGCGGAGCGGGTAGTGTTACAACCAACGGCACCAGGATCACTTATGCTTCAACCACGGCTTTTACGGCTTTAGCCGGTACGCCCAATGATTATACTGTAACCATAGATCCGGCCGGTGACTTCGTGGCCGGGGAAAGTGTGCCTGTGATTATTTACGCCAAGGACGTGAGCAATAATCTGATGGAGCGCGATGTATATGCCATGGCTGTGGGCGGAGGTACGGGACAGGTTTGCGGTAATTCAGTCATTGAAGGTAATGAAGTCTGTGATGATGGCAATACCGCGGGCGGGGATGGCTGCAGTGCTAATTGTTTGTCCACCGAAGTCTGCGGTAATAATTTAAAAGAATTAACCGAACAATGTGATGATGGCAATACCGTGGCCGGCGATGGTTGCAGCGCGACTTGTCAGTTTGAAGGCGTGGCCGGTCCGGTTTCTTGCGGTACCAATACCACCTGGAACGGAACGGTGTGCGTGTCCAGCTGCCCGGCAGGAGGTTCCACGGGCAGCGGCGGTTCACCGGGCATCAATCCTTTGTTAGGAGTGAACTTAAGTTCGATTACAGTCAATCAGATCAACGAGTCTTCAGTTTTGGTTTCTTGGCTAAGCAATGTGCCGGCCACTTCCAGGGTTATTTATGATATGAGCGAGCATTTATCCATGGGAGCCGCGCCCAATTACGGCTATGTCAATTCCACTCGTGAGTATGCCAATAACAGCACCTATCATTCCGTGGTGATTGATGGCTTGCAGGCCGGAGAATTATATTACTTCAGGCCGGTGATTAGAGCCAACGGACAAGAAGTCTATGGCTACGAAGTTCGCATGGCTCCTTTATTTGCCACCCAGACTATTGAAAAAACCATTCAAACCATCAGTGATCAGCCAGCCGTTTGTCTGCCGGTGGCCGCGCCCAGACCGGTTGCCACGCCCGCGCCTACGGCTTCCAGGCCGTCTTCCGGAGCCGGTTCAGTGCCCGCGCCCGTCACCGGACAACCTGATCTGGTCTCTCCTTGGTCCGGATTAAAGATTGAAAACATCGAAAAACAGGCTGATCAGATTCTGATTCAGGGTTTTGCTTCGCCCAATGCCAAGCTCAAGTTATATATTTACTAACCATATGGAAAACAATACCAACCAACCCAAGGCCACCATAGAGATACAAACCGACGCACAAGGCAATTGGGAAGCTCAATTTCCACAGGATTTGGCTCCGGGTTTGCACAAAATAATCGTGGAAACCGAAGGCGGAGAACAGCATGATATGGCTTTACTGAATCTTCAGGTCAGAGGTCAGGCTCCGATTGAATCGGCAACGGTTAGCTACGCGCACTATCTCTATCCGGTGGCCCTGCTGACCATCTTGGTTTTGATTTTAGCGGTTAATAATTTAAGGTTGATGTTCAAGGCTAAAAAAGACAGGCGGACTTTGGAACAAAGACAGAAAAACATGACTTTGGTCACGGTTTTGGCAGCCTTATTTTCCATCGCGGTTTTTTGTTTCGTGGCCTATCAGTCAGGTTGGTTTAAAAGTCAAGCTTCAAATTCAGGCTCTGTTCAGCCCATTTATGAGGTGCCTGTGGATAAAGAGGTCGGCTTAATCAATGTAAATGGATTATTGCTTGATCCCTTGGAAGATGTTGGAGTGGCGGGGGTAGATCTGATGGTTAAAGAGGTCAGTATCAGGACTCAAGACGGTGGGGCGTATAATTTTTCACAGATTCCTTCCAATGCCTATATCAGGCTGACCCATCCCGAGCTAAAGAAAGCTTTGCTGAAAAAAGTGAAGGTTGACGAAACGGGCAGTATGCAGATTCTGTTTAACGTTGGCATGTATAATGCCTTAATGTCTGCCATAGATAATGAATCTAACGGGCAGTTAAGCAAAATTTACGAGCAGTTGCCTGTCAGTATAAAGGCCAAGGTCGGTGAGCAGGACTTTATTGATCAATACACGGTGGATTTCTCGCCCAAAGATCTAAGCCGTCAGGAGTTGATTGTGGCGCAGGCCGGCAAGCAAGATGCCTGGTCATCTGAAAAATACGACGTGCTTTTTGACAAGGCTGTCAGCGCCAAAATAGAGGTGGCTAATACCGTGGCAGACTATTATTTGGTGCACGAAGACGGGCTATGGAAAGTGGTTAAATAAAAGCTTGGTAAACAAGAGAAAACAGGTTATCAACAAGATATCAATAACAGGGATAAGATAGTAAAACCGCTACACCAAGCGGTTTTATTTTTTTAAGTCTGGTATATATATAATATATACGTGCCTGGATTGGATTAATTTGTCTGCGTTTAGGCAAAAAAACCACTGACACAAAAAACAATATGTTTCTTTCCATCAAGTCGTACCTTCGCGTGCGCGTTGCTTTGGCTGGTGTAATGGCAGTAATTTTTGCCATTACGCCGGTTTTTAATATCCGGCAGGCAGACGCCGCCATCCCCCAGACCATCAACTACCAAAGCAGGTTGTTGACCCCGGGCGGCTTGGCCGTCACTTCCACCACGGCCATCCAGCTCTCATTCTACCTCCATCCCACCAACGGAGCTCCGGGAGACGCGCCGGCACAAGCGGGGCCCTTGGTCTGGAAAGAAGTGTATGACCAAGGATCAGGCGCTTGTTCCATGATCACCCCTGATGCCAAAGGCTACTTTTTCCTTAAGTTAGG
This sequence comes from Parcubacteria group bacterium ADurb.Bin192, assembly GCA_002070095.1. GTDB lineage: Bacteria > Patescibacteriota > Patescibacteriia > 2-12-FULL-60-25 > 2-12-FULL-60-25 > MWCR01. The sequence continues at coordinate 197,723 of MWCR01000001.1, read as the reverse complement.
CTCTTGTACTCCTTTCCCAGCCTATCTTGACTTCAGCGAAGTCATGTATGTGGGTGTTAAAATCGGAGCCGATGCCGAAGCCAGCCCCAGAGTCCAGCTCTCTTCTCACCCTTATGCTTTAAATGCTTACAGACTAAACGGGTTTGAAGCCACTTCAACCGCTACGGCCAACCAATTATTGGCTTTAGACAGCAATTTAAACTTCAACATCGCTACCGGAACCTTTACGGGTGCCGGCTTATTTATTAACGGCACTTCCACTCTCCAGCAAGTCACTTTCAGCGTGGCTACCGGCACATCTCTTAATCTCACTCAATACTTGGCCATCGGAGCCATCAGGCTTGATGCCATAGGTACCAACAATCAAACATCAGGTGCTTACCTTGTCGGAGTCTTTGATGAATTCACCAACTCCAATGCCACCACCGTGCAAGCGGCTTTGTTTGACTTGGATACGGCCATCACCACCGTCTCATCCACCCTGCATGCCATGGATTTGCAACAGGTGACGGATAATGGGAATACGACGACCAATAGGATTCAATTCGCGGGAGCAACATCAGTGGGCGACATCATTCCCGGAGCGCATGACACTTATACTTTGGGCAATTCGGATTTACGCTGGGCAGAGCTTTGGAGCGGTATTGTTCATGTAGGCACTTCTACCTGGGATTTAGGTCAAGCTGATAACGGAGCATTCACCATAGGTAGAAACGGAGGCAGTGAAAGGATAAGGATTTTAACAAATGGAGCGGTTGGTATAGGCATTAGAGCTCCGGAACAAATGTTGTCCGTTCGTGATACTTTGTTGGTCGGACAATATGAAGGTATTATTCCTCCGGGAGGCAAGAGCGCGAATTTTATTTTAAGAGCTACAGACGGTTTTTCACCGGGTATTCAGGGATCTGCTTATACATATTTCCAACGTGATACCACAGATATAGCGAGATTCGGCATAACACCCAACAACAGCATTAACTTTGATCATTGGGATGGTTCAGCTTGGCTTTCCAGAATGGTAATCAGTTCTATCGGTTTTGTGGGTGTCGGAACAAATGCTCCGTCAACTTTATTACATGTTCAAGGCGGTGCCAATGGGGCGGCTTTATTGACACTGGATTCCGAAGATGGCAATGCCATGGGCATGGATGCGGGTATCATTATTAATTCCGACAATATTAATGGTTCTGATGCGGCATATTTGATTTTTATGAATAATGGTGTACAAAGCGCAAAATTTTTAGGAGGAACTTCGGGTTCAGGTTTTGATTTGGCTGCCAGTACGACCTTTGGAATTAATCAAGATGGTTTTGTTCGCCTGCACATGACTGACATGGGTAACTTTGGTTTTGCAACCGATACACCGGCCTATCGTTTGGATGTTGCGGGTGATGCCCGTTTGACATCACAATTCATGTTGGGACGCTATGCAATAAATCCGGTTGCGGGCAATCAAGCGGGATCCATGATTTATAATACAGCGGATCTTGTACCTTATTATTGGGATGGAACGCAATGGATAGCTTTTGCCACAGGAACAGTTGCAGATCAGGTGACTTTGGATTTGGCTTATGATGGAGGAGGTTTTGGAGCAGGTAAATTCATTATAACCGACGCCGGCCCCATTGAAATTACCAACACAACCGGTACTCTAGGCTTCATGTCGGTGACTCACTCCACTGATGCGGAAGGTTTGTGGGTTAATAATTTAGGCAATGGTAGTGCTTTCAGCGCACGGAATATGGGCGCGGGATCTGGCTTTTATTCCAGAAATCAGGGTACTGGTTATGGAGCCAGATTCGATAATAGTACTAGTAATGGCATTGGCTTATATATAGATAATCCCAATGACGGTGTAGGTTTCAGATTGAATAATGCTGGATCAAATTTTGGTGCTTGGATTGAAAATACGGGTACTGGTTATGGTATGCAGATTCGCAGTATGTCGCCTTTGGGTACAGGTTTATATATAAGACAAAGCGCGGGTTATGGCATGTTATTGGATAATAATACGGGTAATAGGGGTATTGAAATTAATAATAATGCTACGGGCACGGGTTTATTTGTTTATAATATGAGTTCGGAGCCCGGTATTGAGATGTATGATATTGGCGGTAAAACAGGATTACTGATCGATAAACCATTAAACGGAGGTAATGCCGTCGAAATCAATACAGATGACGGCGCCAGAGCATATTACAACATTCACAACGGTACGGCGGAAGCTTTTTGGATGCGTAATATCGGCACAGGACCGTCTTTATGGATAGAGGACGCGGCTTCGGATCCAAGTCCATTTGTCTTAACTTCAGCGGGTCAACTGGGCATAGGTACAGCCGCTCCGGTTACTTTATTACATGTACAAGGTGGATTAAATGGACGCGCTGTTTTAACGCTTGATTCGGATGATGGCAATGCGGATGGGCAAGATGCGGGGATTTACATAAATTCAGATCATGCCAATGGATCTGACGCGGCTTTTATTGAATTCGCCAACAACGGAGTCGTGACCGGTAAAACCTTTTCATCTCCTTTTGACGCAGGGTTTATGGTTAACGGAAATGTACCCTATAGAATATATACTAATAGTAATGAAAGAATGACTGTTGCCGGTGATGGTAATATTGGTTTATCAACCTCCACTCCTGCTTATCGCTTGGATGTTGCCGGTGATTCACGTTTGTCCGGTCAATTCATGTTGGGACGTTATGCGTCTTTACCGGTCAGCGGTTATCAAGCCGGCTCATTGGTGTATAAAACTTCTTCATCCACCATCAATTATTGGGATGGCACGCAATGGAGAACCGTGGCTACGGCCGAAGATGTACGCAGTTCATTGTGGGATGAGGATCATGACACGGGTGTGCAGGTAGAGGAATCGGCTGACGAGGATTACATTAGATTTGATACAGCGGGAGTTGAGAGGATGTATATTAGAAATGATGGTTATGTAGGAATCGGAACAGATAATCCATTGGTATCGTTGTTAATGGTAGGGCCGGGTTCTCATGAGGCTTCTTCATTTTCAGTTGCCGGTATTTCGGGCATGCTGAACATAGCCAATTTTAGAGACGAGAATGGTGAAAATGTCTTTAGAGCCGGAGGCAGCGTGGCTGGCAATGATTTGGTAGTTGGTTTTGGTGATTTGGATTACGGAGGCATTGGAACATCCATGCAAGTTAACTACGGGGCCAATGCCATAGAATTATCACACAGTGAATTGAGATTGATGGATCAATTCGGCGGTGAATATGTTGGCTTTATTGCGCCTACAGCTTTAACGGGTAATACAATTTGGACTCTGCCAAGTGCCGATGGTACTAACAATCAGGTATTAATTACAGATGGCGCCGGAACATTGAGCTGGGCCACATCATCGGATTTGGTTTATAACATTTATAATTCTGACGGTCTTATTCCCGAAGATCGCGATGTTACCATTGCTGATGGTTATGAATTAAGGTTTGCAGATCAAAGCAATCCTGCAAATTTTCTATATTTTCAACCGGATTACAATACCAACGGCAATTTAAGAATTGGAGCTGTTAATAATGATGAAGGGAATACCAACCATTATTTGGAATTCATGGATAATTTCAAAATGGTTTCCCAGCATGGCATTGAAATAGATGCGAGCACCAGTCAAGTTGATCTGTATGGAAATAATGCGGTTTTACATATTGGAGCCGATAATCAATTTTATGATTTTCGCGCTGCCGGTTCAAGATATGGTTTACGTTATGAAAGTGATTATTCAGCGGATTTTGTAGCCAGATCTTTGGTTGACAAAGCTTATGTTGATAATGCCATAGTATCTGCCACTACAACCTTGCAAGCCGCTTATGATGCCGGAGGTTCGGCTTTAGGCAGACAGATTTATACTTTAAACAGTGCCAATCCGGTTGAGATTTTGAATCCGGGAACCGATCAATGGGAAACGAGTTTGGCTTTGACCAATGCTGTTAACGGAGGAGGGTTGGCTATTCAAACCATGGAACAATTTGGAGATCTTGGCGCCAGAATGTATTTTACTGATGATACAAGTGATCCGGAAAATGGTTCAGGAGCTTATATGAATTGGAACAATAACACGGAGTCTTTTGAATTCGGGTATCAAAGATCGGGCACGCGGGACAGTAATTTTTATATAGATTATAGCCAGATGGCTTTGCAGATCCCCGGATCGGCCAGTCAAGGAGCTTTCAGTATTTTGGCTACAAATTATAATGTGCCCATCTTACAATTAAGAAACGGCGGTGCCAGTGAATTTACAAATAACATCAAAATGTCGGTGGGAACCAGTACGCCGGAAGCCAAAGTTACGGCTTATAGCGGCAGTATGTATTATAGAACTGATGGCACGGGATCGGGCCAACAAGTGTATGTTAAGACAACGGATGTAGGAAATACGGGCTGGGTTGCTTTAGCGGGTGCGGATTCCAATCATTGGCAAAAGAACACCAATGTATTGTCTCCAACTGATTCAGCTGTCTATCAAGTTAATGTTACAAATAACAGCGCCAGTACATTAACAGGTTTTAAGGCGGTCAATACCAATGATGCTAGCAACTACGCGGGAGCGGTTTTGGAACTTAAGGGCAGTGGAGCGGATTTCACCAATAATATTTATTTCGGTAAATACGGATCTAATTTTTACGTACCGTCTTGGGCGGGCAATGGTGTGTTGGCCACGGATAAAAATTTAGTTATCGGTTCAGTGGGTACCGGCACATTAATCAGATTCCAAGTTGGGGGCGGTTATACAGCCCCAACCAGCAGAATGACCTTGGATACGGATAGTTTGGATTTATTGGCCGGAGTCAGCTTGAACGTGGGCGGTAATACGGTGCTGGGCGATGCAACTTCAGATACAATCACCTTTACGGCCAGAGCCAATTCAAGTTTGTTGCCGGCGACAACCAATCTTTATTCCTTGGGCAGTACCACCAACCGTTGGTCCGATCTTTGGGCCGGAACCGTTCATGTGGGCACATCCACTTGGGATTTGGCACAGGTCGCTGATGGAGCGTTTACAATCGGCCAAAACGGAGGTAGTGAAAGGATGAGAATTACAAGTACGGGATATGTTGGTATCGGGACAACCACTCCGGCATATCGTTTGGATTTGGTAGGCGACGCACGTGTAAACGCGCAACTTATGCTCGGTCAATACGCTTTGAATCCGGCCAGCGGTTTGCAAGCGGGTGCTATGGTCTACAATACAGCTTCTTCCACACCGTTCTTCTGGAATGGAAGCGAATGGAAGGCTTTGAATGGTGGAATTCCGAATGCAATCTGGGATGTAACGCATGATACTGGAATCACAACTGAGTATTTACCGGATGAAGATATTTTAAGATTTTTTACAGGAGATGTAAATTATTTCACCATGGAGGGTCCGCATTTGAGTGTTTTAAATTCGGGTAACTCGGTATTTTTTGGTCAAAATGCAGGACGAGCTGATAATTTATCTAACAGACAAAATGTTTATGTTGGCTCTTCTGCCGGTTATAACAGCGCAACCGGACTATACAACGTAGCAGTGGGTTATCAAGCATTATACAATCATGCGGCTCCCAATAACACGACAGCCATCGGCCATAGCGCAGGCAGAAATTATTCGGGTGCTTTTGGCGGTACGATGGTTGGTTATTATGCCGGTTATCAATCCTCCGGCAATAACAATGTTATGATCGGATATGAATCCGGCATGGAAAATACGGGCAGTGATAACTTTTTCATGGGACGCGGTACCGGTTGGTATAATACGGGTAATAATAACATTATGATGGGTTATTATACGGGTTATGATGCTCGAGGCAGTAATAATATATTCTTTGGAACCAATGCTGGTTATGAGAATAGAGGCAGTGACAATATCTTTTTGGGAGTTTCAGCAGGCAGCAAATCGATCGGCAATGACAATATCTTTTTAGGATATCAAGCGGGTATCGCAAATACCACCGGTACTAGGAACTTATTTTTAGGCAGACAAGCCGGCAATAACAATGTTTTGGGCAGTGGTAATATTTTCTTGGGTTATCAAGCCGGTTACAGCGAAACAAATTCGAATCGTTTATATATAGATAATTCCAATACGTCTGCACCTTTGGTTTATGGTGAATTTGATACTAATGTTTTAAGAATCAACGGGGCATTGCAGATCAACAATCCTTCCAGCACGGGTTATGCTTTGCCGACGACTGATGGTAATTCGGGACAAATCCTAATCACCAACGGAGCGGGTAATGCTTCTTGGGTCAGTTCCAGCGCGTTGACAATTGACACTTTCCAAGATGTCACTGATCGCGGAGCTACAACAACCAATTGGATTGAATTTGCCGGAGGTACTTCGACCGGTGATATCATTCCGGGTACTCATGGTGCTTACAGTTTGGGCAATACGGATTCGCGCTGGTCGGATTTATGGGCAACCAATGTTCATATCGGCACTTCAACTTGGGATTTGATACAAGCCCCGGATGGCGCATTTACGATTCTTAACGAAGGCGATGAATATTTCAGATTGCAAACAAACGGCAGATTCGCCATTGGTACTGATCAACCAGAACAATTGTTTACTTTAAGCGGAGGTAACATGTTAATAGGTCAATGGGATGGCGGGATTTTGCCTTCCGGAGGTTATAGCCGGCAAATGATTATCCGTGCCACAGACGGCGCTTTGCCTGGCATCCAGGGCACGGCTTATACCACGTATCAAAGAGATGGTGTTGATATTGCGCAGATGGGATTGGATACCAGTAACAATATTGCTTTCAGTCATTACAGCGGTTCTTGGGTCAGAGATATGGTTATTTCCACTGCCGGAAACGTTGGTATTGGAAATACCGTGCCTTCCAGAAGATTGGATGTTTTAGGCAGTACAACGCCGGGTGATAATTTGTTCAGACTTGCCGGCGGCGCCAACGGTGCCTACTTGAGTATGTATGCCAGTACCACGGATGATAGAAACATGGTGATTGAAGTTCAAAGAGACTTGCAATTTTATTCTCAAGCAAATTTAATCATGAATCTTGATAACGGCGGTAATGTGGGTTTTGGCACTGTTTCGACAGAAGCGCGCGTCAATGTGGAACAAAGTGCCGGTATTGTGGCTGCGTTTGATCGTACCAATGATGATGGAACCATTGTTTCATTACGGCAGGATGGGGTGGAAGAAGGAACCATCTCGGTATCCGGAAATACCATCTCTTACAACGCTTTTACTGGTTCGCACTATGCTTGGACGGATGAGGTTATGGAAAAGGGATTGTTGGTTACTTTGACGGGCGAGAATCGTTATTTGAACGGTAATACCGCGTCAGAAATTATCTACGGCGTAACTAAATCATCCGCTGTTAATGACTCCAAGGTCATTGGTGCTTACTTATCACTCCAAGAGCCGAGCAAGGCTCACAGCAATAAAAATCCACATTTGATTATGGCTGTGGGTAATGGCGAAGTTTGGGTGGCTGATAAAGGTGAAAATATCAATATCGGTGATTATCTTATCTCTTCTGATGTGGCCGGACATGCTGAAAAAGATACGGGTGAGTTTATGGTTAGTCATATTGTGGCTCGCGCCGCTCAATCAGTTGATTGGACTCATGTCTCCGAAACAATCAATGGCGTCAAGCATCGCAAGATTTCCGTCTTCTTTGAATCATTTGATAAAAATAACATGCAAGGTTCATTAGCCGGCACTTCTTTGCAGGGCGGTGAAAACAATGTTGAAGCCGTAGATTTGGTGGTGGCCAACGCGGTTTTTGAAGGCAATGTTACGGTTAAAGGCCATTTGGCCATGGGCCGCGATACGGTTGGTCAAGCCATGGTTTTGGTGGGCGATACCAGGGTCAGGGTGGATTTTGAAGAGGATTATGGGACTCTGCCCATCATTACTCTAACCCCGGCCGGCAAAGTCACGGTGCCGTATTGGGTGGAAAACGCTTCTTTGCAAGGCTTTGACCTGGTATTGGATACAGTTCAATACACTGATGTAATCTTTAATTGGCACGCTTTCGGCAGTCATGAAGGCAAGGTCTTCGTCAGCAACGGTACCACTTTGGACATTGAAACCAATGACATGGGCACCTCGGAGCTCGAAACCCAAATCAGCGCTAATGGCACAAATCCGGTTCCGGCCCCGGTGGAAGAAACCGAGCCGGTCGCTCAGATAGCTGATCAGCCCGTCCCTGAAGAGCCTGAGGTGGTTGATGAGTCGGCTGTGGTTGATGAGGGGGCTGTTGAGCAAAATGAGTATTCAGAGGAGCTGGAGATCGTGGCTCAAGAAGAGAGTCAGCCGGTTGAATCTAATGAATCTATAGTACCGGAACCCGAGATAGAGCCCGTTCCTCAAGCGGAAATCATTGAAGAACAAGTTATCGAATAATTAGCTTGGTAAACAGTAAAATACAGGTTATCAACAAGATATCAATAACAGGGATAAGACCATAAAACCGCTGCACCAAGCGGTTTTATGATACTTGTCCTTTATCTAATATAATAAATACGTGCCTGGATTAGGTCAAAACAGCTAATCTTGGTCAAAAACAAAAACAAATATGTCTTTTCATATTAAACCGTACTTTTTGGTACGTATTGCGATAGCCGGTGTGGCGGTCATGTTTTTTGCCATTACGCCGGTTTTTAATATCCGGCAGGCAGACGCCGCCATCCCCCAGACCATCAACTACCAAAGCAGGTTGTTGACCCCGGGCGGCTTGGCCGTCACTTCCACCACGGCCATCCAGCTCTCATTCTACCTCCATCCCACCAACGGAGCTCCGGGAGACGCGCCGGCACAAGCGGGGCCCTTGGTCTGGAAAGAAGTGTATGACCAAGGATCAGGCGCTTGTTCCATGATCACCCCTGATGCCAAAGGCTACTTTTTCCTTAAGTTAGGCTCTTGTACTCCTTTCCCAGCCTATCTTGACTTCAGCGAAGTCATGTATGTGGGTGTTAAAATCGGAGCCGATGCCGAAGCCAGCCCCAGAGTCCAGCTCTCTTCTCACCCTTATGCTTTAAATGCTTACAGACTAAACGGGTTTGAAGCCACTTCAACCGCTACGGCCAACCAATTATTGGCTTTAGACAGCAATTTAAACTTCAACATCGCTACCGGAACCTTTACGGGTGCCGGCTTATTTATTAACGGCACTTCCACTCTCCAGCAAGTCACTTTCAGCGTGGCTACCGGCACTTCCCTTAATCTCACTCAATACTTGGCCATCGGAGCCATCAGACTTGATGCCATAGGTACAAACAATCAAACATCCGGTGCTTACCTGGTCGGTGTCTTTGATGAATTCACCAACTCCAATGCCACCACTGTCCAAGCCGCTTTGTTTGACTTGGATACGGCCATCACCACCGTCTCATCCACCCTGTATGCCATGGATTTGCAACAGGTGACGGATAATGGGAATACGACTACGAATAGAATTCAGTTTGCGGGAGCAACATCAGTGGGCGACATCATTCCCGGAGCGCATGACACTTATACTTTGGGCAATTCGGATTTGCGCTGGTCAGAGTTATGGAGCGGAATTGTTCACGTGGGAACTTCCACCTGGGACTTGGCGCAGGCTGATAACGGAGCATTTACCATTGGACAAAACGGCGGCAGTGAAATATTGAGGATTTTAACCAATGGAGCGGTTGGCATAAATAATACTAACCCTCAATATGATTTGGAAGTTGCCGGAGTAATCAGAGCTTGGGGTCAATTGGTGATGGGTAGAAGTAATTTATTGCCCATGATAGGCGTGGAACCGGGCGCAATGCTTTTTAGATCTTTAGATTCGACAGCTCATATCTGGGATGGAACGCAGTGGGATCAAATTATTACTTTTGATGATTTGGATTTTGGCTGGAATTTAATTGGTAATACGGGAACAGATCCAAATATTAATTTTCTCGGTACCATAGATACCCAGCCCTTGGTATTCAGAACGGATAATTTGGAACGCATGAGATTGGATGAGGTGGGCCGTTTAGGTCTGGGAACAAGTGCACCTTCCAGTCTTTTGCATCTGCAGGGTGGTTTAAGTGATCATGCGTTATTAACCATTGATTCAGATGATGGGAGCGGAGCAGGTAATGATGCGGGCATTATTATTAATTCTGATAATATCAATGGATCCGATAACCCGTATATTGTATTTTTAAATAATGGAGTATACAGCACAAAATTATCCGGAGGTATTGATAACTTTTCCATTTGGATGCCAACCAGCACTTCGGAATTTCAAATTGCATCGGGTTTTACTACAAAATTGTTTATGAACGGTTTGGGCAATTTTGGATTTTTTACGGAAACTCCCGCCTATCGTGTTGATGTGGTCGGCGATGCGCGTGTGAGCGCTCAACTCATGATCGGTCAATACGCAGTCAATCCGGCGTTGGGCAATCAGGCTGGTGCCATGATTTACAACACTACGGATTTGGTCCCGTACTATTGGGACGGCACGCAATGGGTCGCTTTTGCCACGGGGACTTTGGCTGAACTTGATACTTTGCAGACGGTTACTGACCGCGGTGCCTCTACAACCAATCCAATTATTTTTGCCGGCGGCACTTCCACAGCTTCTTTGGAAGTTACCGGTGAATTATCAATCAATGGAATCAGATTAAGCGCTTCGGGAACAAATCCTTTAGTCAGCGGTGCTTATCTTGTTGGTACATTTGATGAATTTGCGAATTTTAATGCCACTACTGTCCAGGCCGCGTTAAAAGCCATTGATGCCATGTTGACCTTTGGTTCGGCCAGCACATCGGTTTTTGTCGGTTTGACCGCTTCAGCTTATGATGGAGCGTTTAATTATGGCGGTAAAGTTGGTTATCAGGCGGCTAATGATATCTGCCTTAACGAGTATCCGGGCAGCCATTTTTGTAGAACCGATGAAATTATCGCCACCATAGCCGCGGTGGATATTTCCACTTTGTTTGCGGCTACGACTTATGGCTGGATAGCTGAAGGTCCTCCGGGTTACACGGCCAATTCCAATGACTGTGCGGGTTATACCAGCAATTCAAATACCAGCTTGGGTGCTTTCTGGGCTTATGATCCGAACGGCGGAGGCATGGGCTGGCTGAATAATTGCCAGGTTACCAGAAAGATCAGTTGTTGCAGATAATCAACATGTAACACAAAGCATATAGCACAAAACACGTAGCAAAAAACCAATACAAAAATAAAAATATGAACTCCTCTAAATTACAGTTTAAGACCAAGTCCATCCTGGCCTTTGCACTCGGGATGGTTTTCGCCTTAACTGTCGCCATGGCTTTGATGCCGGCGGAAGCTAATGCCGCGGTCAATTGGGTGGCCAATCCGGCCTCGTGTCCGCAAAGCGACCCGGCTAATTTTCCGGGCCAGAATTGCGCTCCCAACAACATGTGCGGAGATTCCTCGGGTATCGCGCAGTGTTACAATACGGCTTCCATTTCAGCTCCGGCCGTCAGCGTCAATTCTTCGGTGCTTTACGCCTCGGCCTTGACCGGAGGTTATGTAATCAATTGTTTTACGGCCTCGGATTCAAGCTCGCCGTATTGCGATAACAATGGCGCGGCTTGGTGTAATCGCGATGCTTCTTGTTACGGAGGAGGCAACAATCGTTTGACCACTTGTTTGGCCGGAACCTGGGCCTATGAAGGCGCCAGCGCTTTCACTTGCGGAGATTGTTTGACCACGCATTTGGATTGTACGGGTGATACCAAGTGCGAAGTGCAAAAAAACGTAACCACCTATCCCACGGGCGGCAACAACCATTATGGAACCACTTGCGATGCGGCCGATGTGAGATGTAATACCAGCTATTATGATTGCGATGCTTCCGGTGTGACACTGGGCAATGGCTGTGAAGCTTATCGCGCGGGCGCTTGTACGGGTGCCGGAGGTTTAACAGGCACTTGGAGCTGTGCCGTGGACGCAGGCGGTACTTGTACGGATGGCGGCTCAAATTACACTTGTACTTGTGTGACGCCCAAATGTCCGTTTGAAAGCGCGACTTTGTGCCAATATTTTTCGTCCGATCCTTTACTTTGGGGCAAACAATTGGGTTCCGGGGAATTGATCCGTATGGGTAATACCACTAAAGACGATGCTTTTGTGGTTAATAATGACGGCAGTATCCGCATGTCCACCACTTCAGCTCCGGGTGTTACCACTAATTTACTTTATAATGTTGGCGGGGATCTTTATTGGGATGGAACTTTGATTGGCGCCGGAGCTTCTTCGTCAGCTTTGGATTTTCAACAAGTGACTGACCTGGGCAATATCACCACCAACTGGATTGAGTTTGCGGGCGGCACCAGCACCGCTGATTTGGCCATTACAGGCGACTTAAATATTTCGGGTGATGCATTTTTTGTTAATGCCACGGGCACCAATCTCGCGGTGGCCAAACAATTTTTGTTGGGTCAATACGCGGTTTTACCGGCCGCGGGCTATCAAGCCGGAGCCATGGTTTTCAGCACCGCGGACTCGGTCCCGTATTTCTGGGACGGTTCTTCTTGGATCGCTTTTGCCACCGGAACAGGAGCGGGCGCCGGGGATTTGCAAGCTGTTACAGATGTCGGCAATCTTACCACCAATTGGATTCAGTTCGCGGGTGGAACATCGACCGGTAATTTCTTAATCGACAGACCAAGCGCCGAAGCATATTTAACGGTTCGTTCGGGCAACAGCGATGCTTATTTTGACTTAATCGGTAATGCCGGCGCAACAGCTCTTAGAATGTCATCCAACGGAGGCAGTGATTATGCGACGTTCGAGATCGCATCCAATGGTTCGTTTAACATGGTGGCCGGAGGCACGAACACAATTTGGGCTGATGCGCCGACGGGCAATGTTGGCATAGGCCACAACTCGCCAACTGATTTATTACATGTTTACAGCGATACACGCTCATCGGCTTTGAGAGTTTCTTCGGGTGGTGGTCAGAATGCTTACGTAATTGTGGACTATGATCGTGCTGGTGGTGCGGAAGGTTCATTCAGTTTTCAAGAAAATGGAGTGCAAAGAGGTGTGATGAATTCCGGATGGAACGGTTACGATTTTTTTGCTATAGGTGCTGATAGTGGTTATGATTTGGATTTTGTTACAACCGGTGTACCTCGTGTACATATCACCAATGCAACAGGTAGAGTTGGTATTGGCACCATTACACCCTCTACTCGTTTACATGTAAATTCAGACGCCGCTTCAACAACAGCGATAGCTACGTATCAAAATAATGCCGGTGATTATCAGCAGTTCTTGGTTACATCCAATCCTCAAGGTTTGGTGACCGGTTCGCGCGGTGATTTGGCCATAGATTCAGCTAATGGTCGTTTATACATTAAAGAAACCGGAAATGGAACAAATACCGGTTGGGTGGCTTTGGGTAGTGCCGGTGTGGCCAATTCAATTTGGGATGCGGATTCGGATACGGGTGTGCAAGTTGAAGAATCGGCGGACGAAGATATTATCAGGTTTGATGTAGCAGGTTACGAAGCCATGAGAATAGATCCGACCTTGGGTGAGCCGTTGGTATCAATCAACAGTACATTGGGAGGCTATGCTAAGATTTTGCAAAATATCAATGATGAATATGATCATTTCGAAATTCGGGCGGCTGATGTTTTGAATGCTTTTGGCGGAGATCTGGTGTTTAACTTTAATCCGGAAGAAGGTTTTGCTTTGTACTATGCCAGTAACCAATCCTCCATGAGTATTGGCCGGCAGAGTTTTAATGTAGCTGTCAATAATCATCAAGATGCAATTAGAGTTGATCAAAATGCGTTTGTTGGTTTATCAACTTCATCCCCCATGTATCGTTTGGATGTGGTGGGCGACGCGCGCGTCAGCAATCAATTGATGCTCGGCCAATATGCTCTGAATCCTTTAGCCGGATTGCAGGCCGGAGCCATGGTTTACAACACGGCTTCATCCACTCCGTTTTTCTGGGATGGCACTGAATGGATTGCTTTTGCTACAGGCACGGGAGCTGGAGCCGGAGATTTGCAGGCAGTAACCGATCTTGGCAATATCACCACCAATTGGATCGAGTTTGCCGGAGGAACCAGCACCAATGATTTTGCAATCATTCGACCAAATGCGGAAACTCATTTCAGTGTGATTTCCGGTGATTCGGATGCGATTATGTATTTGCAGGGTAATGCCGGAGCTACGGAATTGCGTATGACGTCCGACGGAGGCAGTGATTGGGCCAGTGTATTGGTGGACGGCGATGGATCGTTTAATTTGCATACCAGCGGCAGCGGCAGGAACATGTATATCAATTCAGCTACCGGTTATATTGGTGTAAATACGATCTTACCGGATGCGCGTTTAACCGTGAGCGGTGAGGGTGCTACGGCAAACAGCGCTTTGAGTATTGAAAATTATTCATCCAATTTGGCGGATTTTCCGGGCATCACCTTTAAAGCCGCTCAAGGTAACAGCAATGTTGTCGAGGCGGTTGATTCGGGTAAAACATTGGGCGCCATGGTTTTTCAGGGTTACAATGGAACGACTTTTGATCCGGGATCAGTGATTTTGAGCCGTGCGGTCGGTGATTGGGATGGAGTAAATAATGGAGCCAATTTAATATTTTACACTACGGAATTGGGCGGAGGATTTTTAAGACAAAGAGTTTCCATTGATTCCGAGGGTCTGTATATCGGTGAACATGCGGGTCATACGGCTTTAGCTCCTTTGGATATCGATGTTGCGGGAGGAATCGGTAATCCGGCTATAGCCTTAAATAATTCTTCAACCGGCTTTATGATTTTTAATTCGGATGCGGATCCTGAAGGCTATATCACGGGTTCGGTTGGTGATTTGGCGGTGGATTCGGTTTCGGGCGTTATGTATATTAAGGAAACCGGAGATGCCACCAATACGGGTTGGTCGGCTTTTGCCACCGGAACAGCCGGCGCATTGAATTTGCAGCAAGTGACGGATAACGGCAATATCACTACCAATTGGATTGAATTTGCCGGAGGTACTTCGACGGGTACAATCATTCCGGGTGCCAATAATACTTATGCTTTGGGCAGTTCGTCCAGACGCTGGTCTGATGTTTGGGGAGCGAATGTCCATATCGGTACTTCAACTTGGGATTTGGCGCAGGCCGCCAATGGCGCCTTAACAGTCACTCGCGCCGGAGGCAGTGAAGCTATGAGGATTTTGACCAATGGCAATGTAGGCATCGGAACTGAATTGCCGGGAGCTTATAGATTGAATGTGGCGGGTAATGCGTATTTCTCGGTCGGTGAAGATACTTCCGTATTCGAGGTTTATAATGCACCCAAATCTAATACACATCTTCGTGTTGACGGTGACAGCGATTATGTTGTTTTGCAGGAAAATTCCGGTAATGTTGGTATCGGTGAATCGGTGCCGTCCTACAAATTGCATATTGATGGAGGCGTTACAGCCGGTAATAATTTGTTCCGCGCCGAAGCGGGTTTGAACGGCGGATATATCAGTATGTATGTCAGTTCAACCGATGATAGAAATTCGGTTTTTGAATGGCAAAGAAATTTGGATTTCAATTCCAATTCACAGAATGTAATGACTTTGGCAAATCAGGGTTATGTGGGCATAGGCGTCCAAACTCCGGCTGCGGGATTGGACGTGCGCAGAGGTACGGAAAATGGATATCCCGGTGTTTTATTCCAACAAACAATTAAGGCCAGTACCGACGATCAGGTTTTAGCCGGTTTAAGAATCGACCCAACTTTTAATGACGGAGGTTTTTCCAATATCGGTGAATATGGTTTGCATGTGGTTTATAATTCTGTTGGCGGAACAAGTATTGATCGCAGAATGGCTTTGTTGGTTTTGGAAAACAATAGTCATGCCGGCATGACAATAAGATCCGGTATAAATAGTGCGGGTGGAGTAAGGTTTGCGGATCCGGACAATGTCGATGTGGGAGGCATTATGTATAGCCACTCTAACGATAGTATGCTTTTAAGCACTAATGATGACAATCGTTTAATCATTGATAACAGCGGCAATGTTGGCATCGTCAATATGTCCCCGGCTTATAAATTGGACATTACCGGCGACGCGCGCTTAACGGCTCAGTTTATGTTGGGTCAATATGCCTTGAATCCGGCCAGCGGTTTGCAAGCGGGTGCCATGATTTATAATACGGCTTCATCCACACCTTTCTATTGGAATGGAACCGCTTGGAAAGCTTTAGCTTCTCAAGATTTGATTACTTTGGACAGGGCTTATGATGCGGGTGGTTCGGGCGTGGGCAGACAAATTCGCGTTGATTCCGGCGCTGTTTGGTTGACCGATGCAGGCAATGGCACGGCTTTGCAGGTTGATTATTCCGGTTCCGGTGATGCTATTACTGTTGCCAACGGCAGTACGGGAAAAGGTTTTGTTGTATCACAAACAGGATCAGGCGTAGGCATGTATGTCAGACAAAATGGTGGAACCGGTTTGGTGGTGGAAAATAATACCGGTAATTATGGTATTTATGTTGATGCCAATTCCACCGGTGATGCCATGCGTTTGAACAATTATGGCAGTGGAATCAGTGCTTTGTATATTGATAACAGTTCCGATGGTTATGGTATCAATATAGATCATTTTTCCGGTGTTGCCGGTATGGCTATACGTAATGATTCGGCTTCCGGCGGTAATTTGATAGATTTAAACAATGCCAGTGCAGGCGCGGGTTTGTTAATTGATAATAACGGTTCGGGTAATGGTATAACGATTCCGCAATCGGGTGCCGGACAAGGTATTTATATTCGTCAACATGCGGGCATAGGTATGCAATTGGATAACAATACGGCTAATAACGGCTTTGTGTTGGTAACTAACAGTACGGGAAACGGTATGAATGTTCAAAATTCAGGCAATAGCAGTAATGGTATACGCATTGATAATGATACGGATGGGTCCGGCATCTATATTGATGATACCCTGGGTAAGGCATCAATTAATGTTTCCAAACCCAGCGGTTCAGGCGATCTGATACGCCTCTCTAACAGCGGAACCGGAGATAGTCTTGATATTGCACACTCTTCGTCTGGGGCAGCTATCAAGCTTGCTAACACAGGGAGTGGTCATTCATTCTACATTACCGATGAAGCTTCCGATTCCACGCCGTTTGTTTTAACAGCCAATGGAGATTTGGGTATCGGTGCCGCTTCGCCGGATGCCAGGCTGGAAATTGCCGGAGATGCGTCCTTGGCTGATGTTACCTTGTTAAAATTCCAAGCTACCAATGATAATGATATTCAAAGTGAAATATATTTTTCAGCCGGCGGTAATGCCACTAACTGGAACGTAAATTCCAGTGGAAACGGCGGTGCCTTGTCAATTTTAGATGGAACGACTCAAGTCGCCAAGTTCATGCTTAACGGAGTAGTTATTAATGACGGCAGTACGGCCGGTATTGATTTCCGCGTGGAAAGTGATACCAATACACATGCCTTGTTTGTTGATGCTACCAATGGAAACGTGGGTTTTGATCAAACAACTCCTTTGGCCAAGTTGCATGTTGGAGGCACAACTGCAGGATCAGCGGCTGATTATAATTATTTGCGCTTGGAAGGAAGCGGAGATGTGGATCATAGGGTCTATTTGCCCACGGGAAGTAATTTGATGATTTGGGATTATAATGCCACGGGCAACGGCGGTGCCATTGAATTCAGGGATTACACCACTCGCGTTGGTATGTTTACCAATTCGGGCTTGGTTATCAATGAAGGCGGTGTTACGGGTGTTGGATTAAGAGTTGAGGGTGATACCATAGCCAACTTGTTATATACGGATGCCGCCAATGATCGCGTGGGTATCGGCACCAATGCTCCGGCCGCGCGTTTTCATGCCACGCAATCCGCCAATACGGTGGCTGTGTTTGATCGTACTACCAGTGACGGTACTATTATCTCTTTACGCCAAGCAGGTGTGGAAGAGGGCACAATTTCAGTTTCCGGTACAACGGTTTCTTACAATGCTTTTACGGGTTCTCACTATGCTTGGACTGATGAGTTGATGGAACGTGGAATGTTAGTTTCTTTGACCGGAGATAATCGCAACTTACATAACAATCCTCAATCGGAAATTGTTTACGGAGTTACCAAGACGGCTATCGCCAATGACTCCAAGGTTATGGGCTCGTACTTGGCTCTGCAGGAATCCAACAAAGCTTATGATGAATCCAACCCGCATTTGATTATGGCTGTTGGTAATGGAGAAGTGTGGGTTGCCGATAAGGGTGAAAATATCAATATCGGTGATTACCTTATATCTTCGGATGTTGCAGGTCATGCGCAGAAAGATACGGGTGAGTTTATTGTCAGTCATATCATTGCCAAAGCCGCCGAATCGATTGATTGGTCAAGTGTGACGACTGAAATCGATGGTGTTAAGCATAAGAAGATCTCTGTATTCTTTGAGTCATTTGATAAGAGCAACATGCAATCTTCTGTTGCGGGTACATCTTTGCAAGGCGGAGACACCAATTTGGAAGTTGTGGATTTGGCTGTCAGTAATGCCATATTTGAAGGCAATGTAACGGTTATGGGTCATGTAACATTAAGCCGTGATGCTGTGGGGCAAGCCATGATTTTGACAGGTGAAGATAGAGTTACGGTTTCCTTTGAAGTACCTTATGATGAATTACCGATTGTCACTGTTACTCCTTTCGGCGCCAAGCGCATGGATTACGGCGTGGAAAATGTATCCTTGACCGGCTTTGATATCGTGATCGATCCCATCCAGTATCAAGACATTATCTTTAATTGGCACGCATTCGGTAATCGCGAAGCCAAGGTTTTTGTCAGCAACGGTACCACCTTGGAGATTGAGATGACGGACATGGGTACTTCCAAGCTGGAAACCCAGATTAATGCCAATGGACAGTCGGCTGTACCGGCTCCGGTGGAAGAAACAGTTGAGCCGTCCGATGTTCCCGAAGAGGGAGCTGTAGACGAGGTTGCTCCGACTGAAGAAGAAACCGATCAGGTCCCGCCCGCTTCCGAACCCGAAGTCACGGAACAAGCCGTGACAGAGGAGCCGGAACCGGCGGTGGAAACCGATCAAGGCGGGGAAGCTGAAATATAAACCACCAGCAAAAAAGACTCGGTTAGGCCGGGTCTTTTTAGATGTGGTATAATTGGAATCAATATGTCAAAAAACGAACCTTTTTTCCACTGGAAACCTTTTCTTATGGGTCTGGCTGTTATGGCCTTGGCCAGCGGTTTAATAGCCGGGTGCTATGTTTGGTTTACGAACAGCGCCGTATACAAGCCTTATGGTCGTCAGGCCGTCTTTTTAACCAACGGCCAAGTTTATTTTGGAGTGGTTCAATCCAAAGACAGCGGTCAGATTGTCCTCTCGGATATTTATTATTTGCAGTCGGACAGAGCGGCCAATAATGCCGCTAATTTGGAGTCTCAGCAGGACATTAAGCTCATCAAGCTGGGCAATGAATTGCACGGTCCCGAAGACCGTATGGAAATCAACCGGCAACATGTTTTATTCATCGAAGATTTAAAAAGCGATTCCAAAGTGGTTAAGGCTATTCAGGATTTTTCCAAATAGAATTTTAGCCTATTTTTAGGCCCAAGCTCCTTTGACAGGGGGCTTTTTTTATGCCAAAATGGCCTAGTCATTAATAATTTATTGTATTGGCCCCGAGACAAGGATCCGCATGGCGCGGATTGAGTTTCGGGACCAGTTAAACAACATGATTTGCCGCTTAAACATAATCATTCCTTGTTTTTAAACGGGGCGGGATGTGTTTTTGACAGCGGGTCATTTATGATATGCAACAGTCTAAAGAATACTCCGTTGAATGGGGTGGCCGGACGCTGACCATTGGGGTCGATCTCTTGGCTCAACAGGCCAGCGGATCTTGTACGGTACGCTATGGCGATACCTTGGTTTTATGCACGGCCACCATGGGCGGCGTGCGCGAGGGCTTGGATTTTTTCCCCTTGCAAGTTGATTTTGAAGAAAAGTTTTACGCGGCCGGCCGCATTAAAGGCTCGCGTTTCATCAAGCGTGAAGGCCGTCCGTCCGATGAAGCGGTTTTGTCCGGACGTCTGATAGACCGCGCTTTGCGCCCCATGTTTTCTGACAGTATGCGCAATGAGGTGGCGGTTATTTCCACGGTTTTGAGTCATGATCAAGAAAATGATGGTGATATTTTGGGTTTAATCGGTTCGTCTTGTGCTTTGGCCATGTCAGACATCCCCTGGGACGGTCCTATCGCGGCCGCGCGCGTGGGCCGTAAAGATGGTCAGTTGATTTTGAATCCCACCTACAAAGAAGTGGAAGAAGGAGATTTGGATCTGGTGGTGGCCGGTACGGCTGATAAAACCGTTATGTTGGAAGCGGGCGCCGGTCAAATCAGCGAGCAGGATGCCATTCAGTCCGTGCAATTTGCTTTGGATAATCTTCAGCCTGTAATCGATTTGATCAAACAAGTGGTGGCTGCGCACGGCAAGGTCAAGGCTGATTTGTTGACTCCCAAAACCGAAGAAGAAAAAGCCGCGGCCATCGAAAGACAAGAACTGCATGCTAGAGCTTTGGAATTTTTAAAATCACGTTCTTCAGCCGTTTTATTTGCCGAGCCGCTTAAAACCAAGGCTGACCGCAAAAAAGCCGTTTATCAATTAAAACTGGAATTGGAAGCTCACTTGGTGGCGCAAGAAATCGGCAAAGACAAGCGTAAGGTGGCGGCCGAAGTGCTGGATGAATTTGTGGAAGCCGAAGTTACGCGCATGATTTTGGACGAGGGCCGCCGGGCGGATGGCCGCGGGTTGGACGAAGTCCGAGCCTTGCACACGCAGGTCGGCTTATTGCCCCGCACTCACGGCTCCGGTTTGTTTATGCGCGGCAGTACACAGGTGCTGTCAGCTGTAACCTTGGGCGGTCCTGGTTTGGCGCAAACCATTGATACCATGGAATATCAAACCACCCGCCGCTTCTTCCATCATTACAACTTTCCCAGCTACGCGGTCAGCGAAACCAAACCCAACCGCGGACCGGGCAGACGTGAAATCGGCCATGGAGCCTTGGCTGAAAGGGCCTTGCTGGGTATTTTGCCGGACAAGGAAACCTTTCCGTATACCATCCGCGTAGTGTCCGAAGTCTTGGGTTCCAACGGGTCTTCGTCCATGGGTTCGGCCACGGCTTCGAGTTTGGCTTTGATGGACGCGGGCGTACCCATTAAAGCGCCCGTAGCCGGCATTGCCATGGGAGTGGCTTCAGATGAAGCTAACAATCGTTGGCGCGTGATAACCGATCTGCAAGATTTGGAAGACGGCTCCGGAGGCATGGATTTTAAAGTGGCCGGCACCAGGCAAGGTATAACCGCTATTCAGATGGATACCAAGACTCATGGCCTGCCCATGGAAGTGGTCAAGGAAACGTTCGCCAAAGCCCTGACCGCGCGTTTGCACATATTGGATGCGTTGGAAGCTTGCATCGCAGCTCCCAGAGCGGAACTTTCCAAGTGGGCGCCGCGCATCGAAACCATGCAGATCAATCCTGAAAAGATTCGCGAAGTTATCGGTCCGGGCGGCAAGGTTATCAATGATATTATTGAAAAAACCGGCGTGGAAATTGATATTGAAGATGACGGCAGTGTCTATATCACCTCCGTGTCTTCAGAGGGCATGGCCCTGGCCAAGCAAATGATTCTGAACCTGACACGCGAAGTGGAAGTGGGCGAGACCTTTACGGGCAAGGTGACACGTATTATGGATTTCGGAGCTTTCGTAGAGATCCTGCCAGGCAAAGAGGGTTTGGTGCATATCAGTGAAATGGCACCTTTCAGAGTGGAAAAAGTCACTGACGTGGTCAATATCGGAGACGAGGTCACGGTTAAGGTTTACGAAATAGATTCCATGGGCCGTATTAATTTATCCATTAAGCGCACGCAGGCTGATTATAAAGAGAGCGACAGGAGCGACCGTTCGGGCGGCAGGCCGTCAGGCGGACGCGGCGGAGGCGGTTTTGGCGGCAAGCGCTATGACAGTCCCCGAGGTTCGGGTGGGAGCGACAGAAGACCGCCGGCCAGACCCTTTAACCAGACACCCCCCGGTCCGGCCGGGCATGACCCGTTGGCCATAAAACTGTGAACGAACCATTGATACGCGACTCCGCTTTTTCGGGCTCTCCCATAATGTCTTATGGTCAATTTAGCGCCCGTCACAAGTGGCCAAAACTCCTCGCTCTAGCAGCGGGGAGTTTTGGGTTGCTGGTTTTGGGAGCCGGTATCTGGTTTTGGTTCTTCACAAGCTTGCCATTGCCGTCTGACAGTGCGGTCATGGTCATTGTTCCGCCTGGTTATAAACTGCCAAGCAGTGTGCCCGCTGTGTGGCGGGAGGCTGTGGAACACAACTATCCCTTGCCCGCGGTGGTCGGTTTGCAGGCAGAAGATCAGTCCGGCAAGCAATTATCGCCTTTTGCGGTCAGGGTCTTGGATTTTACCGGCCAAGCGGCTGACGGCTGGAGCGTGTGGCGGGTTTTAGCTGAAAATACGTCTTCTGCCGTCGAATTCAAGAGTCCTTTTCAAGTTTTTGGCAATCCATGGTCTGATAAAGGTTCCTTGCTCTGGTTGAGCCTCAGGCCGGCCAAGGTGCTTAATTTAGGTAATGAAGCCGAATTGCCGCCTGTTCTGGAGGGGTATATTCAAAATGGAACGTGGAAGGTGACCGCGCCGTCCGAACAGTTCACGGACCAAGAACCTGATTGGAGTACTAATTATTTGAGTTTATCCTCTGAAAATAATAATTATTTGGCTAATTTTACAGCTTTTTTCGGTGAACAGTGGTTTGGTGCTCAAGATTGGGTGCACTGGGAGCATAGCGACGGTCTGACTTTGTCTTTTAAGACAAGGCAAGCCGCGGATTCGGGCTATATTGGCCAAACATTGACCGTGGGCAGTCTGTTATTGCCGGATGATTATCTGGTTCAGGTCTTGGAACTTTCTGGCTCGGCGTCCTACGCCACTCAAACCCGGTCCGATTCGATTAAATACAACTTGCCGTATCTGCCGGGAATTTATACCGGCTCGTCAGCCGGTGACTTAGCCTGTCAGGGTCAGAGATTAGCCGCCTTTGATGAACAAAGTCTCAAAAATATTTGTTCATGGTCTGACATTTGTTTTATTAAATTAAAGTCTTTAGTTATCAACAGACAGGAGCAATATATTAATTTTTGTTTTGATTAAATTATCAACATGTGGATTTCTTTTTTTAAATTTGGTGTTCATTTGATTTTTCCCTAATATAAAGCTTGTTTTTTAGCCGTCAAAACGGCTTACCTTCAATGATTGATTAACCCTCTGATTCAAGGTATAATACTTATGCACATCGTACCTTCTGTAATTTGTCCTTTTTTGTCGCTTGCTGATCCCAAGCGCGTACGATCTTTTTTTCTCTTTAGACTGCCCGAGGGGCAAGCTGGCGTCTGTTATGGCGCTAAGCGGCGGCTAGCATGGCCGGACAACCTCAACGTACCTTTACACTGCTAAAAAGATGGGTCATCCATGTCCTGTTCACATGGAGATCCATCGCATGGATTGTCTCGTTCCCTCCCGATTCTCATCGGGAAACAGAAATCAAAAATCAAAAAGCAAAATCCAGCGCGTCTTAGACGTGCAACCCACTAAGGCTACTCTCCATTATGAGGTCTATGCAGATCTCGGAGCTGACGCCAGGAATGGGACGAGCCAGCAGTCTTCTTAAAGCCAGGAATACGCAAGTATCCCCTTTGTCAGCGACTATTAAACTAATGTCTCGCAGCTCGCGAGATTTGTCACTCGACGAAAACGGATCCGCGTCTTGGCTTGGAGCCACGGCGCCACATATTTTAAAAAATTAAGGGTGTCTCGTGGCTCTTTGAATTTGTACTCGTTTTTATACTTGAAGGCTGTTGTCTTTTAGGTCAATATATTTTTATGAAACAACATCGTTTTTGCGTTTTAAATGAACTGAAGCCGGGTAAGTTGCTTATTCAAGATCCGGATTTGTGTCATCAGATAAATAAGGTCTTGCGTTTTAAGCCGGGGCAGGGCCTGGTTTTGTTTAATCAAGAGGGTTTCGAAGCCGAAGGGGTTATTGATTATCTAAGCACGGAGAAGGTTGAAGTCAGTTTAGACAGCCCGCGCCAACCGCAACGGGAACCAAAGGGCGACACATATTTATACTGTGCTGTTTTAAAAAAAGAAAATTTTGCTTTGGTGGTGCAAAAAACCACGGAAATTGGCATTAAGAATATTATTCCTTTGATAACCGAGCGCACGGTTAAGCAGGCCGTCAATCTTGACCGGCTTAGGATAATCGCCAAAGAAGCCTCGGAACAGTCGGGCCGCGTCAGCTTGCCGGTTATTCATCCTGTTATGGACTGGTCAACGGCTTTGGCTCACGCCGCCGGCCATGAGGTGAATTATTTTTTTCACACAGGTTATTTGTCGGATGCTAAGAACCGGTACAAGTCTCAAACGACCGGGATTTTTATCGGGCCCGAGGGCGGCTGGTCCGAGAAAGAGGTGGCTGAGGCCAAGGGTAAGGGGTTGGTCTTTAAAAGCCTATCTCCTTTGGTCTTAAGAGCTGAAACCGCGGCCATCTTGGGAGCCTATGTGGCCGTTATGCCCGATTCTTGCTAGTTTATCTATTATTATGTAGACTATTCGGGATATACTAAGCCTAATCAATTACTATGGATACGATCAAGCAAGAGCATTTTAAAGAACTGCTCATTCAAGAAAAACAGAGAATTCAGCAAGAGCTGGATGAATTGGGTTCCAAAGATCCAAACAGACCGGATGCCGAATACCCGGAATCGGGCAGTAATTCGGACGAAGACAACGCGGCCGAAATTACCGAATACGCAGACATGATTTCCGTGGAAGCCCGCTTGGAATCAGAATTGAAAGACGTGAATAAGGCCCTGGAATCCATGGACAAGGGTACCTATGGGATTTGCAAGTATTGCGGCAAAGAAATTGATGAAAAAAGATTGGAAGCCCGGCCCGCTTCTTCCAGCTGTATTCCCTGCAAAAAAACATTAACTCAAGAAATGTAATTTATTTGGCTTTTTACCATACATCCTCTAAGATAGGGGATGTATTTTTTATGACAAATGATTTTGGGTCTGCTCCAAAAATATTTGAACACGGCACAGTATCCGAAGATGATTTCGGATTGGTAAAAAACACGACGTCCGGCGGCCGGTTTATGTGGCTGGCGCTGTTGGGCTGGACCCTTGATTTGGCTAGCAAATATTTTTTTAGCCGGTCGCCCGCAGATCAGGTATTGGTGCCCGGTTTTTTGAGTCTGACAGATCATCAAAATTACGGTCTGATTGGTAATTTTCCTTTGCCCAGATATCTTATCGTTCTTTTAACGCTGGCAGCCTTGGTGTTGGTGGTTAAAGCCTTGGTCGCCGCTCGTCGGCAAAAAGATAAGGCCGGCATGGCGGGGTTGTCGCTTATCTTGGCCGGTGCTTTGGGCAATCTGACCGACCGCTTGGTACACGGCTATGTTTACGATTGGATTTTGCTGTTCAATACTTCGGTTATCAATTTGGCCGACATCATGATTACGGCCGGCATCATTATATATGTTTACAGTCAGATGAAAGGCGGTGCTCCCGCTGAAAATACAAAACAGACTGGGGATTGTTGAAGATCGGTAACAAATATTGATTTGAATTAACTCGGAAAATCCGAGACTTTTATTTTTTTGTCAGCTTGTTTGCGTGTCCGAATAAAAATATGGCAGGGGTATATTGAGGTCATATTAAGCCTCATAAAGGTCGAAATTATGCATCCCATACCTACTGCCGCGCTCATGGGCATAGAAGCCAAGGCCGTGTCCGTGGAAGCGGATATATCTAATGGTTTACCCGCCTTTATCGTGGTGGGCCTGCCCGATGCCGCGGTGCAAGAAGCTCGCGAAAGGGTCAGGTCGGCCATGAAGCATTCTGATCTGCCCTTCCCTTATACCAAGATAACCATTAATTTGGCGCCGGCTGATTTACGCAAAGGCGGTTCGGGTTATGATTTGCCGATTGCCATCGCCATATTGTCTGCCATGAATTATTTGCTGGAACCGGATCAGGGCTGGCCTCTGATGGTGGGAGAGTTGGCTTTGGATGGCACGGTCAGAGCCGTGCAAGGAGCGCTCTCGGTAGCCATGTCAGCCCAAAGCAGCCGTAATCGGACCGTGATCGTACCCAAGGTCAATGCCAATGAAGCGGCCTTGGTGAGCGGAGTCAGGGTTTTGGCCGCCGAGAATATCGACCAAGTGGTCAAGCATCTGTCAGGGCGGGCGGCTATGTCGCCATGGACCGGTGTTAAGTTGGAATCCGTGGTGCAGAACGCCAAGGTTTTGGATTTTAGCGAAATCAAAGGTCAGGCGCATGCCAAACGCGCTTTGGAAATCGCGGCCGCGGGCGGGCATAACGTGTTGCTGTTTGGTCCTCCGGGATCGGGTAAGACCATGCTGGCCCGGGCTTTTCCGGGCATTCTGCCTTGCCTGACGCCCAATGAGGCGCTTGAAGTAACGCGCATTCATTCCATTGCCGGTGTTTTGCCGCGCGATGGTTTTTGTTTTACGCGTCCTTTCAGATGTCCTCATCATACGGCCAGCGGCGCGGCTTTGGTGGGCGGAGGAACCGTGCCCAAGCCCGGAGAGATATCTTTGGCTCATCGCGGAGTTTTGTTTTTAGACGAGTTCCCTGAGTTTTCCCGGACCGTTTTGGAAAATTTAAGACAACCCTTGGAAGATGGTTATGTTTCAGTCTCGCGCGCTCAAGGCACGGTGGTTTTTCCGGCCGGGTTTACTTTGCTGGCGGCCATGAACCCTTGTCCTTGCGGCTATGCTTCGGATCCGGAGCGCCACTGCATTTGCACTTCGGCTCAAATTCAAAAATATACCAAGCGTTTGAGCGGTCCGATTTTGGACAGAATAGATTTGAAAGTCAGTGTTCCGCGCGTGCCGACCACGGAACTCATAAAAATCGAGCAAGGAGAATCCACTTCGGTTGTCAGGCAAAGAGTGCAGGCGGCCAGAGATTTGCAAACGGTCAGATCCGCCGACTTGGGTGTGGGGTGCAATGCCGAGCTAAGGAGCGATCACATCAGAAAATTTTTGGTTTTATCGCCAGAGGCCAAGAATCTATTGCGTCAGGCGGCTGATAGATATGGTTTATCGGCCAGAGCATATTTTCGTTTATTGAGAGTGGCTCAAACCATAGCCGATTTGGCTGCTGATCAAACCATTCGGGAAGTTTATATCGCCGAAGCTTTGCAGTACCGCCAACAAATATAGATCATTAAAAGCTTGAAGCTGAAAAAAGAACGCGCAAAACAATTAATTAATGTTCGTATCTAATAATTATCAATAATATATATGTCGTTTCAATCATTCAGGGACATGGTGGTTTGGCAACAAAGTTTTGACTTTGCTAAATGTGTTTACGCCTTGGTAAAAAATGTGCCGGCCGAAGACCGCTACGGTGTAGCCTCTCATTTGTGCCGGGCGGCCGTGGCCATGCCGGCTCAAATCGCGGAAGGTCAACGCAAGCGCAATAAAACCGAATTTGTCCGCCACTTGAACTATGCCAACGGCAATTCCGCGGAATGCGAGACCTATCTTCTCTTGCTACAGGAATTGTACCCCAAGCAAGATCAAGAAATACAAAAATTAAGAGAGACTAACACCATTATTCAGAAGATGTTGTCTTCTCTGATCTATACGATCGAGCATCCTAAACAAAAAGACAAAACAGTCCAAGAAAGTAAGGCGGAACCCGTGGTGGTGCCCGTAGCCGCCTGATTCAATCGGTTTTGCGCGTTCTTTTTTCAGCTTTGTTAAGCGAATAAATATTAAATCATGTCAGTTGTCTGACATAAGTGGGTATAACTTGATTGACACGCTCTTTAACCTTTGTTAGCGTTGATGTCACCATTAAATAAAGTCGATCAGTAAATTTAATACTTAATGAGGGGCATTTTTTGGCCAAATTAAGCGGAATAATTGGCAGATAGGCTGGAATTTACCTTTCTTTATACGGGGGCGATATACAACAAAACCGTCAACCATCACCTTTTTGGACACTGGTAGGCATCAAGATATTTAGAGCCATAAGAGCCTTAAAAAAGGCTTTGGAGTATTTTTTTGTAGTGGTTTTAGGATCTATTCTGAAACCCGCGGCTCGTTTTTTCTTGCGTTTTGTTTTTCTGCCGTTATACAAGCTAATCGTGCTTTCCAAATTAAGATTACAGCGCTTAGCTTTACCGGCCAGAGGTTTTATCCTATTTTTCGTAACCAATAGATATTTATTTCACGCGGCTGTGGTCACGGCTTCCTTGGTTGCTATTTGGTTCAATGTGCAGACCAAACAAGTCTTGGCTCAAGATATCGGCAAGCGCAGTATTTTGTATTCTTTGATGACCGAAGGAACGGTTGAAATAGTGACCGAACAAAAATTGGTTGAAAGTGTTAAACCTGCTTCGGCCAATCGTTTTGGTCCGGGAACCATAGAGGCTGTTCCTTATATTGATTTTAATTATCATGCCATGGATGAAGAGGAGATGGATGGAGTATCCGGTCAAATTCCGGGAACCTTGGTTTTAGCGCCTCTGGATCATCGGGCCGAAGAATCATCGCCCGTCAAACCCAAGCGTACGGAAGTCGAGAACTATACGGTTAAAGCCGGAGACACGCTGGGAACCATCGCGCGAGATCATAGCGTTAATGTAGGTACTGTATTATGGGCCAATAATTTAACCGAAAGACAATACATCAGACCCGGAGATAATTTGAAAATTTTGCCGGTTTCCGGTGTTTTAGCCAAGGTTGGCAAGGGAGAGACTCTCTCCGGTATTGCCAAGAAATACGGCGGCAATGTGGAGGAAATCATCAAGCAGAACAATCTTTCCGACGAAAAAGTAACAGTGGGTATGGAGTTGATTATCCCCGGCGGAGAACCTCCGGCGGTTGTGCCTGTGCGCACCGTGGCCTCGACCAACTATGTCTTGAAAGAACCGGGAACAACCAGAGAAGTGGCTCCCGGAGAAAATCCTGTTCAAAAACCAAATGATGCCGTGGAAAAACCCGAAGCCCCTAAGACACGTCTGCTGTGGCCTACGTCAGCCAGGATCATCACACAGTATTACGGCTGGAGACATACGGGTTTGGATATTGCCGGCGATCATACCAATCCTTTGTATGCGGCTGATGATGGAGTGGTGGCCATATCCGGTTGGAACTCCGGCGGTTACGGTTATCAGGTTTTGATTGAACATCCCAATGGCATGAAGACGCGCTACGCGCATGCTTCCAAACTGTTTGTCAGCGCGGGCGACCAGGTTAAGCGAGGGCAGGTGATTGCCATGATGGGCTCCACCGGCCGTTCCACGGGTCCGCATATTCACTTTGAAGTTTACGTTAACGGCAAGCGGGTCAATCCTTTGCTTTATATCAGATAAGAGCAATAGCGTACTTAGCGTACATAACGCCCTACGTCAGGGCTTAATCCCCCTTTGATTCCCCCTTTAACCCCCCTTCGCTAAAGCTACGGAGGGCGTAGCAAGGGGGTTTTTAGTTAATAAGCCAGTCTCTTCCGATGGCTTTACCTTCTCTTAATCCCTTCGACTACGCTCAGGGCAGGCTTAAGAGAGGATAGGGTGAGTTTATGAACTGGATCCCCGCGTTCGCGATGACGAAAAACCAACCGTCATTCCCGTACTGTGTTCACCGGAGCCTTGTTGGTGAAGCGTAAGTGGGGAAACGGGAATAAACGGAGCTATATGTGTGGTATGAGCAGGCTGATGTTAACGCGTATTTTTTGTTACATGTTTCGTGCTACATGCTACATGAGACATGATTGACACCCGGGCTTATTTTGGTTAAACTGGGCGGACTTATATGGAACCGATTATCACCCATTTGCCGGGCTCGAAAGTGGAGTTAAAATTCACGGTCACGCCCGAAGAGGCACAGCCTTATATTGATAAAGTTGTTCAGGAAATCAGCACCGAAAAAACCATCCCGGGTTTTCGCCCGGGTAAAGCCCCTTACGCCGAAGTTAAAAATGCGGTGGGCGAAATGGTTATTTGGGAGCATGCTTTGGAAGCCGTAGTTAGAGCATGGTTTGTAAAGACGGTTTTGGACAAGCAACTGCAAACAGTCGGCTCGCCTGAAATATCCGTGGATCAGCTGACGCCCGGTCAGGAGCTTAAATTTACCTGCACCGTGGCCGTCATGCCCGTTATCACCAAAGTTGAAGAAATCAAAGAGCCTTTTGTTGAACTCAAAATTAAAGAGGTTAAAGATGAGGACGTTGAAAAGGCGGTTCAAGATTTGCGCAAGATGAAGCACGAAGAAGTGGTGACCGCGGAGCCCGCTACCAAGGATCATATGGTGGTGGTGGATTTGGTTATGACCAAAGATGGAGTGATTTTGGAAGGCGGGACAGCCAATGGTTATCGTGTGTATCTGCAGGAAGAACATTATATTCCCAAGTTTGCGGATCAGCTGATGGGTTTGAAAAAAGGTGATCAGAAAAAGTTTACCTTGCCTTTTCCGGCTGAACATTATCAAAAAATGTACGCGGGCAAAGACATTGATTTTGAAGTGAATGTTAAAGAAGTCTATGAGATCAAGCTGCCCGAAGTGAATGATGAATTCGCTAAGTCTTTGGGCGTTGAGAGCGTACAGGCTTTGCGCGATTTGTTGCGTAAAAACATGTCTTCGGAAAATGAGCATCATGCCATGGAAGCCGCGGAAATAGAATTGCTGGAATCTTTGGTTAAAAACAGCTCATTCACCGAAGTGCCGGAAATTTTGATCAAAGAAGAAACACGCCGCATGTATGAAGAGTTGAGGAACGATATTGAGCATCGCGGCGGCCGCATGGAAGATTATTTGGCCAGCATCAAGAAGTCGGCTGATGAAATTAAACTGGACATGATTCCGCAAGCCATCAAACGCCTGCAGACATCGGTTTATGTACAGCATGTAGTCAAAGATCAGAAGCTGGAGGTCATGCCCAAAGAACTGGACGATGAGATAGATCGTTTGCTCTCCATGACCGAAGATCCGAATACACGTGAACGCATCAGCTCGCCGGATTATCGTGAATACGTAAATACGGTTATGCGTAATCGCAAGGCTTTGGAGCACTTGAAAGAAAAAGGCATTAAAAAATATCAGGAGTTCATGAACCGTTTTGCCAAAGAAGAGAAAGAATCGGAAGCCAAGCACGGGCATGTTCACGGTCCCAATTGCCAGCACTAAATTAAGTTGTATTTTATAAAAAATACGTTCCAAAAGGACCGTATTTTTTTTGCACAACCCTTGCCCTTGACATAAGATGCGTGGCATGGAACGGGGTATTAAGATGGTTTAACTAAAAATGTCTTGACTATGCTCGATAAATTAAAAAAATATTTTGGGTATGACGGGTTTCTGCCTCTGCAGGAAGAAGTGATTGATCACATTATGCGCGGGCAAGAAGCTTTGGTGCTCATGCCCACGGGCGGAGGCAAGTCTTTGTGCTATCAACTGCCGGCTCTGGAATTGCCGGGTGTTACCTTGGTGATTTCTCCGCTCATCGCTTTGATGAAAGATCAGGTGGATGGCTTGTCAGCCAATGGCATTAAGGCCGCCTATATTAACAGCAGTTTGGATTATTCGGAGATAGCCATGGTTGAAAGCCAAGTTGCCCGAGGTGAGATTAAACTTTTGTATCTGGCGCCTGAACGTTTGGCCTTGCCGCGCGTGCAAAGTTTTTTAAGAACTCTGGAGGTTAGTTTATTGGCCATTGATGAAGCTCACTGTATTTCTGAATGGGGGCATGATTTTAGACCGGAATATCGTAATTTGCATGTTTTGCGGGCCATCTGCCCCAAGGCCAAGATAATTGCACTGACGGCTACGGCTAATCAAAGGGTGGAACAGGATATTCTGCGGCAATTGAATTTAAACCGGGCCCGCGTATTTAAATCCGGCTTTGATCGCCCCAATTTAAGCTATGAGGTTTTGCCTAAAAAACAGGTTTTGCAGAACTTGGTTAAGGAATTGGAAAAAATCCCCAAGCAATCAGCCATCGTCTATTGTCTGTCGCGAAAACGGGCGGAAAAAATGGCGCTGGATCTCAACAAGAATGGTTTTAAGGCCGCCTGTTATCACGCGGGTATGACCGGAGTTCAAAGATCCAGAGCGCAGGAAGCCTTTATCCGCGACCGGGTGGATGTGATTACGGCCACTATTGCTTTTGGCATGGGTATTGATAAACCGGATGTGAGATTGGTGGCGCATGTGGATTTACCCAAGTCAGTGGAAGGTTATTATCAGGAAACCGGGCGCGCCGGACGCGATGGTTTACCTAGCCGGTGCCTGTTATTTTTTTCAAAGGGTGATGTATTTAAACACGAGTATTTTATCTGCCAGATCCAAGATATGGATGAGCGCGATCGTTTACGCCGTCAAGTAAACGACGTTATCAAATACGGAGAATTGAAGACTTGCCGGCGCAGATATTTGCTGGGGTATTTCGGCGAGACGTCACTGCGGGAAAATTGCGGAGCCTGTGATATTTGCTGCCCCAAAGCCGAAGTGAAGACACCCGAAGTGCAATCTCTGGTTTATGATAAAGCTCTGTTTGAGATTTTGCGCGACGCACGCCGGCGCTTGGCCGAAGACCAAGGCGTACCCCCTTACGTCATCTTTGCGGATAAAAGTTTACAGCAAATGGCAGCATATTATCCGCAAACCGTATCAAGTATGGCTGGTATTTTTGGAGTAGGCAGAGAAAAATTGGAACGGTACGGCCAAATTTTCATTGATATCATCAAAGAGTATTGTGTGCCTTTGAATTTGCCGGAAAAAACACCGCGTCCGGTTACTTCTGACAGAGCTGTTAAAACAGCCGTCACGTCTACGGTCTTGGCGACTTTGGATTTGTTTAAATCCAATAAATCTCTCAAACAAACAGCCGATCTTCGGGGTCTGAAAACCGCGCAAATCATTACCCATTTGGAAACAGCTTTGGAAGGCGGTGAGAAGTTTGATTGGTCAGGTCTCTACGTGCCCGAACAGCGCCTCGCGAATATCGCCGAAGCCTTCAAGAATTCGGGCGGATTTTTATTGGCACCCGCCCGCGCGCTCTTGGGCGAGGAATATGATTATGATGAAATCAGGTTGGCCAGGCTGATTATTAAGGCGCGCTCTTAGTGAGTCCTGCCAATGACGGCGACGGGGGAGAGCAGGACTTGAAAAGTCTTCAATATAGGCCGTTTTTTTACACATCAGCTTCAATTTCATGAGTTATTTATACTATTGCCAAATCATGGGTTTTGATATATATTTATCATTGCTAAAAACACGTCAAAAGATTTTAAAAAGGTGCTTTTAGCTAAACATGGTGGCCATGGTGTAATGGTTAACACGCGAGATTGTGGCTCTCGCAATTCGGGTTCAATTCCCGATGGCCACCCCACTCCCCGTCGCTCCACGACGCCTTTGGCTATGTGGAGCTATGGGGAGTGTCCCCCGAAGCTCCGGAGCAGGATTGCGAAGGAGCGAAGGGGGGCCGAACCTAAAAAACCTCTGACAACCTCAGGGGTTTTTAGTTTATTTCCAGAAGCTCGACAACGCTTTATCGAAGTGGAGTTGACCCAACTCCCAAAACATGGAAGGTAGTATGTATATGCACTTTGTTTACATACTCCAAAGCGAACAATACAAATTCTACTATCACGGTTCAACATCCAATATAAATCTACGTCTTCAGCAACATCATCGAGGTGAATGCATCACAACCTCGCGCGGCGGTCCGTGGAAACTTATTTGGTACGCCGGTTTTTCATCTAAAAAATTGGCTGAAGATTTCGAAAAGTATCTTAAATCCGGATCAGGATTCGCGTTTAGTAGGAAAAGATTGATGTAGCAATATCCCTCGAATAATCGAGAGTATATTTTTGCTTCCAATTCACCATGTCCTGCTTGAGCCAATGCCCGCGCTGCGTTCATGCGCTCTTAAACCGTTTTCCAAAAATGATTGAGCATTTTCTACGAACAGGTGGCCGTCTTCTTCTATTTTAAAGTCGTTAAATAAATCAATGCCCTTATCTTTTAAGGTGTTTATCCAGGCGAAGGCTTGAGCATTGGCATCTCTTTCCAGCATTATAACCGGCAAAAAACGAAATCTTCTGATGTTTAATCTTTTACCAACAGCCGGCAGTTCTTCATTCAACATCTTTTCCCATTGTTCCATCAATACCCCGAGTTCCTTTCTAAGTTGTCTGTATTCCACAGTCGCCTTGCGGTATTCAGGTGATACAATCTTGGCTAAAAATTTTAAGACGTATTTTTTCTCCAACTCGGTTAACTTTTGACTAAGTGCCTGGCGTTGGTCGTAATTGGCGTCCATACCTTTTTCAAACGTATCCGTTTTATCCAGAACCTTCATGTATTCTTGCAGATCCGGGTCTTGTATCAACTCCTCTCCTTCGGGAACGGCGGCAGCTATCTTCATGAGTAAATACCGTTGAGGGGCATCCAGTGAATCCATGCCCATGACTCCGTATAGACACTCATCATAAAGAGAGGTTAGCTTTTCCAGCGACTGATCGGCGAATTGTTTGGCATGCGCCAGTTCATGCAGTAACACGGCTATAACATGCGGTTTATCGGGCATGCCAACCATGGTTATTGATTTACTGCGGTCATTATAATTACCGGCATAATGTTTCTTAGCTTGGCTTTCAGTCAAGCAACGAATTTGCACGCTGTTTGGCCCATCAATCTCCACGCCGGTCAGTTCCGCCAAATCTGCCTCTTGCCCTTTTGGGGATCTTAATTTTATAGTTTTAATTCTATTTTCCGCACCCGGTTTTGTTTCTTCATACTCCAAAACAAGGCTATACATGGGCTCCTCGTCAAAACTGGTTTGATCAATTACGGTACGGATCAGTTGTTTTTCTTTATTTTCCGTAAATGGGTTCTGAGGTATGAACTTTTCCATATGCGGGCATTATATTATCTTGTCCGGTGTTTCACAATTCAGTAGATAGCCACTATAATATTAAAAACCATATGAAAATACAGGATTTCTCTTCCAAACTGGGCAGCGTTATGTCAGATTTTGAAAAAGCTCAGCAAGCCAAGGAGCGGGGGGATGAGGTAGAAGCTAAAAAAATTATTGAACAGACAAAACAAAGGCATCATTCCAAAACAGATTGGACGGATTTTGCTTGGGCAGCCATGTGGGCCGTGCTTTCGCCGGTGACCGCTATTTTATTGGCCTACATGAATATTAAAGGAATATACAGAAACATATATATTTGGCCGTTTTGGATTTTAATGTTGGCCGGGATGTTCATGACTCCGTTATTTATCAAGTTAGCCATCGACAGATATAAAAGTATAAAAAATCTCCGCTGACTATTGTCAGCGGAGTAAGCGCGAGGCCGGAGCCTCAGAGCCAGAGCAGAAACCGAGCCACGAACTTGGGTTTTGTTTCTTGCTCTTAAATAAGCTTTATAGATTCAAGCCGTCTTGTGTTATAATCATCATTAATAACTTTTTAATTGCTTTATAGGTATGCAAAAAACATTTTTTACTTTAATGATATCAGTATTTTTGTTACTGCCGTTCATGGGTCAAGCCGCGTTTAATCCCCAAGTAGAAAAATTCACTGATCGGACTTACGCGGGTTGGAATCAACTGGTTGTCTGCCCGGACAGCTCAGCGGTCTATTACATTGGCCCTGACGCCAAGCGTTATGTTTTTCCTAACAGCAAGACATTTTTTACTTATTACCCGGATTTTTCGGATGTTTTAAATGTCAGTTGCACTGATTTAAGTCAGTTTCCTCTAGCCGGGACCGTTACTTACAACCCGGGTACCAGATACGTAAAATTTGAAACCACTAATACCGTCTATGCCGTTGAGCCGGGCGGGGTTTTAAGAGCTATTCCCAATGAAGAATGGATGCAGGTTTTTGTGGGAGATGATTGGAACAAGCGAATTGATGATGTGTCTGATTCTTTTTACGGCACCTATACCATTGGCGAGCCGTTAGATATTCGGGAGATCCCTAATGGCATGACTGCGAAAGATCCGACAACCGGAATTTGGTATTATTTTGTTGACGGTCAACCCAAATCATTAGAGGGAATCTCTTTCGCTTTTAGGAACAATGGTCATTTCCGAAATTTTACACGTTTGAAGAATCAGGCACCCATTTTTTATGAAAGAGTGGAGCCGGCTCTAAAGAATGGAACGCGTATCGGTTCTGACTTTGAGTCAAAATTGGGTACGCCTTGGTTTTGGGATACTGATGTTGCCTGGGTGGAGGAAAGCGAGTTTCCGCGTGCGGTTTTATACAAAGATGCATCAGAATTAACTTTAAAGCCCGGCAGTCTCATGGTTGATTATTATGGTCAGACAAAGATGATTTATCCTAATCTGGATAATTGGGTCACAACAAATCCTTCGCAAAGATTGGTTACCGATCCTGCAACTGGACAAATGTACGTTGAGAATCCGGATGATGGAAGATTTTATGCTGAAGGAACGGATGATATTTTTCCGTCTGAATAAAGTATAATAAAATTATAAAACTCGCCGGACGGCGAGTTTTATTGAACTCAAAATTGTTTTTTTTAAAAAAAATAGTTTACCCAAACATCACCCACTCGGGTTTGAAGATCAAGGCGATACCGATTAAAAGCATGATGATACCGCCGATTATTTTGGCGGCGCGCGTGTATTTGGTGGTGACGCCCGTGACTTGCAAGGTGATCATGGCCGCCACAAAAACCAGCAAATCATCCAGCATAAAGAAGAAGACGTAGAGCAGAATGTAAGCGTAGTACTCCCAAGCAGGCAAATTGTTTAAAGTCAGCACTTGAGTATAGATGGCCGGTAATCCGGCGGAGCAGATCAGTTCCACCAGATTAACCATAAAAGCCAAAAGGATGATGCCCATCAAGGCCAGCCACAAACTGTTTTTTTGCACGATGTCTTTTAGTTTGGCGAAGGTGGCCTGTCTTTTTTCGGCGCCGGCTATTTTGCAGGTGGGATTTTTATTAAACAAGAATTCTTTCAAGTTATAACCGCCGGTGGTTAAAGCAACCAGGCCGATGAGGATTCTGATCCAAATCACAAAACCTAAAAACAGAATCAATTTCAGCCAGGCTACCATGAATAAAAAGTAGACAAAGGCTGAAGACAGAATAAAGGCCAAACCCAGAATCCACATTCTTTTGCGGTCAGCCATGCCCAAAAGCAAGCTGATTAAAAACAGCAAAACCCACATGGCACAAGGATTAAAGCCGTCCAAGGCGCCCAGGGTGATGGTCAAGGCCGGTAAAGAAAAGAGCATGGCATTGACGTTGCCGAAAAAAGGCAGGTTGACCCAGCGTTCGGGTTTTTTTTCTTGAAGCGGTGCGCTCGCGTCAGCTGGCTCATGAGCCGTCAGCTCAGGTGTTTCAGTCTTTGAGTCTTGTTCCAATATAGGCTCGGGTTCAGGCTCGGTGCTGGCAGCCGGGACTTCCGCCGGTACGGGCGGCTCCTTGATTGTTTCTTTGGGAGGATAACTATTCGGTTCTTCAGGCGTCACTGTCGGCTCTTGAGCCGGCGGTGGGGCAGTCAACCCCAAAATTTTTCCCGTGTTGTCAGAACAGGTGCCACTTAAACATTGTTTGACCAAGTTTTCGATTTCCTGATCACTGATACCTTCGGCATAACCCACATAAGATTGATCGCCAATAATCAAAAAAGGCACGCCATCCACGCCCACGCCCAAATTTTCGGCGGCCTTCATCAACAGATCGGCATTGCCGCGGTTTTTATAAATTTCATAGGTATAAACCGTCAAAGATGGATATTTGTTTAACAATTCGCTTAAAAAAACTTCTTCTTTGGCGCAATGCGGACAGCCGTCACCATAAAAAAAATAAGCATTGACACTGCTTTCGGCTTTGGCCGGCAAAGATTGAAAGATCCAGAGGCAGATCAAAATGGCTAGCAGGGATTTTAATAAATTTGTCATAGTATTTTAGTCTTGGCGGTTGATTATTTTGATGGCTTTTCCGTTTATCAAAGCGTCCGCTATTTTTTTATGCGCAGCTGATAAAATTCTTTGATAGGTGCTCTGTGAAGTTTGCATTTTTTCGGCCGCTTGGATTTGTTCCAGATCAAGAATATATTTTAATCTGTAAGCCTCCATTTCTTCAATGGTCAGCTCCACTATTTCAAGTTCACGCATGGGAATGCCTTGCGGTTTAAAATAGGTAGCCATTGGATTGAAATTTACTTTTCTGAAAAGTCTTGGTCTGGGCATAGGCGGGATTGAAATATTTTAGGCCAAATGTTATGTTTTGGCCAAAGAAGGCTGCTCGTCCCTCCGGTTTAAGCCGGAGGGACGATTCCCAAGCCTTCTTTTAATTTTTGTTTGACTGTAAATCTTGTCTTTGTTTTTTGATCATGGCCAGCTCTTGTTCCAAGAGTTTTTCCTCTTGTTCCAGAGAGGCCGCAGTGTCGTGTAAATCGGCGTATCTGGGGCAATAACCCGATCTGCGGGTAAACCTGCCTCTGGGATAGGCTGTGCCAGCGCAAGAGCCATTGCCCCTGCCTGAACCCGGGCCTCTGCCCATGGGTCCTGTTCCATCAAAATTAGGCATATATAAATAATTAATAATTAATCACCAAATAATCAATCATCAATTTCACGAATTGGCCAAGTCCGTGATACCGATTGTTAGGTTATTTGATATTATGAATATATACCCATAACTAATAACCGTCAAATTGTTTGCCTTGGGCTATTGATTTATGGCCATAAATTTGTTAATACTCATGAGCCATGAGCGGACACATGGGCGTGTCCGTATTACAGGAGGGCGCCATGGATGAGTTCTTGAGGTCTAATCCCATGCCTTGGGCCTGGAAAGCGGTCATCGCTTTACTGCCGGCCCTGCTCATCAGTGTCGGCATACTGTATACGCCCAGGTCTTGGCTCAAGCGTTTTGCGCAATTGCCTTTCGACGCGCCTACGGCTCTGACCTTGGCGCATGTTCCGCTCTTTGCTCTGGGGGTGTATCTGCATCTGACCAGTGCTTTTTACGCGGGCTTGCTCTTGGTGGTCGTAGCCGAGATCCTGGATGTTATGGATGGCAAGCTGGCCAAGTTCATGATCCTGTGGAAAATCCCCAGATCCGAGTTCTGGGCCAAACTGGGCAAGATCCTGGATCCGTTCTGCGACAAGATCACCCTCTTGCCGGCCATTGGTTTGTATATGTACCTGGGGTACATCCATCATTGGCTGGGTTGGCTGGTGATTATGGTGGATGTGTTCGGGACCTTCATGCGCGAGCCCTTCCTGAAGGATCTGGGTGATTCGGGTGCCAACTGGATCGGCAAGATCAAAGCTCTTTTTCAGGCCTTGGGCTTGCTGACCTGCGTGCCCAATGAGCTGGGCTGGTATCCGGAAACCTATCCGGTCGACATCATATTTGGGCTGGCCTTGGTTTTGGGCGTGTTGAGCGTCTATCTGCGGCTGTCTCAAGGCTCGGCCCTGGGCAAGGTATTGAGCCGGGCCAACGGCTTATTCAAGCATCAGGACATCTGACTCTCCGTCGGGCGCGGCTCGGCGGATTTTTTATTGGCTTCACTCATAATAAAAAAATCCGCCTCAAGAAGCGGTGAGGCGGGAGTGGGCCAAGGTCAGCAAGCGGCTCTCGGGCTGGTCCGGCAGCCCCAGACGCAGTGACAGGGACTTGAGCATGGCCGAGCGGACCGCGTTGGCTGTTAGTTCTGCCAAGCGAGTGTGCAGGCCGGCATATTGCAGGCGGACCCCATGGTCCGGATCCCAGCATACAGCGTTGCAGTCCGTGCCGGTCGCGAGCTTGAGCCGACCATGGCGGCGGCCGGTGAGCCTCAGATCGGCCATGACCGCGGCTTTGGACAGGCTGATGATGTTGGATAATTCCAAGGCCGCGCATTCTTCCAGCCGGCGGTTGATGAACACCATGATGTTGATGGTGCCGGCCCGGTAAGTCTGCGACCCGCTTTCTTCGTCATAGGCCGCGTGCTCGCCCGGAGCCAGGGCATTGCCCAAGCCCACGGTGCAGGCCGCGGTTACCATGAACTCGTTGGAGCCTTCACGCTCGGCCAGGCCGAGGTAATCTTGCGGAACCGTGGTCAGCATGGCCACTACGGCCGCGGGGTTCAGTGCCGAGTCACGCAGGTTGCGCGCCAGGTCGGCTTGAAGCTGAGGCAAGGTACGCAGTTCGTTTCTTGGCAAGGTGCGGTTCAAGATGTGGCTGATGCCGTTACGCCGTCCCCCGTTGTGCGGAGCCCAGCTCAAGCAAGCCATGGGCCGATTAAAGCTGATCAAGGTCTGGCCCGGAGTGCTGTTCAGGGTATACATTGACCCTCCTTTGTTTAACAGCGACTTGCATTCTTGCGGTTTTGTACGATAATGTCAACTCATGGAACAGGCTTGGATCATGGGGTTGGCCGTGGTTTTGGATGTGTTAATCGGCGATCCTCTTTGGCTGCCGCATCCCGTCAGATGGATGGGTTTTTTTATTAATAAATTGGAGATTTTTTTACGCCGTAATGTTAATAATTTGCGCCTGGCCGGTGTTTTATTATGGTTCATGCTGGTGGGCGGAACTCTGTTTTTGTCTTACGCGGTTTTGGCCGTCACTTTCAAAATACATTGGATTTTGGGTTCAGCGGTCAATGTCGTGATGATTTTTTATGCCTTGGCCATCAAGTCTTTAACAGCTGAAGGCCGTATTATCAGAGGTCATCTACAGTCAGGTAATTTGGCGGGAGCCGGAAAACGCCTGCAGACCGTTGTCAGCCGTGATTGTTCGCGTGAGGACCAACGAGGAATTATCAGAGGCGCGATTGAAACACTGACTGAAAATTTGAGTGACGGTATTATCGCGCCCTTATTGTTTGCCGCCTTGGGCGGAGGCCCCTGGGCCCTGGCCTACAAAGCGGTTAATACTTTGGATTCCATGGTTGGTTATAAAAATGAAAAATATAAAGATTTTGGCTGGTTTTCGGCCAGGGCTGACGATGCGGTCAATTTGATTCCGGCCCGTCTGACAGGTATTTTGATTGTTTTGTGTTCAGTCTTCTTCTTTCATCATCCGTTCAAAGCCGTCAGGGCTTGGCTGCGCGACTCGCAAAAAGGTCCATCGCCCAACGGCGGTATCCCAATCGTGACTTTCGCGGGCGCCAGAGACATGGCTTTGGGAGGGGATTGTTACGCGCCGGACGGATCGGTTATCAATATCCCCGTGGTTGGCGGTTCCGGACGGCCTCCGGACCTTAAGGACATGGGATGGGCCAATGTTTACATCCATGGCGCGGTGTTTTTATTTTTTTGCGTTTATATTTTGGTAAAAAATTTTTGACGGTTTATTCAGACCGCAAAAGCATGTTACACTGATGAGTAATAATCATTATTCCCGGTTCTTTTATGTATTCTTTTTCCATTAAAAAATATTATTGGGGGGCGATTTTTTTCGGTTTATTATTCGGCGTTATGTCGGTTTTTTATTTATCCATTCAAATTACACGGGCCCAGCCTCTGGCCACGGAAGCGGATTTTGATCCGGCCATTGTTTACGGCGAATGGCTTGGGCAAGATCCTTGGGCTCCTTGCGGTCAATGGATCGACGTCAATCGCTTGAATATCGAAGAAAAGAATCAGGCTGTTAAATGCGTGGCAAAAAGAGATGCGGCCCTCAAGCATCGCCGTGATTACTATTTGGATCCGAATTACGGCTGGCATAAAACCGCCGCTTGTTTGGAAAAGTGCACTCGTGATTGCGAAGCTGCGGAAGCGGCCCGTGGTTTAAGCGCGGATTGTACCAACGGATACATCAAACGTCCCAACGAAATCGAAAAAATAATGCTGGATTGCAAGCGCGTCTGCCAAGACGTTGGAGCGGCCGAAGAAGCGAGTATGGAAAGTCCCATTCAGGTCTTGCAAACATGTTGTGAAGCTCTTAAAGACCGCGTTCCTTCCGGACCGGAGCCTGCCGATTGTTTTGACGGAGTCAGGAACGGAAATGAACAAGGTATTGATTGCGGAGGGTCTTGTGGAGTTGCTTGTCCGTCTGATATTTCGGTCAGCCTTTCGCCGCAAGAAGTATCAATGGTGGCGGATGGTCAAACCAAAATGGAGTTTACGGTTAGCCTGATTCAAGATGGACGGCCGTTGGCCGGTGAAAAAATCGAATTTCGTTTAAATGATGAACGTAACACGGTGCCTGATGACAAAGAGGGGCACGTCACTCAAACGTCTTCAGTGACGGATAAAAACGGGCAGATTAAATTCGTGTATCAAACATCCGAACAGGATCGCGATTTTGCCACTTCCACTTTGTTATTGCAGGCGGTTCATCCCAAGGGCAATCCCGTGGCGCGCATAACTTTAACACCGGGTTTGAATCTTTGGTGCGGCAACTGGGACTGTCAGACCGGGGAAAATCATGATAATTGACCGGAAGACTGTCCGCGCGCCATCACCAAGGAACAGGCTTGGGATTATATTGTACAAAAATATCAGGCTCTGCCTCTGAATCCATACGCGCGCCAAGGCGTGTGGTGTGCCAGCTGTCCGACCAATAATCGGGTGCTTAAAGCCATGGCCTATGAAGAGATTAATCTATTTAATAATCAAGAACTGGCTGATTACACCAAGCGTTTAAAGGATCAGTATGAGCCTTGGGTTTGCGGTTCACATCAGACTCGTGTCATCAATATGCTGGACGGCTTGCGTTTGAGCAGTGACGCGACCGAAAGAGAAATCATTGCCAAGTATTTTGATTACGGACCCATAGAAGTGATGGCGCCTTATGTTTTAAA
The DNA here is from genome assembly GCA_002070095.1 of Parcubacteria group bacterium ADurb.Bin192. Taxonomy (GTDB): domain Bacteria; phylum Patescibacteriota; class Patescibacteriia; order 2-12-FULL-60-25; family 2-12-FULL-60-25; genus MWCR01. The sequence continues at coordinate 154,841 of MWCR01000001.1, read as the reverse complement.
TCCATTGGCCGGACATTTGGCGGCCGTGGTATATGACAAGGGTGGTTTTTGGCCTGATAACGGACGGGTCCTGGATATTTGGCTCAGAAATGCGCATGATATTTATCCTATCGAAGATTGGGAATTTGAAGTGCATGGTCAGGCGCGCGGTTTTCAATGTGACACAGCCGCCTTTTATCCGGTGTGCGGAGCCGACTATCAGCAGGTTTTGCGTTCGGAATATGAACTGACAGCTCAAGAAAAAGCTTATTATGATAATTTACCATCTGAGGTTAAAGCAAAAGTAAATGCTTCCATTCGGGATCGCGCCAGAAATGATGTTCAGGATGCTAAGCTGAAATACTTGATTCAAAAAATGATGGCTTATGACGTTAAGGATAAAGTCAGGGTGTTGGTCATGTGCCCTTTAAATGTTTTGCTGACCAATAAGGCCACGGGTTTGAGTGTGGGCTATGATGCCAAGGGCAACTTTGTATCGCAAGATCCGGAGATTTATCCGGAAATAAGAGAATATGCTAATGGCGAGAGCGTTGCGTATTTTATTGTGCCAACAGATCAAGAATATGAGATTTCAGCCGTGGGCACGGGGCAGGGTTCGGTGACAGTTTTGACTTCCAGACCGAATGATCAGGGTGAATTCGAGGTGTATAAATATGAGGGCGGAGAAGTGGTCAATGGTTCCATCTTAACCTTGTCAGTCAGCGGCACGGATGCGCCGTCTGAGTTATCAGTTGACGGCCGGGCGATCGTACCGGTTTTGGCTGATAAGGGAATCACTCGCGACGGAGTCGATCTCATCATGCAGACCGCTTCCGGTTTGTATCCTAATTATCAATCGAATCAGCTTATATCCAATGAATATCTTCCTTTGTATTTTGAACCGACTTTTGACGCCTGGTCATTTTTCGGTCTGATGGCGGCCTTGGCCTTTTTCGCGCTGGCCGTCTTCTTGTTTCTGTATTTTATAAAAAAGGATAAAAAATCTCTGGCCGTCAGCCTTTTGGTTGGCAGTATGTTATTGGGTTTTATTGGTTTGGGCTTGGTGGCTGTCAGGTACGCCGGTCATCAGACCGAAAAAGGTTCTGATCTAAGGACTGTGCCTCCTCGGTCTGATGAGGCGTCTCCAGCGACTCCCGTTGTCCGGCAGGCTGATGATACGGCGGCCGCTTCTTCATCTTCAAACCATTATATTAATCAAAAGTATGGTTTTGAATTAAGTTTTACTCCGGCTTGGCAGAATTATTTAGCCGAAGAATTACCGGTGGACGATGTGTATTCGCAAGCCGTGATTAATTTTTATTTGCCGACCGCCGAAGATTCAGAGTATTCGGATAAACCCGGTTATATGAAAATGTTTGTCATGTCTGTTTATGATCAAGCGTCGTGGCAAGCCTACCGTCAAGAATGTGAATCCATGGATTTGTGCTGGGAAGAAGAGGCTGGACGCAATCAAGAATATGTTTTTGGCTGGTCGCATTTTAACGGAATTCAGCCTTCGGATATTCCGGAGCAGGCCGTCTGGGACATGCAGACCATTATTAAAACTTTTAAATCAGCGCCTGTCAGCCAAGCGCCCTCTGCGGTGGATTGGACGGCCGGGACGGATGTCAAAACTTACCATAGCTGTGCTTATAATTACTCCTTGGCTTATCCGGCACGCTGGACAACCGTGACTGCCGATCTAAATTCGCCGGACGCCAAATTCCATGGCGATAATATCGCTCTCTCGGTAACGTCTCACGCCTCCGGAAAAATGACTTTAGATGATTTTTACCGCCAGCAAGCATCCAGGACACCCGGCACCATCACCAGCTCCCGTGATCAAGAAAGAAACGGCAAACGTTTGATTGCTGATCAATATCAAAATCCGGAGGCCGTGTATGTTTATTGGGAGGATCAAGACAGCTTTTTGGAATTGGCCGTCACCGGCCGGCAGGTGAATGATTTTATCGTCAACACGGACTTTTTTAGTTATTTCAACATCAACGCCTTCAATCCGGGTTTGTGCGGCAATTGATTGATGGATTTTAAAGCATGACCGGCCGCACCCATTTTATCATCGGAGCCAATGCCGCTTGGCTAGCTTCGTTATTTCAGCATTAAAGATATATAGATATTTGAAGGTGAATAATTTTTAAGTTCGCGCATCTTGACAAATAAAGCGTCAGGCTTTATTTTAACGTTGGCGTTCTTTACTTGACGCCGGCACCTTCCACCTTCAGCAGGAGACAACAGACATGCCATCGTATCCTAATTACTCTTCCGCAGCGGGATATCAAAGTTCCGCCCCTCTTTGCACCATTCCTTCTTCCGAACAGCGGCTTTCCGTGATGGCCAAGTTGGCCGAAGAAGCCTCGAAGAGTACACAGGAGTGTACTTGCTACACGTCGTGCACACGTTGCAGGTCTGGTTCGTTGACGGAGGATAGTCCTATTGAGGACTAGTATTATCCGTGAGACTGCGTTTACTTCGGACGGATGCCTCACGGGCCCGTCCTTTTCAGTTGCAGAAGAATGGAGGACAGCATGCAAGCGCTTAGTTCAGAATCATTGCGTTTTTCCGCTTGGGTACACACCTTTAATCACGGGGAGACAGTAGCTTGTTTCCATGCCCTGAACTTTGGTCTGGCCTTTTTTAACAAGGTTGCCTGCGGTGCCGATGGCCTGCCCTTGATAGAAGGTATTGACCAAGAGAAGCGCATGGCACTTGTTCAAGAGGGATTACTTGTTCCGTTGGAACATGATGACAAGGAGGATCTTTTGCGGCTTCGTGAGAAGCTGTCAAAACGACGTTATTTGGACATGCTATACCTCTTGTTGCACGACGGTTGCAATCTTCGATGTGCATATTGCTTTGAAGATGTTGCTCCGTCTCCCATGCATCGTCCCAGCGCCATGAGTGATGAAGTCATTGAACAGTCTTTATCTCTTTTTGGACGACTGAGCGCCATGTATGGTCATCCCAGTGAACCGCGAATGGTGCACTTGTATGGGGGAGAGCCGCTTCTCAATCCCCATGGAGTTAGCCATGCCATAAATCAGACACGTAAATTCATGAATTCAGGAGCGCTTCCTCGGAATACGTTGTTGACCATTGTCACGAACGGGACACTGATGACTCCTGAGTTGGCTGATACATTTGCAGAGAATCAAGTCAGCGTTGGTCTTTCAATCGATGGACATGAAGACCTTACGAATCGTCATAGGCTCTCGCGGCATGGGCGTATAAACGTCTACGAGCGCGTTGTGGCGGCATACAGAGCCTTAAGAGAGCGTGGTGTCAAGGTTGGTCTTTCCGTTACATTAACACCCGAACTGGTTCGAGATTTTGATGCGGGATTGAAATTTTTCGTTGAGGATCTTGGTATCCAAGATGGAATATGTTTCAATATCTTGCATCGTCATCCCAGGTTCCAGACATCTTCAGCATACGCGGAAGAAGCGGCCGGTTGCATGGTAAAAGCCTTCGAGCTGTTTACCAAGCTGGGGATTTATGAGGAGCGTATGATGAGGCGTGCTCAGGCGTTTATCCAGCGTCGTCCCACGTATGCTGACTGCGGTGTTCCTGGCAATCAGATCGTCGTCGCGCCAGATGGCGTCGTTGGTCTGTGTCAGGATTTTGTAAAACCTCGTCAATACTTTTCAGGGTCAGTATTTGATACTGACTTCGATCCTTATAAGACGGGCTTGTTCGGTGACTGGCTTAAGCGCTCACCGTTGTTCATGGAAGCCTGCGAATCTTGTCCGGCGATCGGTATTTGCGGAGGCGGATGCCCGGCTAATGCTGAAATCGTTACCGGTAACAAGTGGAACATTGATTCGCGGGTCTGTCCTTACAGCCTTCAGTCTTTGGAATGGCTTATCTGGTCCACGCACGCACGGCTGTAGTCTGTGCCTTTTCAACAACTTAACCGGGAGGTATCTTTATTAGCGGAGTTCTTCCGCTATTTTCAGTTATGCAAAATAATATCTTGCCCACAATTGAGTTTAAAATTTCCGCCGAACGCGATGTTGAAACTTTTTTTTGTTTTGTGCGTGATGCGGAATATGATGATGGTGAAAATATCAAATGGGCCATCTTAAAACCATATCCGGAGCTTGTTTCTTGGTTTAAAGGAACGGAGCTGACTGCCACTCGCGATGATGTATGTCGTTTTGTTAATCTAAAATATAATAGTCATGCAAAAGAAATGGCATCTAATCTTATCGTTTATCAGCGGGATTGGGATGCCTTGTCTCCGAGATTTGAGAAATTGACAAAGGATTTGTTTGAAGATGCGCATTGGCCGAACGGAAAATATATTGCATATCTGACTATTTGGGGCATGTACCCTCGTTTTTTGGAAACTTGCACGTTTCAGATTCCGTGGAAGCATCAGATTAAGGGTTATGTTCCAGTCGTTATCGCGCATGAAATGCTGCATTTTATCTGGTATGCTTTCGCGTTTGATAAATTGCCTTATTTAAATAAAATGGATGATTTTAAGGTTTGGCATATTTCAGAAATATTTAATTCTTTCGTCCAGAATTCAGATGCATGGATTTCTGTATTTAAACAGCCATCCATGCAATACCCTGTGCATGAAAATATCTTGAACAATCTTAAATCTAGAATGCCGAGTATAGAAAATTTGAAAACCCTAATGATTACCAAGGCAGTCATAAAAGCCGTTGAGGATGATCCACCAAGTTTGGCCATATGACCGGCCGCACCCATTTTATCATCGGAGCCAATGTCGCTTGGCTGGCTTTGTTATTTCAGCCCATGAATATCTGGCTGATTCCTCTGGTAGCGGCCGGGGGTTTGGCTGGTCTGTTGCCGGATATTGATACGCCCGCCTCCACCATTCACCAAAAAAGCCAGGGTCTGACGCGTATTTTATTGTTGCACAAAATTTTGAGACATAGAGGATTTTCCCATTCTTTGCTGGTCTTGCCGTTTATCGCTCTGCTGTCATTTTTTTTATTTCCGATCTATCCTTTACTGCCGCTGGTCTTTTTTTGGGGCTATGTCAGCCATCCTCTGATCGACGGATTCAACCCTCAAGGCTGCGAATATTTGTTTCCCAATCCCAAAAATTATCGTCTGATCCCCAAATTTTTATGCGTGGATACGGGCGGCTGGGTTGATCATCTGTTGTTTGTCATCGGCAGTTTGGCTTTGCTGGCCATGCCTTTGCATTATTTGGGACTGATTACTTTGGCGGTGGAAAAAATTTAATTATTTATAATCAGCAATGATCTGATTTTTGATGCTGACGGGATGCGCCAAGTCCGAAAAAGTGTTATACTTGTTGAGCTTGGAAAGTCTATGCCTATCGCCAAAAAAGAGGATAAAAATGTAAAAACCCAAGGCTCCCTCAAGGATATTATCAGCGAGAGCATAGCCAGAACCAAAAATATGAAATTGGTTCCGGGCATTGAAGAATTGGAAAAAGCCACTTCCATCACTCAACTGGTTAACTTGATCATTCTCAAGGCCTGGCAGGCCAAGGCTTCTGATATTCATATCGATCCGACCGGCGACGCCTTGCTGATCAGATACCGGATAGACGGCATTGTTTATGATGTTCTGTCTTTGCCCAAAGAAGATCAGCCCTTGGTGGTCACGCGCATCAAAGTTTTATCGGGCTTGAGAACCGACGAACATGCCATGGCCCAGGATGGCCGTTTCCGTATTCATGAAAACGAAGTGGATATGGATTTGCGCGTGTCCATTGTGCCCACCTACAGCGGAGAAGACGTAGTCATGCGTTTGCTGGTGGGGGAAGCTCGTTTGATCGGTTTGGATGATTTGGGTTTTTCGGCCAAAGATTTGGAACTGATCAAACACTACATCCATAAACCATATGGCATGATTTTGGCCACCGGCCCCACGGGCTCGGGTAAAACCACCACTTTGTATTCCATTTTGCAGATTTTAAACAAAAGAGATGTTTCCATTATCACGATTGAAGATCCCATTGAATATTCAGTGCCCGGTATTACTCAAATCCAAGTCAATCCCCAAACCAATCTGACTTTTGCGGCCGGTCTGCGCTCCATTGTGCGCCAAGATCCCAATATCATCATGGTGGGAGAGATCAGAGACAACGAAACCGCGGCCATCGGCGTGAACGCGGCCATGACCGGCCACTTATTGTTGTCCACTATCCATACCAATGACGCGGCCACGACTTTGCCTCGCTTGCTGGACATGGGCATTGAACCGTTTTTGATCGCTTCCACCGTTAATATCGCCATCGGTCAAAGATTGGTTAGAAAGTTGTGTGAAAAGTGTAAAGTGCAATACACGCCCACGCCCGAAGAACGGACGGCTTTGGGTGATGTTATACCTGAAAAATTAGTGTCCTCGCTGGACAAAGCTTGGAGGGCCGAAGGCTGCGCGGCCTGCAATCATACGGGTTATGCCAAACGCGTGGGCATATACGAGGTTCTGGAAATCAACGAGGCGATAAAACGCTTGATTATGCGCCGGGCCAGCGCGGATGAGATCCATAAAGCCGCTCAAGAAAACGGCATGACCTCCATGCTGGAAGACGCGTTCATCAAAGCGGTTAACGGTGTGACTTCTCTGGAAGAATTACTTAGAGTTATTCGAGATTAATTATATGGCCAATTTAAAAAACAATTTAAAAAAACCGTTCTGGTTATCTTTAGCGCCCAAAGAGAAAGTCATCTTTGCCCAGCACTTAGCTTCCATGCTGGACGCGGGCATTCCTTTGCATGAGGCTTTGAGTGTTTTAAAAGACCAGATCGCCCAGCCATCATTAAAATACGTGATAGACGTAGCTTTGATTGATTTGGCGGACGGTCTGCCTCTGCACGTCAGTTTTGGAAAATTCCCCAAATTGTTTGATTCTTTTTTTATCAATTCCATCAGCGTGGGAGAAGCTTCCGGCACCTTGCCTGGCACTTTGCGTTATATGGCGGTCCAATTGGAAAAGGCGAATGAACTGCGCAGTAAAGTCCGTTCCGCCTTGTTGTATCCGGTGATTGTTTTTATGGGTTCGATCGGCATCGGCGCGTATCTGGCATTTTTTATGCTGCCTAAGATTTTGCCTTTGTTTAAAACCTTGGATGTGCAGCTGCCTCCCACCACCCGCGCTTTGCTGGCCATCAGTAGCTGGCTGACCGCTTATTGGCCATGGGTCTTGATGGGCTTAGCCGTATTTTTGGTGTGTTTCAATCTCTTGATGCGGAGCGTGCCTGCTTTCAGATATCATGTTTATAAATTTTTGATGGTCATACCGGTTTTCGGGCGCCTGTTGCGCGAAATGCAAACCGCTCAATTTTCCAGAATACTCGGTACTTTGCTATCCAGCGGCGTGACCATTGTGCCGGCCTTAAAAGTTACGGCCAAATCAGTAGATAATCCGGTTTATAAAAAAGAGTTGGAAATCATCACGGCCTCTGTGGACCGGGGGGAAACCATTGGTCAGGAATTGCAAAAACATCCCCAGTTATTTTCCAGAATTTCGGCCAGCATGGTGGGCGTGGGCGAAAGAACCGGCAAGCTGTCCGAAAGTTTGATTAACATGGCTGAATTCACGGAACGCGAAGTGGACGATATGACGCGCAATCTTTCAACTTTGATCGAGCCCATAACTTTAATGCTGGTTGGCATCATGGTGGGTTTTGTGGCTTTGTCCATCGTGACGCCCATTTATCAGATCACACAAGGCATTCACATGTAGTTTATGTTAATGAAACCCGGTTTTACTTTGGTGGAAATGCTGATGGTCATGGGCATCATGTTATTATTGGTGGGACTGACGGCCGCCATCAGCGGCAGATCCATCAGAAGCAGTGAGTTTGACCGCGTTCGTGATACAATCCGTGGAGAGTTGTTCGCGGCTCAAGCCGATACCATGGCCGGCACGCGCGATTCGGCCTGGGGCGTGGCTTTTTTTCCTAATTCCATCACGCGCTACAAGGGAGACAGCTTTATCACCAGAGATCCGGTTTTTGACTTGGTTACTGATTTCCAAAATCAAGTTATAATAAGCGGAACAGTGGACGTGGCTTTTACCCGTCCTTTCGGCCAGGTATCCGCGCCGGCTCAGATAACCATTGCGGATAATGAACTTAATATTTCATCCGTGATCACGGTCAATCAGTCCGGGGCCATAGAAATAAATTAATATGCAACATTGTAACAAAAGAAAGATCATCAAATTATCCGGTCAGACTCTGGTTGAAGTTATACTGGCCGTGGCTCTGCTGGCAATTTTCGCTTCCACTTTATCGGTTTATCTGAATAATCAGCTGGCCTACATGACCCGCGGTCAAAGCGCGTTGGAGGCTATATATCTGGCGCAAGAAGGGTTGGAAGCTTCTCGGTCAATCAGGGATATCGGCTGGGAGTATCTGGCCACGGGCACGCACGGTTTGTTGTACGATGACAGCTCTTGGAGTTTCGCGGGCACGCATGAATTGATCGGTAAATTCACCCGCACCATTTCCGTGGGTGATTTGAGCGAAAATGAACGTCAGGTCATCTCGTTGGTTACTTGGCCCGGTACGGCCGGTGTCCGTTCCATAGCTCTAGCTACCAATTTAACCAATTGGCGTGAAGTGGTGGAGCCTTTGTTGGCCGGTAATTGGAACAGTCCGCGTACTTTGAGCTCTATTAACTTGGGTCCGGGCAATCAGCCGACCAGTTTGTTTGTGCGCAACAAGATCGTATATATGACGGCTCAAGCCTCATCAGCCGACAAGCCCGATTTTTTCGTGATCGACGCCACCAATGGCATGAGCCCGCAAGTGGTCGGTCAGATTAACACATCTCAAGCTTTGAATGACTTGGATATAAAAGACAATTTGGCCTACGTAGCCAATCAGGACGGCACCAATCATTTGCAGATAATCAATATCAGTCAAAACAACAATCCTTACCTGATAAGCTCCTATCGGTTGGCCGGCAATATTTCTCCGGCTTTAAGTATCGCCGTCACCGGCACCGTGGCCATTGTGGGCACTAAAAATGACGCGGGCCCGGAAATTTATTTTGTGAACGTGGCTAATCCGTCCACGCCTCTGGTTTTGAGTACTTTGGAAGTGGGAGGGGATATCAATCGGATCCACATCAAGGGAGCGCGCGCTTATTTGGCCACTTCGCATGATGATAAAGAAGTGCTGGTCGTGGATATATCCAATCCCACCAATCCATCCATCACCGCGACTTTGAACCTGCCCAATACCAACGATGCCATGGCCATCTATCTGAACCATCAGGATAACCGCATGTATATCACCAGAAAGGCGAATAGCGCGGTTAACTCGCCTGAAATCAATGTTTACAACATTGCCAACCCCGATTTTCCGACTTTGTTGGGCTCCAAGGAATTTGCCAATGACATTAACGCGGTTTACGCGGCCGATCATCTGATGTTTATCGGATCGACTTATAGCTCCGAGGAATTTCAAGTGTTCAATGTCACCAATCCGGCCAACATCGAATATTGGGTGGGTTTGAACTTTCCGCAAATGGGCATGGACATGACTTTTGAAGATAATATTATTTATACGGCTGTGCGTTCCAATGACGGCTTGAGAATAATCACGTCTCAATAGCTTATGCGGATGCGGCCGGCGCCCGGGTTTACTCTGATAGAAATACTTATTTATACGGCCGCCGTGGCCGTGGTTATGGTTGGAGTCACCTTGCTGGCCACGGCCGCCTTGTCCGTACGCAGTCAGGTGCGCGCTTCCATTATCTTGGAAGAAAATTATCGTTTTGCCACTAACAGGATTGTGTCCCTGATCAACGGCGCGGTCGGCATCACCGAACCGCTTACAGGATTTACGGGTCAAGAAATAATTTTAATCATGAGAGAGCCGGCGGTTAATCCCACGGTTATCAATACTCAAGACGGAGTGGTTTTTGTCCGTCAAGGAGCCGGACAGCCCGTGGCTCTGACTTCCGAAGAAGTGGACATTGACAGCTTGCAATTCATCAGAGCCAGCAGCACCATTCCCATGGTCAGGGTGGTCATGTCCGGCGCTTTGCGCGACGCGCACCCTTCTTATCCTTCTTTAACGGTTACCACTACGGCTGTGGTCAGACAATGATTATGCGTCCACCATTTACTCAAAACAAAGCGCCGGGGCAAGTCATGTTGATTTCCATTTTGATTTTAAGCCTTTTGACTTTGGGATCAATCATTATCGGCATCACGGCCATTGTCAGGGAATCGCAATCAACTTCGGCCATGGAAAATAAAGCTTTGGCTTCGGCCGCGGCCACGGCTTGCATGGAACAGGCCATGGACAGGTTGGGCAGGGATATTGATTACGCGGGAGATGAGGTGCTGGATGTGGTGGATATGAACTGCGTTATCAGGCCCATTGTTTATGACGGCGCGGCTTGGACCATAGAAACTTATTCTTGGGTTAATAATCAGGTGGCTCGTTACAGAGTGGTGCTCACCAGCCGTACACCCGTCTATATTGAATCTTGGCAAGAGGTTGCGACATTTTAGTGAGAATGTGCTATACTAATGCTTGCTAATAATTTATTTTATATTTTGGAAGAACGCTTTTTTAAAATCCGTTCTTTCCCAGTTTCTATGAAACACACACTCAAAAGCGGTTTCACTTTGATCGAACTGCTCATTGTCATCGCCTTGATCGCGGTCTTGGCCGGTGCCGTCATTATCGCCCTTAACCCGGCTCGTCAATTCCAACAAGCCCGCGATTCAGAACGTTGGAGCCATGTATCGGTTATTTCAAACGCAATCCAACAAAATATTGCCGAAAATAGAGGTGTATGGACATGTACCGAGATACCTACGGTGACAACAACAATTGCAAGTGCAGGTGGTTATGATTTATGTGATTGTTTGGTGCCAAACAATTTAGCTTCCTTGCCTTTTGATCCAAATGCAACTGGAGCCAGCTATATTGATTGCGATAATTATGACACTCAATATTCAATAATCCGTAATGCTACTTCAAGTCGCATAACAATTATGGCTACGCCCGAATTGGCTACTGGTGGTATACAAGTCACTCAATAGTACCATCTTAAGTAAAAACAATCCGGTCTCATGATCGGGTTGTTTTGTTTTAGTCTGTTATTCCTCACAATGGTTGAGTAATGCAACTTAAACTCTTCCGTCATGCTGAATTTACGTGCCCCTCGAAGTCGTAAGACATAGTGGGGGTTCAGCATCTCGCTTCCAATTAACGGAAAAACAGGATTTCTTGAGTGCAGAGATCCTGAACTGAATTCAGGATGACGCTAGTCTATTTGTCATCTCGACCCCTTCGACTACGCTCAGGGCAGGCTCTGTGGAGAGATCCCTTAAGCTATAAACACACGGAAAAGGGATTTCTCCATTCCACCTGCGCTCCAGTCGAAATGACAATATTGGTTTTGACGCAGTATGCTTGGTTGTTTGTTGCTTGCTACATGCTATGTGCTATGTGCTTTGTGACGTAGGACGCTAGATGCGTGATGGTCACTAAGCACGTTGTACGTTGCGCGTTATGCGAGCCGGTACGTTTCTAAGTTGTTATAGTTAAGGTATACTGTTAATGGTTATGGATTTTTGGCACATTGTGATAGATCTGGGCGTTTTGATCCTGGGTATCTTATCCGTCTATTTTTTGTTGACCCTTAAAAAGTTTTTAGGCATCAAAAGAAACAGGGTTTTTAATTATGCTTTGGTAGGCATGGTCTTGGCCATGTCCGCTTCTTTTGTCATGGTCTATTTTTCTCTGTCTTTAGAGCATTCTGTTTATCTGGATTTGCACAGTATTTTTATCATTTTGGGCATGCTGTTGTTTGTGGCCGCTATTTGGGATTTGTATCACCATGCGCATGGCATAAATCGTCTTAATTTTGAATTGCTGGATAAGACGCGGGCTTTGGAAATCAGTAATAAAATGAGTGAGGCCATATTCTCCAGCATCGGTGAAGGTGTTGTGGTGAGTGATAAACATGGTCGTTTTATTAAAATCAATAAACAAGCCGAAAAATTATTGGGCTGGAAATCCGAAGAAGTGCGCGGACGGGAAGTGGCGGCTTTAATCCCCATATTGGATCAAAACGAACAGCCCGTGCCTTTGAACAAAAGGCCGTTGTTCGCGGCCATGAAATACAAACGCCGGGTTTCCGTAATGGCACCTGACAGTGAATTGATCTTGCGCCGTCGGGATGGGTCCGTGTTTCCTTTGGCCGCCACGGCCACGCCTATCTTGATGGATGGTAAAATCGCGGGCGGGATTGTGGTCTTTTTTGATATCTCCGAAGAAAAGGCCATTGATAAAGCCAAGTCCGAATTTTTATCCATTGCTTCTCATCAGTTGAAAACGCCTTTGACGGCCATTAATTGGTACACGGAGATGCTGCTCAAAGGCGATGCCGGCCGTTTAACCAAAAGACAGAATGAATTTGTCAATCAAATCAGCGCCGGAGCCGTGCGTTTGGTAGACCTGGTCAATGCGCTTTTGCAAGTTTCCCGCATAGAAACCGGGCATCTTAAATTGTCACGCAGCGCGGTAGACGTGAAAAAATTTATCGACGCGTGCTGCCGTGAGTTTGAGCCGGATCTGCGATCCAAGAATCTGCAATTAAAAATTAAATATTGCCGGGCTTTGCCCAAAATAGTTTTAGATCAACAGTTGGTGCAAACCGCTTTGCAAAATATTTTGCTGAATGCCGTCAAATATACTCCGGCCGGAGGTCAAATCTCCATTGAATGCCGGCGCGATGGACGATGGTTATTGTTGGTCTTTAAAGACACGGGTTACGGCATTCCCAAACAGCAGCAGGCCAAAGTATTTACAAAAATGTTTAGGGGCAGCAATATAGTTTTGGTGGAGCCGGCCGGCACGGGCTTGGGTCTGTATATTGCCAAGGCCATTATTAATAAATCCGGAGGCGATATCTGGTTTGAGTCGGAAGAAGGTAAGGGTACGTCTTTTTATATCAAACTCCCCTTGGGGAGGAAGTAAATTTTATTTTTTATGCTAAATGACAAAATTGTGATTCTGGTGGTGGAGGATGAGCTGCCCATGCTCGAAGCTTTGGCCATCAAGTTAAATGACCGGGGCTATAAGGTTTTTAAAGCCATGGACGGTGAGCAGGGCTTGGCTTTGGCCAACCGGCATCATCCGGATTTGATTATTATTGATATTTTACTGCCCAAAAAGGATGGCTTATCCATGATGAGGGATTTGCGTCAAACTGTCTGGGGCAAGCAGACGCCTATGATTTTATTAACCAATGTGGTGGCTGACGATGCCATGGATAAACAAATTTTGGAATTACAACCCGCCTATTATCTGGAAAAGGCCGCCTGGTCTTTGGAAAAGGTGATGGAAAAAGTTGAGCAGGCTTTAAAAAAATAAAAAAAGAGCCGACCGGATGGTCAGCAAGTTTTGCTCGGACAAGTGGTTTGCTTGCCCAGTTCGCGCAGAGATTCGCCGGCTACATGGCGCTGAATGGCCTTGGCCAGCAGTCCGCCCACGGGAATGGCCCGTATTTTGTCGCAGGCCAGAACTTCGGGACGTTGTTCCACCGAAGATGTTACCAGCACTTGCTCGAAGTCGCTGTTTTGGATGCGCTCGAGCGCCGGTCCGCTGAACAGGCCGTGAACCACGCAGGCAATTACCCGCCGGGCGCCTTCTTCCCGCATGATACGGGCGGCCTCGCACATACTGCCGGCCGTGTCGATCATGTCGTCCACCAGCACCGCGTCGCAGTCCGCCACTTCACCCACCAGCTGGTGGGCCTTGGCTTCGCCCGGCTTGAGCCGCCGCTTGTCGATCCAGGCGATGGGCTGTTCCGTGCCCAGCATGGTGGCCAAGGCTGAGACTCTTTCCCAGCCTCCGCGGTCCGGGGATACGACTACGATCTTATCTGATCCGCGGTAGATTTCCTTGATCGGGTGCACGAATTCGTGGATGACCGGGATGCGGTCGAACGGGCACTGGAAAAAGCCCTCGATGTGCACGTCGTGCGGTTCGAGCGCGCAAACGTGCGGCAGCTGCGGAGCCGCGCAAGTCAGCAATCGCGGGAACAGTTCGGCCGTGATGGCCGTGCGGTCGGTCCTCTCTCCTTTGCGCCGGTCTTGGCGCGCATAGGGGATGTAGGGCAGAACCAAAGTCTCGATCTTGGCGTTGGCCCGGCGCAGGGCGTCGAGCAGAGCCAGGATGGCCATGCCGTGGTCGTTGACCGATCCCTGGCTGTTGTTGCTCAAGCAGGCCAGCACGATACAGCGCCGTCCGCGGACGTTGTCCAGAACTTCCACGAAAGGCTCCTTGTCCGAGTGGAAGCGCACGGTTGCTTCGGCCTGGCGGCACTCTCCGTATCCGGGTATGTCGCGCAGGGCATTGAGCAGTTGTTTTACCAGGACCGTGTTGCAGGAGTTGGAAAAAATGAGAAAGTCCATCAGCATCCTCCTTGCTGTTGGCGCCAGATTAGCACTCTGAATTTTTCATGGCAAGAAAAAAAGACCCGAAGGTCAGATAGGCGGAATCACAAAGTCCGGTTCGCCGAGCAGAGACCGGGCCGTGTCCAGCAAGTTACGGAAACAAGGCACACCCGGGACTTTGATGTCGTCGTAGATGCCTTGCGCGTCATAGAGCACGGCCCGCATGCCGACCGACAAGGCTCCGCCCACGTCGGCCGCAGGCTGGTCTCCGATGTGCACAGCTCTGTCCGGTCTCACATCCGCTCTCTGCAGAGAGCGTTCGAAGATGGCCGGATGCGGCTTGCAAACTCCTTCGAGGTGGCTGTCGGTTACGAACTCGAAGAAGTGACGGATGCCCAGAATCTCCAGGTCGCGGTCCAGAGTGCCGTGAGCGTTGGAGATAGCTCCCAGCCGGCAGTGCTTGGACAACAGCCGGAGCGCGGGCACCGCGTCCGGACCCAGCACCATGAACCAGTTCTTGTTCACATGGTAGCGGTGCGCCTCAATGGCAAAGGGACGGAAGTGCTCTTCCATCTCGTAAACCGGTTGCTTGAGACAGTACTCCACCAGAGCCGCGTAGTAGTTGTACGCGTTCCGCGGGATGGGAATGCGGTCGTGGTCGCGCGTATCAAAAGCCGGAATAGTCTGCCGGAACAGGATTTCCGCGGCGCACACCATGGCCGGCGTGATGGGCATGTCGAAGTATTCGCTCATGCAGGCCGCCAGCTTGCCATAGTCGGGCCAGATCAGGGTGTGGCCAAGGTCCAGTGTGATAAGATCGAAGTCTTGGTTAAAGAGCGGGTTGGTCATCTCTCCTCCTGGGTTGATGGTGCGCCGTGTTTACCATTTTTTAGTCATCCGGTCAAGCGGACTGGTGTGTAATGCAATGGTCAATTAAATTGCCAATATAACATGTAGCATATAACATGTAGCACGTAGCAGCGGACCTAACGTACATCACGTACATAACGTTCTCTCACGTACATAACATCCATTTCATGTAGCACGAAGCATGTAACATGTAACAAACGTAATGACGTACTTAACGTCACACAGGGTGTCGTTCGCGAACGACTGCCCCGCGTTCTGCGTCAAAACCAACATTGTCATTGCGAGCGAAGCGTGGCAATCTCGCTAATCAACTTTCCATCATTAATATTTTATATTTTAAAAATTGATATTTTGTTTTTATAGTTATGTTTATCAAAAATTTCAAACAACTATCCAAGTCAGATGTGGGCGAAGCCGGAGGCAAAGGAGCTTCACTCGGCGAGATGACGCAGGCCGGCATTCCCGTGCCTCCGGGCTTTGTGGTTTTAGCATCGGCCTTTGATCGATTTTTAGCTGAAACCGATCTCACTCAAGAAATTGAAGCGCAATTGGATAAAGTAAATTACGAAGATGTTGCCAGCGTAGATCGTGCTTCGCGTGTTATCCAGGATTTGATTCATGATGCCAAGTTCCCAGAAGATTTGGAAAAAGATATCATCTCCGAGTTCGAAAGTTTGGGCGCGGAATTTGTAGCGGTGCGTTCATCAGCCACCGCCGAAGATTCATCGGTCGCCAGTTGGGCCGGGGAGCTGGAAAGTTATTTGAATACCACTCAAGAAACTTTGTTGGCTAACGTCAAAAGATGCTGGGCATCATTGTTTACTCCTCGTGCCATCGTCTATCGCAACGAAAAGGGTATGCGCGACACGCATGTGTCTGTCGCGGTTGTGGTGCAAAAAATGGTGCAGTCCGATGTCTCGGGCATCAGCTTTACGGTTCATCCGGTTACTAAAGATGTTAATCAGATGATCATTGAAGCTTGCTGGGGTTTGGGCGAGTATATTGTGGGGGGTATTGTTACACCCGACTCTTATGTGATTGACAAGCGCAACGGTTCATTGATTGATGTTAACGTTGCTGAACAAGAAACTATGTTAAAACGCGGGGCGGATGGCAATGAAGAGGTTAAAGTCCCGGGCGACATTAAAGACAAACAAAAAATTGACGGTGCGCAAATAGCTCAATTGGCAGAGGTTTGCACGAACATAGAAAAGCACTATGGCTTTCCTTGCGATATAGAGTGGGGCATGGAAGCCGGGGAGTTTTATGTTGTGCAGAGCCGGCCGATAACGACTTTATGAGTTATGAATAAAAATATTACGGATAAGTTCGAGGATATCCTAGATAGCCTGTATCTATTTACAGCTCGTCCCAGTTCAATTCAGCGTGAGTCATTTTATGGAGGACATGTTACTAATAATCGATTTCACTCGATAAAGTATCTGTTAAACATGCCTGTATCAGAGACTGATGTTGAGTGGTATTTTGATAAACAGGGCGCGGAACTTTTTTTAGCTGAGGAAGCTGAGGAATTTTTCAAACCGGGTTTTTATAAAGAGTATAAAAGAAGAAGTGAGGAATATTTTGAGACTTGGTTCGAACTATGCAGGGAAATGAAGGATCATTTTTCTGACCCAGCCAAACATTCTTCTGAGAAAACGCTAGATTTAATAAAAAAATATTATGCCTATCCATTCAAGGATGATACTGCATTTTATTTTGGCCTATCAGTTTGGTCATTCGAGCAGAAGGTCGTCCCGGAATTTGAGAAGATTTTGAAGACTTTTTTTGGAAATAATTATGATTCTTTCTGGCAAATTATTACAGCACCAACTCAGCTCTCAGATGAGCAAAAATTTAGAATAGAACTAGCCAATCTTAAGAGGGAATATGGTGATGACTTACCAGACTCTGTGTTACAGTCTACACAGCAAAAATATCGATATCTTGGAATTTATTCTCCGGAGGATTACGGTCTCGACGAGCATTATATACGCAAGGCTTATCAAGATCTCAATGTAGAGCAGGCGCTTTCAATAACCGATGAATTAGCTGAAAATGAAAAATCGTTAGAGGTGCTGCGTCAGTCGTGTAAGGATAAGCGAATTTTGGAAATTATTGATTTGATTAATTTTAATATCAATTTCAGAAATCAGAGGAGCGAAAAATTATCTCATGGATTTTCCATGCTTACACCATTTTATGATTATCTCATGGACAAATCAGGACTGAATCGTATGCAGGTAGGCAATGTTACGCGAGACGAGGTTGTGGATTTTTTCGAGCATGGTTCGCCACTTCCTAAACGGATCGGTCATCCAGGCATGTTATATTCAGGTAAAATAAGCCATGAATTAACATCAGCTGAAAAAGAACTCTTTATCAAAAAATTCAGGTCATTTATGGCCGTGGACGAAATAGCCGGCACGACTGCACACTCAGGCGTAGCTAAAGGAAAGGTTAAAGTTATTCAGTCCATGAACGAGTTGGAAAAAGTAGAGCAAGGCGATGTTTTGGTCTCTCAATTTACTCGTCCGGAATTTATGGCTGCCATTAAGAAAGCCATTGCCATAGTAACTAATGATGGAGGCATAACCTGTCATGCTGCCATCGTCTCCCGCGAACTAAACAAGCCTTGCATCATCGGTACTAAAATCGCGACCAAAGTCCTGCACGATGGCGATGAGGTGGAGGTGGATGCTGATAAAGGCATTGTCCGAATAATAACCAAGAAATAATAGATCTAATCAGCCGTCTTTATGACACTCCACTCTCATTGGCATAATGGGTTTGATGTATGACGCAGGATCCCTCCTTTCGCGAAAGGAGGGAGGACGAGCGACGTTAAGTACGTCATTACGTTTGTTGCATGTTACATGCTTCGTGCTACATGAAATGGACGTTATGTACGCGAGAGGACGTTAGGTGCGTAATACCTCTAAGAAATGTTATAATAAACTCATATGGAAAAAGAAAAGTTTGCTTCTCCTGAAATGTCCAAAGAACAAAAGTTGGCTTTGGAGGAATGGATTTATGCCAATGACGTGCTTAATGATGTTAAGCATCATATTCAGGAACAGGATCATGAATTTGAGGATGTATTCTTGGAGAGGGCGCGAAAACGTTTGGATGAAGCAACTGAAAAATGCCGTGGATTGGGCTTGTCTCAAGCAGATATGGAGGCTTATAAACAGGACAGACAGCAGGAAATGAGTAAATTAAAGACCCAATGACAATTTAATAACTTGGGAGTAAGGTGTCATCAGACACCTTTTTGTTAGTTTAAAATTTTATGGATATCAATACTGCGTCAGCTGACGGGTCGCCTAAAAAAATAGTGGTCTTGGGTGGCGGAACCGGCACTTTTACGGTCTTATCCGGGCTTAAATATAATTCCGTGGATTTGTCAGCCGTGGTCTCCATCGCGGATGATGGCGGATCGACCGGCATCCTGCGCGACGAATTGGGCGTCTTGCCTCCGGGCGATATCAGACAATGCTTGGCAGCTTTGTCGGCCGGCGATCAGGTTTTGCGAGACTTGTTTAATTATCGTTTCACTCAAGGGGGTTTGGACGGTCATAATTTTGGCAATATTTTTTTGTCGGCCTTGGAAAAGGTGACCGGCGATTCACTTACGGCCGTACGTGAAGCTAATCGAATATTGAATGTCAAAGGCAAAGTCATCCCCGTCTCATCCCGAGCCGCCGATTTATATGCCGAATTGGAGGACGCGACCGTGGTTAAGGGCGAGCATGCCATTGATAAACCGCAGAATGTACGCGCGCCCATTAGAAAATGTTTTTTGTCGCCCGAAGTCCCGGCCAACCCCGAGGCTTTGCGGGCCATTGAAGAGGCGGACATTATCGTCATGGGTCCGGGAGATTTATACACCAGCTTGATACCGGTTTTGTTGGTTCAGGGGCTGGCTCAAGCCCTGGCTCAAAGCCGGGCCAAACGTTTGTTGGTCATTAACCTGACTTCTAAAAACGGCCAGACTCAAGGCTATAAAGCCGGTGATTTTTGCGGGGTGGTGGCCAAACATATCCATCCTGCCAAGATCGATACGGTACTGATTAATTCCGTCAAACCTTCGTATGATATTCTGGAAAGATATCGGCAGGCCGGTGATCATTTAATAGAAGATGATTTGGACGAAGAGAAGATTAAAGTGTGGCGGGGGGATTTGCTGGCATCCTGTGTCTCCAGTCCCGTACCGGGCGACAAATTAACACGCAGTTTACTGCGTCATGATTCCAATAAGCTGGCAGCCGCTATTTTGTCTGCCGCGAGCGTATTAAACTAACCATGCATATGAAAAAATATTTTATTTTATCAATGGCTTTAATGTTATTGGGCGCGGGTTGCCTCAATAAGCAAGCGAACGATCAGATAAACTCCATTATCCCGCCTCCGGCTCAAGAGCCGGGGACGGCCAGCGGAATAGTTGCCGATTGGCAGACTTATGCCAATGATCTTTATGGCTTTGAGCTCAAATACCCGGCTTCGGCCAAGGTTGAGCATTCGGCCTTGTCATCCAGTTTTAATTTGTTGTCCCTGAATTTAGGGACTTCAACGTTCGCGGATTACGCGCCCGGAGCATCATTGGAAGTTTTTGTTATAGAACAAAATACTCAAGTTAAAGAGCACTACAATTTATCCAATGGTTGTTATGATGAGCTGGCAGGTAACGTCGAAACCGAGCGGGTAGAGTTGGCGGGAGCGCAAGCCTGCAAAACATACGGCCGGGACGCGGGCGCCGGCAATTATTATGATACTTACTGGCACACTTTGCCTCTAAACGATAAATATTTAGTCATTGGTTATACGGTTCACTCGGTTAATTGCGGCAATGTCGGGGATGGTAAAACCTGCGCGGTTTTTGATGAGAGCAGGGATACTGATTGGTTGAATAAAATACTTGGAACACTCAAGTTGTATCCGGCAGAGATTCAAAAAGATCAAGCCTATTTTTTTGATTCAGGATTGTTCCAGCGGAAATTGCACTACTATGCTGTGGATTTTAAATATCCGGTCATGCTGGGCACTTCAGAAAGTACCAGGAATTTTGTGAACCGCGCCATTCAGGATTATGTGGCCACCACCACGGGCGCTTTTATAGACTACGCCACGCCGGTTAACGACGATGGCCGGCCCGGTCCATACATGCTGGAAGTTGAATACAACGCGACCCTGGCCGCAGCCGATATATTGAGTTTTGTTTTTAACGGATATGAATATTCAGGAGGCGTTCATGGGATGCCGATTCACAAGACTTTTATTTTTAATCTAAAAACTCATAAATCTTTGGAATTGGGGGATTTGTTTAAACCGGAGGTTGATTATTTAAAAATTATTTCAGATTATTGCATACAGGATTTGTTGAAAAAGCAAATATCGGAAACCGATTGGGTAAATAACGGCGCGGCTCCGAAAAAGGAAAATTACGAGCTTTATTATTTAACCAAACAAGGTTTAACTATTATTTTTCCGGCTTATCAAGTAGCTTCTTATGCCGACGGTCCGCAGGAAGTCACCATTCCTTACGACAAATTGCAGAACAACATGAGGCCCGATGTTTTAAGTCTGATTACGTCAGACCGTTGATGGTTTTTAAGTCCTTACAAAGCGCCCGTCCGGGCGCTTTTGGTTTAGCTTGACCACGCTCAACCTCATCTTTAAGATGATTGGTGAATCGGAGGCTGACATGGACCGCAAGCAGATTGACAACGTGGTTTGTGATTGGGAATGCTTGGCCATTATCGCTCATCGGGCGAGAGCTGCGGGTCAGCGTTTAGTGGCCACCAGCGGAGCCTTTGACTTGTTTCACGACGCGCACGCCCTTTACTTGGAAGAAGCGGCCCGCTATGGCGATATGCTGTTCGTGGGTGTTGACTCGGATGACTTGGTCGCTTGTTACAAAGGAGCTCTTCGTCCGATTTGCGGACAAGATGTTCGTTTGAAAGTCGTGGCCGCCCAGTCGTCCGTGGATTGCGCGGTCATCATGCATGATTGGCCGGCTTTCATCCGTCTTGTCAGCCCGCAGGTGGTGGTCGTCTCTCCAACCACCAAGGTCAAGGACGCGTTTGATCGGCGGCTGACGATTGAGTCCGCGGGCGCGGAAATGGTTTCAGTGTCTTCGCGTTCAGTCACGCACACTTCCGGATTGATCAAGGTCATCCTGGAGCGTTACGGGCCCAAATAGCCCGTCTTTACTCACTGTGCTATGATTGGCACAGTATTTTTATGCGTATTTTGGAACAAAACAGGTCCGCTTATAAACGGACTTATCGCCAAAAAGACCATTGTGATTTTTGCGACGCCAAAGTCATTCAAGACCAACAAATCAAGCGCTTGGAAGGTAAATTTTGGCGGGTGCTGGCCTGCAAGTATCCTTACATGAACGGCAATTTGATGCTGGTGCCCAAAAGGCATATCACGCAGATGGAAAAAGTGACTCCCGGGGAATGGTCGGATTTGCAAATTGTTTTATTACAGACGCAAAAAATATTGGGCCGGCTGTTTAAAACCAAGTCATTTAACTTAGCCATGAATTTAGGTCCTTTTTCCGGCGGTACCATCCCGCATCTTCATCTGATGATCGTGCCCAGACCCAAAAAGATCAATCCCGCGGCTTTCAATGTGTTTCATGATTTTCATCTGGTGCAGATGAGCTATAAAGAGCTGCAAAATAAATTGGATAATTTATGATATTCTTCTTATAAGATAATATATGCCAACAAGAAACTTCAGGCCTGACTGGCGCGCCTTGTATCATTTTTTACGCGACCCTAAAGCAGATTGGAAACCGAAATTTTTTTTAGTCTTGGTGGTTTTGTATCTAATTTGGCCATTGGACTTAGTACCCGACCTGGCTCCGGTTTTGGGCTGGCTGGATGATGTAGGTTTTACGGCCTTAGCTTTGACCTACTTGATTTACGCCTCAAAAAAATATTTGGCCAAACCTGAAAATCAAAAATTAATTCAAATTGAAAATAACCAAGATGAAGTATGATGGATCTGATATCGGCCGTTGTTTTGGGTGTCGTGGAAGGCGCGACCGAATTTTTGCCCATTTCTTCCACCGGCCATTTGATTTTATTCAATCAATGGTTTGCTTTTGGTGAAGATTTTACCAAACTGTTTAACATCGTGATTCAGTCCGGTGCTATTTTGGCGGTCATTATTATTTTTTGGAAAGATCTTTGGCCAAGTACTTGGAGTTTGAAAGAGTTGGAAAGTAAATGGGGCAGGATCATCGCGGCTTTTATTCCCACGGCCGTCATTGGTTTGTTGCTCGGAGATTATACTGAAAAATATTTATTTACGCCCTCCGTGGTGGCCGCGGCTTTGATTTTTTACGGACTGGTGTTTATTTTTTTGGAAAAATCAAAAAAAATGGAGTACGCCCATTCGCAGATTGTGTATAGTCACGCCTTGATAATCGGAGCGGCTCAAGCCCTGGCTTTGGTGCCCGGCACTTCAAGATCAGGGGCCACCATCGTGGCCATGTTGCTTTTGGGCTACACTCGAGCCGCGGCCGCCCGCTTTTCTTTTTTGTTGGCTATTCCCACTCTGCTGGCGGCTTCGGCTTATTCTTTATATAAATATGAATCTTCCATACAAAGCCAAGAATTGGGGTTGCTGGCCATCGGCTTTATCGTGTCTTTCATAGTAGCTTTCGCGGTCAGTAAATGGTTTTTGGCTTATGTCAGCCAAAAAAGCTTTTTGCCTTTCGCCTGGTATCGGATAATTTTAGGTCTTTTGGTGCTGGCCTTAGTCATTCTCAATTGACAGGCGGCTTTTAATATTGCAAACTGAAAAATCCTCGGAAATGGTTCCGCGGATGAACATTGAGAGAGGTTCACATGAATATAGCTCACCAGCTGGTACGCTTGGTCGTCATTTTGATGATCATCGTGGCCGGCAAGAGCGTCTGGGCCAGAAGCAGATCTCCAACCAGCAGCTACGTGGGCAGCCGCCAGACGCATTACGCGTCTCTGATTGAGGCGGCTTGCCACGATCGGGTGGCGGCTGCTTGCGTGCGCCAAGCCGGCAGGATGCATTACGCGCCCGGTTTGGTTAACGGAGTTACCCGCCGTGAAGCTGTGGTCAGGCAATGCCTGGCCGACTTCAATCGCCGCCAGCCGGAGCTGGTCAAGGCGGAGCAGACCAGAGTCCTGTTGGACTTGTTCAAGTCTGATCCGAATCTGGCCGCGCCGGCAGACACGCGCCTGTGCCGTCAGTCAGTGGCCATGGCCCGCCGCGAGACGCAGGCTTACTTGGCCGAACGGGACCGTGAGTTCCACGCGTCCAGAGACCGTTTGCGAGCTCGCGAGGCGGTAGCGGTCAACAACCGTCCATCTTCGCCCATCGTGCGTGAGTATCCGGAACCGGCCGGGCCTACGGTAGTTGCTCAGCATCAGGTTGAGCCGCCTTCTGAACTGCCCGCGCCTGCCGCTCCTCACGTCTCGACACCGGATGACGGCCTGGGTCCGAATCTGGTACTGCGCAGCGCGGACGACCGGAAAGCTGTTGTCTACGCGCGAGCCGGAGGACAGTTCTACACGGTCCGCTCGTCTTGGTTGCGTCACAAGTACGATGTGGACTGGAAAACGGTCTACAATCACCCCGGCAACCAGAACAAGGACTTTGTAGGCGCCTGCTTCATCGGCCGCGCGGTCGAGCTGGACCAGGCTCGCATGCACGTGAAGTCCTACGACGCGACCGCTTTGAACGGCCCGACCAACTCGAGCTTTGTGGCAGACTGCGAACAGCGGGGCGGTGAATTCCGTTTCGCTTTGCAGGGCGGCCAGACTTTCGAGATTCCGGCTCTGGCAACTTCGTCGGCCGCGCCTCCGGTTGAGAAATCAAGCGGCGAGCCGCCTGTCGAACCAAGCCCCGCGGTCGCAGTCATCGAGGATCCCGCGCCTGCCGCTCCGCCGGCCTTGGCTCTGGCACCTGCGGTCTCTGCCATGCCGGCCGTCGAGCCTTCAGCTTTGACCGCAGCACCGGAAGAAGCGGACGCCGGTCCGGATGTGTCTGCAGAGGATGTCCCGCTGGGCTCCACGTCCGTCGAAGACGCTTCACCGGCTATGTCACTGACGCAAGATCCGGGCAACCGCGGACCACCCGGTCAAGATTGGGTTCAGTGGTTCGCCGGATGGCCTTCGTGGGCGGCCGTGTTCCTGCTCTTGATCTTCTTGGTCTATCTGATCTATGACATGCGCAAGACGCGTGTCGGTCAGGATGTGATCAAGCATATCAAAGCCTGGCGCGCCAGAATCGGGCTGTGGCTCGATGAACGCCGAGCCGGTACGAGGCCGCCAACTGTATGATGAGATAAGGCGTCGCCTGCGACGCTGGTCAGAGATGGTTGCCGGACCGTAAAAACCGGTACATCCCGTGGTCCAACCACTGTGAATCCATTAGCCCAACCACTGTGAATCCAGACTTCTCGATCGCCCCAAACAGGCGGTCATTTTTTTTAATCACAAAACACGAAACATGTAACATGTAGCATGTAACACAAAGCAAATTTCATTGGTTGTGTAGTTTGTTACATGCTACATGTTACGTGTTACATGAAAGTAATTTGTCCGAAACTACGTATTAGTTTACAGTTCCCAGCATGCATTCGGGCCAATATCAAGATAAAAATGATGAACAATTAGCGGCTTTAGCCATTAATGATCCCCATGCTTTTGTCCCCTTGGTAAGGCGTTATGAGGCCCGTCTTTTAGCATATATTCGCAGAATAAGCGGTTTTTCCAAAGAAGACGCGGAAGATGTTTTGCAGGAGGCTTTTATGGACGCTTATCGCCATATCGCTTCATTTGATAATAATTTGAAATTTTCCAACTGGATTTACCGCATTACGCATAACCGCACTATTTCGATTTATAGAAAGAAGCGCAATAGTCTGAATAACTACTCTACGGACGATGAAGATTTGGGTTTTGAAAGGGTTTTGGCTTCCAATGAAGATATTCAGTTAAAGGCGGAAAACACGATCACCAAACAAAAAGTCAAACAGATTTTGGATCAACTGCCGCCCAGAGACAAAGAGGTTTTAATTTTGGCCTATATGGAAGAAAAAAGTTATGAGGAAATCGGTGATATTTTGAGAGCGCCCATGGGCACGGTAGCCACTTGGATCAGGAGAGCGAAGATCAAATTCGCCAAACTCGCGGATAAAGAAAAAATAATATGAGCATAGCTGAACAATTTGAACAAAAAATCAATCAAGGAGACCTGCCCAAGCCCGTGCCCAAATTTTTGGTCACGGCGGCCAGGGCGGCTTTGTGGATTTTTCTGGCCCTGGTTGTTTCTCTCGGATCTTTGTCAGCCGGCGTAGCCGCCTGGTTTATGACGGATCCGGTGGCTTTATCCGGAGCGGCCGCCGGAGCCTCTTGGGTTGATTTGTTTTTACAGGCCTTGCCCATGTTTTGGGTGGTCATTGCTTTGTTGTGCGGATTTTTAGCCATTATTATTTTTATTAAATCAGCCCGTGGTTATAAATATCGAAGAGTTTATGTGGTGACTGCTTGTTTGGTTGGTTTTCTGGCCTTGGGTGCGGCTCTGGCTTCGGCCGGTGTGTCTGACACGATAGACAAGATGGCTTATGAAAACATTCCTCAATACAACGGACTGTCAAAACCGCGCATGTTGCATTTAATGAAACCTGACTCGGGTTTTATCATCGGACGTGTTCAGACCATGGATGGTTCCAGGCTGGTGATTAGGGATCCCGGAGGCGGTGTGTGGGAAGTGAGATTGGATCGGGAAACCAATATCCCGGTACATTTTAAAATTCAGATAGGAGATTGCGTGAGAATTTTAGGTGATGCCAGTAGTACCATATTTACCACTGATGCCAGAGATATCAAGCCTTGTCCGCGCGGCATCAGACATATGCCGCCCCAGCCTCCTCCCGTAATTGAAAGATAACATATTAAGTTGGCGTATAAGCTAGAGTCGGTACCGCTAATTAATTAATTAATTAAGTTTAATAATCTATTATGAATATGACATACAAATTTTGGAGAAATGCGGCCGCTCTTTCGGCCATCGTGGGTTCTGTAGGTATAGCCGGTTACGCTGTGGCCGCGCCTAACAGTCAACCCTCCATGTTGGCGGGCAATGGTCAAAACAGAGCTTCTTATCAAGGCATGGAAAATGGCCGGCACTTGGGCTGGAGAAATAATGCTCCTCGTGTACAGCTCCACACTCCCGAACAGCGCGAGCAAATAATGGCAGCTGTTAAGGCCGGTAATTACGAACAATGGAAGTCATTAGTCGCCATTAACGGTGAGATTCCAAAGCAATTCCAAGCCATCACAGCTGATAACTTTGCCAAGTTTGTTGAGATGCATACAGCCATGGAAGCCAAAGATTTTGAGAAGGCGAATGCTTTAAGACAGGAGTTGGGTTTGACGGGTATGGGGCAGGGGAATATGCGCAGGGGCAATATGAACCGTGCGCAGCTGCATACACCTGAACAGCGCGAGCAAATAATGGCAGCTGTTAAGGCCGGTAACTACGAACAATGGAAGTCATTAGTCGCCATTAACGGTGAGATTCCAAAGCAATTCCAAGCCATCACAGCTGATAACTTTGCCAAGTTTGTTGAGATGCATACAGCCATGGAAGCCAAAGATTTTGAGAAGGCGAATGCCTTAAGACAGGAGTTAGGTTTGACGGGCATGGGGGGTCAAAAAATGGGCGCCAAGCATGGATTGGGTCAAGGCAAGGGTAATTGCAATCGATAAATCTTTGCATTGCTCAAGGCGTAAAATCCCCTCGGCTTATTGCTGAGGGGATTTTTGTCATGCTGTTATCTTGATTCCGTTTTTTTATATTATCGTGTATCTTTAATAATGTATTTTACTAATTTATAAATTTTATGTTTCAAGCATTTTTGTTTAAAACTCTAACCGCCATGCTGGCGGCAACCATGGGCGCGTCCTATGGCTTTCCGCCCATTTCTAAAATCGATATTCCTTTGCCTCAATCTCAAGCGGTTCAGGCCGGAGTCGGCAAGTTTGCCTCGTGCACAGCTTTAAAGCAGCAGATCGCTGAAGCTCAAACCGCGAAAAATTTTGGCTTGAGGGAGGTGATGGTTACTGACATGATGGCCGCGCCCATGGCCCAAGAATCCACGGCCGGCGCCGCTGATTTTTCACAAACCAATGTGCAGGTTCAGGGAGTTGATGAAGCGGATGTTATCAAGCAAGACGGTGAGTATGTTTATCATTTAACCGGTCAAAAATTAAACATTTCCAGAGTTTATCCCGCTTCTCAAGCCGAGCTCAAATCATCGACTGACTTGGATCAGGGTTTAAATGTCCGCGATATATATGTTTCGGGCAACAGGTTGGTTCTCATGGCCGGCAAATGGGAATCCGAAGTTTATCCCATGCCCTTAATGGAAAGATCGGTTTCCATCGTGCCTCCTTGGAGAGGTCAGTCTGTAACTCTGGCTCAGATTTGGGATATTTCGGACAGAAGCAACCCAAAAAAAATTCGCACCATTGAATTTGACGGCTCGTTATCCAGCTCACGCCTGATAGCCGGCAGAGTTTATCTGATAATGAACTCCTGGTCGCCTTGGGATGCCTTGGATTTGATGCCTAATGAAAAGAATTTGGTTCCGGCTTATAAAGACAGTCGATCAGGTGATGAGTTTAAGCCCATGGCCGGTTGCGCTGACGTCAGTTATTTTGATCTTCAGCCCACCCGCCAGTATTTGGCCGTGGCTTCAGTGCCTGTTTCCGGTGAGGGCGAAGTTGAAAAGCAGGTCATACTGGGATCCAGTGAAACCATTTACGCTTCTTTGGAAAATTTATACGTAGCCAGGCAGGATTGGTCGTATTCACCGATTCGCGACTCATTGAACATGCAAGATCAGGGAGAGAAAACGGTTATTTATAAGTTTTCTTTGAAGAATGGCAAAATAAATTTTGAGCATCAAGGCTCTGTGCCCGGACGTTTGTTGAATCAGTTTTCTTTGGATGAATTCGAAAATAATTTACGGGTGGCCACTACCAAAGGCTCGTCCTGGGGGCTGTCGCAGTCCACGAATAACGTCTATATTTTGGACTCCGGTCTCAAACCGCGCGGAGATATCCAGGGCATAGCTCCGGGCGAGACCATTTACTCAGTGAGATTTATGGGTAAAAAAGGTTACATGGTTACGTTCAGAACCATAGATCCTTTGTTCGTGTTTGACCTGGGTAATCCGGACGCGCCTAAAATTTTGGGCAAACTTAAAATACCGGGTTATTCGGATTACCTGCATCCTATGGATGAAAATCATTTGATAGGTATTGGTAAAAACGCGGTAGAGTCGGAAGATAAAAGTTTTGCCTGGCAACAGGGCATGAAAATGGCGGTTTTTGATGTGTCTGATGTGGAAAATCCCAAGGAGCTTTGGAAGACGGAAATCGGTGATCGCGGCACTGATTCACCGGCCTTGCATAATCATAAAGCCTTCTTATATTCAGCCGGCAAGCAATTATTGGCTTTGCCGATTCAGCTGGCCGAACTCCCGGCGTCTGTCAAAAACGATCCGGCCAGGAGCGGCAGTGAATACGGGGATTTCACTTTTCAAGGCGCATATATTTACCGTTTGACTTTGGACAAAGGATTTGAGTTATTGGGCAGGATCAGCCATCATGAAGATTCCCAAGCATATCTGAAATCAGGCTATTATTGGGGCGATTATCAAAATAACGTGGATCGTATTTTATACGCGGACGACACCTTGATTACGGCCTCGGATGCCATGCTGCAGTTTCATCATTTATACGATTTGAATCAGCTCGGCCAAGTTAAATACCCTCAAAATTGATCTGTTTCCCGATCCTAAAACTCCCCGGCGCGCGTTGGGGAGTTTTATGTTAATATATTTTCATGACCGGACATAAAAGAACTTCTTTGGCTCATCTGATCAGCCTGGCAGGCAGTTGGTGGGGAATTATCTGTTCCGTGATTTTGGTTTATTTTATACATCCCATAGCCATCCATAAAATTTTGTATTTGTTTATTTGGGTTTTTTTGCCCACCTTGTTTTCCGAAGCCGTTAAAATGTTGATTAAAAGACCGCGCCCGGTTATGAGAGGCGAACAGGTCAAGGTGAAAACTTACGGTTACAGTTTTCCCAGCTCGCATACCGTGGCCGCGGTCATGGTTTCGGCTTGGGTCTTGTTGTTTCCGGAACTGCGGTGGTGGTCCTGGTTGTTTTTAGCCTGGCCGTCTCTGGTTGGTTGGTCGCGCGTTTGGCTGCGGGCGCATGATGTCATCGACGTAATCGGCGGAGTCTTGTTCGCTCTCCTTTGCACTGTATTTTTATCCTATATCGGCTTGCAATAAAAAAATGCGCTCCGTCCCAAGCCTTGGGTGGAGCGCAAGAGAGTCAAGAGGCTATCAGATTTCGGAAACGTCCGCCGTCCAGACCTAGTTCTCTGGCCGTGATGCGGTGTTTACAGACAAGCTCCTTGGTTAATAAAAGGTCCGGGTGTTCGCCGTTCAAGTCTTGTTTGATAACTTGTATCATCTGAGCGCGCAGCAAACGCCGCATGGCTTTTGAACTTAGCCCGACGGCCTTTAGAGTGATTACTCCTCGGCACCAATGCGGACAGCCAAGCATGACATTGAGTTCAATGGAGGCCTTGATGGAGGCGTCGCGTCTGCATTTGCAGGCCAATTTTTTGGCTTGGCACAGAAGGTGCATTTGCAGTTCTCCCGGCTCCATCCCCAGGTCATCGAAACCGATTGTTTTTGATACGATGATCAGTTCCAAAGAATGGACACGCGCGGTATTTTCATCGCGGCACTCCAAAAGGATTTCGCGGGCCAACCGGCCAAGAGCGGATTTTTGTTTCTGATTCACGCCTTCCTCCTTGCTTGTCCGAAGCGTTGTTCAGTATACGCAATTCCCCTCATAAGTCAAGATTGTCATGGACATTTAACGGCCTGATAGCTAGACTGTCAGCATGTCATCCAATAAACCCAGAGCTATTTTAATCGACGTCATTCCGCCCTCCCTGGATAAAAAAATCGCTGATCGCAGAATTTTCGAACTGGAATCTTTAACCCGGACCTACGGGGGCATGGTGGTGGTTAAGATTATTCAAAAAAAATCAATTCCCGATTATAAAACTTTTGTGGGCAGCGGGAAAATAACTGAAATTGTGGATCTGGCCAAGAAAGAAAAAGTGGAGTTGCTGGTACTGAACAATATTTTGAAACCTCATCAAATTTTTAATATCGAAAAACAAGTCGAACGCCAAGGCATCGCGGTCTGGGACAGAATAGACATGATTTTAAAAATTTTTCAGAAACATGCCACCACCACCGAAGCTAAGTTGCAGATCCGTTTAGCCGGCATCCGGCATATGGGACCGCGTATTTTCAGGATGGGTTTGGAGCTGGGCCAGCAAGCCGGCGGCATCGGCACCAGGGGATCGGGAGAAACTAATATCGAAGTCATGAAACGTCATTTAGCTGAGCAGGAAAGGTCTATAAAAAAACAACTTGAAAAAATTTCAAAAACCAGGAGCGTGCATCGTCAGAGACGGGATAGATTGGGTTTAAAAACGGTTTCCATTGTCGGCTACACCAATGCGGGCAAGTCATCTTTGTTAAACGCCCTAACTCGTAAAGGCGCTTATGTAGCTGATGAGTTATTCGCCACGTTGGATACTCGAGTAGCTAAATTATATTTACCTCCGTCACCGGACGTGGGACGCAGGACGAGCGACGCAGGACGATCCATATTATTGTCAGATACGATTGGTTTTATCCAAGATTTGCCGCCGCAGTTGATCGACGCCTTTCGTTCTACGCTGGAAGAAACCGTTCTGGCTGATTTAATCCTGCATGTTATAGATGTAAGCGATCCGTTCATGCACGAAAAAATTCAGGAGGTGGAAGCTATTCTGGATCAGTTGGGTGTGAGAGAAGTCCCGCGTTTGTATGTTTTTAATAAAATTGATTTGAAAAAGAGAATACCCAGAACAGCTCTGATTAAGCAATATAAATCCCAGTCTCCGGTCTTCGTGTCCGCTTTGAAGAAAGATGGTTTAGAGGATTTAAAACATGCTTTAGCCAGGGAAATCTTGGATTAATTAAGAACCCGTTGTTTCCAAGACCCGAGCCTTTACAAATAGCTTGTTTTGTGCTTAATTGAGTTTACTTGAACTTTATTGGGAGGTTGTGTCCATGGGTTATCCTTGGAGAAAAGCGAACTTGGTCGATTTGTCTATGGTCAGAAACCGCTTGTCCGCGCCTACCGGTTTGTTGACCCGGTTGCTGGAAATGACTGGAATGCAAATTCTGTCTGCCTCGCCCGGCAAGGTCAGAGCGCAGACTCCGGACGGTTCGGTCTTGGAAGTCACAGTCAAGCCCATCAATGTGTTTGAACGCGAAGCTCGTTTGTATCTTCAAAAAGGTGAACCTGTTCCCGAGCAAGTTTTGGCAGACTTGGAGCGTTGGGAATTGGAAAACGGCCGGTCACGGTAGCTCTCTGTTCTGCAGCCACCCCTTAAAAGGTGGTTGTTTTTTTACAGCTTTTCTTTCAGCCGGGCTATATCTTCTTGGTTGGGCTGGAGCAAACTTTTTTTATCAGGAAAAATCAAGTTAAAATCTTTATTGGGTTTGCTGTTTTCGTTGGGCGGGGAGCCTTTTTGAGGTTTGGCAAAAAGTGTAATCAGTCGTTTTTTTGCTGCCATAAAAGGCATGGGATCGCCGGACCAATCGTTTGTCAGCAGATCATGTGCTTTAAGCATGTCAGCGGTAAACAAGCCGGCCAAAGATTGGGGCGGCCAGTCTCCGATTTCTTTTTTGCCAGCTTCTCTTTTTTGACGTCGTTTTTCAGCCTCAGCTTGTTTTTTGGCCAGTTCTTCCATGGCTTTTTTAACTTCAGCTTCACGCGCCTCACGCTCTCTTTTGTCAGACTCTCTTTCAAGCCTCTTGGTCTCCATTCTTTCTTGTTTGGCTTTGGCTATGGCCTCACGCTCTTCTTGGGCTTGGGTGATGGCTTGTTCTCGGCGTTGTCTGTCAGCCTCTTGTTTAGCCAGTGCTTCTGCTTGAGCTTGCATTTTGGCCTCTTGAATTTCGGCTTCACGTGCTAATTCTGCTTCGCGTCTCTTTTTTAATTCATTTTCAAAAAGCCCGCGTTCTTTTTGCTTGCTTTCTAGAGCTTGTTTTTCTTTTTCCAAGTCGTTTTCGGTTAATCCTAGAAGATTTAACAGATCTGACCGGAGTTGTTGACTCATGATATCGCAAAGCGGGGAGAGAGCCGAATATTTATCCAAACGGCTGATCTGCTTTTGTTCTGTTTGCCGGAGCGAAGAGTCATAAGCTCTGCCCACGGCATCTGAATCCAAGACTACCAAATGAGTGTCAGAACCACGTAGTTTGTTGGCCGCTCGATCCAGCGTGGTCAGTTGAACGGTTCGTGCTTCGGCGGTCGCGTTTCGGTTAAAGGTTTTTAATTGAAAAGAAAATACTTGGCCCGCGGCCGCCACTTCAATATCAACCGAACCGCGGTCCGGGCGCAGATCAGCACGCGGCGTACCGTGGCTGATGCTTACCAGATGTCCGCTATCGACCGCGTGTACCAATTTTCTTAAAAGATAAATTTCTTTGAGTTCGTATTTTTTACCGGTTTGTTCCGCAGGCACCGCGTCAATAATATTTTTTAATTCTTCGTCCAATTGATGCAGAGCCGGCAGTCTGTCCGCGTCTTCAGACAAACGCTCGGCTATGCGGACACGGATATCATTGATCAGTACCTGTATATCTGTGCGGTGTATGCCGATATTTTGATTCAAATCAATAACCGTATCTTCGTGCAGATCGAGTAAGCGGGAGTAATTATCTAAAGCTTCTTGTTCGGAATCGAGCAAATCTTTTTTAAAGATAAAATTGGAAAATTGTTGGTTGACTTGGTCGCGTGTGGGGTAAGTATGAACTCCGGCCTTCAAAGAAAGATGACGAATTTGCCGGTCAAGCACGGCTTGCCAGGCTCCTCCGTGGATAGCATTGGCTCTTTCATGAGCTTCAATCCCTTGCAAGAGATGCAACAGGGTTTCCAACTCATGTCTTTGTTTTTCTTCGCCTTGATATATAGGTGTGCGCAGGGCCCGGCTGATATGGCCTTTAATCTCACCGGCTTTAAGCTCGCCTTCATCGTAAATATAATGTTGAGCCAAATCTTTGACCAACTTGTTATAAAGTTCTTGGCGGTCAGTTGATTCAGGTTTGGCAAAAGGGTTTACCTCGGGTGGTCGATAATGAGCGGTATTTTCGTACATATTTTCATGTTCATTATATGCTTCGCATATTTTTCGGGCAAACAGGTTACGGTCTGTATAGATTGACACGGTACTCATTTTATGTTATACAAAACAATCGTTTCATACAGAGACGGCCGGCCGTGAGGATCACGGATTTACTCCTCCCTCAAGCTCGTGCTTGGGTGGATGACAGGAGACGTACCATGGAAAAGAAGAGAAAAGCCACCAAGGGTCAACGAGAGCGGATCGTGAACATGCTCAATTCCGGACTCATCGACAGTGCTGAAGCGCAGGCTCTCATCGAGAGGCACCGCGACGATCTTTCGGCCAGGAAGCAGCAGGACAAGAAGAGGCTCGAGGCTGAGCGCTTGGCTTTCTGGGAGAAGGGTTACCCGGGCAAGGGCAAGGCTGTCATGAAAGTTCTCCGGCCGTTCTATAACTGGCAGCCCGTTCTTAAGCCCGCCTTGCCCGATCTTGAGGACCGGGTTCGAACCTTTGATTTCTGGGAAGGGGTCAAGGTTTACGAGTTCGTTACGGAGGTTGCGGATGCCTCTCTGAAGCATACCGTGTGGGATTCTCGCTGGGATTTGCCGTTTATCCATGTAGAGCCGTTTTGGTATTCTGAAGAGCGTCGGTCACTCGAATTAGCTCTCTCTCCCTTGTTGTATACTCAGCTTTCGGCCTTGTTTGGTCCTTCGCTCGCCGCTAATGCGTTGGCATCGCTCATCAATACGCTTACGGCGTTGTTGGTTGGGGTGTACGGCGATTTGCGCGACGGCCGAATCAAAGGTGCGGCCGAGTTCAAGCCGTTACTTGCCTTGTGGCTGGCCGGCAACTTCCCGATAGCGTCGGACAGCAATGACAACTTGATAGTTTTCGTCAGCGCAACATAGGGCGGACCCTGTGTTGACCGAGTGACAGTACCGCCGTGGCAACTCCACGCGGTTTTTTTATTACTAACGTACTTAGCGTCCTCTCACGTCCCTAACGTCCAAATTCACGAAACATGTAGCACGTAGCATATAACATCGCCCGCGAACGCCGTAACATTGTACGTTGACACGCGCGTTCGCGAACGCCGTGCCGTTGTACATTGCACGTTGTACGTTAAGTACGCCATTTCGATTGACAATCAGGCCAATTTTTTCTACTATGTGCCTGTTTATAATAATCTAACAACTATGTCTCCATATATCATTTTCGCGTTGTTATCGGCTTTGCTGGCCTTGGGCTGGGGAGCTTATTTGGTCAGTTGGATTCTCAAGCAGAGTCCGGGGGAGGGCAAGATGGTGGAAATTTCCAAGGCCATCCAAGAGGGCGCGCAAGCCTATTTGGCGCGTCAATATAAGGTTATCGCTGCCATTGGAACGGTGATTTTTGTACTGTTGTGGCTGACTTTGGGCTTTAACATGGCCATGGGCTTTTTGGTGGGCGCCGTGCTGTCCG
This sequence comes from Parcubacteria group bacterium ADurb.Bin192, assembly GCA_002070095.1. Lineage (GTDB taxonomy): Bacteria > Patescibacteriota > Patescibacteriia > 2-12-FULL-60-25 > 2-12-FULL-60-25 > MWCR01. Next base: position 119,843 of record MWCR01000001.1, on the reverse strand, counting down.
GTTTGGCCGGTTACGTGGGCATGAGCGTGTCCGTGCGTTCCAATGTGCGGACCACCGAAGCGGCCAAAAAAGGCATTAAGCAGGCCTTGGAAGTGGCTGTTAAGGGTGGAACTGTCACGGGTTTGTTTGTGGTGGGCATGGCGCTTTTGGGCGTGGCCGGTTTTTATGCCATCACCAATGATCTTAGAGCTTTGATTGGTTTAGGTTTTGGCGGATCTTTAATTTCATTGTTTGCCCGCTTGGGCGGCGGTATTTTTACCAAGGCCGCGGACGTGGGTGCTGACCTGGTGGGCAAGGTGGAAGCCGGCATTCCTGAAGATGATCCTCGCAATCCGGCCGTCATCGCGGACAATGTGGGTGATAACGTGGGCGACTGTGCGGGTATGGCCGCTGATTTGTTTGAAACTTATGTAGTAACAGCCGTGGCCGCCATGTTGTTGGGTTCGTTGGCTTTTAAAGGCAATGAGAACGTCATCATGTATCCTTTGGTTATCGGAGGCGTGGCCATCATTACTTCCATTCTTGGTACGTTTTTCATTCGTTTGAACGCACAGCAAAATATCATGGGCGCCTTGTATAAAGGTTTGATAGCGGCCGGTCTTTTGGCGGTCGTAGCTTTCTGGTTTGTGGCCTTTAAATTTTTTCCGGCCGGTTCACCCGTGGGAGCTTATGAAATTTTTAAATGTTCTTTGATCGGTTTGTTGGTAACCGCGGGCATGGTTTGGATTACCGAGTATTACACTTCAACCAAATACAGACCCGTGCAAAAGATTGCGGAAGCTTCTCAAACAGGGCATGGCACCAATGTGATCGCGGGTTTGGCCATGAGCATGAAGTCAACCGCTCTGCCGGTGATTGTAATTTGTATCGGAATATTATGGGCCTTTTCTTTGGCCGGTTTATACGGCGTGGCTATCGCGGCCATGGCCATGTTGTCCTTGGCGGGCATCATTGTAACTATCGATGCTTACGGCCCGATTACGGATAACGCGGGCGGTATCGCCGAGATGGCTGAATTGCCCGAAGAAGTGCGTAATGTGACTGATCCTTTGGATGCGGTGGGCAACACAACTAAAGCCGTGACTAAGGGTTATGCCATTGCTTCAGCCGGACTGGCGGCGCTGGTGCTGTTCGCTTCTTATACTCAAGAATTTGCCGAAGCCGGCAAGCCTTTGACTTTTCTTTTGGAAGATCCCAGAGTGATCGTGGGCTTGTTTATTGGCGGTCTGTTACCTTATTTGTTTGGCGCTTTGGCCATGGAAGCCGTGGGTAAAACAGCCGGTGCCGTGGTGGAAGAAGTGCGCCGTCAGTTCAGAGAAATTGCCGGTATCATGGATGGTTCGGGTAAACCGGAATATGGCAAGGCAGTCGATATCGTAACGCGCGGTGCTTTAAAGAGCATGGTGGTACCGGCTCTGTTGCCGGTGGTTGTGCCGATTTTTATCGTTCTCTTGGCCAAGATCGGTTTGTTTGGTTTTACGGATCAGGGTGCGGCTACCATGATTGGCGGTATTTTAGTGGGCTCCATTGTCACGGGTATATTCGTCGCCATCTCCATGACTTCGGGCGGCGGCGCTTGGGACAATGCCAAGAAATATATTGAGTCCGGTCATTTTGGCGGCAAGAAATCATTTGCTCATCAGTCGGCTGTGACGGGCGACACGGTGGGCGATCCATATAAAGACACAGCCGGACCGGCCATTAATCCCATGATTAAGATTCTTAACATTGTGGCTTTATTGCTGGCCATGGTTTTAATCTAATTTACGACAAAAAATAAAAGAAGCGCTCACGGGCGCTTCTTTTAGATCTCCCAAGCCTTGGCTCGTTCCAAGGCTCTTTCGTATTGAGCCAGGAAAGCACGTCCTCTTTTTAATCTTTTGGGTTTGTAGATAATATCGCAAGTGGCTTGGCGTGACACTTCTTTCCAGGTGGGCCAGATGCCCGCACCCAAACCCGCGATCATAGCCGCGCCCGCAGCCGTAGACTCCACATTTTTTTCTTTACAGATCCTGACATTGCTCATGTCGGCTTGGCTTTGCATGAGAGGCGCGGAATGACACAAGCCTCCGCTGACTTTCCAGTATTTGGAGGTTTGTCCGATCTGTTCATCCAGTAATTTGGCCATTCTGGCGGCTTGGCAGGCGATAGCTTCAATGGCCGCGCGGCACAGATGCGCTTTGGTGGTGGCCCGGTTCAGTCCGATGATCAGACCGCGTGCCGCCGGATCCCAATCCGGCGCGGCCAGGCCCGTAAAAGCAGGTACAATGGTCACTCCGCCCGTGGTGGTCACGGTTTCCGCCAAAGCATCAAACTCTTGCATATTTTTGACCAAGCCCATTTGATTTTTAAACCATTCCAGCATGGCTCCGCCGGTTAAGGCGCTGGTTTCATAAGCATATTCCACTGGTCTTTCGGGTCTTTTCCAGGCCACGGTGGTTAAGATGCCGCTGGTGGCCGGACGCGGTATATGACCGATGGTTTTAAGCGCGAACAAGCCGGTGCCATAAGTCATGGACAGCATATTTTCTCGCAACGGTCCGTGACTGAAAAGAGCGGCTTGCTGGTCGCCCAAAATACCGGTCACCGGGATTGCGTGTCCGAAGATTTGCTGATCACATAAGCCGAATTCACCTTGTGAAAATTGTATGTCCGGCAACTGACTCGCCTGAATATCGAATAATTCCAACAGTTCCGGATCCCACGTCAGATGCTTTATGTCCATTAGCATGGTCCGGCCGGCGTTTGACGGCTCGGTGGCGAAAATTTGTCCTCGAGTTAAATTCCAGAGCATCCAGCTGTCGACCGTGCCAAATATAATCTTTGAATTTTTTTTGAAATTGTATTTATTGTTAAGCCACTGTATTTTGGTGGCGCTAAAACTGGGATCGATAACCAAGCCGGTCTTGGCTCTGATGCGTCTGGCTAAAGCCCGGTTGCTTTCCAGGATTTTGCATTTGCGGGCCGTGCGTCTGTCTTGCCAGACAATGGCCGGAGCTACAGGCAGACCGGTTTGTTTGTTCCAGGCGATCACGGTTTCTCTTTGGTTGGCTAATCCTATACAGATCATGTTCGAGGCTTTGAGCTTGGCCGCCTGCATGGCTTTTTTTCCGCATTGAACAGTCTTGTGCCAAATTTCCAGCGAATCTTGTTCAACCTCGCCCGTTTCTTGAGTGCTTATGTTAAGAGGCAATGATGCTTGAGCCAGAATATTCATTTTTTGATCGAAAATTACAGCTCTGGTTGAGGTGGTTCCAATGTCCAAAGATAGAATATTTTTCATATAACCATAGTCTATCATATTGAATGGCTCTTGCCTTGGAATATTATTTAAGGCACAATGAATCAAGATTTTAACCAACTAACAAGCGGTGTGCTTGTTCACCATGCCGCTCTGATTATTATGAAAAAGCATGTTTTATTAACCATGGCCGTCGCCTTAATCTTTTTGGCCGGCGGTTGTCAGGCTCAAAATCAAGGCGCGAATTTGGGTCAAAAAGCTCCCATTGACCAAGTGCAAGATCTTCAGACGCCTTTGGCCACCGAACAATTGCCGGCGGTTGATGAAGCGGGCAGTCAACCGGTTGTTGTCCCAAATGAAGAATCAGCGGAACAGTCCGCTGTCGCTCAAAAAGTTGAGCCGGACGCGAATTTTGATTTTTATAAAAAAACCTGCGAGCAGGCCAGGGGCATGTTGATCACCATCAATGCCTGGAAAGGCAAGTGGGATGCTTGTTATTTTGATGATGGCAGTTTGTGTGAAATAGGTGCTTTAACCAGAGATGAATGCCGGCAGGGCGGATGCCATGAGATATGTGATAAACAAAATACCGAGCTGGAGGGCTGGTATGATAATTGTTCGGGCAATTTGATCCGTTGGGCCAATTGCGCGGATAAAAGATAAAATCAATTTTACTTTGTGTCATTTAAGAGGCGGTCGCCTCGTTGCCAATATGGCTGTCCAAAAACAAGATTTAGAACAAGAAAAAGCATTGTTTGAGCGGTTAAAAACCGATCCTCAAGCAATCGGTGAGGTATATGATAAATACGCGGATCAAATTTTCGGGTATTTATTGAAAAGATGCGGGCATAAAGAAACAGCCGAAGACATCGTGGCTCAATGCTTTATGAAACTGCTGGAGTCGGCTCATAAACTGGAATGGAAAGGCGTTCCCATCAGCGCCTGGCTCTACAGGGTCGCTTCCAACGGCTTGGCTGATCATTGGCGCAGCGGTTCGGTTCGCAAAACACAATCCTTGGATGATGAAGATAATCCATGGGACCCTCCTTCACTGGATGATCCGGCTTGGACCGTTGAAATGGCCATAGAAGCTGATCGGTTGAAAGAGTCCATGGATAAACTGCCGGCCAGGGATCAAGAGGTGTTGACTCTCAAATTTTACGGGGGGTATGCCACGGAAGAAATTGCACAGGAGCTTGGTATTTCAAGCAACCACGCGGCGGTTTTAACTTATCGTGCTTTGGGTCGCATGCGAAAAATTTTGATACACAACAATCAAGCAGCATAAAGCTATGTCCAACAATGAAGAACAACAAGCGCTACGCATAGACGAGGCGCTCTCAAAAGATCAGAAGACCGATAAGGCCGAGGACGCTCCGTATTTGCGTATGGCCAAGGCCCTGGATCATCATGCCAAAATGGAAAGTGCCAAGCTCGATCCGGCGGTCAAAAAGACTCAAAAAGAACATTTGCTGCAGATGGCGGCCAATCTTAATGAGCATCGGGTATCCCAAGAGAAGCAGACGGTTGACCGGAAGGTTAATAAAACAAAAAAGCCTTGGTGGCTCTGGTTGGGCGGTCTAGCCACCGTGTCAGCCGCGGTTTTAATGCTGTTCGTGTCTCAAACCGGCAAGCTGCCTTTGAACAATTTAGCGGGAACGGGTTTTGACAGGCATGGCATCAATGCCTTGTCTTTGATTATTCCGGAAGCGCATGCCGGGGATGCGTTTAGCATGCTGGTGGAAAAAAGAGACGAGTCGGGCGTGGAAGTGGACAGCGCTTTTCGCATTCAGTCCGTGATCCCCGTAGATAAACAAACTCTAGCCGGCAATTTGAGAGTTATTCAGGTCAAAGACGACATGGAGTGGCCGGTTGAATTTTCGGTGGACACGGCCGGGCAAAACGAATATATGGTTAAGCCCAATGAATCTTTGGAAAAAGGCGGAATTTATAAAATCGTGATCGCTACAGCCGTACGTGATGAAAAGGGCGAATTCAGACAGAGGAATTTTTCGTGGGCCATACAAACCAAAGATGTTTTCAAGATCATTAAATCAGTGCCCGCCCATGGAACCGTTAACGTGCCTTTGGATACGGCCATAGAAATCACCTTGTCTCAAATAGGCTGGGAAGATCCGGCCGATTTTGTGGTCATGGATCCGCCGGTCAAAGGCAGGTATGAGATGCATGGCCGATCTTTGGTGTTTTTACCTGATCAAAAATTGTCGCCCGATACTTTGTATTCCGTGACTTACAAAAAAGGCTGGGGCCTGCCCGATAACGGCTTAAAGCTGGAAAAGGATTTCACTTTTAAATTTCAAACAGGCGAAACAGGTGAGGATGCGAGAAACAGTATTCTGCTGTCAGGTTATTTGATTAATTCCAGCCCCGGAGTAGATCCTTTGGTCAGCCTCTGGGCCACGGATGAAGAGTCGCCGGTTGAGATTACGGGTTACGAGATGAGTTATACCGATGCTTTATCCGCTATGAAAGAGATAGAGAAATATCCTTATTGGGTGGATTGGAATCGAGGTATTTCTAAAATAATCGCCGGCTATGCCAAGAATCAGGTGGTGCAATATACGGCCAATATCGAGGAAAGTGATAATTGGAACAAGATGTTGAGACTGCCCAATTCTTTGGATAAAGGAATTTATGCCATCCGTCTAAAGCAAAATAATGCTGAACCGGCATGGGTGATTTTACAGATAACCAATCTTTCGGCTTATACCATCGCAGATAGAGATAAGATTTTAACCTGGGTTATTAATACGGAAACCGGGCGTCCATTGTCCAATTTAAAAATCAAAGCTTCGGGAAGAAGCGCGGCTACGGACGATCAGGGTTTGGCGCATCTGGATACCCCTTCAAGCTGGCAGTTGGATGGTGATGAAGAGCGGGAAGCGGTTGTTTTGGAATATGGAGAGGGACCTCTTGGTTTGATCAGCGTGGTTAAATACCGTGAGGGGGGTATGTGGCGTTTCGCGGACGCCAACTCCGATAATAAACAGGCTTTCAACACTTGGGCTTATCTGTATTCGGACCGTCCTCTGTACCGCCCGCAAGATGAAATTAACTTTTTTGGTTTGTTGCAAGACAGGACTACCGGGCAAGGCGCCGGCCAAGCGGTAGTGGAGATGAGGAGCTATGGATTTTTGGACTTCGGCACTTATGAAGAAAAGGTGTACGCCAAAGCCGAGATTGATACCGATGCCTCGGGGTTTTTTACCGGCAAAATACAGTGGAAGGGTGAACTGGCTCCTGGAAATTACAATTTGATTTTAAAAAGGGATGGCCGCGAAGTTTTGCTTAGATCCGTGGAAATAAGAGATATTGTCAAACCCGCTTATTATATAGATATTAAACCGGAGGCTGATTATTTGTATGCCGGCCAAGAAGTATCCGGTTTAGTGACGGTTAAATTTTATGACGGCACGCCGGTGGTTAAATCCAGAGTAACCCTTGAGACTTACGGTGGTTTCGCGTCTCACCAGAGTTTGGAAGTTGTCACCGACGGTTTGGGACAGGCGCGTTTTAAGTTTGCCACGCAAGTACCGGATTGTGATTTATCCGGACGGTATGTTTATTGTTCCAATCAAGAATCAATGGATATCGAGGCACGGCCTTCTTTGGGCGAAGAGGGAGAAATACGCGGAAACGCCAGAGTTTCTGTTTGGAGAGGCCGGTCTAATCTGGCGGTTGAACAAACCGATCATAAAGACGGACAAGCTGTAATTGAATATCGCGTTAGAGAAGTGTCATTGGATTTGAATGACGGACGGGAAAATGACAGTGTCTTGGGAAGAGGTTTGCCTGGTCGCATGATTAAAGCTCGGGTTATGGAACAACACTGGGACAAAAGACAGATCGGGACATATTTCGATCCCATAGAACGAAAAACAGTAGCTCGTTATGATTATGTTTTGCGCGAAGTGGAAGCAGGCTCTTACGATATCAGGACCAATGATGATGGACGGGCGTCGTTTGAGTTCGCCATGAAGGAAGATATTGCCTATCGCGTTTTAGCTTCCACGCGAGATGAATCAGGAGCTGTTTACGCGGTCACTTCCTATGTTTCCCGCGGCTGGTTTGACAGGTCGAGCGGAGATTTGCCGACTTTGGAAAATTTAAATCTGCAAGACAGCAAATACGCTTATCGCGAGGGCGAAAAAATATCCATTGGTTTCATGCAAAACGGGCAAAAGTTAACGGCTGACAAGTCTGCCTTTTTGTTCATTCACGCCTCAAGGGGCCTGCGCAAAACAGTTTTTAGTCTGGAGCCGGTTTATGATTTTGTTTACGGCCAAGACGATGTGCCCAATGTCTCGGTTTATGGCATAGCCTTCATTAATAATGGATTTATTCAAACTCAATTTGATGCTTCTTTGGATACGGAAGACAAGGAATTGCAGGTGATTGTTGAGCCTGAAAAAGAAAATTATGCCCCGGGTTCCCGGGCGGCTTACAAAGTTAAAGTGTTAAGCAAAGAAGGCGGTCCCGTGGCTGACGCGCGCGTGGCTGTTAGTGTGACGGATGAGGCTCTGCTCTCTTTGCATGCCGGTTATTACGATGAAAATCCGTTGGGCACCATCTACCGCTGGCTGTCCGATGGTATTGTGGCCACGGAAACTTCGCATAATTTTATGGGCGCGGCCATGATGGGCCCGGGCGGTGCGGAAATGGGCGGCGGCGGACGGGGAGCGGCGGCCTTGCGTAAGAATTTTAAAGATCAGGCTGAATTTACGGTATTGCGAACAGCCGCGGACGGAACGGTGAGCGGATCTTTTGTTTTACCGGACAATATTACGGGTTGGCGCATTACGGTCGTGGCTGTTTCTCCGGATTTGCGGGCCGGAAACGCCAGAAGCAGAGTTTCCGCGACCAAAGATTTATTTGTGGAAGCTGTTATTCCTCAAGATGTATTGATTTCTGATAAACCGGTCATAAAGATAAGGGCTTTCGGCACTGCTTTAAAAGAGGGTGAGAATATAAAGTATTCAATCGACATACCGTCATTGGGCATCAATAACCAAACAATCGATGGCCAAGCCGACAAGCCGGTTTACCTCGGCGTGGACAATCTGACGCCCGGCAGGCATAAAGCCGTCATCAGTATCAGCGCCGGAGGAAATGTTAAAGATGCCATTGAACGCACGCTGAACATAGTTTCTTCACGTTCCACGCACGATCAAAGGATTGAGATGGAGGTGGCTCCCGGAGCGGTTTTGGGCGAGGTTGGTTTAAATGCGGAAATGGATTTGGTCTTTGAAAGCAAATCCAGAGGATCAGCTCGTGCCAAATTGGAAAATCTGGCCAACCCTTGGTCGGCTCGTTTGGAATCATTGGTGGCCGGCCGTTTGGCACGCGGTTTGTTGGCCGACTATTTTCAGCTTGCCGGAGAATATGAATCTGATTTAAAGATGAGCGAGTATCAGAAGACCGAAGGTGGTTTAAGTATTCTGCCTTACGCCTCATCGGATGCGGCCTTAAGTTCCAAAGTCGCGGCTTCAGGTATTGAAGGCTATGATAAGTCCCGTTTGGCCAATTATTTTTGGTCCATAACTGACGATCCCAAATCTTCCAGAGAAGAATCAATATACGCTTTGTCCGGCTTGGCTTCCTTGGGACAGCCTGTTATTCAGCGCTTGACCATGGCTCTGGAAGAAGACGACTTGTCGTGGCGCGAAACTTTAGCCTTGGTCAGAGGCTTGGATGCAATTGGAGACAGAGAAGCTGCTCGTACCGCCTTTCAGAAGCTGCTAACCAAGGCTGTCTCTCGAGATGGATTCTTGATTTTGGAAGTCAGTGACCGGAAAAGCGAGGTTTTGGAAGCTTCTTCTGAAGCGGCGGCCATCGCCAGGAGCATGGCTTTGCCCGATTCTGAAAAATTAATGGCCTATGTTGAGTCCAATTGGAGCCAGGATGTTTTGACGGATCTGGACAGGGCTATGTATTTGCAGAAACTGGTACCCACTTTGTTGCCGGTTGATGTTCAAATCTCTTATGCCATCGACGCCCAAGTATTTGAGCTTGATTTGAAAAACATCACGGCGCAGTCAGTGAAATTGACAGCCGAAGAAGCGCGTAATTTTAGAGTGACCAGTGTCAACGGACCGGCTACCATGTCTTTCGTTAAACGGGCCGAGGGCGATAAGGCGCAGGTAAGCGACGTCTTGAGCGTCAACCGTGTTTATTCGGGTATTGATGGCCGGCCCATAAATACTTTGACTGAAGGTGATTTGGTGCGCATTACTTTAACTCCAAGTTGGCAGGAGCGCGCCGAAGACGGCTGTTATATTTTGCGCGACAGGTTGCCGGCCGGCATGATGCCCATGTTGAATATCAGTTTCGACCGATACAGAGAAGAGACCTTGTACTATCCTTATGATTTTAAACAGGGCGAAGTTTCTTTTGTGACTTGTAAACAAGCTAAGCCTTACGCCATTTCGTATTTGGCCAGGGTTGTGAGTTTGGGTACCTATACGGCCGGCGGAGCTTTATTGCAATCCATGCAAGCTCCTTCCGTAGCCGCGGTTTCCAGCCCGACGGTTTTGGAAATTAAGTAATCAATATCAACGGCTTCGGTTTTATGTGGAAAGTCAAAATTTGGCTATTGATTATTTTGTCTTGTTTAACAGTCGGCTGCCAGTTTCAAGAACCAAGTAAACCAAATACTGCATACGAAGTTCCGCGCCTAACCGAACCGGTTAATCAGACTTTGCGAGAAGCGCCTATCAGAGAAGTTTTTGTGGATCCGGCGCAATTTTTGGCCGGTAATTCCGTGAGTCATAAAAAAATCAGTTCACAAGCTGTGGCCGGGGTGGTAAACCATCATGTTTTGGCCGCAGATCTTTTGGCTGAATTTTTTAAATCGCTCAAGTTGGCGAGGCCGAATATCACAGCTTTTGTTATTTTATCACCGGATCATTTCAGTCGCGGGCATGGCATTTCGTTGTCGAATTTAGCTTATGTCACGCCCGCGGGCACGGTCCAAATCAACCGGCAAATGTTTCAGACGTTGAAAAATATGGGATATTACGACGGCACGTCCGGACGTCTTTTTGAAAATGAACACGGCGCGGGGGCCTTGATGCCGTTTATTGCCAGGGAATTCCCGGGGGCCGAGGTGGTGCCGATTTTTTTGAGATCTGATGTATCCTTAAAACAAGCTGAACAACTGGGGCGTGATTTGTCAGCCTTGCAGTCAGACGGCTTGATGTTGATCCTGTCTTCTGACATGAGCCATTTTTTGGATTGGAAAACAGCCCTGGCCAGAGATGAACGAACCCTGGATTGGTTGGAAAATATGAATTTTGAAAGATTGAAAAAAGCTTCTGATGCCAATACGGACAGCGGGTCTTCCTTTGCTGTTTTAGAGATATATTTGGCGGAGATTGACGTTCAAAAAAAGAATAGCAATTATGCCTTTCAATTGTTATCGCATAAAAGCAGTCTTGACTATGGTCAAGATCCTGGCAATGTGACCACTTATATAACAGGTATTTGGTATTAAAAAATCCGTCTTGCGACGGATTTTGTTTTGATGAATATCAGACGTCTCCCAATTTAATATTTTTCAAATAATTGACGAATGGTTGATGGAAATCCTTTCTGGCATTGATGCCGTGATGGATGGCTGACAGCAACGGTGTTCTGGTGCCCAGTTTTTTGGATAATTTGAGTCCTTGGCGCGCGGCGGCTATGCCTTCGACCGTGGTTAAGCCCAATGATTTGGGGTCATTGGTTTTGGCTTTAACCAGCATTTCGCCATATTGTCTGTTTCTGCCATGCGGTGACCAGCCCGTGACCAGTAAGTCGCCCAAGCCGGCCAAAGACGGAGCTGATTTGGGATCAGCGCCTGATTTAAGCATCATACCGGCCATCTCGCTGACCGCCATGGTTACTACAAAGGCCTTGGTGTTGGTAGGGTATTTTAAGCCGTCGCAAAAACCCAAGGCAATGGCATAGGCGTTTTTAAGAGCCGCGGCCAAACTAACGCCCGGCAGATCTGAAGACTGCGCGGCTTTGACTTGGTTGGCGGTTAAGATATGTGCCATTATTTGGCGCGCTTTTTTATCTTGGCTGGCTACTACGAAAGCCATGGGCCGGCCCTCGACCAATTCAGTGGCTATGGCCGGACCTCCCAGCATACAAAGTCTTTTTCCTATGCTTGGTGGCAAGATGGCTTGTTCGGCCATAGCTATAGTCTGGCCTGTTTTAACATCAAAGCCTTTGGATAATGAAGCGATAATCAGATCAGATCGCATGTGGGGGATGGCTTGGCGTAAAACCGTCAGAACCGCATTTGAAGGTATGGCTACAATCATTATCTGCGCGTCTTCTACGGCTGTTTGCAAATTAGCAGTAGCTGAGATTGTTTTTGGTAGAGTAACGCCCTTTAAATATTTATCGTTGCGATGTTTGGAATTAATTTGTTTTTCAACTTCAGGTTCAATGCAATATAAAATAATTTCATGTTTTTGCTTTGATAAATGATAGGCCATGGCCGTGGCCATATTGCCGGCCCCAAGTATGGCGATGCGATATTTTTTCATGCGTACAGTTTAACGTATTTGTATCAGGACTGCCAAACCGATCCGGATGACTTATAGGCCTAGTTCCTTTGCCAGACGGTCAGATCATTGTTTTTATATATCTCTGACCAATTATCTTTAAGTAAAGATGAATATCGGCTTGTATTGGCTGGCTGATTGGAGATTAGAATAGAGATAATATTTATGTTTAGAAAATCATTGAAATCATTTGTATTATCAGTTGCCCGCCACCTTTCCAGTTGCCTGGATCTTCCTGGATAGTCAGGCGTCTCATGTTCATGGCCCAGCCAGACTCGGCGTAAAGTTTTAGCCGGAATCCAAAGTGCCAGATCCGGATCGTCGACCAATAATACGGCATCCGAATCGGTTGCTTGTTTGATCATCTCAAGGCCCAGAGCAACATTTTTGGGCTGATAAAACAAAGGCCTGACTTCGCTGTTTGAAACTTGTACGTGCATGAACATGACATATAAAAAAGGCGCGCCAATGTACAGTACGGCCAGCATTAAGCGCATCGAACCGAGGCCGTGTCCGGCCAAGTATTTGTCGTACAGCCACAGCCAAAACGGCAAAGTTAAAAGCGAAAAAGCCGGCATTAAGCCTTGAGTGTATTTGGCTGACCAAGGAAAAGGCAGACTTAAACAGATGAGCGCGGTTGCAATCCAGATCCAGACCCATTGCAAATTTGTTGTTCGGTATTGGTCGAGTGATATTTTTTTTGACCAATACAGAAAATAGCCGGCGATCAAAATCGGCAGTAAGCTGAAAAGCCAGAATGTGGGCCGGTGCAGGTTTAATTGGTTGACCACTAAAAAATGATGGCTGAAATTTTTGTCTTGACCGGCCAGCCATAAAAAGTACAAACCCGCCGGCAACATGGATGATAATATTGTCCCTGCTGATACAGCTCTTTGGGCGAGCCGGCTCTTTTTGATTTGGAGGGTCAGAGCGATCAAAGCGACCAAACTCATGAGTGGGATAAAATATGGATGGAAGGCGGCGAAAAACGCGGCCAAAGGCACGGCCGGGTACAGGTATTTTTTTTGATCTCTGGCCACTATCAGCCAAACCCATCTGATTAACAATAACTGCAAGGATAAAGACAGAATGGCATGCGCGCCGCCCGTTAATAGGGGCGCGATTGACAATTCGCTCGAAACGTCCGGAGGAATGGAGATCAGCATTTTTCCGGTCGACAGGTTGGCAATTATGGCATGGAGCCAGCCCAAGCTCATGCCGTTTAAGATAATCAGTGAAGAAACACGCGCTCGATGTTCATCGGTTGTAACGTGTTTGGCCGTGCCGTAAACAACCAGCCCTAAAACCATGGTTCCCAGCCAGCGCAGAATTTCGTGTGCTTGAATGGCTGATAAACCCAGCCTGACCAAAAATCCGCCTAATGACCAAAAAGCATCAAATCTTAAAACTTGAGGAAAATTATTATACAAATTGGTGAGCCATAGTGAGTGCGCTCCCTGTTCCAAATAGTTTAAATACACCGGATAGTCAACGGCGTTTAAAACCAGGTTACCCATCCAAATCATGCCCGGCGGAGTTTTAATAAGCATGATCAACATGGCGGTCAGCTGAAAGGCGATCATTAATCCGCCTAAAAACAAACCGAAGCACCAGTTTTTCCATAACTCACGCGCGGGGAGCCAAGTCATGGCTTTATTTTAGAGGCTTAGCCGGAGAGAGTCTATTGGCTTGACCAGACGTTGATATCATTTTGTGTAAAAATTCTCTGCCATTTTTCATCAGCCAAGTCCGTAACAAATGATGAACGCGAAGCATTGGTGGAGATGATTATCGAGATACTGCGGTCGTTTAAAAAATTATTGAATATCTTAGCATCGGACACATTCAGCCAAGTATTGAAGTCCGATAATTTACGGTCAAAATCAGGAGATTCATGGTGATGCCCCAACCAAACATATTGTCCTGTAAAAGCCGGAGTTAAATAATTAATCCAGCCATCCGTGGTTATGATCATTGTATTTTTTGTCGATCGATTCTCCAGATATTTCCAGGCCGCTTTTAAATCATTTGAAACATAAAAATAACGGGCAAAAAATGGGTCGCGTGTCAGGTGGATTTGTGTTTGAATCAGATGGATGTATGGAAAAGCCAAAAAAATTATTAAGGCTGCTTTGAGAGGGAAGATTGTTTTTTGAGCCTTTATTTTGTCATAGATAAATAACCAGCAGGGCAGGGTGACTAATATCAAAGCCGGCAATAAGCCTTGAGTGTATTTTCTGGTCCAAGGCAAGGGCAGAAGCATGCAAATGATAGCCGAGATCAACCAGATTATTACCCAGTTGAGTTTATGGACGTTGATATATTCAAGCCAGAGTGAACGTTTGGAGTACAACCAAGCCAAGGCCAGTGCAAATGGCCAAAGTGTAATGACCCAAAAATACCAGGCATCCAAAGGCAGTTGATTGATTTGCAGGTGGTGATTTTTGAACGAGGGATTATGCCAGGCTAGCCACATAAAGTAACCGGCACCCGGGATAGCTGAACCGATAAGTAAACCGGCACTGATGAATTTATTAAAATCGATTTTTTTATTGATGGCAATCGATAGGCTGATTAGAGCGATCAAAGCGTATACAGGAATAAAATAAGGATGGAAAAAGGCGATGTATAATATCGCGAAAGCGGTCGGGATAAGTTTCTTTTTATTATCGAGTACCAGAATCTCCCAGATCCAGCGCGTAATCAATAATTGGAGAGCTATGGATAGCAAGCCGTGTGCTCCTCCGGTTAAAATCGGGGCTATGGCCAGTTCCGTGGCCAGATCAGGTGAATCCACGGAGCCCGGGGTCCAGCTTTCGGTTAACCCCATCCAAACTGAATACAGCCAGCCCGTGCTTAATCCGGATAGCATGAGCCAGCTTGTGACGCGAGCCCGTTTTAAATCCGGGCTACTCGTCTTGGCTGTGGCCCACACGGCTAAGGCGAGTATCAAAGTCCCCAGCCAGCGCAGTATTTCGTGGGTCCAGACGGCTGATAAACCAAGCAAGGTCAGTTTGCCGCCCAATGACCAAAAGCCGTCAAAACGAGGCAGATAAGAATCATGGTCAAAAAGATTGTACACAAGCCATGAGTGTTTGGTTTGATTGATATATGACAAATAGACCGGGATATCTCCGGTATTAAAAACACCGGTACCGATCCAAGAATAACCATGAGGTTGATTGATAAGTATCAATCCGGTCAAAATTAATTCAAACAACAACAAAACAAAGAACAGGCATAAGGCGAAATTCCATTCGTGCCAAATTTTTATAATTTTTGCCTGCGCGGTCAACACACTTATTGTTTAATGAGAGGCACGACTATGCGATAGGGGAGTTCATAGCCGTCGATCAGCCTGGTGGTTTCGGCAATAACGGCAGGAACCATGAATTCATGGAGAGAATTTTGCTCTTTGGGCAGTCTGACAAAAGCAAAGTCAATTTTATGAACAGTTTTATCTCCCGGCAGGGGCCCGGACAATCCTCCTTGCTGAATCAGATCTTTCATCTCTTCTGAAGTGATGGCCGGATAGTCAGATCGTTGGGGGTCAGAGGGCAGGTATATCCAGCCTGATTCAGGTTGGCCAGTGGCCGCGTTGACTATAATTTGTCCGCCATATTCGGGCGCGCCATCTCTGCCAACCACATTCCAGCCGTCAATTAGTTTTTCAAAAGAAACAGGTATGCGCGCGGGATAGGCTTTGACACAGCCAGCCGTATAACTATCCGGCAATTCCGGCAGAGCGGTGTAGAATAAATCTTTGGAATTATTTAAATTTATCATCTGTTGTCTGATATCCGCGGGCACGCAACCGTCTAATTGATCAAGTTTTTTCAGCCATTCGGACCAGCGCGGAATTATTTGTATGTTTTTCAATCTTCTTTCATTGATACCATGTTGTTTCAAGAACATGTCAACCGAATCCAACAACCTGGTTTGTCCCAGCCAATTATCCAAAACAGCCTCTGCCGGTTCAGCTGAATTGTCAGTGAAAGAAATTTTTCGGTCATTGGAAAAAAATTGCCAGATAACTCCGCTTTGGTTGGTCCAAGTCAAGTTGTAATTAAGGTTTTGAGTTTGATTGCCGATCAGCCCGGCCGGCAGGCCGATGGCTTGAGTTAAATTTTGAAATTCAGTGGTTTTCAGATTGGTGGCCGGCAATCTGAGTACAGCGATGGTTGGTTGCAGGCTGGGCAGGGTGGCCTTAAAAGTCATTTGGTTCAAGTCTTGAGCTTGGGAAATTTGAATTTCTGGCAATTTTCCAAAGCCCTGATATTGAGCGGCTACGGTTTCGGTTTGATCGGCCGCCCCCAATTGTTCAGCTATTTTGGGCACGGTGATGGGCTGGTAACAGCCCGAGCCGGCCAAGACCAGCCCCAATATCAGGAAAGACCAGAATTTATTTTTCATACCCGTTTATTATAGCGGTTTGAGCCAATCTTGACACGCGGCCGGTTCTGTCATATATTCCTAGTCACTAACTAGGTTATTTTATGCCCAACTCATTATTCAGAGTATCGGCGCGCAACCATGCGGGCATGATCCTGATGACGCAAATTGCCGCTTTGGGGACTGGTCCGGTCAAAAGCCTGCCCGGGGTTGATTATGTTTCCTTGAAAGAAGTGTCTGAACGCATGGGGCTGTCCCAAGGTTTTTTGGAAGAAATTGCCACTTTGTTAAAAAAGGCCGGTTTGATTAAGGCTCGCAAAGGTCCGGGAGGGGGTTATCGCTTGTCCAGGCCGGCCAATAAAATCACGGCCGAGCAAATTTTGGTAGCCCTGGAAGGTCCGATTAATCTGGTCGAGTGCCACGGGGGAGCTTGCCCGGTAGCCGAGCTGTGTTCTTCCAAGGCTTTGTGGAATTTTTTGCAGCAAGATATTTTAAAATCTTTAAAAAAAACCACTTTGGATAAAATGCTTGATTAATATGCTTAATAAAATGAAACAGCAGACAAAAGACAAAAACAAGAAGTTAAAACCGGCTAAAAAAATTACCCGGCCGGTTTTGGCTTATTTGGATAACGCGGCGGCCACCTCTTTGGATAAGCGGGTACTCAAGGCTATGACGCCGTATTTTTCCGATATTCCGGCCAACCCGTCTTCTTTGCATGCTCCGGGGCAAGCGGCCAATGCGGCTTTAAAGCGGGCCAGGAAATCCATAGCCGAGCATCTTAACGGGCACGAAGATGAGGTAATTTTTTGTTCCGGCGGAACCGAATCTGATAATTTAGCTGTCCTGGGCACTATCAGCGCCGCCGCGAAGTTTATTAAAACCAACCATGGAGCCGATGCCGTCCCGCACGTTATAACCACGGCCATCGAACATCATGCTGTTTTGGAGCCATTATTGCACTTGCAAAAAACAGGCGTCATAGAATTGTCTTTGATTCATTCGGATAAAGAAGGGTTGATAGCGGCTGATGATGTTATATCGGCCGTAAAAAAGACCACGGTTTTGATTTCGGTCATGTACGCGAATAATGAAATCGGTACGCTTCAACCGATCGCGGACATCGGCAGAGGTATCTTAAAATATCGCAAGCAAAATAACAGTGCTTATCCGTATTTTCATTCTGACGCATGCCAGGCCGCCGGTTATTTGGATTTGAACGTGGAAAAACTGCATGTTGATTTACTGACTTTGAACGGCGGCAAGATTTACGGACCCAAGGGCACAGGTCTGTTATTCGTGAGGCGCGGAACCAAGATTGGAGCTCAAATTTTAGGCGGAGGTCAAGAAAAGGGTCTGCGTTCGGGCACGGAAAATGTTCCGGGTATTGTGGGCTTGGCCAAGGCGCTGGAAATTGCGCAACAGGAACGTATTAAGGAGAGTACTCGTTTAACCGTGTTGCGTGACAGGCTGATAAAGGGACTGCTCAAAATACCCAAGAGTCGATTAAATGGACATCCGATTATAAGACTGCCCAACAACGTCAACATTTCATTTATGGATATCGAAGGCGAGGCCGCTATGTTGTATTTGGATGCCAAGGGCATTGCTTGTTCCACGGGTTCGGCCTGCGCTTCAACATCCTTGGATCCATCGCATGTCATCTTGGCTTTAGGCATGTCTTATGAAGCCGCGCATGGATCTTTAAGATTTTCACTTGGCCGCCAGACTACTCGGGAGCAGGTGGACCGGGTTATAAAATATTTGCCTGGCATTGTCGAAAGACTGCGTTTGATCAGTCCCGTGTCTTTGGATATGTCTCATTTCACGAATAATCAATAACTATGAATCAGTCACAAAAGCCATTGGATATCACGGCCCGCCAAAGCGGACAGAGTGGATTTTATTCGGACGTGGTGAAAGAGCATTTTTTTCATCCGCAAAATTTCATGGAGAATGAAGAGGGTTATGAGGCGGACGGCATGGGCATGGTCGGCTCTCCGGCTTGCGGGGACGTGATGCGTGTTTGGATAAAAGTCGATCCGCAAACTAGCCGGATAACGGATTGCAAGTGGAAGACTTTTGGCTGCGCTTCAGCTATTGCATCTACTTCCATGATGTCAGTCATGTTGACTGAAAACGGCGGGATGACCTTGGATCAGGCCAGGAATATCAAGCCGCAAGACATTATGGAGAGATTGGGCGGGTTGCCGGTACGCAAAATTCATTGTTCTGTTTTGGGGGACAAGGCCTTGCGCATGGCCATCAATGACTATTACCGCCGGCAGGGTGAAATTGATAAAATTGAAATCGAGCAGGGCAGGGTCATTGATAAAGTTTTGAAAATTACGGATCACGACATAGAAGAGGCGGTGCTCGAAGGAGCTGACACTTTGGAGAAGGTACAAAATAAAACTAAAGTGGGTACGGGTGATCCGAGTTGTATTCCCGAGGTTGAGCAATTGATCAGATTTTATAAAGAAAAATATTTTGGCTAGTTTTTTGACAGTTTACTCCTTGAGTTTTAGACTGGTGCCATATGACAAGCAAAATTTCCAAAATTCATGTGGATCGAGATCTGTGCATCGGAGCCGCGCCGTGCGTAACCGTGGCGCCCGGAGTTTTTCAACTGGATGATGAGAATAAAGCCATCGTAGTGGATGCGACCGGAGCGGACGATGATACGATTTTACTGGCCGCTCAATCCTGCCCGGTGCAAGCTATTGTTTTGTTTGATGAACAGGGCAATCAAATTTATCCGGAAGTATAAAAATACCCGCAGTGCAGTCTGCGGGCGAGGGTCTATGAAGCGCGTTCAGCGCTTCATTTTTTTGGCCTGAAATCATCCAGCAGGTCTTCAAGCAGAGAGTCACGGAAGGAGAAATCAGTTGCTTGTTCCGGCGGAGCGGCCGGTTCCGGCGGGCGGACCGCTTCCCAGGTTTTGGTTTGGAGCAGCCGCTCAAAACTATCAACGCTGGAGGCGGGAGGTACGCTGATGGGCGGAGGCCTGGGCTCGTCGCTGTCCGGTTTGTACGGCAGAGTGCCTCTTTGACCGGTCGAAGGTTCTTCGTCCGGATCCCAACAGCTTGGTGAGGCCGTCGGATCTCCTATGGACTGAGGAGCGTTTTCCAGAGCTTTGGCGATTTCCCACTCGGTCAGCGTACCGCGGTCGAACAAGGCGCGCGCCGCCTGCGGGTGAGCTTGTTCATAAGCCTGCGCGTCCGCGGCCATCTGCGCTCGCAGTCGATCGATCTCTTCGAGCAGGGGTTTGACGCGCGGCGCCAGTTTATCCCAGGGGCAGACTTTGGACAGAGTCAGAGCTTTTTCAGCTGCAGTCAGTTGCCGTTTGGCTTCTGACGCCGAGTTCTCGGCCTTGATGACCCGCGTTTCCAGTTCCGCGATTTCTTCGCGCATGGATTCAATGAGCCGAGATTGAGACCTTTGTTCTCTGGCTCTTTCAGCAGAACTTTCTTCAGCTCGTTGATATTCGTAGATCATGCGGCTGTCTGACAGCGCGGTATTGCGCGCCGTCATGCACATGATCAGACTCAAGATGTGGAGCAGGGCTTCTCTTTTGTGAGGCAGGCTACTGTCATCATAACGCACCACCACCGTCCTGCCCAAGGCTCGGTAACGCACGCGCAGGCCAAGTTCATCCGCGGTGCTCATTTCGCTAGAGGGATGAAGGCAACCGCTCGTGGTAATGGTGCCTAATCGGACAACTCGGTTTTCTCCCGGAATGTTAACATCCGTTTCCTTCTGAATCGATCCTTGGCGGATAACCCAGAGTCTGGTGTCAGAAGGCTCGAGATCGATCAGCGATCCATCTTCGTAGTAAGCGATTTGGGCTTGCTGATCGGTTTTGGTGCCCGGCTGGGGAGCGGGCGATTTTCGTTCCATGATTAACCTCTTTTTGGAAAAAGCGGTTTGGTTTTTGTTCCGGGCCAATGGCCCAAGGGGCTGATTATACAGTTCTTTAATGCTTTGTCAATACCATGAGCGCGTTAAAATCAGTTTTTATTTAAAACAAAAATATTGCGCCTTAAATGTTGTCCAGCTCTTTCGTAATATAAAATTGTTTGCGGGTTGTAGTCCGCGATAGGATTGATAACCTTAAAACCCAGGTCCGAGAATTCGTGAACCACGGACGGGGTTATGATTTCTTTGCCCGCCTTAAAAGAAGGCATGATGATGACCAAGCGGGCATTTTTTTTAAGTAAGGGTTTGAGGTGTGATAAAGTTTTTTGCCAGAGATCGGAAATTTTTTCAGCATTCTTTTTAACTTCCCGCGCATTTTCATGCCCGTGCAACGGGGGTCCGAGCCAGCCTTCGCTCACCACGCAATTTATGGACTTGACGGGCAAGTGCTTGGCTAATTGCTTGACATCAGAAATAATAAATTTAAAACGAGAGAGTTCTTCCCGGTGCAGTATTTTTTCTTTGATCAGCCACTCCGTATTTTTGAGGGAGTCATGGATTTGTTTTTCTTCAATATCACTGCCGATGAGGCGCTCTGACTTGGTGGCCAAGGCCGCTTCCATCAATATGGTACCCGAGCCGCAGAACGGATCCAGAAGAGTGTCTGATTTTTTGATGCCCGCCAGATTAACCATGATGCGCGCCAGCTTGGGAGGCAGCATGCCGGCCTTGTCGTTTCTAAAAGGGCGTCCATAATCACGTAAACTCCAGGCGTCCGCGTTTTGCACCTGTTCTGTCCGTCCCACAAAAACTTTGTCTTGCGAGATAAGCAAGCACAGATCCGTGTTGGGAGGGGTCGTCAGCCGGCATTTGGCCACCGCGGCCGGGGACAAGTCATCTTGTCCTTTGCCCGTTACCCAGCGCACGCTCCAACCCTTGGCCCGCAAAGCCTTTTTGATTTGAATAGGATAATTTTTATATTTGAGTCTGGTTTTTTGGCTGTTGGCATAGATGGTACAGCCAAAATCCAGGGCGCCGGTTTCTTGACCTTGCCCCATCAGATCGGCCACAGCCTGGGGCGAGGCGTCGGATATGCTAAGGGTTTTTATAATTCGGCCCAGTTTGACCGTGCCTCCCAGCAGGTTCATGGCAGCATCCGGTTCCCAGTCTTGTTCAAAAATGGCGAAATTATGGCCTAAAACAGGCTTTTTGATGGCCGGGTAGCAGGTCAGCAGTTCGGCCAGGCTCAAGCTCGGGTGATTGCCGAAAATCGTGAAATTTAAGCTCATATTTTGCAGTCTTTTTGGTTGGGGTCATCATAGCAAATCAGCCGTAGTCTGTCAGTTGACTTTTCTGCTAAGATATGGTGGGCTATGCCTGTCAGTTGCGCTGAAAAATCAGCGTAACATCGTTACTTCGACAACTAGGTACAAACCCGGCCCGGTGCCGGAAACGGAGGCTGATAATGGTACACCTCTACAAAAAAGCAGGCACGTTCATCGTCATGCTGGTCATCTTGCTCGTGTCTGCCAAGGCATGGGCGCAAGAGGTGATCGAACCCCACACCTGCGACAAGCCGTGTGTGGGGGTCTTGGACAGCCAAGCGGAGATTGAGGGCAAACACTTCGCTCTGATCACCATCACCAGCTACAAGGGCTGTGCTCACGAAAGGCGTTGCGAATTGCGCGATGCCTATCATCAGTTTCCCATCGTGGGATTGGATGGTGAGCGTTTGTCCATGCAAGAGTGGTTGCGCAGTGTCTACGCGGCCAACCAGGGACTCCGTCCTACCGTGTTGCGCGGCTGCGTGACTACTCACGATAAGAACCCCCCTGAGTTCGCGGATGAGGTCGAGAAGGCCTTCTGTAAAACCGGCGTGGTCAATTACTTTGCCGTGCCCAGCAATGGCTGGCGAGCTACGATTAAGATCCCGCAGAAGCCCATGTTGACCAATGAACAGCGTGTCATAGAATTGGCACAGGTGGCTTGTGCGGCCTTAAGCACAGTGGAGGGTTCGAATCCGGTTGATGTAGCTTTGAAACGGTGCGATCAGAATTATGATCTCATCGGCGCGGGCGTGGTGATTTCACCTTCTCAAGATGACACGACTTCATCTCCGGATACGGAAACCGCGGAACCGGCCAAGGAGACTTCTGAATCTGCCGCTTCCAAAGCGGAGCTGGAGAGCCGTCTGCGCGAGTCTCAATCGTTGGTTGATGGTTTGCGCCTCAAGGAACAGCAGGCTTCGCAGGCACTCGAGCGTGAACGTAACCACAAAACCTTCTGGTTTGTGGTGACCGGTATCATGCTCTTGGCCGCGGCTTTCTTGTTCTACTTGCTGGTACGCACCACCAAGGCGAGCCGGAAGTTGAGGGACCAGCTCCAGAAGGAGCGTAGTCAGCCGACCTCGCCGCCCAACAACCAGCGCATCCGGGAGCTGGAAGAGGCTCTGCTGAAGGCTGAGCGCCAACTCAATCGTCAGGTCGAAAAAGACCGCCAGGTCATCGAAGATGAACGCTCCGCGGCCAAGAAGAAGTTGGAAGAGCTCAAGGCCGAGAACACGTCCGTGCGCGAAGAACTGGCTCGCAAGAATCGTGAGCTGGCTGATTCACGCAATCTCTACGTAGCCACGGACAGCGACAACCAGAAGCTGTTGGCGGCCAACAAGTACTTGGAGTCGGAAAACTCCGGCTTGGCGGCTGAAAATCAGCGTCTTCGAGAGCTGATGGGACGCGAGTCTGCTGAAAAGCAGGCTGTGAGTATGCGTGCCAATCAACTGCAAGATGAACTGAACAGGCGCTCCAATACCTTGAACGGGTTGGGCGCCGTATCAGCTGACATGGCTCACACCGAATCCGGGCTGGACGATCTCAAACAGCAGGTCAAGAGTCTGCTGATTGAGAAAGGGGCGTTGGAGTCGGAAGTCAAGCGGCTCCTGGCCGAGAACGGAGCCCAGGATGTGCGGCTCCAGGAAGCCGCGGTCGAGATTGAAATCAAGGCCGAGCGCATTCAAGAGCTGGAGGAGCGCGTGACGGACCTGGAAGAAGGGTCGTCTGTGCGTGAGCTTCGGGAGGAACTGCGCAAGGCTCATGAGTTTGCCAAGCAGGCTCATGATTTGGCTCAAGAGCTGGACGCGCAAGCCAAGATAGCGGATGAGGAATTCGTCCGTCACTTGGCCGACCGAGACGATCAGATCTCGGATCTCCAGGCTCGCAACGAAGAGCTGGAAAAGGCGCTTAAGAGCGCCAATGACAACACGCCCAGTAGCCCCACCACTGAGAGTCCCGTTAGCCCCACCACTGAGAATCCCGCAGCCCCCGTGCTTCAAGCGACCAAGGAGACCGTGAATCAGATTCACGATCAACTGCTGTCTTGGATCACGGTTTTGCGCCGTGTATCCGACCTCAAGAACAATTTGGCGGTTTACGAGCGCACGCTTGCGCGTCTGGACCCCCCCAAGGGCGAAGACGACGAATACGCGCTCGAAAATCGTGCCGGGCTGGAACGCAAGATTTCGGCCACGCATGCCGAGTTGGCACAAGCTCAAGAAGAGCTTCGGGCCAAGGAGCGAGAACTGGCTGAATTGGGAGCCGACCGCTTGACCATCCGTGAGCTGGACGTGGAGGCCGGTGAGGTCTTCACGCGCTACACGGATCGTCTGGTAGATCTGGAGTTCCTGATCGACGGGTTGAACGAGCGCATGCGTGTCGCTCCCAGCCCGTCCAAGGATCAGCCGATCGTGGAAGCTTTCCATGCCACGGTGCCCCAGCTGGTGGTGCTCCTGGGCGGCAACCCCGACATTGCCGAGGACGCGGCGCCCGTGGACGTTTTGAGCCAGGTCGTGGATCTGGCTGAAGCGCGTAATCGGGAGGCATCCAAGCTCGCCCAAGAGCTGGACAAACAGCGCCAGCTGAAAGAAAAGGTCATGCAGGCCTACAGACTGGTGGTCGGCGCTGATTTTGACCCGGATGAAGCGGAACCCATGTCTAGGGATTTCGGCAGCGGCGAAGGCCGTCCATCTCTGCCGCTGGTTCCGTATGTCAGCTATGCCGGAGGCTCTCCGCGGATTCCGGAAACCATACGGCCGGATTCGCGCCGGCCCTTGCCCCGGCCGGAGTCTGATTCGGATGTGCCGAAGCCCAAAGCCGGCAATGACAAGTGACCCGAGCGCTGATGTCCGATTCAGCGCTTTCTCAAGACCCTCGCGATCGTTCTGATCCGAGGGTCATTTTTTATCCCTAAAACAGGCCCGAATCTTGACGTTTTGGGCCGGATCCACTATGGTATAGGCCATAATTATTATATTTCTTGCAGGCCGTGACTCCCCATTTTTCGTGTTTCGGAAGGTGGTCAGAGTTTCCGCGAACAGCGGACGTGCAAGCCGGTATGAGACTCTACGAGTTACTCTACATCATTCCCGCCACTTTGACGGACGACGAAGTCAGTCAGGTGGAAACCGACATTCAGGCGTTGATTCAGCGCTATGGCGGTGTACCCAAAGAGAGCCGACGTTTGGGCAAATTTCGTCTCACTTATTTAATTAAAAAAGTCAGACATGGTCATTATGTTTTGGTCTACCTGGAAGCCGAACCGGCTGACGTGGCCAAGATTAACGAAGCTCTGCGCATTCACGAGAAGGTTTTGCGTCATTTGATTCTGCGCGCCGACGAAGCCGGCGGTCAAGAATTTAATTTGGTGCAATTCCAAGAGGTGGTAGTGGACGGTTCAGCTGGTACTGGCAAACGCCGCAAGTCTGATACGGATAAGAGTAAAGCCGCCGACGACGTAAAAGCGGCCGCCGAATTGGAAGATGCCAAAGACGATGAATCCAAAGAAGATGATGAAGTTGATGAGACGGTTTCCGATAAGGTCTCGGGCAAGGAAGACGAGGTCTTAAAAATCAGCGCCGACGAACTGGATAAAAAGATAGACGCCGCTTTAAGCGAAGAGACCAAATAATCAACATTCAATCTTAAGCTACCAATATTCATTATTACAAAGTATTTGTCTTCAAGCGTCGATTGATTGTATATTGAATATTGATAATTGATAATTAAACTTTAAAGTATGTCCATGAGTCTTAATCGCGCCACCATCATCGGCAACCTCACCCGCGATCCTGAACTGCGCAACACTTCGAGCGGGCAAAGCGTAACCAATTTTGCGGTAGCCACTTCTTCCCAATGGGTGGACGCGGCCGGTCAAAAACAAGAAAAAACCGAGTACCATTCCATTGTGGCCTGGGGCAAATTGGCCGAGATTTGTTCGCAATATCTGTCCAAAGGACGCAAGGTTTTTGTTGAAGGCCGTCTGCAGACCAGAGATTGGGAGACTCCGGATGGTCAAAAAAGACAACGTACCGAGATTATTGCCGACAACATGATTATGCTGGATAAGGCCGGTCAGGGATCACCCATGCCCGCCTCATCCAATAAAGCATCTGAACCGGCCATGGATCCGGGTGTTGGAGACCAAGAGATTAGGATTGAAGACATTCCATTTTAAACAACCATCTTATGAAAAAGAAAACTCCTCATATCTGTCAGTTTTGTCACGCCAACGTCACGCACATAAATTACAAGGATACCAATACTTTGCGCCGCTATCTGTCTTCATTCGGCAAGATCGTGGCCCGCAAGCGTTCCGGTGTGTGCAGCTGGCACCAAAGAAAACTGTCAACCGCCATTAAGCGTTCGCGTTTCATGGCCCTTCTGCCCTTTGTGGTCAGATAAAGAAAAAAGACGCTCTGATAAAGAGTGTCTTTTTTTAATTTTGCGCGTGTGGTTATATGATTAACATATGAATGAACAATCATTGCCGGAAAACCGTCCTTCCACGGACGAATATTTTTTGGAGATTGCCCGTGTGGTGGGCAAGCGGGGCACGTGCGACCGCGGGCGCATAGGTGTGGTCCTGGTGAGAGATAAAAGAATCTTGGCCACTGGTTATGTGGGTTCTCCCATAGGCATGCCCCATTGCGATGAGGTGGGCCATGAGATGAATAAGGTCATCCATGAAGACGGCTCTGTCAGCCAGCATTGCATCCGCACTTCGCACGGTGAGATCAACGCCATTTGCAACGCCGCGCGCTATGGAGTGGCTATTGACGGGGCCACTTTGTATGGCAAGTTTGAGCCATGTTATACTTGCGCCAAGGCTATTATCAACGCGGGCATCAAGCGTGTGGTTTGCGAAAAGCAATACCACGCGGCCAGCGAAACCAGGCGTTTGTTTCAGGAAGCCGGTATTGAATTGGTGGTGGTGACGCCCGAGGTGGAACAATATGAAAATCAATAATTATTTATAAATTCATATGCTTAGTTTTGAAAATGCGTCGTCCGAAAGGCGAACTCTGCGCCCTTCCAAAGACGAAATACAGGAAGCTTACGACGAATCGGTAAAGCGCCAGCTCGAAGTTTTTACCAAAAATTCAGGAGAATTTATCAATCAACTGAACTTGTTAAGAGGTTTTGCCAAGGGTGGATACGAAAAGCATGAATCAAAAGATGAGGCTGAAAAAAATGTGCTTGAAAATTTTAAATCCAAAGCCTTTGTGGAGTATTATGGCGCGGACAGCAAAGAACAAATTGAGGCTTTGACGCAGGTCTTGGATATACCGCCGGCCATAGCTCAAGTCTTGCGCGACAGGGTTTATCGCTTGGCCGAAGAAATAGTTCCAACCTTAAAGTCAGATGCGTCAGATCTTGAATCAAAAAATGATTACGAAGTTTTGGAAGAAAAAGAAGCCATGGATCTTCTGGCTTCGGCCAAGATAGATTTGCAGAGTCTGGAGGAAGAGTATAGTGGCCTGTTAAAAAATGCCGAGTCGGATAAGCAGAAAGAAACTTATGTCAAAGTTTTGGAAGAATGCCATGATTTGCATGATAGGCTGACGAATTACCATGCGGATGCGATTCAGCAGTTTAGTAGTATACGATCGGCGCATGGTTTGGGAGACGCGGAAGGCAACTTATTGATTTTAAAAAAGAATTTGAAATTTCTTTTGCAAGACATTGATCGTCTGGTAGAAGAAAAATCAAATCCTGAAACATTGAAAGAAGTTGATATCGAGTCGGGAAAAACCAAGGATATACCGCCAGCCTTAGGCGATTGGTCTGACCTATAAAAAAAGAAACCCAGTTTAGTTCTGGGACGAGCAGAGCTTTTGGGCTCTGCTTTGCATTTCTTTGAGGCTGGCCAGCAGGCTCCGATCCCGCGCCTCCGGGTGCTCAATCAGTTGTTCGATCAATTGGCTGATGGCATCGGGCGTGAAGCTGTTCGGAAAGTTGGTGCTGTAGAAAGAGGCGAGATCCGGTTTGACCAAGACCAAGCTTTCAATCTCCAATACCAGCTTGGCCAGCTCCATTGGCTGGAACGCTTGCTTCAGGATCCGGTTGTGACAGTCGAAGTGGTAACAGCGGCCATCAGAGAACTTGCCGCCCTGGTACCGAACGACCGGCTTGGCGCAATAATCGCAACTACCGAGAATGGTCGGACGTGCCATGTGTTACCTGCTTTCTGTGGCGGGCTCGGTCCAGCCCGAGCGATTAAACAGCATGGCAAGATTAGGCCGGTTTGTCAAGCCATGATGGTTCTTTGGCTTTACAAAAGCCTGTTTTTATGCTATGATTAACACAATAATTATAATAATTTGTCTTAAATATGCCAAATTTTGGTGAAGGTCCTGAAGTTCCAAGTCCCATGGATTCACCGACCCATGTTAAACCGGTGGAACCAACCCACGAAGTCCCGCCTGAAGAGGCTAAAGAATTTGAGCGTAAATTGATTGAAGAATGGGATGGTCCGCAAGCCATGTCTTCTGAAGAAGCTGTTACCGGGGTTATGGCTCAAGAGCCGAGTTTGGAAGATCCGCAGAGGCGGGAGGCTATGGAAGAAGAGCTGAAAGAATCATGGTATCCGGGCAAGCCGGATGAAGATGAACCAACGTTAAAAAATACACCGGAATAACACATTCCGGTTTTTAAATTAACCGAATAAATTTATGATGGAAAAATTTTTCGCGACTTTGAGGGGCATGGTTGCTCCCCAGAAGACCGAGCTCAAAGAAGCTGAAACCTTGGAGTCTCCGACTTTGGACGCTCCTACTCTGCAAACCGAGCAGACCAAACAGTTCAACGCCTTGCCGGATTTAACTGATCAGGCTGAAGAGTTGGTTGAAGAACCGCCAGTCGCCTTGGGTCCTGAAGATATTATTTCGGAAATGCCGGAAGCGGTTGACCAAGAGGCTCAAACCTTTAAAACCGACAAAACCATTGAACTGGAGCAAGAGGCTTTGGCTGCCAAGGCCCCTACTTTTAAAACAGAAGAGACCATGGAACTGCAGGCTGAAAAAGCGGTAACTTTTAAGACCGGTGAAACCATAGCCAGAGATGAAGCGGCCGCCTTAGAAAAAATGCCGACACTGCGCGATTTGAATAAAGGTTACATGGAGTATGATCAGATGCATTCGCGGGTGACTGATTGGCTGAAAAAGATCGATGAATTGTTGGTCAAGCCGGGTGCTTTGGAAGAGCTGAATTCGCTTAAACAATTGGTGGAAAATGTAAAACAAAAAGTTGAAGATCAGCTTGATGTCGAGCAATATGGCATTGCCAAGTCAGAGCCGGGTGCCGCTCCCTTTAAAATTGAAGTGCCCGAAGAATGGTTTGAGGTGGAAGCCCGGTTAAACGAGATAGCGGAAGCTGAAAAAGTTGGCGGTACCATCAGATCCGCGGCCGAAAAAGAACCGCCCACTTTAAGCCAAGCGGCCTAACAGTCAAATAAATAAAATTGCCCCCCATCCTTCAGATGAGGGGCTTTTTAGTCTGCTTCCGCCATCAGCCGAATCATGTCAGATTCGACTCTTGCTAACAGCTCGATCAGGTCACTTTTGACCTCGTCGGGCAGGGATTGCTGGGCGACCATGAGAGAGGCGCGCCTTACGAACTCCAGATAATTTTCCAGAGACATGCGCCCGATGTACTCGCAGGCCAGCGGGATTATCGACTCGCGGGGGGCCGGCACTTTTCGGCATAGCATGGAGTATGCTTCCAGCCACAGGTCGTGGCACTTGGATTCGTTCAACTGCCGGCGCGTGCTTTTTTGCAGGCAGGCCCGATGCACTCGGGCGCCGATTCCCTGCGCGCTTTCCCGGCCCGGCTTCATGGCTCGTCTGCAGATATCGCAGTAAGCGCGGTGCAAGCTTATGACGCTGGCGGGTCGCCTTTTTTTTTGGGTGTTCATGGCACACCTCTGTGTTAGGGGGCGGAGCTGACCCCGCGTGCGCGGAGCCAACAAACGACCTTGGCAGAAAACCGAGGATTTGTCAAGATAGGGGCCTATGGATTTGGCTAAACTGCGTCAGCGTTCAAAAATCATCAGACTGATCAGGCAATGGTTTGATGAGCGTGATTTTACGGAAATGCATACCCCTCGCCTGGTGGCTCTGCCCGGGCAGGAGCCTTATTTGGAGCCTTTTTGGACACGTGTCTTTGAAGATGATGGACGCTCGCATGAAGCAGCTCTGATCACTTCGCCTGAATATGCCATGAAGCGTCTTTTGGCCGCTGGCATGGATAGAATTTACGATTTGGGTCCATGTTTTCGTAATCATGAGCCTTGGGATGGCACGCATGATCCGGAATTTTTGTTGCTTGAGTGGTATCGCCGTAATGCGGGGATTGATGATTTGATGAGAGATACGGAAGATATGTTGAAATTCGTCTCTGAAAATTTAACCGAATCCGCGGCCGCTTTTCAGTATCAAGAATTCAGGCGTTTGACCGTCGAACAGGCCTGGCGGCAATATGTTAATATTGAATTGGTCGATTATTTAAACGACAGGCAAGCTTTGGCTGATTTGGCTGAGCATCAATTTGAACAGACGGTGACGGTTGAAGATGATTGGGATGATGTTTATTTTAAAATATTTTTATCTTATATCGAGCCAAGATTGGGCATGGAACAGCCCACTTTTTTGTATCGTTATCCCGTCAGCCAAGCGTCCTTGGCCAGAAGATCGGCTGATGATCCGCGTTGGGCCGACAGAGTGGAGCTGTATGCGGGCGGTTTGGAGTTGGCCAATGGTTTCGCGGAATTGTCAGATGCTGACGAACAGCGCCGGCGTTTTTTGGATGAGCAAACGCTCCGTCAGAAAAATCATAAAAAAACATGGCCCTTGGATGAAAAATTTTTGTCTGTCTTGCCCGCCATGGGCAATGCGGCCGGTATAGCTTTTGGTGTCGACAGATTAGTGATGTTGTTAACCGGAGCGGCTAGTATTAATCAGGTAACTCCTTTTTCTGCCTGTGAACGTTTATTGCCGGAATAAAGATACTACCGCTGGACAAGAGTTCGTTGTTTTAATTATACTGTGGCCATTCACAACCAGATCGGCGGAATTAGTACAATGGCAGTATGTCAGCTTCCCAAGCTGAAGACGCGGGTTCGATTCCCGTATTCCGCTCCAATAGTTTTCATAAAAGCGAGTCCGGTTGCTGTTCAGATCAAGTCGGCGTTGGCCGATTTTGTTTTTGACTATTTATATAATAAGCTCTAACATATTCATCTGTCAGAAGTCGTCGTTCTTTGAGCGGAGGCTGAAATGAGCAGCGTGTCCGTTGTGTTGAGGGATACTGATGACGTGGCCGGCTTGGCCTCGTTTCTCCAGGTTGTTAGTTCGCAAAACTGGCAAAAGGAGGTGGAAATCATTTGGCTGTCCGAACGAGGACAGAGTTCTCGCCTGCATGCTTCATCCCGGATCCCCATCAAGACCTTGTATCTTGAGCCTGGTCTGCTGGCCAGTTCCGAGGCTTTAAATCGTGGATGTTCTCTGGCGTCCGGACAGTGTGTCATCTTTACCGATGGTCACACTCAACCCTTGGGAGATGCTTGGATCAGCTCCGCGGTTGAAGGCCTGAAACACAAGATGGTGGCCGGCGTCTACGCGCCGGTGCTGCCCGGGCCTGGTGCCAGCTGGATGTCCCGTGTGGGAGCCGGTCTGTGTTCGATCCCCGGGCGGCTGCAAAAACCGCGCCGCATAGACCGCTTGCCGATCCCAGACTTCGCTCCTTGTAACATGGCCGTCAGCCGCGCTGTTTGGTGCAGGCTGGCTTTTCCGGAGAATGAATCGGCTTGGAAGTCATCCCAGGCTTGGGCGCTCGCGGCCATGAACTTGGGCTATGACCTGCTGCTGGACTGGAATTTTGGGGCGCGTTGCACCGGCTATGCGGATACTCAACCGCCATGCGAACAGGTTTGGTCATACGATGCCTTGGAGGCGGAACCTGATCGTTCCGCTTGTCCGCGCAGACTCGTCCGGTGAAATCACCGGCTTTTTTATTGGTAAAAACAGTCCGCGGATCATGATTGACAAAATCGTTTTTTTATTTTATTATGCCAGTCCGCCGTTTTGGCGTGCACTTTCTTTACTTAGACTCGAAAACTGAAAAAGGAGAGAGAGAAGGATGAATAAGGAAGATTTTTTGGCGCTGGTGTGGGCTGTTTACGATAAGCCCAGGGTCATCGGTCTGTTGAGCAAGCCCGCGTTGGTGCGCCGGGTTTTCGGTGAAGTGCTGGAGGTCAAGCCCGATGATCAGGCCCGCGTTTTCCGCATTGCCGAAGCTACGGGCCGGGCCGAGTTCCTGCACCTGGCCATCAACCACGCGGTGCTGAACAATAAGGTTGAGGAGCTGTGGTTCGCAATCTTGCGTCTGGCTCGCGTCTGGTCCGAGAACGGGTATGTCCCGGAATGGGACAACGAAGAGATGGCGGGCCGCGAAATGCGGCGTCTGATCTCATTGATCAACCCCGAACTCTACGAAGAGCTCCTGGTGTCCATCAACCCGGCTAACGGACTGTGGTTCGCGGACATGGTGGACTGTGATACCGTCTGGTCACGCTGGATCGACAGTCTCATGCGGCGGAGTTGCTTGCGCGAGGCCTTTGACCAGCTCTTGGTGGCCGGTATGGGTCTGCCGTGCGAAGATCCTCATGAACTGCGCAAGCAGTGGGGAGAGGCCACTTGGCTGGCCGTCCATGAAGCCAAGGACTTCGTGGGCAACGACCGGTTCGGCTGGCTGACATACGCCCGGGCCAAGGATTTCTCCAAGTTGGTACTAGACCTCTGGCAGGGTCATGTGGCTCTCGGCATGTTCCAGCGAAGCTACGTGCACCACATCAGGCTGTTAGATCGATGCTTGGTGAGCATTCGTCGTACTGGTGACTTCAAACCCGTGACCGTGCCGGCGCGAGGGTTGATCCTTCGCGGAGCTAAGCTCGACGATGTTATTGACTACGTTGAGATGGACCGCTTGGCCATTCCTTGGCCTCCCGAGGAAGTTCTCGGGCATCTGACGGAAACCGGCGCCAAGCTGTGGCACATGTTCCGTTTCTACCACAAGCTTTAGGCTGAACTCCCAGCCGACCGCCGACCGTTCCCGGTCAATCAGCTTTTCGTGTCCTAGCGCGAGTCGTTGTTCTGACCGCGCCGCGCCGCCCTCGCTTGAGGCGGTTTTTTTATGCCTTGATTTTTATTTTTTTAAAATGGGTTCTCGCTCTTTTAAAACCCTCGATGGTGCCAATCGCTCCCGCGGCCGCCCCAAAAGGGGTCCAGCCCGGAACACCGTTTTTTTGAGCTTTAACCGGAGCGGCTTCGGTTTTTTGTTCATGAGAGATTAATTGTATTTCTTCAGCTGACCTGGGCAGAATGGTCGGCATTTCGCCGCTGATGTCCAAAATGCCGGTTATGTTTACTAAGTCATTTTTAATCAATCTTTTAGCGCGGTAATTGACTCCGGGACGAATTTTTACCTGGATTTCGATCTCATCCACCAGTATGGTGAAAGAGCTGGATTTAACTTCCAGCACGGTTCCCGTTACGTTGACCAGGCTCCAAGCGTCTTCGGCTGATGGCGCGAACAAGCTTGAATTATGAAATTTAAGGTCAGTTATTTCTTGGTTTAAGGTTTGCCATTCATCCTTGGTGCTGACGGACAGGTAGGGCAGATCGCGTGAATCGAATTTTAACGTGCCGGTTACTTCAAGCAGGGTGCCGTAATCCGGCATTTTTCTATCAGTCGGGACTTTAACCATCAAGCCTCGTCCGTCTTGATTTAAAAGTATGAAAGCGCGCGAAGTAAGCAGTTGTGCCGGCGTGCCGACCTGGCCGCGGAGTCTTACTTTTATTCCGCCATAAGTTGAATCTTTGAGCATATCAAAATTAATTTCAGTTAAAGTATTTTTATCGGCACCGGTTTGGGCTTTGGCTGCGGTTGATGTTTTTGAAGCACCTGCGGTTTTGGTTGACGCGGCCATGGCTTGTTTGGCGGTTACGGGCGCGGGCGAGTCTGTTTTGACACCGGTTGGGGTATTTTGCGCAGTCGTTTGGGCGGTGCTTTTAGTAGCGGCGTTGGTTGTATGAACGCCGGTCGCAGGTGTTGTTTTTACTGCGGCCGAATCAACGGCCGGTTGATTCTGGACTTGAGCACCGGCCGAGACGGCAGGATTGGCGCTTGAAAATATGTTGGCCGCTCCCGGGGTTGAGGTTGTGGTTTCCTGCCAATGGCCGGATTCATCCAAAGACCAGCTCACGCCTTTTTTGGAAGAATCATAAATAAGAATATCAACATCTTGCCCGTTTGCGTTTTTTAGATAAACCGTATCGCCGCCATTGTTGAGTTTAGCGCTATTGAGACTGAAAACCATAAACGGTTGATCCGGAGTCAGGGAACCGTTAAGCGTTAGTATTTTTCCGGCAGCATCATGAATGGTCATGCCTTCCAAATTAATGATGCCGTTGGTCAGAGCGCTGGTAATTTCTATCCATTCCGGCCCTTCAGTAGGGTAGGTCATAATTTCATTCAATCTGATAGTATTTTGGTTTGAAACGTCATCTTGTGCGCTGGTCTGCTGGTTGTCAGTTTCCGTGTTACTGCCAATAACTTGTTGTGATGAGTTG
Source organism: Parcubacteria group bacterium ADurb.Bin192 (assembly GCA_002070095.1). Taxonomy (GTDB): domain Bacteria; phylum Patescibacteriota; class Patescibacteriia; order 2-12-FULL-60-25; family 2-12-FULL-60-25; genus MWCR01. The sequence continues at coordinate 85,762 of MWCR01000001.1, read as the reverse complement.
ATAATGGTGGTCGTACTGGCTGGCTGGTTGTCTGTTGTGATAGTGACGGCAACGGTATTTGTTGAGGTCGTATTGAATGTTGCCTCGGTTGTCGTAGCCGCTGTCGTAGTACTGGTAGTAATTTCCATTATTGGCTCCGAGCTTTGATTATTTGTTATTTCTTCAGAGCTGGACTCAAGAGAAGTGGTGGAAGCGGCGTCGGTCCAGAGTTGCTCTTCATTAACGACGGGCTCTTCTTGATCGACATCATCGGTTGAGGTGGCTATCGGGTCTTCATTCGCAGACTCATCAGGGAGTGGGTCGTAGACCATAGCTGGCAGCTCACTCCATCCCGGTGTTCCTAAATCATCAGTCGACAAACCGTCGCTTATGGTGGCATTCGCCCAAGCGCCGGCTTCATATCCGGGCAGGGAATAGTCAACGCGCTGCATGGATATTTTTGGTATACCGGATGATCCGGCCGGGGGAGCTTCGGCATTGCCGGCCATGTCTATCAAGTTGTTTTGGTCATCGAATAGCTCAATAATCAGGATTGAGTTGGAAAGAGAAAGAGTAGAGGTCGTTAGATTGGGCTCGTTTAATAATGCGGTACGTGGATCGTTCCAGTCGAAGTTGGCGATCAAGAAAGTGCTGTGCGCCGGGATAACCGCGTCGCTAGGGAGCACTAGATTTTTATTGCTGGCTCCGGCTCCGACTATTTTCCATTGAGCCAAGGAAATATCTTCCGAGGTTGGATTTAGCAGTTCCAGCCATTCATCAGCCGTTGATAAGGCCGATCCCGCCCAATTGACTTCGTTGATATAAACTGTCGGCAACGGTTGGTTGGCGTGAGCGGGCGGAGGCACGAATAAATACGAGGCGCAACAAAAAACAATCAAAAAATACTTGCAAAAAAGTTTGCTTTTCATACAGGGATGCGTGCTAGTTTAAGAATAATCCTGAAGCCTGGGCTTGGTACCTATGAATACACCTGCCTGTTTTTGGGCCATGAGTCAAGAGGACAACTTATTAATAAAATAACCAATTATTAATGACCAATAATCAATAACCAATCATCAAATAACCAATAACCAATTCCAGATGAGAAAGGCAATTGTGACGAGCGACGTGCGACGATGGTTTTTTGTTATATTGCCGGCTTGATGATTTATCCAAAACGTGATAGGGTTGCCACCACAAAAATGAACCTTCACAAGGAGGACGGCCGTGCTTCAAGAACCCGTCATTCGCGTCGAGCAATTCAATTACCGCGGGCAATTGGTCCGGGTTCAGGCTCTGGTGCACCCTTGGGGTGATATCACACAGCTGGAACCGCTGGAGGTGACTTACGAGTCCGGAAAAAGCAAAAAGCCCAAGACCCTGCGTCTGCCGGCAGGCGCCATGTGGCGCAAGAATCGCAATCAGGCTCGCGAAACGGATGGACGGACCGAACGTCAGTGCTATCGCCAAGGCGCGCACGATCTTTTGCGCGGCGGTTTGCATGCGGCCCAGGCTTACGGCCTGCGCACCAGCGCTCCGGGCACGGAAAATCAGGAGCTGTTGACGGATCGTTCGGAGATCAGATTCAAGGTGGTCACCTTGATGACCAAGGGGGCCAGCATCGTAGATCTGGAGGCCTGGGCTCAGGATAACTATCAGGTTTTGGTGGAGCGTTACCGCGCCAAGCGTGACATCCGCAAGATCATGGTTCGCCAGAATCTGGAACGCGCCGCCCGTCCTCACGATTCGTTGGGCCGGAAGAATCGTCCGGCCATGGGCATGGCTTCAGGCGCGGCTATCGGCAATCTGGATATGCGCCGCACGGCCATTCGCTACATCGAACGATACTTGGATGAGAGGTCCAAGGGCGTGGCGGATCTCATCTGGCGGGTGCGCGACACCTACCGGGGCCTGCGTTCAGAATTCGAGCCTTGGATGGTCGAGCTATGGTCCTCCCAGGATTGCGGTACAGCGCCCGTGGAACGTATCAATTCAGATCCGGGGTGGCTCGAGATGATCGAAGACCGAAACAATTGGCCTGTCATCAAAAACCGCCTCATGCAATACGAGATCGCGTTTCGCGCCATTCGGGAGAATCCGTTTTTGCGGAACTCGACCCATGCCTTGGAAGACATGCGTGCCGCGCGTTTGGCCTTGGATGATCAAGACTCCAAGGAGTTGCGCCAGGCTTTGCGTCGTTTGCTTGAAGGCACGCGCTGGTTTTTCGCGCAGGACTACCTTCAACAGCGAGTCATCCATCCCTTGTCTTTCTTGATGGAGGATCTGCGCCGCGCGGAAAGGGCCAAGCGCCGTGCGACCAAGGATCGGGACAAGATAATTATTACCCGTGATATGGACCCTCGAGCCTTCGACCAGGTCATTTGTCAATTCCGGCTTTTCGTGAAAAGGCTGGGCAAGATAGATGACGGCCCGCTCAAGCGTCAGGTTAAGCCCAGTCTTCGTCCAATCGTCAGAGCCGTGTTCGCGGCCATGAGTGAGGATGATTGGCTCAAGGTCAAACGCAACTTGCTCAAGATCGCCGCCATGCTTTGATGGCAGGCGATTTTTTTTATCCGATGTGCTAATGTTTTTAAACTTATTCACATTATTCTAGAAATACTTTTTGTATGCGTCACAGTTTTTCTTTGGGTGTATTCTTTTTATTCTTAATGCTGGCCCTGGGAGCCGGTTGTAATCAAGGAGGATCAGTTCCCTCTGCACAGCCAGAGGCCGAGGAGCCGGTATCAGAGCAGCCGGGCCTTGAGGCCGCACAAGCCGTTTCATATACCTTGGAACAGGTGCAAGAGCACGCCACGGCCGAAAATTGTTGGTTGGTTATTGAGGGAAAAGTCTATGATGTAACAGCCATGATCGGACAACATCCTGGCGGCGAAGCCATCTTAAACGGTTGCGGCAAAGATGCCACTCAAATGTTTGCGGGGATTAAACGGGGCGAGGGTCATTCTGATAAAGCCAAAAATTGGCTGAATGATTTGTATATAGGTGAGCTCACAAATAATACGTCCGTTCAAGACAGTGATTTTGAGTTTTATTCGGCTCAAGGTCCTTGGAAAGAGTATTTTCATCAGGGAACCGGTTTGTCTTTTGAATATCCGGAGCAATGGATGATGGAGGCGGATCAATCAGCTGCCGGCTTTACCTTTAGCAACATCAAGCCCAACGACATGCCGGACCGGGGCGGTTTGCCTGATGGAGCTATCAAGATTGATGTCAGCAAAAATTCAGAAATAACTCTGGATGAGGTTATTGACTGCAATCAAGAGATAGACGGCTTGGTCAGTTGCCAAGAGGCGGTGATTAACGGCGTCAATTATAGAAAGTTAATTCAGGACGGCGAAGGCCATGGTGAAACTCGCATGGTTTATCTGGCTTCGTCATTGCAGGACGGCGTATTGTCAGCTGTGGGTTTTGCGCCCGCCGGATCAAGCCAGTCCGAATCAGTAGAGGTTATCAATAAAATATTTGAAACTTTCAAGATTAAGTAGCTGGTCTAGTTTTCGATCTTATAATAAAACAGCGGGTCACCGCTGTTTTATTGTTTTCGGTAATAGTCTTCCATTTCTGACAGTTGTTTCTTAAAATGATAGATATCAGGATGTTCCGGGAAACGATCAACCGTGAATTCCAACCATTTGACGGCATAAGCTTGTCTTTTTTTCAGCCATTCCTCGTTTTTGGCCGGCGGGTTGCTTAAACCGAAATACAACTGCTCCAGATCGTACATAATCCCCAGATTAAATGGAGCGTAAGCCCATTCCGGATCAATCTGCATGGCGCGATTAAGAAATTTTTCACCCGTTTCATATTCATCATAAAAAGCCGCGCGTATAAAGCCGTATGAGCTTAAGGCCGGGGCATAATCCGGATCAAGTCTAAGAGATTCGGCGTAATATTTTTCAGCTTCTAAAAAATTTTTGGTTTTGGTCCAGATATTAAAACCTTTCCAATAATTATTTTGAGACAGTTGCGTGTTGACCGTCTCGCACGTACCCGGGAGGAGTGTTTCCGTGCGTCGCGTCAGCCTTCCGATTAAAATATCTTCCAGATCATCGTCTGTGATTCCGAGGCTGTGTTCGCGCATAAGCTCATAGGCTTTTTCGCCGTTTTGCAGATAGTGGACACTCAAATCTTGAGGCTTGATGTAATATGCTTCTCCGTTTTTATGAACGCGCAAAATTATTTTGCCCTTGAGCGTATTCAATAAATTCTTATCTCCTTTTTCCACTTTAGCATAATCATCCTCCGAAATTCCCAATCCGAAATAGCGCATCATGTCATAGGCGGCCGCCCCGTCCGGCAGGTAGTAACGCAACAAAGTATAAGGATGAACGTACCAAGCCTCGCCCCGTTGTTCGGTTTGCAGCAAAATTTGTCCAGCCAGGCGTTTGGATAAAGTAAAAACTTGTCCGGCGGCGTGGGCCGGAGAGGCTGACCATAGCCAGATTGAGACAGTAAATAGAATCAGTGTTTTATTTGCCATGCCGGTTGAAATGCTCTTTTATCATGATATCGGTTATGGCAATAACCACTCCGATAAAGATCAGACTGTAGCCGATGAGATTGCTTTCACCCATGGCAATGCCGGCCAAGATGGAGATTAGTGACATGGCCGCCAATTGAGATAAGCGCCTTTGCCCTTTTTTGTTTTTGGAGGTTAAAAAAATCAAACCGATGACGCATAGGATGGCGATGATGATGGCTATGTAAAGTGTGATCATAAGTATTTAACTAAGCAAATGAGATTGTATATACTATACTATAATTATGCCCAAATCCCAATCCCGAAAAATAACATACAGCGATGACTTTCAAAAAGCCTACATCTATTATTTAACCGAACCGGCCGGCAAGAATTTTCACCCTGATTTCAAACCTCAACTTTCTCCGCGCGAGATGTTAGAGCTGGGTGTGTTTGGCGGAGCGTATTTTATCGGAGTCCCGGGCCTTAAACCGTCCGACCTGCCCAAGGCCTGGTTCAAGAGTGTTAAACTTGCCAAAGATCAAAACAAACAGGCTGAATTGAATTTTTTTGGTCTTAATGCCAGTCTGCCTCTTGCTTATTGGCAGAAGAAAGGTTGGATCTATAAAGATGATCCGCATGGCTGGTTTCAGTGGTATTGCCGGTATTATTTGGGGCGCCGCTGTCCGGACGATGAAAGACAGATTAAAAGATGGAAAGCGCTTAAACGTCATTTGATGGCCGTGGCCAAGAATTGCCGTCCCCGTGACTTGGCTTGCCGCCCCAAACAGCGTCAGGCTTTGCTTCACTGGGCCTACGACAGCCGAAAGGTATAAAAAATAGACCGGACTTTAGCAGTTCGATCTATCTTTTTTGACGTCCTCGCGACCTGTACCGATCGTAGCATCGGTAAGGCGGGGATCCAGTTTTTTTATTTGGTTTTCTTGGCCTTCTTTTCCGGTTTGGCTTTAACTTCTTTTTTGGAATCCTTTTTAGCCTTTTTTTCTGGTTTGCTGATATCCAGATTCAAGTCGCTTAAAACCTCTTCGATTTTTTTGGGTTCATTTTTAGAAGGAGTGACATCCTTGCGGTTTTCCAAAGATTTAATAATAGTATCGAGCTTTAAGTTCAACTTCTCGAATTCCTGTTTGTATTTATCAAACTTTACGCCTTGAGCATCGTACTTAAAGTTTTCTTCTTCTTTGAAGCGGTTGGGTCTCTTGGCTTCAAAATGTTCATCCTTGTGAAAACATTCATTGCAATAAACCGGTTTGTTGCTGGTTGGCTTAAATGGAACCTGGCAACGGTTGCCGCATTCCGCGCATACGGCTGAGAACATTTGTTTATCAAAGTCTCTGCCCCCTCTGGAGCCTCCTCTGTCAAAGGATCCTGATCCTCGGCCGCCGTAGCCGCCGGATCTATCCCTATCGAACCCGCCCCCTCTGTTAAAATTTCTCATATATAGTTTGGAACCAATAAATTTGGATATGTTTAATCGATGAATACTACACCGGATTGGCAATAATAGCAAGGCTTAGAGGTTTCCTTGGTTTATCAGGTGTCCGGCTACCGCTTTTATCAGCGACGGCAATCAGTCGTAAACAGCTTTGATAATGACCGGCAAACAAAGCCTGTTTATCAGAACATTTTTGGAACTTGGTCTGTGGAAAGCTTAATAATTTGGCTAATATCAGCCATATTGACTCGAGTTAACAAATGTTCTATATTTGTTCTATATGCTTCAGCCTCTTACTCCGAAACAAAAAGATGTTTTGGATTATATCATCCAATTTATTAATGATCGCAGCTACGCCCCCTCATTTCGGGAAATAGCCGATGGTTTGGCCTTGGCTTCGCCGTCCACCGTGCATGTTCATATTCAGGCCTTGCGAACACGGGGTTTTTTAAAGAGCGGGGGAGCGGCCCGTGAGCTGGAACCCACGGACAAAGCAGTGCGCTGGGGTAAGAGCGTGGTTCTGCCTTTGGCCGGTTTGATTACCGCCGGTCAGCCCATAGAAGCTATCGAAGAAAGGGAGACTATGGCCGTGCCCGTTGACCTGGCTCCGAATTCAGCCAACTCATTTGTTTTGCGCGTCAAAGGTCAGTCCATGATCGAAGATGGTATTTTTGACGGTGATTATGTGGTGGTGGAGCACAATCCTTCTCCTAAGAATGGAGATGTAGTGGTTGCTTTATTGGATAATGCCTACGCGACTCTTAAACGTTTTTACCGCGAACGAGACCGTATTCGTCTTCAGCCGGCCAATTCAACCATGAAACCTATATATTGCTACGACCCCATTATTCAAGGCGTGGTTAGGGCTGTTATTCGTAAGTTTTGATGGTTGCCAAAAATAAAATCATAAGCTAATATTCGCATACACTTTAAGTGTATTTAAGTTTGGGCTCGTGGCGGAACTGGTAGACGCAACGGACTTAAAATCCGTCGCTCGAAAGAGCTTGTGGGTTCAACTCCCACCGGGCCCACCACTCCCCGTCGCTCCACGACGCGCATAGCGCTAAGTGGAGCTATGGGGAGTGTCCTTCGAAGCTTTATGCAAATTTGGGTTAGCGGAGTAGGACATCCCCCTTCATAGGGGGATTTGTGTTTTTATTGAGGCTTGATGATATAATTGCATTAAATAATATTTAAGATAACTAACATTATGCACGAAAAACCAGGGGTTAACAGCGAAAGGTTCGATTTTGAATTGCCACCGCATCGTGAGGTGGGTAGACATGTTTTTGTTGTACCGGAAAACGTGGTTTTTAAACATAAATTGCATCCGGATGGCATGGTTAATGACATGGAAGATTATTTTCAAGCGTACGCCGTTTCCGACGACGGGCGTAGTGTTATTGGAAATTTTTTGTATTCTCACCTGATAGACGTGGTTGTCCCACGTGACGGTTTGCTGATTCCTTCCCAAGATCAGATAGAAGAGTTGAGGAGTAAGAAGCAATTGTCAAAATCTCAAACCATCCAAGATGACGGTTCTGTTGCGACGGACGTCGAAGCCGTTAAAAGAGCCCGGGAGTCTTATTTGGATAGAGAGGTTTTTATCCCGCGCAGTCACGGCTGGCGAAGCCGGGCCACGATTAGGGAGGTATATGGCAATGGTTTTGCCAAAGCGGTTTTCAGTGAAAGAGGCAAAGACTATGAAAAACAGGTGGACATTCAGGATATCAGGGCTATTCTTAGGGATGAAGATTGATATTTATTAATATTACAATCAAGACAAACATTTGGCTTCTGTTATACGCGCGTTCCGTTTATTCGTATTTGCCATCCCGTCATGTCTCAAGTATCTTAATAATATTATGAAACCTTTAAAAATTGCATTGAGCATCATTTTTTTAGCCATTTTTTTTGCGGCCGGTGCTGTGGCCGGTTATTTTTTATTAAAACCGCCATCGGATAAGACGGTGGTGACCGCCCAAGTCATCTTAACCGCTTTGCGGGATCAAGGCTTTTTGGTTACGCAGACTTATATTTTCGACGAACCCGTGACTATCGAAAAAACATCGGGCAGTGCGTTTAAAGATTTTTTCTTCGGTCAGACCATCACAGCGCGCGGAACCATGGAAGCGAATTTGGGTATTGATTTAAGCCGGGTAACGTTCGAAGATGTTTTAGTTGAAAACGACAAAATTATCGTCAAAATACCTCAAGCAAAGGTTTTTAACGTGCGTTTAATTGGTCCGCTGGATGTTAAAAACACGCAAGGAATTTTAAAACGCTTATTGGAAAACGAAGAGGGTTATAATGAAGCTCAAGCTGAATTGACCAAAGCGGCTGAACAAGCTGCCCTGCGACCGGAGTTTATAGATCGTGCCACCAACTCGGCTAAAGAAGAGGTCGCGCGTTTGGTCGGCTATGTGGCGCGGGATAAAACGGTGGAAGTTCAAGTAAAAAAGTAGCCGTTTAAATTCAGGGTGTCATGCGCGCCGGTTAAACCGGTTTTATCATTTGATATGCAAAATTCAACAGAAGATCACGGTGAAAAAAATAAGCGTGATCAATTTACGAAGATACTTGTTATCTCATTGATACTGACCGTTATTTTTCACGTATTGCCGGCCAACGGTTTTTACGGCTTGGCCTTTTTTGTTTTTGTCCTGAGTTTGAGTTATGGCATCACGTATATCGCTCGTTTGGAGCGTCCAATGAAAAATAAATGGGCTTATTGGTTTCTGGCGCCCGTAGTTATATCTTCGGTAGCTAATTTACTGTATGCCGGTTCGGTGGTCAGGGGACTTTCTTTGTTGATAGTCTTTGTTTCTTTGGTTTTTTACGCTTATTGGGCATGCAATGCGCCTATAGGCTTCAGTGATTTAGTTACTTTTTGGCCCTTTAAATTGTTTAAAGACACTATTTGGCCTTTTGGCTCATTGGGCAGGGCTTTGTCGCGCTTTAAACATGATCATCGCCTGGGTTCCGTCTTTTTGGGTCTGTTTATAGCTCTGCCGTTTGTACTCTTGTTTTTTGTGGTTTTTGTTTCGGCTGATGTGGTTTTTGCCAACTACTTTAAGCATATATTCAATGACGCGCAGTTCGGTGAATATATCTTTAAATTAATCAGGGATTTCGTGGTCCTGATTTTCTTTTTTGCGTCCGGCGCCACCATGCTTTTACGCCAATCAAAAGACCGGGTTCATGAACCGCAAGACGCAGTCGTCAATCCTTTCGCTCAAACGGTTTACGTGACTTTTTTGAGTTCATTAAACATCTTATTTTTTGTATTTGTAATCTTCCAGTTGGCGTATTTTTTTGGCGGACAAGATTATGTCTTGTCTCAAGGTTTGACCTACGCGGATTACGCCCGGCATGGTTTTTTTGAGTTATTGTTGGCCTCGGGTATGGTCCTGGCCATCGTGTCGGCCATTTATTATCTGTCCGGCTTAAAACTTCGGCTGACCAGATTTTTTACTTTGGCCTTAATAGTTCAGACCGGCATCATAATCGTATCGGCTCTGCATCGCCTGTTTATCTACGTGATGGTTTATGGCCTGTCAGTCCAAAGATGGTGGGCCGCTTTTTGTATTATTTTGATTGCCGTTGTTTTGTTGATGGTTTTTGTGGCCGGCTTGAAACAATATGTCTATCATTTGACTGCCAAGGTTATATTTATTGCTGTCTTGCTGGTCAGCTCTTCGGCCCTGCTGGTCAATAGTGAGGCTTTGGTGGCCAGGTATAATATTGATCGCTTTTTGTCCGGACAAACCAATGTTTTTGATCCGGATTATTTGAATCGTCTGTCAGAAGATGCCATCCCTGAAATCGCGCCTTTGGTTCAAACGCCTTGGCCGACAGCTGATTTTGCGGAGCACAGTGTTGTTTGGGAGCTTCAAAGAGAATATTATTACAAGTTGTTGTTAAGCAAAAAAGAGGCGGTTAATGAAAAAATTCGAAAAAATTGGCGGACTTTATCTCTTTCGCACATAAGAGCCTCCGCCGCCATGGACAGTCTCAAGGATTAGCTTAAGGTTTGTCATTTGCTGTTTGGCGGGTTATGCTTGGCTCATATGCCGAAGTCATCATTCGAAAAATTAGACGAACCGTTCAGTGAAAACGGGGGCGATCAGCCATCCAAGAATAAACCGGAAAAACCGTTGCCCGACTTTGATTTGGATGAACCATTTGCCGAAGACACGGGCTTGGAACAAGCGGCATTAAACTTAGATGAAGCTGAATGGCAGGCCGCTTCCGAAGCTCTTGCCAGGCAGGCTGAAATCAGAAAGCAGATAGAGTTGGAGGCTTTAAAAATCGGTTCCGAAAGAGAACGCGGTCAGGATCGTGAAGTTTGGCCAAAGGAAGAAGAATCCGAAGCTCAAATAGAAAAAGACAGGCAAGCAGCGCTTGTAAAATTAGCTGACGGCATCATGACCAATGAAAGCGCTGAAAACATACAGGCTTGGATCTCGGATTATATTCAAAATCTGCCTCAAAATAAATATATATTAGCATCCATGTTCAGATCTATATTTGAACAAAAATTAAAAGACATGGTTGATACTTATGTGGTTGATTTAATGGCCGAAGATAAGTCGCCTGATTTGGCGTCTATCAATGAAGTTGAAAGTAAAATATTTGAATACTTGGATCAGGAGGCGAAGAGAAGAAAGGTCAAGCCCGTTAGCGGCTCTCAAGAACCATTTTTTAAATTAACCGGTACGGACGAATAAAAATTTCTTAAGACTTCTCGGCCCGCTCATCTTGACAAAAGACGAGGGTGTGGTTAGCATTGAATTGAGTATCACCGGTTTTTCTCCTCTCTCTCCAACCGGTGATCTTACGGGAGCTCTCGTGGCCTTACCGCGCCAACGATTCGACTGCGAGATCTCCCTCATGGGACGCCTGGTCTACCGCTGTCCCCGGCCAGTGACGTCCCACCTTTTTTCCCCGCAGCGTTTTTTGAGGGAGCCGGCCAAAAGCCGTACCAATACCTCCACGTTGCGCGGGCACTCCGCGTTTCCTGTTTCATTGATCAAAACCCCACCCGGTTTCATCGGAAACAGCTTGTACGCGGTTTTTTTTATTCCCGTAGCCTTGACAAAAAGGTTAATTTTTAGTATTTTGACCCATTCCCGCCTGAGTGGGATGGACCTCGAAAACCGGGAGGATGATATGAAGATCAATCCGTTGCTTGTCTGCGCGACCGGCAATGCATTGCGCGCTTGGGATTGGCTGGCTGAACTTGCTAAGAAAATGGGCCCGCGCAGAGCAGTCTCGGTTTTGGCACTTATGGTATTTATTTTGCCTGGCGGTTTACTGTGTTCTGGCTATTATCTGGGCAAGCGTGCCACGCAGAATGAGTGGAGCGACAAGACGCCTGGAACACGGCGTTTGCAATCGGAAACCCGCGGACTCATGGAAGGTATGGTCAAGTACCGTGAGGTCGGGGCGCCGTCTTTTGTACCTCAAAGTGCCTGGGACGATGCCGTGTGCGCGGCCAACATCATCAATGCCGTCAATTTCTTGGTGGGCGAACCCTTGCTCAACATGTCTCCGGCTTGGTTGTTTTCCAAAGTAAACGCGGATGGCGTGAATTTGGTTTACGACAGGCATACGGACTTTGAGGTCAAAGAGGGGCGCTTGATCGAGAAATATGATCGCGGTTTCAGCTTGACCAAGATATTGAGGGGCGTGAACCAAGACAAGAGCCGGCCGCTGATGGACCGGATCTATGTGATTGGTTACCGCTACACGGGTACGCGCGTGGACTCTGACATGCTGGAAGAGGGTTGGGACTGGAACTCTCACTTGATGCTGCTCCTGGGCAAGGTTGACGGCACTTGGTGGGGGTACCACATGTTTCATGACCCGCGTTTCGCCGCCGACCAAAGTCCCTTCAGGATCGATGATCTGGGCGAGACCATGCCCGTGGCTTTTGATCTGCTCTACATTTGGGAGGTCAGGAATACGGTGTTGGATAACTCCAGCGCCAAGGTTTTGGCTTACGGTCCCCAACGGCCTTATGCTGATCTTCTGCCTTACCTGAATTACTTCCCTTGGAGCGAACGCTTGGAGTACTTCATCGACACCGCCTTGGTGTATTATTTTGGGGACGCGGAGCAGTTTCCGCGAGTCCTTAATCTGGAGGGCGGCGTTGTACCTGTGGGGTATGCCAAGGACACGAACTGGCGCGGTCAGGTCTTGGGTTTCTACCAAGGTGTACCCGTCCGACGGCACGTTGATGAGAGCCGACGGGGTAATTACGGCTTAGAGTTTCAGTGTGTCGAGTTTGTGAATCGTTATCTGGTTAGCTTGGGGCACCGTAATCTGACGCGTACGGGTAATGCGGATTCTTACTTCTACGATGCCCGTGCCAAGGGTTTGATTCCCATGGCTAACGGTTCCACCAGCCATCCGGAAGTTGGGGATGTTGTAGTCTTTGATCCGGACGGTGTGGGCAAAGATCCCGGCCATGTGGCCGTGGTCTCAGAGGTAGCGAGTGACAAGGTGTGCATTGTCCAGCAAAATTCACCGGAGTGGGTCCGGTGTCTGCGGCTGGAAAGCGCGGCCGGGCGCTGGCGCGTTCAGCCGCTCAACCCCAATCTGCCGTGTGTGGGTTGGGTCAGGAGGAGGATGCCGTGAAGATCAACAAGTTGACGTTGGTTCTCGTTACCGTGGCCGCGTCGCCGGCCTGGGCTGACGGAGGGGCTCATTACGAAGGTGAGCCCTTGGGCTGGATCGGCTACGCCATTTTCGGCTTGGTCTTCTTGGTCTTCATCGGCTTGACCCTTGTGGGTCTGGTCAAGAAGCCGGACAAGCCGTGAAGCTCGGATCGTGTTCACTGCCTGCGAACAGGCGGCTCGGACGCGGTCTTTTTTATTTATGATATTCTTTGCCCGCGATAATGGTATGCGCGCGGTATAATTGTTCCAGTAATAATATTTTGGCGATGGCGTGCGGGAAGGTCATTTTACCTAAAGATAAAACCAGGTCGGCTTTTTGGATCAGGCTTTCGTCCAACCCCCAAGAACCGCCTATTTGAAAGGTCAGGGTTTTACCAAGAGAAGCCTCTTTCTCCAGTAACCCGGCTAAGGCGGGCGAAGTCAGCTGTTGCCCATTTTCATCCAGGGCGATGACGTAATTGTTTTTTGGCAGGTTTTTTAATAACTCTTCAGCCTCGGTTTGTTTGGTCCTGGCAATATCAGGCTTGGCCGAACCCTGGTTGCCTTCGGATAATTCCAGCATCTCGAATTTACCCATGGTTCGGCATCTTGTTAGATACATGGCGGCCGCGTCCTGCATCCAGGTTTCTTGAGGCTTGCCGATACTTCTTATGTGTATGTGGGTTTTCATGATTTTTGGCTTAAATTCAGCTCTTGACAGAGCTCTTAACTTACATTATTATACGGGCACGTCAAAAAACCAACTCCGCCATATTCACAAAGCATATAGCATACAGCACGAAACAATTGCTACATGATACATGCTACATGATATATGAGATGGAGCAATGGAGAATCCAACTAATGAGCAAATCGCAAAACGTCAACCTTAAGTTGACCCAAGGCTAAGCCTAAAGGAATCTCCGAAGGAGATCATATAGCTTGGCCCGCGCCAAGTTTTTTAAATCATAAGTTGAGACGGCCACAGGATGGTTAATCGAGCTAAGCTCGATGCTAAATCGACCCGTGTCCGCCTCGCAAGTTTTCAGAAGCGGTCCGGCACTTCGACAATTTGTATCATCCTCTGCAATGATTAGCCGCAGAGGTGATAGAAGATCATACGTACAAGGCATAAGAATATCGTCAACGATTTGATGATATCCATAAGCAATAAATTGTAAGCGAATAAATTATAAATTGTAAGCGAATAAATTTGCCATCCAAGCTAACTTAAACAGTTGGAGCATTGGATGGCCGAAGCACGTAAGGGCGTACGGTGGATGGCTTGGTAGCGAGGAGCTGATGAAGGACGTAGCAGCCTGCGATAAGTCTCGGGGAGGTGGCAAGCAACCTGTGATCCGGGAATTTCCGAATGGGGCAACCCATCGCGATGAAGTCGCGATATCCTACGCTGAATACATAGGCGTAGCGAGAGGCACCTGGGGAAGTGAAACATCTCAGTACCCAGAGGAAAAGAGAAAAAGTTATATCCCTTTCTAATTTCTGCGGAAACATTACATTCGCAGAAATTAGTAAAGGGATTTGATTCCGTGAGTAGTGGCGAGCGAAAGCGGACGAGCCTAAACCTTTTTGTGTGAACCTATACACCGAGTTGGACGCAAGTTTGACCGCGGGTATGGGTGACGAGCTTGGGCTGTCGCACAAATTGGTGTTGCGGACGGAACGTAGAGTCCCCAAGAACTCTGATGTGTTTGAGGTTATATAGTCGAATCCGATGGAAAGCGGATCCAAAGAAGGTAATAGACCTGTAGGCGAAATATACATCTCAAGGCATTGTTCCAGATCCAAAGTACTATGGGGCCCGAGAAACCCCGTAGGAAGCAGCCACGACGATGTGGCAAGGCTAAATACTCCTCCTGACCGATAGTGAACAAGTACAGTGATGGAAAGCTGAAAAGCAGCCCGGGAGGGCGATGAAATAGTATCTGAAACCGTACGCTTACAAGGAGTCGGAGTCTCGATTTATCGGGATGACGGCGTGCCTATTGAAGAATGAGCCGACGAGTGTGCTATGTGTCGCTCGGTTAAGTCCGTGCGCGGACGAAGCCATAGTGAAAGCGAGCCTTAATAGGGCGTTTGTGGCACATACACGACCCGAAACCCGGTGATCTAGCCATGACCAGGATGAAGTTCCGCGAAAGCGGAATGGAGGTCCGAACCCACGAGCCGTGCAACACTCGGGGATGAGTTGTGGCTAGCGGAGAAATTCCAATCGAACTGGGTGATAGCTGGTTCTCCCTGAAATAGTTTTTGGACTAGCGTTGGTACATAGTTTAACGGGGGTAGAGCACTGAATGGGGATAGGGGCGCAAGCCTACTATTCCTAACCAAACTCCGAATACCGTTAAATGTTCCCAGCAGTCAGACCATGGGGGCTAAGCTCCATAGGTCAAAAGGGAAACAGCCCTGGACCGCAGATTAAGGTCCCTAAATTCATGCTAAGTGTGAAAAGAGGTGGAAAGACTTGGACAACCAGGAGGTTGGCTTAGAAGCAGCCATCCTTTAAAGAAAGCGTAATAGCTCACTGGTCAAGTTTTTCTGCACTGAAAACTTATCGGGGCTAAGCATGATACCGAAGTCGCGGAATCCGCGTTCTCCTCGGAGAGCGGGATTGGTAAGGGAGCATTCGTAACAGCAATGAAGCGGGAGCGTGAGCCACCGTGGAGCGTTGCGAAGAGAGAATGTCGGCATAAGTAGCAAAAAAACAGGTGAGAATCCTGTTCACCGTAAACCCAAGGTTTCCAGGGCAACGCGAATCGTCCCTGGGTTAGTCGGTCCTAAGGCGAGGCCGAAAGGCGTAGTCGATGGACAGCAGGTTAATATTCCTGCACTACCGTATGGTTTCGATGGAGTGACGCATTCACTAATTTTCTGAGATTCCCGGAATGAATCTTTGGGCACTTTGGGGTGACTGGTAGGTAAATCCGCCAGTCGCAAGCCCCGGGGTGATCGCAAGTCTGCCGCGAGGCGGGCAAGAGAAGAGGATGGGGTGCCAAGAAAACCTTCTAGAGCCAACTATACGGTAACCGTACCGATAACCGACACAGGTGGGTGGGCATAAGTGTGCCAAGGTGTACGAGAGAACCCGTGTATAGGAACTCGGCAATACAACGGCCGTAACTTCGGGATAAGGCCTGCCCGTCGCAAGACGGGCCGCAGCGAAAGACGCAAACCGACTGTTTACCAAAAACACAGCTCCCTGCTAAACCGCAAGGTGATGTATAGGGAGTGATGCCTGGCCAGTGTCAGAACGTCAAGCGGAGAGGTGAATCCTTCGGGAGGCAGCCTTGAAGCCAAGCGCTGATGAACGCCGGCGATAACTATAATCGTCCTAAGGTAGCGAAATTCCTTGTCGGGTGAGTTCCGACCCGCACGAATGGCATAACGAGTTTGCGACTGTCTCTACATGGGACTCGGCGAAATTGCAAGTGGGGTGAAGATGCCCTGTACGCGTAGTCAGACGAAAAGACCCCGTGAAGCTTTACTATAACTTGGTATTGGGTCACGGCAGTGTATGTTCAGTGTAGGTGGGAGCCTTCGGGCAACAATGAGACACCACCCTTACACTGTTGTGATTCTTGATCTCCGTCCGTGAATCCGGATGGAGAGACAGTATCTGGTGGGTAGTTTAACTGGGGCGGTTGCCTCCTAAAAGGTAACGGAGGCGTTCACAAAGGTTGGCTAAGCGCGGATGGAAATCGCGTGTGTCCTGTAATGGGATAAGCCAGCTTGACTGCAAGACCAACAAGTCGCGCAGATACGAAAGTAGGACATAGTGATCCGACCGTACGATATCGGACGGCGGAAGCTCAACGGATAAAAGCTACTCCGGGGATAACAGGCTGATCGGGTCCAAGAGTCCACATCGACGACCCGGTTTGGCACCTCGATGTCGGCTCATCGCATCCTGGGGCTGGAGAAGGTCCCAAGGGTTTGGCTGTTCGCCAATTAAAGCGGTACGCGAGCTGGGTTCAGAACGTCGTGAGACAGTTCGGTCTCCTGTCTACTACGCGCGTGGAATTTTGAGGGAGCGGATCTCTAGTACGAGAGGACCGAGATTCACGAACCTCTAGTGCACCGGCTGTCCCACCAGGGGCACCGCCGGGTAGCTACGTTCGGCGCAGATAAACGCTGAAAGCATATAAGCGTGAAGCTGTTCCCAAGATTAGAATTCAGAGAGCCCTTCTAGACGAGGAGGTTGATAGGCGGTAAGTGTAAGGGTCGCAAGACCTTCAGCTGAGCCGTACTAATAGCTCGATGCTTCGGCCATCTAATGTTTTCATGTAGCATGTAACATATAGCACGCAACATGAATGGATGGATTACGAATATTATCGCTACATGATACATGCTATATGTTTCATGGTTATGCCTTGTACGTACGATCTTCGATCATTAACATGTAGCATGTAACATATAACATGTAGCATGGGCCCACGGTCCCCGAAGCGCAACGTAGTTGGGCGAAGGGGACCGGTGGCTCAAGCGAAGGGGTCACACCTGTTCCCATCCCGAACACAGCAGTTAAGCCCTTCAGCAGCGATGGTACTTGGACCCAACCCGGTCCTGGAAGAGTAGCCCGTCGCCGGACTAAGCAAAAAACCTCGAGAAATCGAGGTTTTTTGTATATCGTGATAAGCTAGTCAAAAGTATGTCACTAAAAAAATATAGAACGATCAAAGTCATCCAGGATTATCCCTTATCCCGTGTTGAGATCGTCGAGTGGCGCGGTAAAAAGTACATTTTAAAATCAGTGCCCAAGATTTGGGACGCGCAGATCAAACGTCAGGATTATCTAGCTAAACACTGCCAGGAGCCGTTTATTCCGAGAATCCATAGAATTCAAACCATTAAGGGCAGGAAGTTTTTTTTGATGGATTTCATTCAAAGTGATAACCAGCGTATATCAGACGAAACATATATCAAAACGCTAGGTGCTTTTCATGCTCAAACCACGAAAGTTAAAAGCAAGCTTTTTCCTGTATATGATTTTTCCGCCCTAAAGCATGAGTTTTCTAAGATAAATACGTTATTGCCAACGAAGTTACGTAAATTGTTGAAGACGGAGGTGAAGGGGCTCGAAGACGTTTTTCGGCTTCAGACTTCCGTGGTGCATGGCGATTGGGTCCGTGCCCAGCTCATGGGTAATAAGGGAAAATATTGGATTATAGATTTTGAAATGGCGTTTTATGGTCCGTCCATCCTGGATCACGCCCATTTCTTTTTGGGGCAAAAAACCATCAGCCGGAGCATCTTGTCATTGTTGGGCGTTGATAAGCAAACTTTTCATAAAGCGCGCATTGTCGAAGCTTTGCGCAAAATTGGCTGGTTCGTTTGGTTTATGGAAAATAAATTTACGACTTATAAGTTTGGGCCGGAGATTAAGGAATATGTCGCCACTCTGGAAAGGTTGATGGGGGGCAGTTCTTCGAAGGACAGCCCGTCGCCGGACTAAATAAAAAAGTGCCTAGGGCACTATGAGTCTTCCTCCTTGCGTTTGGAGGAGAGGAGCAGATTTTGAAGAGCGGGAAGGCTGATGCCAAGCTCCCAGGTATGATCCGTGCGCTTGGATTGAGAAGCTCTTGCTCCATATCTATCAGCTTTTTCCATGTCGACTCCCAGCAATCGCCAAAAGGCTTGAAGGCGTCTTTTGTTGATGGCGGAAATATCATGTCCATTTGCCGGCAGGAGGTAGACTTCCTTGCCCATGGAATTCTCGTGCTTGAGTTCTTGCATGATTTCAGCAAGGCGTTTTTTGGCCCAGGCTTCGGCTTCTTGCTCCAGCTTGGTTTCTTCGCGTTGCTGAATCTTTTTGATCGCCAGCAGGAGATTTTCTCCGAGATCTGTGAGCATGGTTGGCCTCCGTGTGAGTAATGATTACCCGGGTTCGGGTCAATTGTCAATAATGAGGGTATAAATGAGAATAAATGCAAAATTCATGTTTTAATTATTGATATTGTATTGAGTTATTTGTAGGTTAAAATAGCCTAAACAGGGTTGACAGGCGGCTATTTTTGGCTTAAATTATGCACTCGGATGAGTTGAACTTTGATAACCAACGCGTTTTGGCGCACAGCGCGCCCGCGGATTTATGGCCAAAGGCCGAAAGGATGAGTTATGGAAAATACAGCCAGAAGGCCGATCAGCCATGAGGTGATGAGCGCTTTGGATCTGTCAGGCAGGTTCTTCGGTGCCCTGGCCGTCTCGGTCGTTAGCCGGGGAGGTAGTTTGGAGGATTTGCGCAGAGCCATCGAAGACCGGGAGACACTTGAAAAGATGACGGATCTGATCGCTCCCAGGATTCAGAGCGAGGACATGGTGCTTCCCTTTTTCAGACTGCCGGTAGATTACCGGGTCTCTCTGGATTTGAGGGACTTGCAAGCGGATTTCACTCCGGGCGGCGTCTCGCGTGTTTTCAGCCGTTCGCACGAATGGCACTATCAGGCCGTTTGTAAACACATGGACAGGACGGCCGGCGAGCGAACCATGAGACTGTGGCACTACGACCGCAAGACCACGTCCGCTAAGGTGCTTAAGGAGTTGAAGAGCTTGCGAGAGCCCTACGTCTACCGTCCGGCCACGCCTTGGGAGCTCTACGCCTTTTCCAGAGCCTATCCGGATCTTCAGAGGGAGTTTTGGATTGTGGCCTTGGGAGCTCACTTCATGTGGCGCGGTCAGCCTTGTGTGGCTGTATTGCAGGGCGACGAGAGACAGCGCTTGTTCGAACACTACCTCTTGAACCACCCCTGGAGCAAAAAAATGCCGGTTTTTGTCTGTTTGCATACCCGGGGGCTCGGCCGAAGGTTGATGAGCGCCTTTGCGCGCCCTGTTTCCACCAGAGAGGAGAAAAGATGACCATCCAGGAGCTTTATCAAAAAAGACACGGCATGTCGGTCATGGCCGGCTCCACCCGGATTATGCCGCTGGCTCAATCCGAAAAACAAGCTGTGCATGACTGGATTCGCGGTCAGCAAAAGACCGACGTGCCCGATTGTCAGGCTTGGGATCTGCTGTTGGTTTCAGACGCCATGCTGGGACAGGAGATGAAGCTGGCCATGGCCAAGCAGGCGGATTTGCGTAAGAACATCATGTATGCGGCTTCTCCGGTCCGCCTGGTGAGCCAAGATTTGGCCGACTGGAACAGATATCCTCGGGCCATTCGGTTCATGCTCACGGCCTTGAACCGGGACGAAGTCTATCTGTTCGACTCCAAGTACCCAGTCATCATGTCCGCCTACGGCAATACGGAACACGCCTGGTCCTTGCATTTTGAGGAGCAGGCGCCCGATGTCATGGACATGATGGTCAAGCTGCAGAGGTTGGATGCGCCCGATGTTCTGGAGGTATTGTTACGATCTTGGTCCTTGCGGCGCGCAAAAGCTGATCAGGCGCGAGAACGCCTGTGCGATATCGGTATTCGGTGCCTGACTCTGGCCGCCAACCCCTAGGTTGAGCGGTTTTTTTATTACTTTGACTATCCGGCGATGCCTGACTACCATATATACATATGATAAATGAGAATAATCCGGAAAAATCTTTTAAATATAACGTCGAACCGGCCCCGGTGCAGAAAGGTGTCAAACGAGTGACAACAGATCCGGTGGCGGATTATCAGGATGCTCTTAAGTATGATCCGGATATGTTGGATCCGCAGGCTAGCAGGGTTACCATCCCGGAAGTCAAACGTTTTTCAGAGCAGGGCTTTGATTTATTTTTGCTCGATCATCTGGCTAAGCTGTTTCAAAAGTCGTCAGCTCTGAACAAGGACTCTTACAGGTTGGAGGACATCATTTTGGACTCCAAACAATATCACGCGCTGTGTGATTATTTGAGATACTTATCCGGCTCGTCAGTTGGGCAGGAGATCGAAGCCGGCGCTCTGCTTGAAGTGGTGGAGTCGGGTCGTTTACTGCCGGCTGACGCGGTTAAGCAGATAGGTCTTATCCTGCAAAATCAAGATCAGTATTTGAATGGCTGACATAAGTTTCCGCTTAGCGGAAATATAAAAAATATTTGAGTATTATTGGTCGCATATAAAAAAAACATAAATCATACTCATTTTATACACAGGTGCGTAACCATTAAATTTTAGCTCTATGTAGGGCTAATTTTTAGCTTGTATAAATATTGGATACAATGGTTACGGGTCAAGTGAAAGATATTCGCCGGTGCACCTTACATCCCACCACCCACTAAAAATAAAAACGGCGAAATCAAAATCACACCTCCTTTCCAACGGAAAGCAGCAAACACAAATCAACGTCAAAACCACGTTGAACCAGCCCGGTCAGATGACCGGGTTTTTTGTATCCGTGTGACATATTGCTCTGATAGCCCGGCTGATGATTGCCAGGCGATCTCTCATCAGGTTTCTGTATTTTGGTCATAATTAAAGACGCGGACGGTTGAGTGTCGCCTTCGTACGTTTGCTTACCCTTGCGTCATGTCCAAATTTACTGACCGTCTCATATTTGAGAGCAGGTGGCTGATAACGATCGTCGGTTAGGATATGTTATTTGGTTAATGGAGGTTCGGTTGGTCCGGGTGCGTAGTCAGTCGTTCTATGAGTTGGCACGGGTTTATCAACCAGCCAAACCTTCACGTGTCGGTCTAGGGGATTTGATGTCTTTCTCCGGGTTGCCGAGACTAAAATTTAAATCAAGAAATTTTAAGTGCTGATTATATGTCTCGATTTGATCATCACGCAGGATTATGAAATGGCGGGATAACAATCAGAGAAAGGAGTTTTAGGATCGAAAACTTTAAAGCAATTTTCATCTATATATTATTGATAAGGTCCCGCTATTTGGATTGTCAGGTCTTTGACATAATCTGTTTAGTCGATAAATACACGCTCGGCCAAGGTGACGCTTCAAGTCGGATAACCGGGCTGACGGCTTTTGGTTTTTTTGTTCTCTAAACTACTCGATGTCAGGCCGTCTCATTTCATTAAATTAAATATCTTATTTACAATCTGTCAGGGCAGTGACAAACATGTCTTGGATGACATTTGTTACTTGTTAAGGTCATGGTCATCTGATTAAAGAGCCGTCGGTTTAGTTTGACGATAAGCCGGTTGATGGATTGGTTGGTTGGGTTATCAAGGACCATGATTGGGTCGATTAGTAAGAAAAGATTATGATTATTTGTTGAGCGAGGAGTCGTCTTTTTTGGCTAAAATATATTGTGTATAAGTTGTAGATGGTATAGAAGGCGAGTAAACTCTTTATTTTACAATTAACATTTTATCAACATGCGTACTTGTTAAATAAAAAGCTTATTTTAGCCAAAAAATAAAATATTATTATTCCTATATAATATTGATTGTGGTGGGAAATCAAAATAAATATTTAAATAAATCAAAATTAAGACGGCCCGATGGGGGCCGTCTTTTATTTTCCGTTACTTGAGGAGGGGTGGTTGACTGATAAGACGCCTGAGGAAGTTCACCTTTCGAGAGCAATCTCTCAAGTATGTACCCGGTGAAAGAGTCTAAGGGTTGCTGTCTTGATCGGGCTTGGCCGGTCAAAGGTCTGCCCTGTGTCCGGAGATTCTTGCAGGTCGATTTTGTATTCTTGATCCGAGGTCTGGCGGTTAATCGTCATGGAGATCGAGCGGCGGATTAAGCAAAGAGATGTAATTTTAATTTTGAGGACATAGTCTTTTTGAAGGTCGGGTGAATCGTTTTAGTTAAGTCATTTTTTAGAATAAAGAAGTCAAAAACACTCTCACCCGATGATTTGCGTTCTTGATAAATATTTATACACAAAAAAATTTTATTTTGTGCTATAATGACATCAATTACTTAAGTCTAAAATTTTATGATCAAAAAAAGAAAGTCTCCAACCAAAGTTGAACCTGAAAAGATAATCGAGGATGCGCCCAAGACAGCAGGTTCAAGAACAGCGTTTTTCGTTCTGATTATCATAGTAGTGGTTGTTACGGCCGGAGCTTTGATGATAGGCAACAAGGTAAAACAGCGTAATTCGCAACAAGCTGACGCCGGACGCGGTGCGGCCGGTCAACAAGATCAGGTACAGGCCGGCAAGCCCATGGAAAAAAGCGATATCGCCGCTTTAATCAGCCGTGTTTCTCAATTGATTACGGTTAAACCCGGAGAAGAACCAACGGTTGCTACGGTTCAAGATTCGGAAATGCTGAAAACCAGCAATCCGGTCTTCTATAAAGACGTGGAGAATGGAGACAGGTTATTGGTTTGGTCTGATAAAGCTGTTTTGTACAGTGTCAAACAAGATAGATTATTGTCAGTAATGCCAATTGTGGGTGAACAGCCTGCCGCCGGAACGGCCACGGGTACACCGGCTGTCAATGATGTTAATAGTTCAACAAGTACTGACGGAGTGGTAGAAAAGGTATCCTTGGAAATCAGGAACGGCACCAAGACCGCAGGTTTGGCCAGATCTGCTTCGGAATCACTAAAGGCCAAGGGCTACACGGTCTATGGTATCGGAGACGCGGTCGGCAAGGAATACTCGAAAACCATGATCATTAAGACGTCAGACAATCCTTCATCGGCCACGATAGCTTCTTTGCAGTCCTTGCTTCAGGCAGAAGTAGTTGAATTGCCGACCGGGGAGGCGCCGGGTAAGTCGGATATTTTGATTATCATCGGTGCCAATTATCAATAAACAGCGATAGATCACATAAAATATCCGGCAAGCGCCGGGTATTTTTTTAAACAAGTTATCAACAGTCTAATTTAGTTTATTTAAGATTATTATTTAGCTAACTTAAGCCACAATTATTTAATGTTTTTATTAATATATATATAGCCTTATACTGGTTATAAGCCATCAAAGGCGAGCACCTTTCATCATCCGCAACATTAGTTTGTGGATAAAAACCAAAATAAAAAGCCAGATCACCAAAATTAGTGACGGCCAACAATTTACTGCCCATGCTTGGGTAATATTGAGGAGCTGCACGTGATTTATATGGGATCGCATGTAGCTTTTTAATATCTCAAATCGGCGAGTGATGATTTTGAACCGCCATCAGAATCATCGGTCATGTTCGCCTGTTTGGAGCGGGGCTTATGATGCCACTCCATCATGAGTCGGTGTATCCACCAAAACCAAAACGTTCTTGGGCCGGATGAGTGTGATTTGGCCCGGAACAAATTTTTGTGAACAAACAAAAAGACCGCCATCTTTTTAAACAATATAATAGACAAAAATCCGTTTTTAACGGTGGATTTTTGTTTGTTATTTTGATGCTGGCAGCGGCTTCTGTATTGCGAATGGCGGTTCTCAAAACAGAGGCGGCTTCCGGTATTAATCGACAGATCAACTATCAAGGCAGGCTGATGGACGGCTCGGGTATCAATGTGGGAGATGGTAACTATCAGATGCGTTTCAGTTTATATACCCAGGCCAGCGGCGGCTCGCCTATTTGGTCTGCTTCCACTACCAACGGCTTGCCCACCGGTACTCCGGCTGACGTATCCGTGAACGTCAAAAGCGGTTTGTTTACGGTTTTACTGGGCGACACCTCGGCCGGCCAGGTACCGCTGGACATTGATTGGAACCAGGACGCGCTGTATTTGGGGGTTAAAGTCGGCGCTGACTCTGAAATGTCGCCCCGCAAAAGACTAACGGCCGTGCCTTACGCCTTGAACGCCGAAATGCTTCAAGGTCAGCACGCCTCAAGCTCAATTTCAAATACCGGAGGCAACCTTTTTGCTTTGAATCAAGCCTCTAATGACGCGGCTACGGCTTTGAGGACGGCTTTGTTTGTAGAAACTCAAGGTACGTCCAATGTATATGACTATCTTTTGCGCATGTCGGACGGCACATCCGATGTGTTTACGGTCAACCGGCAAGGTAATGCCACTACTACCGGATATCTGGCCATTGGTGATTATTTGAAGATTAATGGCATCCGGCTGGACGCTGTTGGCAGCAATCCTTTAACATCAGGTGCCTATTTGGTTGGTGTTTATGATGAATTTACATTTTCGTCCGCTACGACGGTTCAAGCGGCCTTGAAAGATTTGGATACAGCGATAGGTAACGTCTCATCTTCGGCCATGGGTTTGACTTTGCAGGATGTGACGAATAATGGAAACACGACAACCAATCCATTGATATTCGCGGGTGGAACATCAACAGCTAGTTTATATCCATCCGCTCACTTAACTTACAATTTGGGCGGGCAGGGACGGCGTTGGTATGAAGTTTGGACACGTTTTGTGCGTTTAGGAGCTTCGTCTTGGACTTTAGGAGAAGAAGCCGGAGGAGATTTTTACATTGCCGATGATTTGAATGGAGAAAGATTTAGAATTGATGGTTTGGGTAACGTAGGCATCGGAACATCCACTCCTTCCGCCAAATTGGAAGTTGAGGGTGATAGTATTATTAATGGAACACTGCAGTTCGAAGGAGGAACTTCAACCGGTAATTTAATGCCCGGCGCGCATTTGACTTATGATTTGGGCGGTCCCGGCCGCAGATGGGATGAGATTTGGATTCGCAGAACACGTATTGGTACCGATTCATGGACAATCGAAACAGATTCAAACAATACTTTTTTGATTTCGGAAGATACTTTTGGCAATTATTTCGCGATTACCGAAGATGGCAGAGTGGGAATTGGAACTTCCACGCCATCATTATTTGATCTTGAGGTTAATGGAACAATCGGTCCGTCACAGCATAATTTATATGATTTAGGGTCTTTGACTTCCTCATGGCGCAATATTTTAGCATCGGGAACAGTCAGCTCGACTGATGCGATTTTCGGATCAGCTGATATTGGGTCGCTTTCCGTCACTACTTTGACAATAGACACTGAATTGGATCTATCCAACCTGATTTGGCTGAATGCTACAGGCACAAATTCGATTTTGGGAAATTTGACAGTCACCAGTACATTGAGTTTGCCAAATGACAGTGTCACGGATGCGATGGCTTCGGATACATTGACCATCGGGGCATTGGGTAATGTGAGCGCCACTTCGATCAATTCAGGGGTTTTGGGTAATGCCAATGTGGTGTTGAGTCTGGATTCTTTCGGTTCCATTACAGGCAGTTTACCGGCTTCACAAATTTCGTTGGCGAGCATTAATACGCCTAATAATTTAGATTTGCAATCGTACCTCAACATGTTGGTGGCCAATGGCAGAGCTTATGGAGGTGAAACAATTCAAACGGCCAGCGGTACAGTAATGGTGACGGCCGGTCAAGGCTTGATTGCTTCTGATCCAACAAATCCCGGTGCTAATGTTTATTATACCGCTTGGGCTACATCATCGGGTATCAGCGTTCCATTTTTTGAATGGTTTAATATTTACCTTCATTATAATGCAGGCAATCCCAGCATAGTAGCCACAACAACCGATTACTCCGGTGATTGGACTTATTATAAATTGGCTAAAGTTTATAACGAAGGTGATGGATACTTGCATATTCATGATGAAAGATCGATTGAAACACGGCCAATTAACCGTATTGTAGATTTTCTTGAAAATGGCGTAGGACAAATTGTTACAGATGGATGTATAATCAGTGATGTAGGAACCAGAAATATTGCAGTCAGTCAATGTACCAATTGGTACGCGGCCTTTGAAAGAATAATCCCAGCTTTTGATTCATCGGGTGCAGATTCATTTGATATATATTATCGCAATGGCAGCGGGGGTTTTGTTCATGCACATGGTTTTACACAATGGAATAATTTGAATTATGATAATAACAGCGGTGTTTTACAAGCGCTTGCCGGAGATGAGTATGGCGTGCATTGGGTATATATTCATGAACATGGATCTGTCAGCTTGTTGTATGGACAAGCCGCATACACGGATTTGGCCAATGCTCAATCCGCAAGACCGCCTGATATTTTACCGGAAGATTTTTTAAACAGTGAACATGCGTTTTTAATTGGAGCCATTATATTTAAACAAGGACAAGATTCGGTTGAGGCTATAAGAGATTTGCGACCCGTAATTATTGATAGAGATGGAAACGGGGCTGGATCAGGCATAGTGAATCATAATGATTTATCAGGTCTTCAGGGCGGACAAGCGGATGAGTATTATCATTTAACAGCCAGCGGATTTAATGCGGAAAACAGTTTGAATTTTAGTTCCAATAATGGAGGTGCATTTACTTTATTGGCCAATGCTACGACAAACACCAAGATTACTATCGATAATACTTTTGCGGGAACGGCCAGTTTGGATATTATTGATGGTGATTTGCTTTTAGCCTCAACCACCAGAATAACCAACTCCGGTGCCGCGTTTTTTACCAACCTCAATTTGTCATCCAATTTATATGTCAGCGGTACCTCCTTGCTGACCACGCTGACGGTTGGCGATGTTACTTCCACCAATCTGTTCGCTTCGAGCGCGAATTTTACCAATGCTTCCGCAGGATTGTTAAATACCACTGATTTATTTTGGACAAATGCCACCGGAACCAATGCTTTCATAACAAAATTAACAGGTAATCAAGCGTCGTTTACAGATTTGACTGCTACTAACGCCACCTTTACTCAATTGGTTGTCATGGATAATACCACGATACAAAATTTAACTTTCAGTAATGCCACGGGAGGAAATTTGGTAACATATGGTACTGTCTCTTCCACCTTTATCAACGTCGCTCAATCTATCTTGGGCTATGCTACGGCGCATAATATGATTGTTGATGAGTCTTTGCGAGTTGGTATCGGTGATTTTCCGATTGTCGGTGATTCGGTGGCGCAATTCGGAGGAACCGTGGATTCGTATTTACAGGTTAACTTGCAAAACCATTCATCCGGAACCAATGCATCAGGTGATTATATAGTGACAGCCGATATCGGCGATGACTCCAATTATTATGTTGATTTGGGTATTAACAGTTCCAATTACAGCAACCCCGATTTTTCCATCACCGGTCCGTTGGACGCGTACCTGTATGCCAATTCAGCTAATTTGACCATAGGAACCGCTACCGCTTCGTCAGCTATTTTGTTTCATGCCGGAGGAACGGAGTTGGCAGATGAGGTCATGCGCATTACAGCTGACCATTACGTGGGCATCGGAACCACAACCCCCTCGCATACTCTTGATGTTGACGGTGACGGCAGATTTACCGGTTTGTTGACTTTGAGTTCGGCTACAACTTCCGAATTATTCTGGGGAGATGCCACCGGCACCAGCCTCTATGTTACCGGTTTGGCTCGTTTGCCTGCCAACACCATGATTGGCGGAATCAGTGTTTGTCTTTTGGATGGCACTAATTGCCCGTCATCCACTTCGCCGGATTTGCATACTGTTACAAATACAGGTAATACGACGACTAATTGGTTGCAGTTTGCCGGAGGTACATCCACGGCTGACTTCTGGTTCCAGCAAGACGTACGCGTGGATGGCAACGTTAGTTCTACCTCGGCTTTGTTTGTCAACGCCACGGGAACCAACCTGATTTTATCCGGGCTGGTTTCCAGCACTTCATTGATTTCAGGTGATGCCGTATTGGCCAATACTATAATGCAAAATGCCACGGCAACCAATTTGAACATCGAAACATTGAAAGTTGGCAGCGGTGATTTTCCGGTTTTGGGTGCGTCCATCGCTCAATTTGGAGGCGACTTTAATAATTATTTAGTGGTCAATGCCAGAAATACCAATGCTGGAAATTTTGCCACAGCTAATTTTGTAGCTTCTGCCGATGTGGCGACTCCGGGTAATAATTTTAATACTGCTCTTGGCATAGCCAACTCTGGATTCAATAGTCCATTTTTTACGATCGCCAATCCACTTGATAGTTATTTGATGGGTAACTCTTCTGATTTGATAATCGTGGCCGCTACTTCATCTTCAGTTATCAAATTTGCGGTCGGCGGCACATTGGCAAACAACGAAGTCATGCGCATCACTTCTGATCAATATGTGGGCATCGGAACCACCACCCCTTCGCACACGCTGGATGTTGACGGCGACGGCAGATTTACGGGTTTGTTGACTTTGAGTTCGGCTACAACATCCGAATTATTTTGGGGAGATGCCACGGGCACAAAACTTTATGTTACCAACTTAGCTCGCTTGCCATCCAATACAATGATTGGCGGAGTCAATGTTTGTCTTTTGGACGGCACTAATTGTCCGTCATCCACTTCGCCGGATTTGCAAACTGTTACCAATACCGGAAATACCACAACCAACTGGTTGCAATTTGCCGGAGGTACATCGACCGCTGATTTTTGGATGCAACAAAATTTAATAGTATCCGGAAACGTCAGCTCTACTTCGGCTTTGTTTATCAATGCTACCGGTACATATGTTGATTTTATAACCACCGCTGACAATCCCGCATATTTTGAAGGCAGATTGTTTTATGATAAGAGTCAAGCCGCTTTATCATACTATAATGAAGTTTCCGAAATGACAGTCAATCTGGCGGAAGAAAGCATAATTAAAGTTTATAATGATTCGGGATCCGTGATTACCAATGGACAAGTCGTATATATTACAGGCGCTGATAATGATGGACATCCAACCATAGAGCTGGCTTCCGCGGCCAGCAGTTCCACGGCGCGCATCATGGGAATGGCTACTCATGACATCGGTATTGGCGATCATGGTTACATTACGCGTTTTGGAAAAGTGCATTTTCTTGATACTTCAAGTTTTGCTTCGGGTACCAGCCTGTATCTTTCAGCGGTGACGCCCGGTTACTATACGGCCATCAGGCCGGAATCACCCGGTATAACCGTTGAGATTGGAGTTGTTGTACAGTCGCACGCCACAGAAGGTATTATTTTGGTTTCTTTGGGATCACCCCGCAACGGAAGGATCTCGGATGGCGGGGTAGTTTTTGGGACGTCTAATGATTTCATGACAGATGATGCCGATAATTTTTATTGGAACAATACGAGCAAGCGTTTGGGTTTGGGTACTGATAATCCTTCCAGTACTTTGCATGTGGTAGGTACGACCCAAGTGCAAGGTATCCAATTTACGCACGCAACAGGTAATTCGATGAATATTTCGGGCTTGATTGTTTCTGACGCTTTAACAGTGAATACCGCCACGTCGAGTAATTTGATTTGGACTAATGCCACGGGTACAAGCTTGCGTGTTACAGGCCCAACCAGATTATCATCCGATACTCGAATTAACGGCATTTTGCCCTGTTTGGCTGATGGCACCAATTGTCCATCCGCGGCGGCTGCGACATTACAAACTGTTACCAATGCCGGGAATACCACTACACATGACATTCAGTTTGCGGGAGGAACATCAACTGCGAATTTCAGATTTCAACAAGATGTTTGGATCGATGGTAACGTGAGTTCGACGTCAGCGTTATTTATCAATGCCACGGGAACGAACTTGGCGGTTTTGGGATACATCAACTCGAATTTATCGCCAGCTGTTACGGATACTTATGCTCTGGGTGATGCAACTCATCGCTGGCAAGGATTGGTCGTCAACTACGTAACTTCAACCAATGTGTTGGCTACGGGTTATGTTTCCTCCTCTGCCATGTACATCAATGGTCAGGCGGTAACAACTTCGGTGCCGACTTTGAATCAAGTGACAACGCAAGGCAATGTAACGGCCAATGCCATTCAGTTTGGAGGGGGGACTTCTACGGGATCGATTTTGCCGGGCACAACAGATTTATATAATCTGGGATCCGCGAGTTTAAGATGGAATAATATTTACGGCAATTCCTTGCTTGTTGGCACTTCTACGCCTTGGAGTTTGACTGAGCTTTCAGGTCAGCAATTTGCGGTTAGTAATAATGGCAATGAGAAAATGCGCGTGGATAATGCTGGAAATTTATTATTTGCCACCACTACTTATACCAGTGGTCTGGACAGTACCTTTGTTTTGAGCGGCAATGATGCTTATTACGCGGATAAATTGGGTGTGGGCGGCAGTTTATATGCGGGTACGGATTTGCGCGTGGGTGCTACCAGCACCATATACGGTAAGTCGAGTTTGTATAAACAAGACAGCGGTGATTATTTATTCCAATTCGCCGATGTAGCCGCTTCGCAAGAATCTATTTCGGGTTTCGAAGGATCTTTTCCGCCGGCCGGATGGACCACGGGCGGTAATGCCAATTGGCTGCAGGATGCCTCGACTTCTACGGAAGGTACCTATTCAGCTACGAATGGAGATATAACTGATAACCAAATTTCCTGGATGGAAATCACTTATAATTTTACAGGCAATGGAGTTTTGGAATTTGACTGGCGGGTCAGCTCGGAAGTTAACTATGATTATTTGATGGTTTGTATTGACAATTCAGTTAATTGTTCCAATGCAGGCGGCGGTTATTATTCCAGGATTTCGGGTGAAACAAATTTTGCAACCGTGAGCATTCCGATTTCCGCCGGACTGCACACCATCAGATGGGCTTATGATAAGGATATAAGTATATCCGAAGGTTCTGACGCGGGTTGGGTGGATAATGTTATTTTTACTCCTTATTCCGGCCAAAATTGGAGATTTTATACAGCCAGTATTGAAAGATTGACTATCGCCTATAGCGGTAATGTAGGTGTTGGCATCTCCGACCCCGAAGCCAAGCTGGATATTAACGGCGAAACCAAAGCCCGCGGCAACGTAACGATCACGCCCGCGCCTTCCAAAACCGAAGTCTCCTGGACCACGGCCAACATACCGGCTACGGGCATTGAATCGGTTCGTGCTTTGGCGGTCTTTAATGGTTATCTGTATGCCGGCCAAGGCGACAGTGCGGGTGACGGTGATATTCAAGTGTGTAATCCGGCTGGAGGAGGTGATACGACTTTGTGTGATAATGCGGCTGATTGGAGCGCTTCATACAGTGGCGCAACGTATTCACAAGTTTTAAGCTTGCTTGTTTATAAAGGCAGATTGTATGCCGGTATGGGTAATGGTGCGGGATTGGGAGATGTCATGGTGTGTAATCCGGTCGCTACGGGCAATGCGGATGTTTGCGACGCAGGCGATTGGTCTGACGCGGTTTTCCCGGCCGGGCCGGCGCGTATTAGTCAATTAATTGAGTTCAATGGTTATCTATACGCGTCCAATGATACGGGGGTGGCGGGCAGCGCTTCGGTGGGCGTGTGTAATCCGGCCGGCGGAGGTGTGGCCACGGCTTGTGATAATGCAGCTGATTGGACCAATGTAGCTTTGCCTGTGGCCGGCTTTGAGAGAGCTAATGCGTTGGCGGTCTATCTGGGTCGTTTATATGCTTTCACGGGCCAGAGTACGGATGATAGTGATACTTTTTATTGCGAACCGGATACAGCCGGCGATATTGCCAGATGCGATGCAGCCGGAGACTGGACGCGTCCGTTTAATAATACGGCCGGCACTTATGAAACCATTGAAGAGGCGGTGGTTTATAATGGTTATTTGTACATCTCCAATGGTACCAGCAATGCTGACGGTGATATCCAGAGGTGCGAGCCACAGGCGGCCGGTAATGATCTTTTATGCGACAATGCCGGTGACTTTAGCACGGTGATAGATAACGGCGGGCAAATCACCCGTGTACCGGCTATGCAGGTTTATGATGGCTCGCTATTTTTGGGCTACGAAGGCGGTGGTAATGATGGTGATATCGTTGAGTATAGAGTAACCGATCCTATTACTAGTGATGCTGGTACGGGTTTTGAGGCCACATATTCTTTCGCTGAATTAAACGGTGTGTTGTATGCGGGCCGTGGTAATGCCTCGGGCAATGGTCAGGTTTATTATTACCAGAAAGCCCGCGAATCTTCTTATGCTTTAAAAATGGAAGCCGGTTCATCTACGGGTTCCATGTGGTTTTCCAGTGAATCATTAAATTACCAGGGTGCGGGCACGGGTTATGATGCGCAAACCGGCGCCTTTAAGTTTTCACACGGTTTGATTACCGAAGCTGGAGCTTATGACTTGGCGGAAATGTATCCTACCTTGGATGCCAGCATCACAGCCGGTGATGTGGTCGTTTTAGATGCTCAAAACGCGGGATATGTTAAAAAGAGCGAAGCAAGTTATGAAAAGAGTTTGCTGGGAGTTGTTTCCGCCAAGCCCGGCTTCTTATTGTCAGGCAAAGAAAAAGGTCAAGATTTGCGGGCTATAGCCTTGGTTGGCCGTGTGCCGGTAAAAGTCAGTTTGGAAAACGGAGAGGTCGCGGTTGGTGATCCGCTAACCTCAGCTTCAATTTCGGGTTATGCCATGAAAGCCACCAAACCGGGCATGATCATTGGTCATGCTTTGGAATCATTTTCTTCTTCAACGCAGGACGCAGGACGCGGGACGAGCGACGCTTTAACAGGCACAGTTATGATGGTGGTTCAAACAGGTTATTATTTCGGCAGTCAAGATTCGCCTTTGGGCCAAATAGCCGGATTTTTAGGGGAGACAACGTCAACTCAAATTATTCAACAAGCTTTTAATGGTGACGCCTATGCCATTGAGCAAGTTATGGGTGGATTAATCAATCCGCAAGTAGCGGATGGCTCGTCCATAAATAACGTCTCAAGCGCCCAATTGGATGTATTAATAGTCAGAACAGCGGCTTTGATAGCCGGAGACTTGACCGTGGGCGGGGATGTTCGCCTTATGGGACGCGTTATAGTCTCTGAAAACACCGCCGGAGTGGTTGATGTGCCGGCCGGTCAAGCCTGGGTGGAGATTGTCTTTAAGACTCCTTTTGATGAGGTGCCTGTTGTGGTGGTGACGCCCGAGTCTGATGCTGAAGAATATTTTACTCCTTGGCTGGGCAGGTTCCGTATCGCTAAAAAGACCAAGGAAGGCTTTAGGATCGAGGTGGACGAAGGCTCGTGTCTTAACCCGGCTGATTGCGGCAGAACCATGAAATTCAATTGGATGGCCGTAGGCGTGCAGTCTCAAGCTTTGAGTTTGGATGAAGAGGCTGATGATAACAATGCATCTGATACGACTACGACGACAGCTATCGGAGATAATCCGGAGTCAGAGCAGGTTGTTGAACCGGAAAATAGCGAAACTCAAATCATCAGCGAACCAGAAACATTGCCCGAACAAGTTGTCGAGCCGGCGGATGTGGTTGATCCGCCTTTAGAAGAAGCGATGTTACCAGTTGTCGAGCTCGATACTCAAGAAAATCAATCAGATGACGAGCAAGAAACGGAAGCGATCATTGAACCGCTTGAGTTGCCAGAAGTAATTATAGAACCTGAAATTATTGAGTCTGCGGAAGGAGGTGAGGGGACATAAGATCGTTCGTCGATCTTAGAGGTGGCTTCCGTTTCTTGCATGGCGGTGCGAGGTACGGAACCAACCTTTGGGATTGAGATAAGATAACAATTATCAAATATAAAATATAAAATATAAAATTTGGTATTAATCTCGGACAAGTATCTTTGTTGTCGGGGTCTATTGAGCTTGTTGTTCGGCTTGATTTTGTAGTATATTGGCTGTCTATGCGTGTTATCGCGGATTTGCATATCCATTCCAGATTTTCCCGTTCTTGCTCCAAGGATTTAACTTTGCCCAATATCGGGCTTTATGGAGTGCGCAAGGGCATCCAATATATCGGCACGGGTGATGCTCTGCATCCTGTCTGGAGACGCGAGATCGGAGACCTGCTCGAAGAACGTGAAGGCGCCTTTTATTTAAAAAATAGCGATTGTCCCACGGCTTTTTGTTTGACCACTGAAGTTTCTTGTATCTATAAGCGCGGTGATAAAACCAGGAGAGTGCACCATGTTTTGCTTTTTCCGGATTTGATCACTTTGGACAAGGTGACACAAGCTCTTTCGGACCGGGGATTTAATCTGAAAAGCGACGGACGGCCTATTATGGGCTTGGATTCGGAGTTATTACTAAAAATGCTTTTGGATATTGATGAAAGAATCTTGCTAATTCCAGCTCATATTTGGACGCCTTGGTTCGCGGTTTTTGGCTCCAAGTCCGGGTTTGATTCTTTGGAAGAGTGTTTTGGCGATTACGCTCAATATATTTATGCCTTGGAAACAGGCTTATCATCCGACCCTCTTATGAACTGGCGGATCAGCGCCTTGGACAAAATTTTTTTGGTCAGCAATTCGGACGCGCATTCGTGTGAAAATCTGGGAAGAGAAGCTAATGTTTTTGAGATGGATAAACCCAGCTACCATGAACTGCGCCGAATTTTGTTGGAACATGATCAGTCAAAATTTATCGAAACAATCGAATTTTTTCCGGAAGAGGGCAAGTATCACGCGGATGGACATGCTGACTGCGGTTATTGGTGCGCGCCGGATGCGACTAAAAAAAATAAAGGCCTGTGTCCCAAATGCGGACGTCCTTTAACCGTAGGTGTTCTCTCCCGTGTCAGTGATTTGGCTGACAGACCGCCTAATCCGGATCGTCCGCCCGGAGCTGTGCCTTTTAAAAGTATTGTCCCCTTAAAAGAATTGGTGGCCCAGTGCCGCGGCAAGAGCAAGGCCAGCAAAGTCGTGCAAAGAGAAGTTGAAAAAATGATGAGTCTTGCCAGTGAATTCGCCATTTTGCTGGATCTGGACGCTCAAGCTTTGGCTTCCGTAGCCGAGCCGGATATAGCGCGGGCTGTTTTAATGATGCGCCAAGGAAAAGTGGATACGAGGCCGGGTTATGATGGTGTATATGGAGAGATTAAAGTCGATGTGGGTTCAGGGGGTTTAAAACAGTCCGGTTTGTTTGAATAAAAAATCCCACCGTATTAAACAGTGGGATTCCTCCTGCAAAAAGAACTAGCGCTTCTTGGTGGCCTTTTTCTTGGCGACCTTCTTCTTGGCTACCGGTTTCTTAGCTACCTTTTTCTTGGCGACCTTCTTCTTGGCTACCGGCTTCTTGGCTACCTTCTTTTTGGTTGTCTTCTTCTTAGCTGGCATGTTTATCACCTCACTTTCTTTATTAAGATCATGACTGACAGATGTCGGAATTCATGTTCACAGAGTTCGACATCTGTAAGCACAAAATAATTATAACACAAAAAAGACATGTCAAGAAGATATGCAAGATTAAAAAAAATAAAATATAATTTTTCTTATCATAAAAAATAAAAAATTTTTTTCTCTATCGCTAACCGTTAAACTTTGATTAAATGCTTGTTTTTATTGGCTTATTTTGATAAATATTTTTCAATGGCTGTTTTTTTATTACAATCCGTTATTTTGAATAAAACAAAATATAAAAAATGTCATGGGATTATCCACAACATCATCTTAAAAAAAGTTTTTTAATGTAAAAATTTTTATTTGGTGCAGTCCGCGCAGTAGCACTGGTCTTCTTTTAATTTATTTCCGCAATCACAATGGCAGATTCCTTTTTCGCAGATCATGGGGCCGTGACAGACCGGGCATGAACACTCTTCATCAATAATTTCTTGTCCGCATTTTACGCATTTCATATTTTACAAAAATAAACTTTATTCTTTAGGAAAGTCCAATGTCCCCAAAAGATCTTCAAACAGCAATGGCTTAACCTGTTTTCCTTGTCCGTATTTGTAATCTTCAATCCAAAGCAAATGAGTTGTAACCCCGTCTTTATAAATTCTATAGTAGGCTCCCTCTTGAGATTGACCATTTTTATAGCCCGTCTCTCCGGCCAGTATTTTGCCTTTGATAAAATAAACCGCCGGTGTTGAGCTGGTGATTTGATTTTTAAGCCGGTCTTCGGCTTGCTCAGAATAAGGCTGAACCATCAGCCAGGGTTCGGATTGAAGAGGTTGACCGGCCTTTTTTTCGGCTATGGTCAAATTCTTATTATCGTCTTCCGTAACGATCGAATCAGACGGGTATTTAAAAGAAATGTCTTGATTGGTTGAAATCAGTATTTGCCAGTCTTTGATATTTTTAGCCGGCGGTTCAGCCAGGGGAGTGGCCTGTCCCAATAAGGCTCTTTCTTGTTCCACGGCCTTTAATACGTCTTGGGCTTTTTTGACTTCTTCGTTGGCCTTGGCCAGTTTTTCGTTGGCTTCGTGGATGGCGTTCTGCTGTTCTTGCTGTGTGCGGATGGCCGTGGCTTTGGCCTGCTGGGCCTCTAGAGCCAGCAGTTGGCGGTCTTTATTGGCCAAGTGTAAAAAATATCCGGTGCCAATACCCACCACCAAAGCTCCCAATAGTATGGAAAGCAGAATTGACCAAGCTTTTCTCATAGTTTGTGCCAGTATAATTACAGAACGCGGTCAGGTCGAGAGGATAACTTGCCTAGCGTACTTAACGTCCATAACGTCCTACGTCCCGCGTCACGAAACATGTAGCACGTAGCATGTAACAAACAATCCAACATCCTACGTCCTACGTAACCACCCCCCGTCATCCTGAATTTACCGTGCCCCTCGAAGTCGTAAGACATAGTGGGGGTTCAGGATCTCATTACTCAACCATGTCATTGCGAGGAGCGAGTCCGACGAGTGCCACGGCACGGCGTTCGCGAACGCCGTGCCGTGGCAATCTGCTAAAAACAACTTCCCTCACCACGTCAGAGCCTAGCCCCCATCCACACATAACATACAATAAATATAATATTGTTACGTAAACGCCCTATAGTTAGTCTTTTGTTACACGTTACATGCTATATGCTACATGCTATATGCTACATGCTCTATGAATTGTTGACTTTTTGTAGTTTAAGCCCTAATATAGCCCCACAAATAACAAGTTTCAGTCTTCAATATCGATAATCCTAAATTTGATAATTGATATTTGAAAATTGTAATTTAATTATCGATCCGGGCCTTTAGCTCAGCTGGCTAGAGCACCGCGTTTGCAACGCGGGGGTCGAGGGTTCGAATCCCTCAAGGTCCACCAACAAAAAACCGTTTAAGACGGTTTTTTTGTAATATGTAATTTCAATAACCAATATTCATACTTGAGGGATTCGAACGGGAAGGTGGTAGGAAACGGTAGTTTCTTACATGCGGAGGAGAGTTATTCGAGAACCCGAAGGTTCTTGAAAGAGCGCTGCGATGTGAGATTCCCTCAAGGTCCACCACTAAAAAAGCCGCTCTCAAGAGCCGGCTTTTTTAGTGCCTCGTGATCGATTTGTCGATTTTACGAGGCGGATCGGCTAACGAG
This sequence comes from Parcubacteria group bacterium ADurb.Bin192, assembly GCA_002070095.1. Lineage (GTDB taxonomy): Bacteria > Patescibacteriota > Patescibacteriia > 2-12-FULL-60-25 > 2-12-FULL-60-25 > MWCR01. Next base: position 48,147 of record MWCR01000001.1, on the reverse strand, counting down.
CCCGTGGCTTCACGTGGCGCGCCATTAGTATTGAGGCTTGATTTTAAGTTATAACTTTGCTAAAAGAGGGGTGCTGTGCAATCTGAACATTCGACAGAAAGGGAGGTGATTCATGAAGAGGTCGCCAGTATACGCTTTTGGTTGGCTGATGACTGTCGCTCTGGCTTTGTTAGTGAGTGTACCTGCAAGAAGCCAAACCCCGCCTAAAACCTGTTGCAGTAATTACCGTGTTTACGCGGGCAGTTTGTTGGGGGAGTTGAGCGCGCTATGCGCTAAAAAGCCTGATAAAATGGCGGATGTCCATAAAATCGTAGGAGATTTTATTACCGAAGCGGGTAAACGGCCGAGCGTCAATCTGTCCGAAGAGTGCCGGTATATAGATCCGGTACTGCAGGTCGCCGATCAACGGTATGTCCTGCATGGTTGCTACGACCCGCGCTACCTGCTCAAGATCTATGCTCAACATTATAACCGGGGAGCTGTTTTGTGTGCGGCTCCGGACAATCCTATCGAGGTGCCGACGCCTTGCGATCCGGAAAAACCTCAAAACGGCTGCGGAGAAACTATCGCTATTTGGCCGGTGATGTACCTGCCGTCAGCAGGGTCGGGAACCGTTATTAATCACAACTCCTTTGTCTATAACTTGGATATTGAGGTGGAGCTTGGACAGGACGACCGTTCCAAAAAGCCGGTTAGTCCCGAAGCTCCGGAACCGCTGCAGCCCCAGGTTCCCACGGATAGCGTGTTTGGAACCCAGGTTGGCCTGTTGCGGCCGAGCGACACGCGCATGACCTCCATGCAGTTGCCGTTTGTCGTCACTGAGAATGGAACCTACGGCACGGCTGGCGTAGCTTTTTCTCCTTACAAGATCTATCAGCTGGAATCGGATACCGGCGATGATATTGGCGCGCTGGAAAAAGTACCACTCTTGGGTGTGTTTCTAAAACGCATGAATGTGTCTCTGGGTGCTACGCGCAACCCCGGGCAAATGGGCACGTCCGCTTCGACCGATGGCGCGGTAGCTCTATCCTTCCAGCATGCCAATGATCATGATCCGTTGCTTAATTCGTCCCTGGCCGAGTGTTTGAAAGCGAAGGTGAAAAACATTAAAGATGAAATGACCAAAGCTTGTGCGAACGAAGAGGATAAAGAGATGTGCCAACTGCAACAGGCACCGAAGCATAAAGAGGCCGCGCGCCAAGGCTTCAGGGATTGTCTGCGGCAACATGCCAAGAGCGCGGCTGCCAGCGTCATAGGTACTTCGTCGGAATTGACCCGCTTCTGGTATACCTACGAAGGATCACTTGATTGGTATCTATCCGGACTGGCTTACGGCGGTATGCAGTATAACCATAACCGGGGAGTCTTTGTGCCTGTTGAAGCCGGAGGGCAGGTGAGCCTGACCACTCCCAGTTTTTCCAGTCACGCGGACTTTTCTATGATGTTGGGGAGTGATAGCGGTAGCTTAAAGTTGCGTCCTAGCGGAGGATTGGGTGTTTCGGTCGCGGCTTTCGCCGGCATGACTGCCAACTTCGGTGTTCGTTTCATGCCCGTTCCCTGGGAGGAGGACTGGAGCTGGAATCGCGCCACCGATTTAATGGAAAAAAGATACATCGTCGGCGTCGGCTGGGCGGGCAATGACTCGGCTTCGTTGTTCTACCGGCAAATACTTGAAGACAAAACTTCTTCGCGGCCATGAGGCCGTATTTTTTTTTGCTCAAAATGGTGTTTAGTTGTATGCTTTTCAAATATGCCAGAACCATCATTTGAAAATCCTATTCCGGAGAGGGAAAGATTTGAGTCCGCTATCGCGAGCCAGGCGGCCGAGTTAGAGGCTGTAGCCGAAACCGCTTTGCAAAAAGGCGTGGCCGGTATCATTGAGGCCGGTTCCCGGGCTGTTTTGGAACAAGACTGATATGCGCCAAGACATTATTCAAACCCTAAAAGATCCTGATCCGGGTTTTGTTAAAATTCTGGAAAAGATTCCTGATTCAGACCCGGCCATAGAACCTAAAATCGTAGCCGCCTTGCCCAGGTTGCAGGAATTTTTTGTGCTCAAGCGGGTGGCTTTTAAGAATCGCGACATGGCGGCTTTTCAAAAGATATTGAATGATGAGATTTTGTTTGTCAGAGATCTGGGGCAGATAGCTTTTCATTTTTAATGATTTATTAGATGTCATAGACAAAAAACACGGCCTGGGCCGTGTTTTTTGAATTGTAACCTTGCATATTTTCACGACAGAATCATGAAAATGTGGAAAGTGCCGGGGTGGTGAGTGTATCCTGCCCGGCGCAGGTTGATAGGTGAAGGTACTAGAGGCGTAGTTCGTGGACGTGCTTCGCGAAGAAGGTTTCGGAGTCGATTTCGGCTTCGATTTCCACTCCCTCACATTCGGCCAAGGGATCGATCACCTCCCCGGTCAGGCCGTAGATGAGCGTCTCGACGAACGGCGTGTGCCCAACGCAGAGCAGATGCGACCCTTCGGGCAGAGAGCTGACCAAGTCCTTGAGGTCGTTGGCCATGCGGCCTGCTTCTTCCTCGATCAAGTCGCTTTCTGGCTTGACCACGGCGCCGTGTTCCTTGTGGTAAACCATCCACTCGTCCAGACGCCCGGTGAAGAGCGCGGGGGAGACGGTGAACGTGGCGGCGGTGAAGTCGCCGGCTCCTTCGGCCATGGCGGCTGCGGTCTGGGCCGTTCTGAAATACGGCGAGACCGCGATGTGCGTAAACCCCTTGTCCCGCATGTTGTCCCTGCCGACCTGGCGGGCCTGCTCGTACCCCTCGGGGGAGAGCATGTCCTTCTGGCTTCCGGTTCCCTTGAGCGCGTGGCGACGGACTTCGATCGTGTATGACTTCTTCATTCTGAATCCTCCGGTGGTGGGCTGTTGCCCGTTGTTGGGAAAGTTCGTGTTGTCTTCGGTACTTCCAGTGTGACGCATTAATATATCACGAATCTTGCCAACCGTCAAGAGTGACTGCATAGCATACTAGTCATGTTTGATTGACAAAAGGCCTAAAATAGTCTATTATAATAAAAATTGACTAGTAAAGTAGTCAATTTAAATAATATGATCAAACTAAAATTAAACGAAATTGCGCGTAGATTAGGCAAAAACAGCTCGGAAATCGCGCGTGAAGCTGAAATTAACCGCAATACCATCAATGCTTTGATGCATAACAAGGTGGATGGTTTAAAGTTCGCCACCTTGGACAAATTGTGCGGTGTCTATGATTTAAAAATTCAGGATTTGGTGGAATACGTGGCAGAAGGCGCGGCTGACCAAATGCCGGCGGCCATTTATTCCCAACAGACCAAAGCCGTTCCTTATTATATCTGGCCCATTTTGATGAGTTCCAATAAATTTCCCAAAGAATATTTCAATGCCACTTTTGGCGTCATGTACACCTACATTCGGGATAAACAAGCCTATGTTTATTGGGATGTTAACCGCATGAATACAATCGCCCAAGAAGTTTACGAAAGATACAGCAATCCTTTGCATTTTGAACGATTATATCGCGTGTTTGAGAGGTCTATGCGCGACGTTGAAAAATTTTACAGCACCGTGGATTTGGATGCTTTGAATAAGATGTCCAACACCGAACTGACTGACTATTTTAATCAGATATATAACTCATGCCAAAGAATGTACGGCTATTGTTATTTTTCAGAAGCTTATTACGCGGGTTTTGATCACCGTGAGATTAAACGTCTGACCGACAAATATAAAATCAGCCAGTCTGATGTTTTGGTTTTGTTGGCACCTGAAGAATTAACTTATGATGAGGAGCGTCGTTTGGCTTTATTGACTTTATTGTTGCCGTACAGAGACAAACGCAAGTTTGACGCCCTGGATTTTGTTAAACATGATCCGGGTTATCAAGCCTTCAGACGGGAGTTTTATTATGGAGAAATGGATTATGCCGGGCACAAGCCTATTGAAGATGCTGATTTGGCGCGCGAAGTAGAAAATTATTTGGCCAATAAACAATTTTTTAACTCTCAATACGAGCGTTTGGCCTCATATTCTAAAGAACAGAAAAAAAGAATAAAGGATGTTTGTCGTAAATACAATCTGCCTCAAAATCCATTGTGGTTTTTTAACCGAGTGGCTTTTTGGAGAGAAGCTAAAAAGCACGCCATTTTAATGGGCGTGTATGTGATGGATCAGATCATCGCGGCCATGGGAAACAAGACGGGTTTGTCCAAAGAATATCTGCAATATTTGAGCTATGAAGAGTTTGAAGGTGCGCTCAAAGGCCTGGTTAGCGCGGAAATATTAAAAGAACGCCATGATCAGGGTTTGCTGATTGAGGTTAGAGGATTGGATTACACTCTGGCTGTGGGCGAAGAAGCTGATGCTATCAGGTCTGAACTGGAAGCTCGTATTTCAGGCGAAGCTCCGCTGACTTTGTATGGCAATTTGGTGGCCCGCGGTTTCGCGCGCGGCCTGGCCAGAATTATCAAGTCGCAAAACGACGCGTATTCATTGAAAAAAGGTGAAGTGGCTGTTTTGGCGCAGGATGTATTTTTGCCCTTGGTTTTGGATAAGGCCGGAGCCATTATTCTGGTTCAGGATAAATTATCGCCGTCCGTGGAACAACAGGTGCGTAACCATGAAACACCTTGTGTAACCGGGGTTAAAGAGGCTTTAACCGGCATACAGGAGGGCAATATGATTGAAGTGCGCGCTAATCACCGCACGGTACGTGTTTTAAAGTAATATGCTGAAAAAAATATTTGAGCGCGATCGTATTTATCTGTATCCCATATATTTGATGGATATCGTGGCCACGCGTGATATCGCTGATTTGGGCGTTAAGCCGGTGGAACGGGTTTTTTGTTCTATCAAGAAAGCGAGATTTGTTATGGCTTATGATGATTCTTATAAGCTTCTTTGCCGGAGCTTGTTTGACCGGGTGGTTAGGGAAAAAGATTTTGTGGACCAGGTGTTTGCCAAGATCGAAGACCATGGCGGGCGGCTTTTAAGTTTTTGCGATTCGGTCAAAGCCATGGATGTAACGCACAAGTCAGACCAAGATTTAATTGATATATATCGAGAATATCTTAAATTACTGAGAGTTATGAGGGTTTGGGGCTGGGTACCGGTGTTTGTAGATGGTTTTGATCAGCCGTATATTACGGATTATGTGACGCAAGGCTTAAAGATACGATTAACAGAGTTGGGGCAGGTGGAGCGCTTAAATGAGATCTACTCGTTTTTAAGCTCGGCTGATAAGCCCAGCGAAGTGCAACAGGAGGAAATCGCGCGCCTTAAGATGTTATTAGACTTAAAACAATTGGCCGAACATGAAGAGATTTTTCTGGCCATTAAAAAGCGTGATATTTCCGCTTTGCGCAAGAATATTCAGGCTATGGAGTTACTGGAAAAGCACAGACAAAGATTTGAATGGTTAACTTATGCTTATATCGGACCGGTCATGTCTTTAGAACATTTACTATCCGTCTGCCAAGACACTCTTGAGCGCGGCGATTTGGACGAGCAATACCAATGTTTATTGAATAAATACGCTAATTTGGCTCAAGAAAAAGCCAAGCTGATTAAATCTTTGGAATTGTCACAAGATTTAGTCCGCCTGCTAAATGTATCGGCCGGTTTTATGCATCTTAAGGATTACCGTAAAGGCATTTATCAGCAATCATACGTAATCATGGATAAGGTCTTGGCAGAAATCAGCCGCAGACTGCGAATTTCTTTGGATGAATTAAAGTTTTTATTTTTGGAAGAGGTGGAAGAGGCTTTGTTGAAGGGCAAACGTGATTATTTTGCCAAGCAAGCCAAGGATCGCCTGGTGGAGTGTTGTTATTTGGTCGAAGACGGTCAAATTAAGATTTACACGGGCCCTGAAGGCCAGGCCATGATGGAAGAATACATGCCTGCGGATGAGGCGGAAGAACCGGATCAGGAATTGCGCGGTTCTACCGCTTATCCGGGCTTGGTCAGAGCAATAGCCAAAATAATTTTAGTGGCAGAAGATGTTGGCAAACTGCAGGCGGGTGAAGTTTTGGTCTCAAACGCCACCAATCCTGATTTGATTCTGGCCATGAAAAAGGCGGGCGCCATTGTGACTGATATGGGAGGCATAACTTCGCACGCCTCCATCGTGGCGCGTGAACTGCAGATCCCTTGCGTCATCGGAACCCGGATAGCCACTAAAGTTTTGAAGGACGGAGATATGGTGGAGGTTGATGCTGACCGAGGGAGAGTGAACAAATTAAAAATAAAAAATAAAAAATAAAAATTATGAATTTCGTTTGTCAGTTCGATCATCCACCTTCTGTCATCTCGACCAAGGTGGAGAGATCCCTCAAGTCATTAAACGCACAGAAAAGGGATTTCTCGACTATCGCTCGAAATGACAGAAGGGGGGTATTGTCATCTCGACCAAGGTGGAGAGATCCCTTAAGCCCGATAGCCCCGAAAGGAACTTCTCGATTAGCACTCGAAATGACAAAGATCGTAATTTTTAATTCGTAATTCGTAATTGATTAGATATGTTAACCAAGGAACAAATCAAACACAGCAAATGGTATAGGCAGTCCGGTGCGGGAATACCCCTCATCGGTGGCTTGGTGCACATGGGCGTGCCGCGCATGCATGAGTACTCGGGGTTTAGGATGCCCTTGGTCGGCCTGATAATCAAGACAGGCGATGCTTTTTCCTTCTATAACTACCTTGATTATGCGTTGGTGGAGAAGGAGGCGGATTCGATACTGCACAAGGTAGATGGAGATAAGAATTGGTTCCGTGGTTTGTACTCTCAATTATCAGAAACTGCGTTTACGGCAGAAGCTGTGGGGCGGAGGATGCTCGAAGAGCGGGTAGGGTCCCCTGAATTCAAGGCTGACTATGAACTTTTCATTCGAACCGCGGTTAAAGGATGGGGATCGTCTTTGTTTTTGGATATACTTGATCCTTTTGAAAAGAAAATATTCAGCTTTATTTTTGGAGACCGGGCCGACAGTCTCAAACCACGGGATCTGACTGTTTTGACCATGCCCGATGAACTCTCGTATGTCCAAAGACAACAAAAGGATCTGCTGGCCATATACAAAGTGGCGGCCAAGGATGGGCTAAAGGCGGTGGATCGCTTGGTTCATGAGCATGCAGTTAAGTATCATTGGCTCAAGAACGATTTTGAAAGGGTAGAGTATTTAGGCGTGGAACATTACATGGTACAGCTGGAGACGATGCTTGCTGACCCCGGCATGATTAAAGATATCGAGACCGGCCTGGCGCGCTTCGATGAAGCCCAGAAGGAAAAAGCAGCGCTATTATCTAAACTGGGTTTGGGGGATGCGATCAAAGGGAAATTGGATTTCTTCAACTGGATGGCCTCTTTCCGCGATGAGCGTAAGCGTTTGGCGCAAATCACCAATTATTACATGTACGGCGCGGGGGAGAAGGTGGCCACGGCTATGGGCTTGGATATGAGCTGGATGCAATACGCCTTGCCTATGGAACTTCTGCCGTTGTTGTGCGGTGATGAGAAGGTCAAATCAGCAATCCAAATCAGACAAGATATCGGAGTTTTGTTCCATGTCAATGAAAATGACCATCAGGAGATCATTTCCGGCCCGTCCATCAGGGAATATTACGAAGCTCTCGAACAGCGGGTCGCTTCGTCCGAAATCAGGGGTTCGTCCGCCAGCTTGGGTAAAGCCATTGGGCCGGTTCGAGTGATTTTGAACCAGGCCGACTTTGATAAATTTATGCCGGGCGATGTTTTGGTGGCGTCCATGACCCGGCCCGAATACGTCCCTATTATGAAGAAAGCCGCGGCCGTTATCACGGATGAGGGAGGGTTGACTTGCCACGCGGCCATTGTATCGCGCGAGCTGGGCGTGCCCTGCATCATCGGTACACAGGTGGCCACCAAAATCTTAAAAGACGGGGACATGGTGGAAGTAGACGCTAATCACAGCAGAATTATAAAATTATGAATTTTTTTTGTCAGCTTGATCATTCACCTTCTGTCATCTCGACCAAGGTGGAGAGATCCCTCAAGTCATTAAACGCACAGAAAAGGGATTTCTCGATTAACACTCGAAATGACAAAGCGTGAAATTCGTAATTTTAATTCGTAATTAAATGAGTATGACCATAGAAAATCTACCGGAAAAATATCAAACATTATGGGCGGAATGTCTGCCATTATTAAAACTGGGCCGCCCCGGAGATGATGAGCATGCGGCCGAAACCGTTAAGCTGGTGCTCGATTACCGGGGACGTCTTGAATTTGACGCTGACGTCTTAATTCCGGTGGCCATGCTGCATGATATTGGTCATTCCGCGATTCTGCCTGAGCATTTCAAATACATTACAGGTCAAAACAAGTTGGTTAACGGCAAGCTGGTACATATGCTGGCCGGTGCCAAAATAGCCCATGATTTATTGCATAAAATTGGTTATGATTCGGAAAAAGCTAAAGAAATCGTGGAGATAATCGCTATGCACGATACCGATCAATTAAAGATTGAAGACTGGAAATCGTGGTATGAAACGCAGAACAAAAAAGTTTTTCACGATTTGGATGCCTTGGACAGGTACACGGAAAAACGTTTGCGAAGCATGGTTGATTCGGGCATGTATGACATGGATGAAATCTTAAAAGAATTAAGCCGATTGTTGGATAATTTTATTTTTCCGGAGGTTAGAAAAAAAGCGGAGGAAAATCTGAATAAAATATCTTTATAAATATGTTTAAGTACGAAAATATAAATTGGTATAAGCAATCATGTGCTACCAACATGTTAACTATTAGCATGCCATGGCTTTGTATAAAAAGCCGTATGGAAAAAGCTTCCGGTTTTGTTTTTCCCAACGATATTTTGATAGTGGTTAATGAGGATTCAAGAACCATCATGGGGCATTATTTTGATTATGACTTAAACTTGTTACAGGCTGAAAAAATAGTTAATACCATGGATAAGGATTTGCAGTATTTTTATCAGCTGTCAGATAAGTTCTATAAGGCTGGCAGGACAATGGAGACTGTGGGCGCCAAGTTGGTCGGGATCAACGGGGATAATGCAACCTTTAAAAAGATTTATGCTGAATTTTTAGAACAGAATTATCAGTTTTGGGAGAATTCATTGTTTGTTGACTTGTTGGATCCCGTTGAAGAGATGGTGATAGCGCATATTTTTGGTGATAAGGTCAATTCTCTGAGTAAGAAAGATATAAACTTACTTTTGAGCCCTAAGGATCCATCAAATTTACAAAAAGAGCAGGCTGATATGCTGCAAATTTATGATTTAGCCAAAGCTAAAGGATCTCAAAACACGGAGGTCGAAGAAAAATTACAGCAGCACGTTGAAAACTATTATTGGATCAAGAATGATTACGAAAAAGTGGTTTATCTCGATAAGTCCTATTTTCGTGGTGTGTTGGATACTTGGCTGGCCAATCAATTTTTAGCAGACGAAGCCAGGCAATCAATCGCCAAAACCTCTGAATTGGTTCAAAATAAGGTTGCTCTTATTGAGTCATTAAATCTTGGTCAAGATGTTAAGTCTAAGTTGGAATTATTGAATCTTTTCACCAATCTTAGAGATGATAGGAAGAAATACAACAATATCAGTAGCTATTATTTAACTGTAGCGGCTCAGTATGTAGCCAAAGAAAGAGGTTTTGATTTAAAAACGGTTTTATGGGCTCACGCGGAAGAGTTGCCTAAACTATTGGATAATAAGGGATTGACTCAAGAGCTGGAAAAGCGAGCTCGGTTTGGCTGTTTGTCATACTCTGAAAATGATAGTTTGGAATTTGTAACTGGTGAACAGGTTATGGAGGTTTATCGTAAGATTGAGGCAGGGCTGCAGAAGACCGAAATTAGAGGCAATATCGCCAGTCCAGGCAAGGCCATAGGTACGGCGAGTGTCATCTTGAGTCAGGATGATTTCAATAAGATGCAAAAGGACGATGTCTTGGTCGCGTCCATGACACGCCCAGAATATTTACCTATCATGAAGCTGGCCTCTGCTATCATTACCGACGAAGGTGGTATAACCTGCCACGCGGCCATCGTGTCTCGCGAATTAGGTATTCCGTGTATCATCGGAACTCAAGTGGCTACCAAAGCTATTAAAGACGGAGATAGGGTGGAGGTTAATGCTAATCATGGAACCGTAATTAAATTATGAACATAAAAGATATTAAAGGGCGTCAATTTAACCTTGAGCATCTTGACGCCAATCCAATTTACATTGAAATGCCGGCCAGAGCCTTTTCCATATCATATGAAAACAGATTCCCTTGTTATGAATTCACCTGTTGTTACATGGAAAGCGGTCAGGCTGATTGGATGACGCAAAAAAGCGATATCGAGCGTATTGCCTTGTCTTTGATTGAGTCGGAACAGGAGGATTCTGGACTATTCGCTCAAAACTATTCGGAGTGGAAAGACCGTTATGAAAGAGTCATGAAAAAATGTGAACTGGACAGGGATAAGGATTTTTCAGCTTTGAGCAATCAGGAAATCAAAACCGGTTTGCAGGATTTAATGGATAGATTTTTGAGTGAGATGGGCTTTCCCCCGTTTTTTGATGCGTATATGTTTTACGCGGATAAAAAACTGCAGGCATTGTTATCAGCTTACCAAAAAGAGCATCAAACTAAGGAAAACGCCAATGTTTTGTTCAGTATCATGTCGGCCCCGGTTAATGATTCGTTCTTAAACGAGGAAGAAAACGCTTTAATGGCCTTGGCTAATCGTCAGTTGCAAGGTGAGGATCTATCAGAGGCGCTCAAAGATCATCAAAAAAAGTATTGGTTCATTAATTCCAATTACAGCGGCTTGAGTGAATACTCGTTGGAGGTTATTCGGCAAAAAATTAAAGAGTTGATTGATGGCAACAGGCTTGTTTGTAAGGATGTGCCAATGGAAAACAAAAAAGCTAAACAGGCATTGTTGGAAAAGTATGAATTTTCATCAGAGATAATGCTTTTGGTCAGGCTGACGGAAATTTTTACCAAATGGCAGGACGACCGCAAGGCCGTGACCCTGACTTACATCGGTCTTATGACCAAATATGTCACGGAAATCGCCCGCCGAACAAACTTGCCTTACCGGGATTTGGTCTTTACGAGTCATGAAGAGCTGATCGAAGCCGTGGATGGCCATGTTGACCTGAATCTTTTACAACAGCGTCGCACGCAGCCTTTTTTGCGTTTATATCAAAGCGGTAAAATCGTTGAATCTATTTGCGGCGAGCAGGCTAAAGCTTTTCGGGAGCAGAGTGTCCAATTATTGGATGAAGGTTTAACCGAAGCACGTGGTTTTGCGGCCAGCTTAGGCAAGTCTTATGGCAGAGTTAAGGTCGTGGTGTCCAACGAAGATGCTAAAAAGGTTGAAAAAGGTGATGTGTTGGTCATTCCCATGACCAGGCCGGAACATGTGCCTTATATGAAATTGGCTTCAGCTATTGTGACTGATGACGGCGGGATCACCTGCCACGCGGCCATCGTGTCTCGCGAGCTGGGCAAACCTTGTGTCATTGGTACCAAAATCGCGACTCAAATTTTTAAAGACGGCGACATGGTTGAGGTTAATGCCAATCATGGTATAGTCAGAAAAATATGAGCAATGTCGACAGGTATTTACAGGGCATCAAGCCCGAAGATATAACCAAGCAAGAGGGTAACTTTTCTTTGGCTTTGTATTTCAGTTTGTTGCCGGAGTGTTACGCGCCTTATTTTACCAGGTACTATGATTTTAATTTTGGAGCGTTTCTATTCATCTGTAAGCCTCATCACGGCACCTTATTTTTTAACATGGCCTCATATGTCAGGACTGCCAAAGAGACTTACAATAAGCTTCAAAATGGAGACATCGAATCATTGCAGGAGGTTAAAGATTATAGAACAGTCGAACGAGAAATCGAGGATCTTTATAACAAAAATGGTAGACTCGATTTAAATAACGTTGAACAAAATAGATTGGTATCAGATATCGACATTTATTATCAGAAGTTTTTCTCTCTGTTGAGTTCCACGATTTTTTCCGAGGCGGTTTATGAGGATTTGGTTAAGGATTTGTATACCGAGGCCGGTGGTGATGAGGGTGAATTTGAAGAATTTTTATTCATGGCTGCCAAGCCCGCTTTTGAATCTTTTTTGTTAAGGCAGGACAGGTGTATTTTGGACTATGTGGCTGATCGTGACATCTCGCGCATAGCTTGGACATATACTGATTACTACTTTTCCTTGTCTGATGAGGAGATTGAGTCCTTAACGCAGTCCAGGGTTGATGATTTAGGCGGAGTGGACGGTCTTAAAAATTATATAGCCAAAGTAGAGGCGGAAGTTGCTGAGAATAAAAAAATCGTCCTGGAATATGCCTCGCGGCTTGATGGTAAATTGAAGAATCTATTCGCATTTACGCAGTTCGCCATGGAAGTCAGGGATGTCAGAAAAACATCTTTGCAAATGATTTTAATATTGATAGCCGGCACTTCTAAAGAGTTGTGCCGCCGCCGTGCCATAGCTTTGGAATTAGCGCCTTATACAATTTATTCTGATTGGTCGGACGGTAAGTTTATGGCGGATGATTTTGAACAAGAACTGAAAAAAAGAATGAAATGCGTGGTTTATTTTGATGCGCAGGGGCCGGTGTTTGAGTTTGATGACCCGGATCAAGCTTGGGATAAGATGGACAAAGCTACCCATGTTGCCGCAGACGATAATGATGTTTTAAAAGGCAACTCGGCCTGCCATGGTTTGGCGTCGGGTATAGTTAAAGTAGTGCTAAGTCTGAAGGATTTTGATAAGTTTGAATCAGGTGATATCTTGGTGACGTCCATGACTCGCCCTGAATTTCTACCTATCATGAAAAAAGCGGCTGCGATAATTACGGACGAGGGCGGTATAACCTGTCACGCGGCCATTGTTTCCAGAGAATTAAACATCCCTTGTGTCATCGGCACAAAAAATGCTTCTAGATCCCTAAAAGACGGGAATAGAGTGGAGGTTGATGCTGACCACGGAATTGTTAAAAAAATAAAAGACTAAAAATAAATTTTTTATTATCTCTTCCTGTGTTAAATCTCTTATCCGTCATCCCGGACTATGATCCGGGATCTCGCCTTCCGAATCATATTTGATTAAGTTAATTGGTTTAGAGATCCTGAACTGAATTCAGGATGACGTATTGTGGTTATTTTTGACACTTTGGGCAGTAATGAGTCCCTCGTTGGGCGACTACGATACGGGTAATGGGAGCACCGCATTTTTTGCAGGGTTGGTTTTTGCGTCCATAAACATTTAAGCGTTGAACAAAACTGCCTTTTTGGCCGTTGGCATCATAATAGTTCTGGGCACTGGTGCCTTTGTATTTGATGGCTTCTTTTAGTACTTCTTGAATAGCCTTGGCCAGATTCATTCTGTCTTGAGCACTTAACGATCCAAGTCTGCGGGTTGGCTTGATGCCGGCTCGGAACAAGGATTCATCCGCGTAAATATTGCCGATACCCGCAATCACTTGTTGATTCAAGAGGGCTGATTTGATGTTGCGCGTTTTAGGTTTTATGAATAGTTTGGCTATTTCTTCCGGTTTAAGAGTTAAAGGTTCGGGACCGTATTTGACCAACAAATCTGCAAATTCCTTACTATCCAAGTAATTGATGTGCCCGAATTTTCTAATGTCAGCCCAGACTAGACAATGAGGTCCGATCTCAAAGACCATCCGGTCGTGTTTTTTGGGGATGTATTTTTTATCAACCAAGATTTGACTGCCTGTCATTTTTAAATGCGTGACCAAGGCCGTGCCGTCACTGAAATGCCAAACAATCAATTTTGCTCTGCGTTTGACTGACTCGATTTTTTTACGGCGCAAAATATCAATCAGTTTTTGACCGGCTGGCTTTTCGCGTCCGGACTGCAAAATCGTGACACATTCAATGACGTGACCTTTGAGCTTGTCGTTCAGCTGGCGGCAAATGGTTTCGACTTCCGGGAGTTCTGGCATGGGACATAATATACAATTACAAATTACGAATTACAAATTACGTACTTAACGTCCTTAACGTCGCTCGTCCCGCGTCCTACGTCACTCGTCCCATGTCCCACGTCAAAACCATTATGTCATTGCGAGTGGAGCGAATGCACAACGCGGCAATCTGCTTAAATGACTGGCTTATCAGCGAGATTGCCGCGTCTTCACTATCGTTCATCCTCGCAATGACATGACCGTTGTTTTGTTCATTAAGCCCGCAGTGACACATGAGTTAATAAAATGGATCCCCGCCTTCCCACTCCGCTGAAGCTTTGAGGGACAAGACGCGAGGAAGACGAAGCGTTTATTGGCCTGCATAAGCCCCTCTCTTGAGCTTAAGAGAGGGGTTGGGGTGAGTTTTTAGCTTATTTAAGCCAAATATCTTGACAAATTGGCTATTTTATGCTATTTTATACAGTCATAGTGACCAAGGTGGTTACGTGACTTCCCAGAGGAGGGAAGACAAATGGGTAAGATTTTGATGGTGGTCAGCGGCGGGCTGATGGGCTTGGCGGTCGGCTTGGCACGTTTCCAGACGGGCGACGTGGCGCTGGCGGTCGGGCTGGCTCTGCTGGTCGTCAACTGTGGGCTGCTGTCCCTGGCCATCTATTGGGGTCGTAACGCAACCTACAGTTTGCTGGCCGGGCGAACGAGCGGTAGCCCCTGCGTGCCGTTCGAGCACCTGCGGGAGACCAGGGCCGGCGTGCTGGCCGTCTGGTTCTTCATCCCGCTCGGCGCGGCGTTCACCCTCGTCCCGTTCCTCATCTATGGCTAGCGACATCCTCGTCGCCGGCCACTCATTTGGCCCGCAGGGTTGTATCTCAACACCCCGCGGGTCTTGTTCGTTTTAGAGGGTTTAATTATTGACAAAATCATTATTTTTATTGAATATGGCAGTCAGGAGGTAAGAACATGGCAGATAGTCCTGACCTTTTTTCTTTTATCGGGGATTGGTCTGCCGCGGCCGATCAATTCCTGGCTTCAAACCGGGCCGGCCGTCTGCAAATGCCTTTTACTCCGCAGGAACGCGAGATTGTCCGGCTAATGCTCCACGGTTCCATCCGACCTCCTTTGGGCGTTTCCCGGGCTTTGTCTCAAGAAGCCGATGCTTTCAGACAGCGTGCCATGGAGGAATGTGAAAAGCGTTTGCGCGGCATCTATTCCGGACCTCTGATCGGCAGTCAGTTTCTGCGGCGGCTGGAAGAGATAAGGCTGGTGGTGGAAGGCATGATCCCGGAAGTGGTTTCATTGCGTGACTTTGGAACCATGCTTCAGGAAGAGTTCCCCGGAGACGACGATGTGCGTATCACGCGCGAGTTTCCTTCGGGTATCTTTACCGCCATGGATGAATACCACGCGTCCGAGGTTGAAACCGGGAAGATCGAAGCTGGGCCGGTTGCTCCGGTGCCTACCATTCCCGCGCCCAAACCTTACCCGGAAGCGTTGAAACCGCAAGCCGGTAAACAGTCGGGTTTGCACCATCTTTTGTCGGACAAGCCCGACAAACCATAGCTCTACGGCCTTGCAAGCCGTTCTTTTTTTATACTAAAAAATCCTCTGAACAGAGGATTTTTAGCCGGAAAATGTTTAATCAGTTGACTTTGGCCGGAGTCAAGGGTTTTTTGCCTTTGAGCACGGCGATAATATTTTTGGCCGCCACTTCAGACATGGCGCGCCGAGCTTCTTCCGTGGCACTGGCAATATGAGGTGTTAAAATAACATTGTCGAATTGTTTTAAAGCCAAATTATCACTTAAATCACAATCGATCGATGGTTCGCATTCAAACACATCAATACCCGCGCCGGCAATCTGTTTGGCTTTGAGAGCTTTGAGCAAAGCTTTTTCATCCACTACCGGCCCGCGCGCCGTGTTGATCAGGAAAGAGGTTTTTTTCATGAGTTTGAATTCTTTGTCTGAAATCAAATGGCGGGTGGAGGGCAGAAGGGGAACGTGCAATGATACAAAATCGGATTTTTGCAATAAAGCGGTTTGGCTGACTTTTTTGGCGCCCAATTCTTTTTCCAGTTCCGGATTATGACTTGGTCCGGAATAGATCAGCTTCATGCCAAAGCCTTTAACCGCTCTTCTGGCCACCATGGAGCCGATGCGTCCGGCGCCGATCAGGCCTAAAGTTTTACCGTATACGTCCGTACCGTTTAACAGCGTGGGCGACCAGCCTTTGTATTGTCCGCGTTTGGCAAAGTGGTCGGCTTCGGTAATCCGGCGCGCCAGAGCCAGCATCAAGGCAAAAGTATGCTCGGCCACCGACTCGTTAACCTTATCGCTGGGCGTGTTGGTGACTACAACCTTGTGTTTTTGCGCTGACTGCAAGTCTACGTTATCAAAACCCACGGCATAGTTGGCCACGATTTTTAATTTGGAACCCGCGGACGTAAAAAACTCATCATCTATTTTATCGGTCAGCAAAGATAGGACCGCGTCTTTATTTTTTGAGCCCTGCAATAAAGATTTACGGTCAATGATTTGATCCTTGGGATAGACCGTAATTTTAAAACCGGCTTTTTTAAGCATTTGCACGCCCGAGTCGTGTATTTTTCTGGTAATGAAAACCTCTAACATATCAATTATAAATTATGAATTATTTAATGCAGGAAAAGTTTTGTGTGAGCTAGAAGATGCGGATTTTTTTGGTTTTGGTTGGCTTGATGCCCATTTTTTCATCTTGGTGTGAGGCATAGGCCGCGATCCATCTGAAGGGCGGTAATAGGACGTTGATCACCAATAGCAAAATCACCAATTGGGTCATAAGCCGGCCGTTGAAAAAATATCGATTGGCAATGTACAGGGCCAGTGTATTATTCAAGTAGACCATGCACAAGGCTAAAGTGGCTTTTTCCGCATTGGTGCGCCACCAAGCCATCATATACGCCAAGGCGGTCAGGCCCCCGATGTAGATGAGCATGACAATCACCAAGCCTACGTCGCGGACCGTCAGCACAATGGTTTCCTGGCCCGTGGTATCGCCCACAATGGCGGCTATCAGCAATCCGAATGTCCAAACAGAAAGATTGCGCCACCAGGCGTCGTATTTGGCCACGGTTTTGGGGGCGCGTCGTTGTAACAAAGCGGCCAGGATAAATGGTATGACGATCGTGATAAAAAGATTGGCGAACAATGTCAGGATGGGTACGGGTACCACTCGGCCGATGGCCAGCCAAAAAATAACCGGAATGGTCAGAGGCGCGAGCAGGGAGGTGACGGCCGTAACCACCAAGGCCAATGATGTTTTACCTCCAAATAAATCCGCGATCAGTGCGATGGTCATGCCCGTGGGCATGGCTCCCATGATTAAAAAAGCCAAAGCCCAGTCGGGCGCAAAGATTTGCGGCGGCAGCCACATGGCCAAGGGTAAAAAAACCAACATGAAACCTCCGGATAGGAGCAGCATTTTCCAGTCTTTGGCATACCCCAAAAGTTCCAGCAGGTTAAGGCGCAAGCTCGACGCGAAAAAAATCAGCATGAGCATGTAGGTGCCGTACGGGGAGAGGGGTCTGAAGATATCGGGCAATAACAAACCGGCCACGATACCGATCAGAACGATCATGATTTGATTTTCAGCAAAGACCTGCCTTAGTTTTTGCCAGATGCGCATACGTTTACTTGCCGCTTATTTTCAAATACTTGATTTTGACTTTTTTCATTTGGCTGTCTGACGGGTATTGCTTAAGAATGCCCGCCTTGGCGCCCATGTGAGTAATCACACCCAAGCTGTTAAGCATGCCGGTGCGCAAACCCACGGAACAGTCTTGAGTTTTTATGTAGCCGGCCGTGAAACCACTGCCAAAAGCATCGCCCGCGCCCGTGGTATTAATCCGTTTTCCGGGCAGGGCCGGACTGAACAGGAATTCTCTGTTCTGAACATCATAAACATAAGCGCCTTTCTTGCCATCCGTGATCACCAAGGCCGCAATCGGTAATTGCCCCAAAGTTTTGACTATTTTATTCAAATTTGAAGGGCCGGTGGCGGCCAGCATGGCGCTTTCTTCGCGATTCAAAATCAAGATGTGCGTTTGTTGTATCAGCGGTTTAAGCTTGGCTAAACCCAGGCGCAGTTCATTGTTGCCCGGGTTCCAGGCTAGTTTGCTATTCAGCCGCCGGGTATGATTGATGATATCTTTATTTTTTTTGAGATCTCCGCCCAGAGAGGTCAGATACGTCCAGCGGCTGCGGATTTTTGACCACGGCAACTGCTGAAGGTTTAATTTATTGGCCGCCCCTCGATAGACCAAAATACTGCGCTGGCCTGAACCCGCCAATAAAATAATGGAATAAGCTGTTTTGAAATCGGATTTTATTTGAATGCCCCGTGTATCAACACGGTTATCTTTTAAAACCCGGATCACGTCCTGCGCGTTTTGATCTTGGCCCAAACTGCAGACGCAGGTTGTTTTTAAACCAAAACGCCGTAAAGTTACGGCCGCGTTGGTGGCTCCGCCGCCGGTTTCAAAAATTACTTCATCTAAAGCTATTTTTGCGCCCATCGGAAAACAAGCGTTAAAACCGTCCGGTGCGTCAGCATCCGGGGTTCTTTCAAAATGCGTACTTTTGATAAAGACGTCGCGCGTGCCCGCGCCGATGGCGCAGACATCAAAACCTCCAATTATTTTAAGCATCTTATATATTATAACACGTCCCGTATCCAGCGTCCCTCGTTTACATGACATCGCTCGTCGCACGTCCCGCGTCCTACGTCACGAAACATGTAGCATGTAGCATGTAACATGTAACATGTAACATATAGCATGTAGCATGTAGCATGTAGCATGTAGCATGTAGCATGTAACAATGTCCCGCGGAATGTCGACATCCCCACGTCAAAACCAACATTGTCATTGCGAGGAATAAGTTCGACGAATGACTCGGCACGGTGTTCGCGAACTCCGTACCGTGGCAATCTATTAATCGCCATCCCAACGTCATCCTGAATTTAGTTCAGGATTTCATCACTCAACCTCGTTACTACGAGGTCGCTTTGTTATTCTGAGTGCCAATGGAGGAACTGGCGCTGGTGACCGAGTCCCATGCTAATCTGCTTAGACGACGGGCTTATTAGCGAGATTACCGCGCACCGCTCATGCTCCGCTCGCAATGACATAATGTTTTTTTGACGCAGGACGTGCGACGTTTGATGTTACATGTTACATGTTACATGTAACATGTTGTGTGCTACATGCAATGGACGTCCGCGGGCGGTCTTGATACAGTTTTGGCAATATGAATAAAATTTTAGGATTAATTTTGGTTTTATTGGGCTTGCCGGCCATGGCCGGAGCGCAGGTACTCGAAGGTCAAACCACCATCAGCTTGAATCAGGAAGTTATACGTAATTTTGAAGTCACAGCCGAATTGACCGCAGACAGGCGGTTGGTTATTACGGAAAATATCGAGTACGACTTTGGTCAAGCGGAAAAGCACGGTATTTATCGTTATATTCCCGAATCCTATATCAGAGATGGTTATAATTACAGTTTACATTATGAGATTTTATCGGTTGCTCGCGATGGACAGGCTGAAAAATACGAAAAATCCAGGCAGGGGAATAACCTGATGCTGAAAATAGGCCGGGCTGAAACAACCATCACGGGTAAGCACGTGTATTCCATTAAATATAAAACTCGTCAGGCGGTTAATTTCTTTAAAGACGGCCACTCGGAATTATATTGGAACGTCACGGGTAATGAATGGCCGGTAAAAATTGAAAACGCTTCTTTTCAATTAAAATCGCCTTTGGGAGATCAGGATCAGAATCTGATGTTTGCTTGTTTTACGGGCCCCTTTGGTTCCACGGCAGCGGAATGCCGGCTTTCGCCTTTAAACGGAGGTCTGAATGTCACTTCGGACAGGGTTTTGAACAAGCAAGAGGGTTTAACCGTGGTTTTTGGTTTTCCTCCCGGTCTGATCGCCAAGGAAACTACAGGTCAGATGCTGTTTAGAATTTTATGGGACAATATCATTTTGCTGGCTCCTTTGCTGGACTTGCTGGCCATGCTCTATTTATGGTTTACCAAAGGCAAGGATCCGGAACCGGAAATTGTGATTCCCGAATATGACGCGCCCCGGGGTTTTTCCCCTTTGGTTTTGTCCGGAGCTTTGGGCAACGGAGTTATTCCCTCGCGCGGCATCACGGCCACTATTATAGAGATGGCTCGCCAGGGTTATTTGCATATTGAATACAAGGTCAAGAAAGGTTTGTTTTCGGATAAGAATGAATATACTTTTATTCAAAAAAATAAACCAGCCGAAAAAGCTTTGCCTTGGGAACAGATCCTTTGGGACGGGTTGTTTAATCATGGTAAAAGGCAAAAATCGACCATTGATGATTTAAAGGCCAATGATTTTTATAAAGATGTGCAGTCGGCCACCAGAAAAGCTTCCAAGGTTTTGGAACAGGAGCATATATTCGCGGCCAATCCTTATGTTGTCCGGTCATTGTATGTGGCGGCCGCGATTTTAGGCTTTGTCATCGTTAGAGTGGCGGCCGGTATGGCTCCCATCGGCACTTTGGCTGCTTTTGCCACGGGCGTTATCATTGCGGTTTTTGGCTGGTTTATGCCCAAAAGAACCTTGGAAGGAACCAAGCTGGTGGCCAAGGTTAAGGGTTTCAAATGGTTTTTAAGCGTGACCGAAGAGGAGAGATTGAAGTTTCATAATGCTCCGGCACGCACACCCGAACAATTTATGGAATTTTTACCGGCGGCTATTGCTCTGGGTGTGGAAAAAGAATGGGCTGAACAATTTAAGGATTTGCAAATGCGTCCGCCGGAATGGGCTGAAGGCGATGTCAGTAGTTTGACGGCCGTAGGTTTGGCCAGTGCCATGTCAACCATGCATACCCAGACCGCATCCACCGCTTATAACCCGCCCAGTTCCTCGGGCAGCGGAGGATCAGGTTTTTCTGGAGGAGGTTCCGGCGGTGGAGGCGGCGGTGGAGGCGGAGGGAGCTGGTAGGGATCGGATTTTTTCAGTTAGATAAAAATTGCCCTGGACCGTAGTGGTTCAGGGCTTTTTCGGCAGGGGCGGCGGCTTGGGCGGCAGCCGTTCAGGCAAGGATGGCAGGTGCGGAGTCAGTTCCTCGACAATGCTGTCGAGATCCATGTCGCGCAGCCTTTCCATGAGTTTGGAAGCCAGGAACATGGGGTTGCGCCGTTCTTGCTGAGAGAAAGAAGTGCGGCCCTTTGTGACGTGCGACGAGATCGACAGGATCAGGTGGATGGCCTGCACCAGACGCGGCAGGTCGGTGATCCATCGGCGCTCCAAGAGGAGCTGGCGCAGATCTTTCCAATCCTGGTTGGTGAACTTGGCTCCCACCTCGATCTTGAAGCCCAGTTTGGACAGCCCTTCGGTGATAGCTTCCCGTTCCAGGTCGTCCATGGACTTGCCGGAGCTGGGCGAGGTCTCGACCGGAGGGAGAGGAGGCGGAGCCGGCGGCTCATCAAAAGCCGCGAACAGGCCGTCCTGCCGGCCCGTGATCAGCACGCCGGTGATAGCCTTGGGGCCGGCCGGTTCCGAGCCTTGTTCGGGTTCCAGGAAATCATCTTCCATGTCTTCTTCGGCGATGACGATGGTGGTTGATGGTTCGGGCGGACCGAAGTCTTCGGCCGGTTCATCCATGGGCTTGATCTGTGCCAGCACATCTTCGATTTCCGGATCAGCCGGTGCCGGCAGCGTTGAAGGTGGTTGGATCAGATCTTTGCCGAAGATGTTGGCCATGGAACGGCCCGGGCGCACGGGTGATTTGGGATGAGCGGCGTCCTTATCGCTGTTTGATGAGGACGCCTCTACGCTTTTGGGGAGTGTCCCGGTTCATCCAAGATCGGAGGGCTGTCGCTCTCATCCCGGTCCAGATGGAATTCCGGCAGTTCACTCTCCAAGGCCGTTTCCCCGTCATCCGGGATTTGGGTTGCCGGGCCGTTGTCAGCCGGCGCTTGGCTTGCTGTCTCGGGCTTGGGGTAACCCAGGCGATCGAAGATCAGCTCCACGGCCGGTCGCAGGCATTTGGTCGGCATCTGGCGGCACAGACCGTCAACCGTGATGAACTCGAGTTCTTCTTCGGCCGGGTGGGGCTGGTGCTTGATTTCGTACTCCAGTCTGCGCCGCATGATCTCGGCCAGCTCTTCGCGGCTCACATGCGTGACATAGTCCAGAGGGTTCAAGGCTGACAGCAAATCGTGAGCCGTGATGGGCGGCGTGTGCGTTTTGTCTTGGCCGCTCTCGTGGTACTCACGGTCAGTGGCCAGTGCCGAACTGATCAGCGTGGCGATCAGGCTCTTGGTGGCGGGCGTGTCATCTTCCCAGTTCAATCTCAAGAGCAGTTGATGCACGCGCTTCACGCGATCCGTATGGATCATGAGCGTGGCGTAGCCAAAGTGCCCTATCTGCTCGCCGGCTGATTTTTCACCGTTTTGCCGTACCTGGTCCAGGAAGTCGGCCTGGAACTGCGGGGGCATGGCACGGGTGGTTTTGGGCGGCAGCCCGGCCACCACGCCTTTCAGCATGATGGTCAGGCGCACGTCCGGTCGCCGGGCCAGCTCTTGCATGCGCTCGGCTATGCTCCAGTCTTGCAACTGGACTTCCGGCGAGCACCAAAGCGGCGGTTGGCTAGCCAACGCCTCCCATACTTCAGCCAGAATCTGGCAATCCAGGGTGGTAGCGAAGAACTGTTGTTCTTGGGCTTGAAGCTGCTCGTCTGTGGCGTTTTGGGGGTATGTTACAGGAACGAACATGGCATCCTCCTTTGCCTGTTGAGTGAACTAAACTTGGCAGTTTAAAGGCCTTTTGTCAAGCCTGGCCGAGACAAAAAACAATCAAAAAAGACCAAAGAAATTTCTTTAGTCTCAACTATTAATTTATTATTTTTTAATTTTGATTTTAAAATTTGGCCTGTTTACGCTTTACCCTCGCTCTTAAACAGCATAATCTTACGGACAGCCACTTCTGTCATCAGCTCATTGGCCGGCTGTAACAGTTTGCGCGGATCTATCACGTCTTTCATCTGATCCACGGCTTCGCGCACGCCGGCGGTAAAAGCAATACGCAGGTCCGTATCAATGTTTACTTTGCTAACTCCGTGTTTTATAGCCTGCTTGATATCCGCATCCAATACCCCGCGCGCTTCACCCAGTTTGGCACCGTGATATTCAGCCAGCTTGACTACGTCTTCCAAAACCCCGGACGCGCCGTGCAAAACAATCGGGATTGTGACCAGTTTGGCAATTTTTTTCAGCCGTTCAATATCCAAATGGGTTTCACCTTTGAATTTGTAAGCGCCATGCGCTGTGCCAATAGCCACAGCCAAAGAATCGCAACCGGTTTGTTTGACGAACGAGGCCGCTTGTTCAGGATTGGTCAGATGCGCGTCTTTTTCGGCCACGCTCACAAAATCTTCAATGCCCGCGATGGCCCCGATTTCCGCTTCCACGCTCACTTTTTTGGCTCTGGCCCATTTAACCACCTGTTTGGTCTTGGCGATATTCTCTTTGAGCGGCAAGGCTGAACCGTCAAACATGACGCTGGTATAGCCTTGTTGGATGGCCTGTTTAATAAGTTTCAAATCTTTGCCATGATCTACATGTAGGGCGATAGGGACGGGAGCTTTGGCCGCCACTTTAACCATGGCAATTAAATAATCCAGGCCCGCGTATTCAATGGCGCCTTCCGAAGTTTGCACGATCAGCGGTGAACGCAGTTTGACGGCCGCCGCCATGATGGCTTTCAAGGCTTCCAGATTATTAATGTTAAAAGCCGGAATGGCGTAATGTCCGGCCCGGGCTTTTTTGAGGATTTTTATGGCGGGAACCAACATAGGATTAATTATCAAATATAAATTATAAAATTATTAATTCAGGATTACTCTCATTATCATGATTATAGTCCAGACGCCGGATAAATAGAACCCGGGCAACATAAAAGACGCCGGAGCGTCTTGTATGGCCCTCGGAAAGCACGATGGAATCATGCTTTTTGAGGGACCCGACGAAGTGTGTCGGGAAGCAGGCCGCGCGCTGTGGGGCGCGGGTGGGGGAAGGATTAGTTGCACACACAATCCAGCGGTTCGTAGCTTACGTTGCAGAGTGTTTGGCTTGGCGTGCCATCTCCGCATTCGCAATATACGTATGTCCCTGGGTAGCAGGACTTGATGCCAAGTTCGACCTCGATCATAGCGGTGTTGTACTTCACCAAATGGTCGAATTCGTTAGCATTGGTTAGCGGCGAACCCATGACATAGTTCACGAAGAACATGTCAGGCGTGATGAAATCGTGCTCTTGCATGGGGCCGTCGTAGATTTCGTCCAGAACAGCTTGTGATACGGGCCGCAGTATCCGGTAGTGATCTACGACGTAGCGCTGCATGTCGACGTAGATGCCGGTGCTGTAGGCACCGGGACGTTTGGTGACGTTTCCTCCGGTGGGGATCTGTACCAGCTGGGCCTCTGGGATTTCCAGTACATTGTTGCAGACCCCGTTGGAGTCGTGTACCGGAACGCCATTCATGTTCAGGGGAGCGTACCAGGAGTCCAGTTCCACGGAGGAAGGAAACAGGTAACGTTTTCCATTACTGCCGTAGTAATAGACCTGGTAATTGCCACTGCCGCTAGCTTTGATGAGATCACCCGTTTTGAGTTGGGTGACGTCGCCCTTGCTGAACGTGCCGCAACAACCGTAGTACCCGTAGACCATGATACCTGTCATCAGTTCGCAGTACTCAGCGCTCGTGCCGGCGCAGGTGTCCTCTGTTTCGAAGCAAAGACCCTGCAAACAACCGAAAGTCATGCACGCGGTATTGAACTGCGCGCAATCATCGTCGGTCGTACATTCTGTGTCGTCTTCGGGCACAATCTTGAACTCCACCTTGGGTTCGTCGCCCTGTTGACCAAGGCCGAAGCCATGACCCACGACCACCGTTGTGCCATCCGTTTCGATACCTTGGTCCGCGTTGATGGTCGGTACCAGGTCGAAGCTCACCCTGTCGTAGGGTTCTTCGGTTGATGCTTCGTCGTTGAAGCTGGCGCGCACCAGCAGATTGCGGGTTTCGCCTCGCTTCACCGTGTAGTCCACCAGCAGGTAGACTTTTCCGGCCACCATGTCCGGTGAATCAGGCGGCGCGATCTGCCGGCCGTCCTCATCCAGGACTTCGATTTCCCGGACGCGGCGCCAACAATCAGTGTCGGCGTACTCTTGCCCGTTCAAGCTGGCTCGGCAACCCAAGCTGATGACTCGGATGTTCACGTCGCCTGGGGTCTGTAGGGCTTGCAGGTTCAGCCCTAGAACCGGGACGTTTTTTTCTCCGGGCCGGACTTCTCCGCCTTGCGGTTCGTCTGCCAGCCAGACGCGGAGCAAGTTTACTCCGACATCCGCGCCCGCTTCTTCCGGCGCTTCCGTACCGGCGTCTTCTACCGGCTCCTCCACCTTTGGCGGGCACTGGCAGTGCATGAAGGCCATCCCGTCTTCGCGGCACTGCTGGAAACCCGTTACGCCGTCGCACCAGCAGGCCTTGTGTTCGCCGGGCACGCACTTCTCCGGTCCTTCATAGAATTCCAAAGTGGTGTGGTCCGGCTCGCCTCCGCAACCCATGGTCAATGCGCAAGCGATCAAAACCGCAAAAAACTTCTTCATCATTATTCTCCTTCGGTTCAGAGTTCAATGCGTCCGTCCGTGGTGGCGGCCGGCGCGTTGTGGGCGGGTGTGAGTTTGGTGTTGCAGAGTGACTCCGGAATGACCGGGCACATCTGCCACACCGGGATGAGTTCTTCGGTCTCGCCCAGGCGCGTGCGCACCCAGACAGGTTCAGCCGGCCGGCGGTCTTCTGCCCACTGCTTGAGTAGGTAGTTGGCCGTCGCGTTCACCGCGATACCGACCAAACAGAACAAAACCACCTGCCAGCACAGAGTCTTGGCTTGCCGCTTGTTCAAAATCCTTCTCCTTTGTCAAAGGACTGTTGGGTTTGAGTTTTGAGGCAAATTCACGTGTAGTCAGCGGACTCGCATCAAGACTCAAAGTCATCAATAAACCGCTAAATATAGCACAAAAAATGCTTTTTGTCAATGCTAAAGCAGTTATAGTCTGGCTAATGTTGTCTGAAAAACCTTGTTTTTAGCCCAATTTAAACTATTTCCTAGGGTTGGATCCGGTTGAATTTTTTTAGGACTTTTGGCATGTCGGCTTTTTTAAGCAAGCCGGCCTGCGGGCCGATTTGTTGGACCACGGACCAGGCATTGGCCGTGCCCCAGCGCAGGGCTTCGGCCGGATTTTTTTTATTCAGCCAAGCGCAGGTTACTCCAATGGCAAAAGCATCGCCCGCACCCGTGCTCTCTATGGCCTTGCCCGGAAAGATCGGCATGTGCCAGTATTTTTGTCCGTCAAAAGCATCAGCCCCGTTTTTGCTGTCCGTGATGATGACTTGTTTGGCTCCGAGTTTATGAAAAGCGTCCAACAGATTGACCGTGGTTCTTTCGCCGTTGCCCAACAAGATATGAGCTTCGTCTTTGTTCAAAATAAAAAGTGAACTTAGGGCAATCAAAGGAGATATTTTTTTTAAACCGGATCTGATGTGAGTGGTGCCGGGCTGAAAAACAAAAAATAAATTTGCTTTGGCTTTTAATTTTTTAATCAATGCTTGGTCAAATTTTTCATGCCCATGGCCCATGGCCGAATAATAATAACAGGCGGCATCCGGAAAATCATGCAACGTGTATTTTCTTTTTTTGAAATACAATAATTGAGTGCGTTCACCCTGAAAGCTCAGCAGAGTGGCTTCGCTGGTCTCTTGTCCTCCGCAGCTGCAAAGCAATTTGGTATTCACACCGTCGGCTTTTAGCGACTTTCGAATATCTTGTCCTTCCGGATCATCACCCACCCAGCTGATAAGCGCGCTTTTAAAACCCAAACGCGCGGCACTGACCGCGGCATTGGCCGAATTGCCGGCGGCCGGCACTTTGACCACTTCTTTGACCGGTATTTTTTCCGCGTATTCCAAGCACAGCTGGCAATGATCTTTATTGAGCGAACAGCTGACCGTGGCTTCGTTGATGATATAAAAAATATCGCGCAATGATTCTCCGATACACACGATGTCAAATTTTTGAGGCATATGCATCAGTATAACATCAAAGCTCTAATCTAAAAAAATCGAGCCGTAAGCTCGATTTACATGGCGCCCAGATTAATTTGCAGGGCGCGGATTTGTTTGACCAGATCCGGATCGTGTTCCAGTTCTTTTTTAAGCAGTTGCAAGGTTTGCATTAAATCCGGGGGCGGTGCTTGTTCATTGTTTAATGCTTGAACAGCTTGGGTCAGGCACTCGCTTTGCATTTTATAACCCAATATTTGGTCTTCCACGGATTCGATTTGCTCTTTGCTGAATTTGGGATAATTCACGAATTCGCCTTGTCTTTTGAGCATGGCCGGTCTTTGCATGGAGTTTAGCCTGGAAGCGGAGGTCTGTATTTTCATTTTTAAAATACCATCCAGGGCATTGAGGGTCTGGCTCATTTCTTTTTTCAGTTTTTGCTCCGGAGTTTCGGGTTTTGGTTTATCGGGCGTGGGTCCGGTCTGTTTTTCGGAATGCAGACCCAGTTCTTTGGCCTTGGATTGCAGGGCCGAGATTTCTTCAGGGCTTATAATCCGGCACTGTTTAAGAGGATCGTCAGGTCGCATAATTATTTTCTCTTAATGGCTTTAAGAGCTGCTTTAAAGACATCGGTATCGGTCATTTTGTATTTGGCCAGCAGTTCGTCCGGTGTGCCTGACTCGCCAAAAGTGTCATGCATGCCCACGGCTTCCAGAGGAACCGGATAGGTTTTAGCTAAAGCTTCAGCAACCGCGCCGAATAATCCGCCGGTTATTTGATGTTCTTCCACGGTCACAGCGCAACGCGTCTTTTTAACGGATTGCAAAATGGTTTTGGTGTCCAGCGGTTTAATGGTGTGACTGTTGATGACCTCGGCTTCTATGCCTTTGGCCGCTAGTTTTTCGGCGGCCATCAAGGCCGCGTGGAGCAGAGGTCCGGCCGCCATCAAAGTCACATCATAGCCTTCGCGGCAAACATAGGCTTGGCCGATTTCAAAAGGGGTTTGTTTAACGGTCATGACCGGCGTTTTTTCGCGCGCGAATCTAAAATAGACGGGCCCTTGATAATTCGCGGCCGCCAAAGTGCACTTTCTGGTTTCTTCCGCGTCGCACGGCGCCATGACGATCAGATCGGGAATGACGCGCGTGATGGCCATGTCTTCCAGGGCTTGGTGCGTAGCTCCGTCCGGGCCTACACTGATGCCCGTGTGCGCGCCCGCGATTTTGACGTTGGCTTTGGCATAGCAAACCGAAACTCTCAACTGATCCCAACTGCGTCCCGGTGAAAACACGGCGTACGATGAGATGAAAGGGATTTTACCGCCCAAGGCCAAGCCCGCGGCCACGCCCATCATGTTTTGCTCGGCTACCCCGCATTCGATAAAACGTTCCGGATATTTTTCGCCAAACGGCAAGGCTCGGGTGGACTCGGCCAAATCACCGGTCAGTACCACCACGTCCGGGTTGCTTTCTCCCAGTTCGAGCAGAGCTTGGCCGTAGCCGTCGCGCGTGGGGCGTTTTTCCACGGTTTTATGCATCCAAAAATCACTAAGTTTAACTGCTTTCATATGTTTATTCGTGTTCGCATTTAATTTTTCCGCCAAAAGTTCGCAACTCATGCAGGGCCAGACGAGCTTCTGTTGGAGAGGGCGGCTTGCCGTGCCATTCAAACTTGTTTTCCATAAAATCAACGCCCTTGCCCGGGATGGTGTGGCAGACGATGGCGGTCGGATTGGCGGCCATGGCCTTGGCCTTTTTCATGGCATCCAAAACTTCACGGATATTGTGGCCGTCAACTTCTATCACAAACCAATTGAAAGCTTTTAGTTTGTCTGAAAAATTTTCCAAAGGCATGACTTGTTCGGTGAAGCCGTCTATCTGAATATTGTTCCGGTCGATTAAAATCGTTACTTCGCGCAAATCCAATTTGCCGGCCAGCATCAAGGCTTCCCAGGTCTGACCTTCGTCAAATTCGCCATCGCTCATCACGCACCAGGTGTGGTAATCACGTCCCGCGTCGCTCGTCGCAATCGTCCCACGTCTGCCAACCGAAGATGCGGTCTTGATGTGCTGGTTTTTGTTCATGCGAGCGGCCAGGGCCAGGCCCACGGCTTGGGATAGTCCCTGGCCCAAGGGTCCGCCGCTGGTTTCTATGCCGATGTTGGCGTGATTATTGGAGTGCCCTTGTAATTTACTGCCCAGCCGGCGCAAGGTTTTGAGTTCTGATTTTGGGAAATAACCCCGGTGGGCCAAGGCGGAGTATAAAACCGGACAAATGTGGGCGTTGGACAAAACCATTCGGTCGCGTTCAGGATCTTGGCGTTTTTTGGGATCCAGCTTGGCCACCCCGCCAAAATATAAAGCCGTGAAAACATCGGCCATGCCCAATGGTCCGGCCGAGTGCCCGGATCCGGCTGTCACCAGCATTTTGATAATGTCCTGCCGGATAGCGTTGGCGATTTTTTCCAGCTGTTTGATTGTTTTTGGCATACTGAAAGTGATTGTAGCACAATGGTTTGCGTGTGAAAAAATACGTTTAAGTTGTATACTATCCGTATGTCTGAAATCGCGCGTTTCGTACCAAGTCACGAAGAACCCAAAAAAAGAAAAATTCCCGCTCTGGCCAAAACATTGGCCGTGGCCGCTGTTTTGCATGCGCCGCTGGTGCCTGAAATCAAACACGAAGTCACCGAGGGCGCTCGGCTTACAGGAGAGGCTATTGAGGTCGCTGTTAGAAATTACGTCAGGTCAGTCCATCGTGATGAGTTCAAAGAGCGGAGTGTTAGACAGAAATTGTATTCTGAATTGGCAAGGGAACCCGAAAGGATTAATTTGCGGCGTACTTTTTTAGACGCTGAATGCTCACGTTCTTTTAGCGCCGTAGAATGTCAAAAAGCTGAAAGAGTTTTAGATCAAAAACTTGCATATTTACGTTCAGTTCAACCCGAGTTGGATGAAAGGGGATTCCTTCATGAAATAGTCCATCAGTTCGGAGGGGAGTGGAGCGCCACTAAAAGCATGGTTATTGATTTGTTGAATGATGGTCAGGGAAATTGTGAAGCCAGATCCAAGGCTTATGCTATTGCTTTGCAAGAGTTAAATATCAAGTCCGCGTCCATGGTTCAGGATTTTGGAGACCATAAAAGAATAGTGGTTAATTTGAACGGAGTTGATTATCCCATGGAGGGCGGTGTTAATCCCATGGTTCAAGGTGGATGGGCCGGTACTCTTAAATATCCGGTTTGGCGCTGGCTGGAGAATTATGCGGGTATTCAATCCGAGCCCATGGCTCCAGAGCCTGGAGACTATGATAAAAATTCGCCCACTCGTTTCGTGACTGATTCATTTTTGGCCGGACCGCGCTCTAAAAGTTCCTTGCGGGCTTATAGCGGTGAAGTTGATGATCATCGTCTGGAGAATCCGGCTCCGGTTAAGCGTGTAGAGTCTAAAATAATAGAGGTTGGACTTTGGGAAATGCCGCATCTTGAGAAAGATAAAATAAGTATTTCAGAGGCTATCGACATGCGGCGTGACGCTGAAGCCGTAGCGGTAGCAGATGATAAAGAACCGATTGTTATTGATATTACACATTTTAAAAATCCTGACCCTTTCATTATTGAAGTTTTTAACGATTGGCAAGGCCGCAGACCCTTAGATGTCATAGAATATGGAGACGTATCCCTCTTTTCTCAAGAATCACTTTATAAAGCGCTGACTTCGCCCGCTCGCATGATTTCTTTTGAAGCAAAAAACGAATTGATTCCCGAAAATTTGAATAATTTGTTATTAGACACCCCTGAATACGTACAGCCGCGCGAGGGTATAGTCCGTATCAGATATAAAGATTCTTATGTTGACTGGATTTGTAATAATGGCAAATGCGTTCCTGAAATATATAAAAAAAATCCCGTCTGATGACGGGATTTTTTAATGTTAAAAACTTATTGCACCACGTGGATAGTGGCCGTGATGGATGGATTGATGCCATCCTTGTATTCGAACGAACCCACGGTGTTGAATTTGAAATTGTATGATTTGTTGTAGCCCAAGGCATCTGATTGGAAGCCTGTACCGATCACGCTATGAGAAGCACTGTCCTGGTTGGTCCAGGTAACGGTCGTGCCTTTTTTAATGGTCATGCTGTTGGGCACGAAGCCGGTCATGGTATTGCCGATGGAGATGGCGGCCATGGTGTCGTCAAAGCCTTTGTCTTGCGAGATGGTGGTGGTTCCGGCCATCACGTCCGCCGGTCTGTATTCGCTGGCTGATTCAACCTTGTTGCCGACTTTGTAGTTGGTGAAAAAGCTGTCCGGTACATCGTCGATTTGGTTGGCCCAGTTAATATTGTATAAGGTTTTGGCGATCTCCTCGCTGTCCACGTGCCTTAGCATGCCGCCACGGTCAACCACATAAACTCTGGGATCAGTGGTGATTTTGACCATTTTTTTGCCCGGGCGGTAAGTCACGTTTTTGCCCAAGGGCAGAGTGGACAACATGTTGTCCGGGATTTGGATCACGGTGTCGAAATTTTCGTACCAGGTGAAATAGGTTTTTTCGTTGGGGAATACGTATCTCTTGCCGTCTTCCGCGTAATAATACACGGTCGGACCGGAGCCTTTGATTAAAGATCCGGGATTAAAAGACCGGGTAACGGCGGCCGAAGCGGTGGCCGGCATTAAAGTTGAGGCTACCAAAGCACCGGTGGCCATGAGTGAAGCTAATTTTTTAAACATAAAGAGTAAAAAAATTAATGATTAGTTCAGACATTAATTAATGTCATGAATGAATAAGCGAGTCAATGTGATCATCTAACCTCAAACTGGATGGATTGTTCATTGGATGATCCGGGTACATCCGTAGCTCTGCCCCAAAGAGTAACCATGCCTTCGGTCACCCATGGTCCGGTGGATAAAGTGCAGGGAGCGGCACCCGAACAAGTTTTGAGCACGTTTTTCTGGCTGTCCAGTATTTCGATAGATTGAATACCGTCTTCATCCGAAGCGCTGACCACCGCTTCCATACTTTCGCCTTTTAGAATATAAGTCTTGCCGGTTTCAATTGTGACATAGGGGATGCTGTTGGCAGCCAGGGTGATGGTTTTGGTTTGTGTACGGTAAGTAACACCCGAAACACTGGTCACAAGGCCGTAGGTATTAAATTCCGTCCCCAAAGGACCATCAAATATTTGGCTCCATTTGCACGATCGTCCCAAATAGTTACAGCCTTTTTTGGCCACATCATCCACATAAATGATGATTTCTTTCACATCAACCGTTTCATCGGCTTGCACGGTGATGCCGGTTGTTTGTCCGGGTTCGATTACTTCTCTGTCCACCGAAATAGTGACTTCAGAATCCGGTTCGGTGGTGCTGGCGCGGGCCAGATCCAAGGTCTTGGTTTCTTTGGTTGTATCCAGCGCGGTTACTTCGGTTTTTACTTGGTATGTTTCTTTATCCAAAACCGAGGGCATGGCAAAATCGCCGGAGCAGACATTGGCATTTTGGCAAGCGGTTACCAGATTGTTATCAAAATAAATGCGAATTTCTTTAATGCTGGCAGAGTATTGAGCTGAAGCCGTAAAGGTTATCACGTCGTTTATCTTGATTGTGTTTTGTGAAGCGGACAAAGCAATTTGGATCGTTTCTTGGGTGGTGGTCGGTGTAACCGGTTCGGATCCGCAGGTGGTGCATACGGGCGGAGTGGTTTTGGCCGCGCGGTCCGTATCAATACTGACCGCCTGTGCGGTGCTGGCAGAAGGAGAATAGTCGGTCGAATTCAGGATGGAGGAGCCGATCGAATAATTGGAGAAAAAACCAACCGGTATATCATCGACTTTGGTGTTCCAATCAGCGCCGTATAAATTTCTGGCGATTTCCTCGGTGGCCACGTGCCGCAAAACTCCGCCGGCCGCTATGGCGTAAACTTTTGAGTCGCTCACGATTTTGACCAAGCGCACACCCGGCTTATAAGTGACATTGCCGCCCATGGTGATGGCGGCCAGTTCGGCGTCTGTGATGGTTTTGACTGTTGAAAAATCCGTGTACCAAGTCTTGTATGTGTTTTCGTTGGGGAAAACCAAACGCTTGCCTTCTTGGCTGTAATAATAAACAGCCGGGCCCGAGGCTTTGATCAAATCCCCGGGGGATAAAGTAGCCGCTTGAGCCTGGGTGGCGAACAAGCAAGCGGCCGCTAAAACAAATAAATATTTATATTTCATATAATGTGATTATAGCATAAAGCCTGTAACAAAATTAGCCGGAGTGAACAGCGCGGTATGACGGATATACGGTGTGTCTGTTTTAGGCGACAGCTTTTTTTAATTGTTTGTAAGCGGTTTGGGGGTCCGCGGCTTTAAAAATGGCGCCGGCCGCGTTAAACCGGTTGGCTCCGGCTTGTTTGATTTGCTTGATATTGGCCGAGCTGACGCCTCCGTCCACTCCCAAATTCAGTTTGGGAAATTTGGAGCGCAGTTTGGATATTTTTTTTAAGACTTCCGATTTGAAAGACTGTCCGGAAAATCCGGGATCAACTCCCATGATCAAGATCTGATCCACGAATTCCGGGTTGGAATTTGTTTTAGGATTGATGAAAGGTATTATTTCTTTCAACTCCGTATCCGGATTCATGGCCAGTCCTGTTTGTATACGCAGATCATGCGCGGTTTCATTCAGGGCCGCATGGTCGATGGGCACTTCCACGTGCCAGATGACTCTTTTTAGTTCGGCGTATTCCTGCCATTCTCTGATAACCGACCAGGGGTCAATGACCATGAGGTGCAGTTCTATGTCGGGCAGTTTTTGGTCCGGATGGTTGATGAGATATTCGGCCCACCAGTGTCCGTTATTTAAACTTTTGGGCGTTTGGTTATCCACGAACAGCCCGTCCATAATGTCTATTTGCACTGTTTGGGAGAATAAAGACGCGTCTTTTAAAAGACGCATGAATTCTTTTTTTTGCTTGGTTAGGATGGCGGGAATTATTTCGAATTTCATACTTATCCCAGTTGTTTAACGCGTCTCGCGTGTCTGACTGCAGAGGATTTTTTAGTTTTTAAAAAAGCGTCGATGATTTTTAGGAGTTCTTTTTCGTTCAGCCGGCTTCTGCCTGAAAGACATAGGGCATTAATGTCATTATGTTCACGGGCTAATTTGATTTCTTCAACCGTATGTCCCACGGCCGCGCGTATGCCTTTGTGTCTGTTGGCCGCGATACAGACGCCTACGCCGCTGCCGCATAACAACAGACCTCTCGTCCCGCGTTGCTCGTCCCGCGTCCCGCGTCTTAGTAATTGTTTGGCAAGGGCTTGGGCTACTGGGGGGTAATCGTCAGCGTCTTTAAAGACCGGAGTAACATCAATAACTTCCTGTCCTTGTTTGGTCAGCATGGCCTTGATTTTGTCTTTAAGCGCGAAACCGGCATGATCGGCTGCTAGGTAGATAATCATATTTATATATATAATTATCATAGCACGCTCCCCGCGGATCGACGACAGGTTGTTGTCATGGGCGCTTTACAGGCTTCTAAAAATAGCTGTTGAATAGCTGAATCACAAGTTGTTTAGCAGTCTTGGGCGACTGGATTGCTATTCCGGTGGTTTGCCGGGCAAATACTTGACATTTAAGCCGATACATGTCATTGTTTTTTTCGCTTTTTGAAAAGTTTTTTGGCTTGAAAACGGCTCCGCTTTGCCCAATAATGGGCTGCGAGGAGCTGTTTTCAACCATGTTGGTTGACGGACATCCGTTAGTCGCGGATGTTGACTTGAGCGGCTGTTACTAAGGAGGAAGATATGGGCGGCGACAATTTCGAGGATTTGTACAGAGCTGAGACGTCAATTCGGAGGCTGATCCTGGACGGCAAGCGTGACCCCGAGCAGGTTTTGCGCATGTTGCAGGCCATCGTGGATCGCCCTGACTTCGCGTCTGTGCTCGACGCGCCTTTTGCCGACACGATCGACATCGAACAACGCGAAGATTGGGTCGAAGAATACCGGGCGTTCTACGCCAAGGTCTTTAAGATCAAGGCGGATCTGGCCGGCGTCGAAATTCCGCCTGAACAACCCGGCTTTGGCTGGGTGGTCGTGATTCAGCCGGGCTTGACCTTGGGCGCGGTTTGGGGCAACTGCCGGGAGCGATTTTCGGCCTATTCCCGCACGGTTGACGAGCTGGGTCAGTCCGAGTTTTCTGCCAGCAGAAAGTCGGACTTGGCATATGCTATCCGCCTGCGCAACCGCATCGAGGCCGATGAGGAAAACAAGAGCCTTTCGGCCAACGATCTTCAGCTCAACGAGCACCAGGGTATCACTCTGCTTGAGCGGCTAGTGCTCGAGTTGTGGTATCACTGGAAAACAGGCAGTCACCTGGATCTGGTGAATTACACGCTTTGTGCGGGCTCTCGGCTCACGGATGGCACGGTGCCTGGGGTCGGCTGGCGCGAGGGTCATCTCTCTGTTGGCAGGCGCCTCCCTAACCAAACAGGTGATGACACCCGTTCCCGCTCAGTAGTTTGACATATCGGACTCCGGGCAGCTTACTTGTCGCGTCCCCGAAAAAATCGGGGGCGTATTTTTTTTATTTCAAATAGATACGCAAGTATGCCGGATGCATAAAAAAATCATGTCTTCTCAAATCGGTTATTCCCGTGTCCTGTTTCGCCAAGTTTCAGTAAAGCGGGAAGGTGAGGTTCGTTTTGCCAACTCATCCGTCATTGCGGGCGATAGTAGAGAAATGGCTTTGGCTCATCGGACTCAAGAGATCTCTCCACAGAGCCTGCACTGAGCTTGCAGAAGTGGTCGAGATGGCAAGGGGAAGGAGAAGCGGGGCGGTAAGTTAATAGATCCTGAACTAAATTCAGGATGACGAAGGTTTATTAATAGATTGCCGCGCTTCGCTCGCAATGACACGGATGTCGCTTTAATGGTTTAGTTACGAGATCCTGAACCAAGTTCAGGATGACGGGGGTGGTTACGTAGGACGTGGGATCCCTCCTTTCGCGAAAGGAGGGAGGACGTTGGGTTGTTTGTTACATGCTACGTGTTTTATGTTTTGTGAATTAGGACGCGGGACGAGCGACGCGGTACGTTGTTATATGCTATATGCTACATGTTATATGCTACATCTTAAAGAGTTGACCATTAAGCATTTTTCCCGCAAGATATGCGCGTATGCCAAATCCTAAACCAACCTCCTCCAACGCCCCAAGCTTCCCGCAAATGGAAGAAGAAATCTTGGAATTTTGGGACAAAAAAGAAATTTTTCAAAGATCTATCGACGAGAGGCCGGAGAACAAACTGTTCGTGTTTTATGATGGCCCGCCTTTTGCTACAGGTCTGCCGCATCACGGTCATTTATTGCAGAGTGCGTTAAAAGACGCGGTGCCCAGATATTGGACCATGCAGGGCCACCGGGTGGAACGCGTCTGGGGCTGGGACTGCCACGGCATGCCGGTTGAAAATATGATTGAGAAGCAGTTAAAGCTGGGTTCCAAGCGGGATATTCTGGAGTACGGTATCGATAAGTTTAATGAAGCCTGCCGATCTTCTGTTTTGATGTATGACCAAGAATGGCGCAAATACATCCGCCGTTTTGGCCGCTGGGTGGATATGGATCACGCCTACAAAACCATGGATGATTCATATATAGAATCCGTGTGGTGGGCTTTCGCGGAAATGTATAAAAAAGGTTTGGTCTATAAAGATTTTAGAGTGTCTTATTATTGCCCTCGGTGCGCCACTCCGCTGTCCAATTCCGAAGTGACCATGGGGCATTCATACCGTGACGAAAAAGACCCGGCTATTACTGTTAAGCTCAAGGTGGTTGGCGAAGAAAATACTTATCTGCTGATTTGGACCACCACGCCCTGGACCTTGCCGGCCAACACGGCCGTGGCCGTTAATCCGGATTTGACTTATGTCAAAGTCCGCGTGCCTGAAAAGAATGAATTTTGGATTATGGCGGAAGATAGGCAGAATGAAGTATTGCGGGATTATATAGAAAAGGATTTGAGCGGGCAGAATGCTTATGGTCAACCCGTGCACGTGGAACGGCGTTTGACGGGCAAAGAAATGGTGGGCTGGCGCTACGAGCCTTTGTATTCGTTTTTACCTCTGCCCAAAGATTTGGAAGCTTTCAGGGTGGTGGATATGCCTTATGTCAGCGCTGAAGACGGCACGGGTTTGGTGCATACGGCGCCCGCTTTCGGCGAAGACGATTTTAACGCGTCCAAGGCGCATAAAATCCCCGTGCTCCTGACCGTGGATGATGAAGGCCGTATGTTGCCTGAAATGGGGGTGTATGCGGGTCTGCCGGTTAAACAGACCGACTCCTTGATCGTGCAGGATCTTAAGGATCGTGATCTGCTGGTTAGCGAGTCTCAAATCGTGCACAGCGTAGCTGAATGTTATCGTTGCAATAGTTTGTTGATGTATAAGGCGCAAACAGCTTGGTTTGTGGATATTGATAAAATGCGTCCCAAATTGTTGGAGGCGGCCAAAAAAATCAGCTGGGTGCCCGAATCTTTTAAGGTTGGCCGTTTTGGCAAGGGTTTGCAAACCGCGCCCGACTGGTGCATTTCCAGAACGCGTTATTGGGGCGCGCCCATGCCGGTCTGGCTGTGCGATCAATGCGAGGCTAAAAAAGTCATCGGTTCCATTGATGAATTGAAAACAGCGGCCGGAGGCAAACTGCCCAAGGGCTGGGATATGCACCGTCCGGGCATCGATGCCGTGGAATTCAAATGCGAGTGCGGCGGCACCATGAAACGCACGGTGTTTACTTTTGATTGTTGGTTTGAATCCGGCAGCATGCCCTATGCCTCGGTGCATTATCCTTTTGAGCAACGCGAAAAATTTGATTCGCATTTTCCGTCGGATTTCATCGGTGAGGCGCAGGATCAGACACGCGGCTGGTTTTACAACATGCATGTTTTGGCCACGGGTTTGTTCAACAAGCCGGCCGCTAAAAACATCGTGGCCACGGGCATGATTTTGGCCGAGGATGGCAAAAAGATGTCCAAGTCGCAAAAGAATTTCACTGATCCGTATGAATTGATGGATAAATATGGAGCGGATGCTTTGCGTTTTTACCTGTTGTCATCACCTGTCATGCAGGCTGAAGCCATTAATTTTTCGGATGACGAGTGCGCGCAATTACAGCGTTCGGTTTTTGGCTTGTTGTGGAATGTGCGTCAGTTTTATTTAACCTACGCGGGTGATGAACGGGTGGAAATATCCAAACCGCGCAGTATGCATGTTTTGGATCGTTGGATGTTTTCGCGTTTGGAAGCCGTTACCAAAGAGATGACCGAAAAAATGGACGGTTATGAATTGGCCGGAGCTTTGCGCCCCGTGCGCCCTTTGGTGGATGATTTGTCCACTTGGTGGCTAAGGCGTTCCAGAGAAAGAATGAAACAACAACAAGATAAAGATGACGCCTTGGATGCTTTGCGTACCTTGCGTGAAGTGTTGTTGCAAATTTCCAAGCTCTTGGCTCCTTTTGCGCCGTTTTTCGCCGAGCGTTTGTATCAGGATTTGGACGGCGGAAAAATGTCCGTGCATTTGGATCGCTGGCCCAAGTGCGATGAGCGGGTGATTGACGAGAGATTGGAACAAGACATGGTTTGGGTGCGCGGCGTGGTGACGGCCGGGCTGGAACAGCGTGTTCAGGCCAAAATGCCGGTACGCCAAGCCTTAGCCGCTTTGCAGATTTTAATCAAAGACGCCAATGAAGTGGATCGTCTGGCCAACAGACATGACTTATTGAGTCTGGTCAAAGATGAACTCAATGTGGAACAAGTGTCGGTTGAATTGGCGGAAGACAAACAGGTTGAGCCTTGGTCCATTATGCTGGATGTGAATCTGACCCCTGAACTCAAAAAGAAAGGTTTTTACCGTGAATTGGTGCGCCATGTTATGCAGCTGCGCAAACAGTCGGGTTTGACTCCGGACGACACAATCACGCTGGCCGTCGGGTCGGAAGATCAGGACCTGACGCAGTGGTTGAATGAGCTCGGGCCGGCTGTTCAGGCAGAAGTGCGCGCTCATGAGGTGCGTATGGATTTGGACATGCAATCAGAGGGGATTGAGGTGTTTAAATGGGAGGATAAGCCGATTGGCTTAAAAATTGGCTGAAAAACGCCGGCAAAAACATAATTCAATTTAAATATTTAGGCTAAAATTAGCCTAAATATTTTTTTAAGCTTTGTCATTAAGTATTGACAAATATCATTTTTTAGGCTAATTTCGGTTATTCCCCTAATGGTGGGGGAAGCTTTGACAATTCAACCGCTGAAAGGAGCGGGGCCATGTTCAGAACAGGCGAAATTATCAACGAACGATATGAGATTCTGAGCGACCCCGTCATGGGCGGGCAAGCCTTGGTTTACCGGGCTTTGGATCTGCAAGACATGCGAACGGTCGGTCTGAAAGTGCTCCAGCAGATCAGCCCGGCTTTGAACGCGCGTTTTCGGCGGGAGC
This sequence comes from Parcubacteria group bacterium ADurb.Bin192, assembly GCA_002070095.1. GTDB lineage: Bacteria > Patescibacteriota > Patescibacteriia > 2-12-FULL-60-25 > 2-12-FULL-60-25 > MWCR01. The sequence continues at coordinate 8,571 of MWCR01000001.1, read as the reverse complement.
TGTTGGTTCACGCGATGCTGAACCATCCCAACATCCTCAAGATGCTGGAAACCGAGGTGGTGCGCGTCAACGACGAACAGTCGATACTGGTTTGCGTCTTGCAGTGGGTTGAGTCGGGCATGACGCTGGACCAGCTGATTGAGACCAGCGCGACCGCCTCTGGCTCGTACGTGTCTCTGCCCGTCTTGCTCAAGATCATGGTGGGCGTGGCCGAGGCTATAGCCTACGCGCATGCCCAGAGCATCATCCATCGCGACTTGAAGCCCAGCAACGTCCTGCTCGAAAGAGAAACAGACGGCAGTTGGAAAGCGCTGGTGGCGGATTTCGGCACGGCCAAGGTCATGGACCTGGCGGCCGAAATTGTGGGCAAGAAGCTCACGACCACGGGCAACACGCTCGGGACTCTGTTCTACATGAGTCCGGAGCAAGGGCTGGGCAACTTCATGCCCGGCAATGACCAGTGGGCTTTCTGGGTGATGATGTACGAGGGCTTGACCGGTGGTCTGCCTTTTCCGGATCTCAAGCTGAACACCTGCGTGGACAGCTGGACCAAGATCCAGAAGGGCGAGTTGACCTACCGGCCCATTGCCGACTTCCGGCAAGGTATCCCCAATGATCTGGTCTTGCTGGTCAGGCGGGGCCTGCACCCCGAACCCGAGATGCGGCCCTCCATGAAAGAGACGGCTCACTTGCTCAAAGATATTCTGAAAGAGCAGGTGGGTATGGCCGAGACGCAGGTTTGCATCAGCTCTCGTCCGCCGGTGCACGACAAGCGGGCCGAGACCGTGGAGGCGCCGGTCAAAAAGACTCCGACGCAGGAGTTCTTCGAACGGACTATGAACATTCCGTCTCCGCCGCCCAAGCCCAGGACCACGCCCAAAGAGCGCCCGGTAGCCGTGGCAAGGAAGACGCCGGCCGAAAGATCAGCTCGTCCTGTTGCGGTCAAAAAACCGGCCCGGGCTACTCCGCCTGAGAATCGGGTGGAGGTGCATGCGCAGTCATCCAATCCGGGACGGCCCCAACGCGTGGTAGCTCTGCCGGTCAAACCGCCGCCCAAGCCCAAGGCCGGGTCATCCGGAGAATTTGTCACCAGACGGATTCCCGCGAAACGTCTGACCCCGCCCTCGGAAGTGCGAATTTCAGCGCCCGCGCCCTTGCCGGCAGCTGTTCAGCCAACGGCCCCCGTGGCCTATCCGCCTGTGCAGGTGGCTTACGTGCCCGTGTCTGAACCGCCGGCCCCGTCTCCGCCTGCTCCGGTGCCCGAGCCTGTTCCGCCCCCTCAACCGGCCAAGCCCGGCGGTTTCAGGGTCATGATGGCCGTCATATTGCTGGCCATCCTGGCGACCGCGGGCTTGATCACCAAGGACAAATGGTGGCCGATGGTCGCCGGGGCAGATCAAGAAAAAAGCTTGCCGGCGGAGCAAGCTCCCGGACCAAGCGTTCAGGCACCGGCCTCTTCGTCCGTCCCCGCGGCTCCCACGATTTTTGGGGGAGCCGTGCCCGAGTCCGTCAATCCGGGCAACTCGGACAAAAACGTTGCTCCGCGCCGCAAGCGGTCAACGGTCCGGGACGAAACTTGGTCCGTGGAAGGCCTGCCTCCCGGCACCTCTCCTCCGGACATTCACTAGCCTCGTTTCGAGCAACCAGCTTTTACGCTGGAACTAGCTCGAAACGAGGTGTTTTTTATTTACAACAAACGTACTTAACGTACCTAGCGTCCATCACGTCCTCTCGCGTACATGACGTCATACATTCACTAAACATGTAGCATGTAACAACGTCCCACGCCCGCACCGTCGTCATCCGGAACCGCCTCTCCGTCATCCTGAATTTAGTTCAGGATCTCGTCACCAAATAATTAATACCACAATCATATCATTGTGAGGATGAATGATGGTGAAGACACTGTATGGCACTCGCGAGTGCCGTACAGTGGCATGGCGTGCTGTCGTCCGAGGCGACCGCTTGTCACTCGTCGGACTCGTTCCTCGCAATGACATGTTGGTTTGACGTGGGACGAGCGACGTTGGACGCTAGGTACGTGAGAGGACGTGATGGACGTTAAGTACGTTTTGATTTTATACCGTAAATAAGCTATGCTGGGTGACGTATGTTGGCTACTTTGTATGGTGTTGTGACGGAAATCCATTTGGATTTTTTTATTTTGGAAATCAACGGCCTGGGCTATCGTTTGCGGGCGCATTCTCGCACCTTGGCTTCCGCGCCCGTAGGACAGAATGTTAAGGTTTATCTTCACGAACATATCCGTGAAGACGCTTATGATTTGTTCGCTTTTTTTAGCTTGGAAGAAATGGTTTTGTTTGAAAAATTATTGGACGTGTCCGGTGTGGGACCCAAAGTGGCCTTAGCTGTCTGTGGGGCTTCGGATTTGGATGGTTTGCGTCAAAAGTTGGTTCAAGGGGATGTTGATTGGCTGGCGTCCATCCCGGGTTTGGGCAAAAAAACAGCTCAAAAGATCGTGCTCGAACTAAAAGGTCAATTGGTTGAAGTGGGCGCCAAACCCGAGGCCGACCGCGAAACAGTCGCGGCTTTAACCGGCTTGGGCTACACGGCTTTTCAGGCCAGAGAAGCGGCCAAACAAATTCCGGCCGAAATTCAAGATCCGGGCGAAAGAGTACGTGTTGCTTTAAGGTATTTGAGCAAATAAATTTATGCCTCTGCTCGAAATTAGCGATCAAACCAATTGGGAAATATTTCAGCTTAGTCAGCCATGGACGCAGTTCACGCAGTCTTGGGTCTGGGGAGAATTCCGCAAAACACAGGGCGTTAAAGTCCAAAGGCTGGCTTTGACCGATGAACAAGGCAAGTGGTTGTGCGCGGTGCAAGGCGAATATCGTTCCAAAGCTCTGGGCATGGGTTATTGGTTTGCGCCGCGCGGTCCTTTGTTTGCTCCCGAAATTGAGAAACGGAATTATGGGCAAGTTTTGAGTGAGCTGTTGAGTTTAATGCATGAAAAAGGCCGTTTGCCGCGTTGTTTGTTTTGGCGCATGGAGCCTTTGATCAAACAAGAATCCGAAGTCAGATATTTGCCGCCGCGATTTTTACGGACTTATTCCATGAGTCCGGCCAGTACTCGGATCTTAGATCTATATAAAACCGAAGAGGAATTGTTGGCCGGCATGCACGAAAAAACACGTTACAACATCAGGGTGGCTGGCAAACACGAGGTGACAACCCGCATCACTTCTCATCCTTCGGATATAGATCGTTTTTTAAAGCTGATGCAAGAAACCGAAGCGCGCGCCGGCTTTGTTCAGCACGCGCCCGATTATTTATATAAAACTTTGCAAACTTTGGCGGCCGCTAATATGGCGCGTTTGAGAATTGCGGAATTGAACGGCGCTATGCTGGCCGCTGATGTGGAAGTCGTATACGGTAAAACCGTCACTTATCTTTATGGCGCCTCCTCGCATCTTATGCGTCAGGCCATGGCGCCTTATGCCTTGCATTGGGAGGCGATTAAAGCCGCCAAACAAGAGGGCAATCACTGGTATGATATGTGGGGTGTCAATCCGGAATTCAAAGCAAATCCTTTGTATAAAAAAAGCTGGGAAGGAATCTCTCGTTTTAAAGCCGGTTGGGGAGGAGAGCAGGTTGACTTGGTCGGTACTTGGGATCTGCCGCTTAATATGGCTTTGTACAATTTAATATTTTTCAGACGATTGATGTCCGGAGTAGGGTAGAGAGCTTGCCAAAAAGATTGATCCTGCCTATTATGCGCTTGTTTGCGCTCGTAGCTCAGCTGGATAGAGTACTTCCCTCCGAAGGAAGGGGTCAGTGGTTCAAATCCACTCGAGCGCACCAGCAAAACTCCTTGAGGGGAGTTTTTTTGTTTTTACTTGCCCTTCAACCCCAGCATATCCCGTGTTTCATCCGGACCCGCGACTTGTAGACCTTTTTGTTCGATAATTTTTCTGATAGCCAAAACTTGTTCCGCGTTATTTTTGGCTAATTGACCTTTGGCGATATACAGGTTGTCTTCCAAGCCCACACGTACGTTGCCTCCCATCTGGATGGCATGTTCGGCCATGGGGAATTGGTGGCGTCCGGCGCCTAAAACCGACCACAGATAGTCTTTCCCAAAAAGTTTGTCAGCCGTTTGTTTCATGAATTCCATGTTTTGCGTGTCCGCGCCAATCCCGCCCATAACACCGAAGATGAATTGAATGAAAAAAGGCGGCTTGATCAAACCTTGTTCCGCGAAATGAGCCAGATTATAAAGATGGCCCACGTCATAGCATTCGTATTCAAACCTGGTGCCCAGGGGGCTGATTCGATCCAGGATGTAAGCAATATCCCGGAAGGTGTTTTTGAACACCATATTGTCTGTCTGCTTGAGGAAGAGCGGTTCCCAAGAATTTTTCCAGTTCATATCCGCTTTGGCCGCGCGGGACACGTCAAAATTAATAGAGCCCATGTTTAGTGAACAAAGTTCGGGTTGGAATTTTTGGGCGGCATTAAGGCGGTCATCCAGGCTCATGCCCAAACCTCCGCCGGTCGAAATATTGATAATAGCGTCGCAATCTTGCTCTATGCGGGGGATGAATTGAGAAAAAATCGTGGTGTCCGAGGTGGGCTCGCCAGTGGTCGGCTTTCTGGCATGTAAATGGATTATGGCTGCCCCCACCCGCGCGGCTTGCACGCTTTGCTCGGCTATTTGATCCGGAGTCACCGGCAAATAAGGCGACATACTGGGCGTATGGATTGAGCCGGTAATGGCGCACGAGATAATCACTTTTTTGGATTTTTGAGCTGGAATTTTTTTGGCCGTCATATAAGAAACGCATATTAGCACCCCTTTTTTAATTAGGCCAATTGTCCGATGCTCGCTCGTAGTGTATTTTATTAGTGTTTATGAAAAAAAGATCTTTGAATTTTAGAGATTATTTCCTAAAAGATGTTAATCCGGTCATCCGTTTTTTAATCATTTCCGACACGGTTATCATGGGCGCGGCCGGCTTACTCGGTCCCATCTTCGCGATTTTTGTTGAAGATTACATAGTCGGGGGCAATGAAGCTGTGGCCGGTATAGCAGCTGCCATCTACTTATTCACCAAGAGTCTGATGCAGATTCCGGTGGCTCACATGATTGATAGAATCAAGGGAGAATGGGACGATTATTGGCTGATGTTTATATTTTCCATTTTGATCGCCTTGATACCTTTGGCTTATTTGTTCATTAACACTCCTTGGCAATTATACATCGTGCAATTCTTCTTGGGTTTGTTTACAGCCTTTACCTTTCCCACCTATATGGCTTTGTTCACGCGCCATATCGACAAGAAGAAGGAAGGTACGGAGTGTGGGGAGTGTATTTTACCTTGGTTGACTTAACCAGCGCAGCTTTTGCGGCCGTTGGAGGCTATATCGCGGCCACCGAAGGTTTTGCGATTTTGATCTGGACCGTGGTCATAATTTCATTTTTCGGTTCTTTATTGCTTTGGCCTATTAAACCGTATATAAAAAAATAACCATCAATCATGCCGGCTAAATTAAAAATTCATCTTCCGGATGACGAAGGTCTGCACAAAGAGCCGGTTGAATGGTGGTATTGGACCGCGCAGGGAGAGAGCGCGAAAGGCGATCAGTACGCTCTCATGTTTGTTTTATTCAAAGGGTCTGTTTTGGGTGTCAAAAATATTTATTTTGCTCATTGGTTCAGTACGGATGTTAAGCAAAAAAAATTCAAACCGCATTTTAAAGTTTTTTGGAAAGGAGCGGATGATTCGGGTTTGAGGAACGGGGCTTTGAGTTTCAGTGCCGGTCCGTCTATCGGCATGAGAAAAAATAAGGACGCGTCTTATCAGATTAAAACCCCGGATTTTGACCTTAGATTCAAGCCCATAAAACCGCCGCTTTATGTGGGAGATACGGGCTTGGTGGATTTAAAGACAACTAGCACGTATTACTATTCTTTGCCTCGCCATGAAGTCAGCGGAAACGTGGTTGCCGGCCGGCGCGGTATTAAATTTAAAGGCTTGGGCTGGATGGATCATCAGTGGAGTCCCGTTACTCTGTTCAATCAATTCGCTTGGACTTGGTTTTCTTTTCAGCTGGATAATGGCGCTGATTTGATGTTTTTTTCTTTCGGCCGGAAGCCTGAAACCGTCATGGGCATGATTTCTTGGCCCGGAGGCAAACAGCAAACGGTTCATAAATTAAAAATGACCGCTCTTAAAACGCGTTGGAAAAGTTCTTTGTCCGGCGCCAGTTATCCTTTGGAGTGGCAAATAGATATTCCGTCTCTGAATTTGCATTTAACCTGCGGACCCAAACTGCTTAATCAAGAAATGACTCACGCGCATTTCAGATATTGGGAAGGTCCTCTTTGGGTCCACGGAAACATGGGGGATCAGATTTTAAAAGGGCATGGTTTTTTGGAGCTTAACGGGGTACCGGCAGGCAAAAATATTATTTTAATCATGTTGCGGGCGGTTAAACATAAAAATCCTTGGTCTTTTCTTAAGAAAATTTTCAGTTGATTTTTTTAGTTAAACGCATCCGTGCTATAGTAAAAATACATACAGCCGGAAAGGAGACCACGCGATGGGTAATGGCGATTCGGTCGCTGTTTGGGGAGAAGATCTGACCCCTGTCTGCAACCTCATATCCTGCATGCAGGATCATTGGGCCTCCAGGTCCGCTCATCACGCGCGCTTGATGTTGTCGTTGCGCGTTCCTTATCACACGCCTACCAGATTCGCCAAGCCGGCCAGTTCGAGCCGTCTGCTGCGCGAGGTCAAGGGCGGGTTGCGCAGGTTGCTTTGGTCGCCGCGGGGTATCGAGCTTTATGCTCATATCTACCCCTTCTTCGTCCGCCGCGGCATGGATTTTAAGGCCAGGAGCACTACGCACGACTACTTGATGAAGATTAAGAGTACTGACGAAAGCTGGATCATGGTGTCCGGCCGCACTTTCAAGAACGAAGATGAGCATCGTCAGACCACGGCCTGCCAAAGCGGCTTTTTTCAGCGCTTGATTCTGCCCAGTGTTACGCAGTTAGCTTACCTCGCGGCTGCGTCTACGGCTTGGCGCGAAGAACCGCCTCCCTTTGCCAGCCGGAGCGAGAGCGATCTCGTCTTTGTGCGCACGTCCACCCGGGTTACGGAAAACATCCTGGTCGGTTTTGCCTGGGTTCCGGGTAAGGCCATGTACTTCGATGTTTTTTGTGCGGACGAAGAATCTTCGCGTCTGGTCACTCCGGACGCTTTCGTGCTCTAGCCCCTCTGCGGGCTACTTTTTATTAAAAATCCCCCATAGCTTTACGCGAAGGGGGATGTCCCACTCCACTAACCCAACTTCGCATAAAGCTCCGATGGGTTCAGTTGTGAGGGACACTCCCCATAGCTCCGCAATATGCGAGGCGACGGGGAGTGGTGCGTCGGCTGGGGTTTCTGCTCACTCCGATTCGCAGTCCGCGTCGGCTGCGCACCGCTCTGCAATCGTGCAGAGCTCTCGCCTCCCTTCAAACCCCTTAAACTAAAATCCCCCATAGCTTTACGCGGAGGGGGATGCCCCACTCCACTAAAGTTACGAGGGACACTCCCCATAGCCCCGCAATATGCGAGGCGACGGGGAGTGGTGCGTCGGCTGGGGTTTGAACCCAGGACCTTGGGCTTAAGAGGCCCCTGCTCTACCAGCTGAGCTACCGACGCATATTGATGATGGGTGCTTGTATTTGGCGTGAATGCCACGCTGTATCGTTTTATGGATACCGCGCGAAATAGTAATTTCGCGCCTATAATACGTGATTGATGGCAATCAGTCAAGAGAAAATAATCGTTCAAATATTTTTAAACGGTCAACAATGATAAGGCCATGATCCCAATTAGAGCCAAAATCATGCCGGCTGTTTGATGTGCTTTAATTTTTTCTTTATTGATCAGCAATCCGAGCATGACCGCGACTATCAGGTAGCCTTCGCTGATGGTGGTGGCAATGCCGATGGGTATGTAGATCGTGGCGTAGGCGAAGCTGATCCAGGAAGCATTATCCAAAAAAGATTGCGCCCCGATCAGTCCCATAAAATGATTCAGATCTTGCTTGATTTGTTTGTAGGCTCTGGTTTTAAGCATGATCAGCCCGCTGAAAACGGCCACGGCCGAGTGGGTCAGCCAGATGGCGAAAAGAGGTGAAAAGGTTCGGCTGGCATGGCCGATGACATAGTCGCTGGCTCCCAGGCCGATGGCTCCGATAATGGCCCAGCCCACGCCGTTTTCTAAACGTAATTTTTTAATTTTGTCCAATGAAACCACGGAAATCAGAGTCAGTCCGATTAAAACCAAAATGATAAACAACAAAGTTTTTAGATCGTAGATTTCTTGGCCAATGGCCATGGCCAAGAGTACGGCTACGATGATTTCCAATCCGTTAATGGGCATGACCACGGCCAGCTTGCCGAGCTTTAATCCCTGGAAGTTGGCCAGGGCCGTGAGCATGACCAAGGCGCAGGCGATGATGATTAACAGCCAATTGGAGGTGTCGGCAAAGGCGGGTATTATTTCTCGCCAAATAAATGGCAGGATCAAAATACCTCCGGCCGCCGTTATA